>UQTB01000017.1 GCA_900543915.1 uncultured Eubacteriales bacterium | reverse complement strand
GGCGAATGTACCCGCCGGCCTGTTTTTATAAAAGCATCACGCGCTGCCCGTTCTTCTGTCAGCGGATGGTGATTGTCTCTCGCCCGCTGACAGACAGTTCGACTGAAAAACGGCCGTCTTCCAGCCGGATTGCGGAAACGTTTTTGCCGCCGATCTCCGCGACATAAGAGTCCTTCCCCGCAAAGTCCGAGAAGATCAGCGTAAAATCGGCTGAACCGTCATTTGTCGCGCTGAGCGTTATTGAATCGCCTCGGTTGATCTCGATATCAAAGTGCTTGCCAGCGTAATAAACGCCTTTTGCGCCCAGTTTTTCGTATTCTTCCGGCATATTGGGACTGATAACCAACCCGTCGGCCGAAGCGTTCACGCCCATGAAACCCTTGACGAACACGCCGGGAACCAGACCGCTCTCAGGGAACTCCCCGATCACGCCCAGGATCCACGCCGAACCGTAGGAATTGACGGGATCGCGCAGCAAGCCGTCTTTGCCGTATTCCCTTGCAATGGCGATCATGCGCTGCATCGCTTCGTCCGTCTTGCCGTAGCGGAGGCGGGACATCAGCTCGAAATACGTCGTGTAGAAGATCGCCCCGCCGTTTTCGCAGTGCAATTTAAATTTCGCGTTGGTAAACACGTTGATCGCACCCGGCGCGTGCCACCACGTTACGTTGCGGCGGCTCTCCTCGTCCATCTCTTTTAAAGACTCGATGGGGACGGTGTTGGACATGGGCGCAATCACCCACGCGTCCAGTATCTCCGCGCCGGCAGCGGTGTCGCCCTCCACAATGCGTTCGCCGTTGATCCAGGAGAAAATAGCGTCCGCCTTTGCCTGATCTCCGGCGCCGTAATAAAGCGCCTCGGTATTTAAGAACGTCAGGCCGTAATCCAGCACTTTGCCGGAAGCCGTGATATCAGAGACATAGCGACCCTTTTCCTCACTCCAGTACGCGTCATCGTACGCCGCGTGCGCGGTATTCAGCAGAGTCTCGTATTCCGCCTGCTTTGCAGAATCTCCCGTCATGCGATAGAGATCCGCCATGCTCTGCAGCGCGCCCAAAAACAACATGCCCTCGTAAGGATCCTTATATCCGAAGGAGAGATTGTCCCAGTAGTTGGAGCTCGCGGAATTGAATTCCCCCGTGTTTTCTCCGCCCAAAATTACGAGTCCGCTTTCTCCCTGAAGCTCCTTTAAAATAAACTCCATGGCGGCTTCCGTCTTTTCTAGCACGGTTTTGCCGTTGGATACGTCTTCGTAATCGTAGGTTATCCCCTCTACCTCGAAGTGAAGCTGCGCAGTCGTGGTATCCTTTTCGGACAAGAAACTTGTGTTGCCTTCCCACAGGCAGATCTCGTGCACTGCGTTGATAAAATTGAACATCTGATCGTAGTGATAGACGGCGCGATAGGTAGGATCGGTATTGTTGTAACCCGCTCCTCCCCAGGTCTCGCTGTCTCCCCAGGACCAAAGGAAGCCGTCCGCGCGCTGCGGATAGTTTTTGACGACGTTTTTTACGCCCTCTCGCGCGGAATCCGCGCTCCACATCCATTTCGCGGCGTCCCAATACAGCCAGGAGGAATTCGCGCCGTACTTCGCTACCGCGCCGCCGCTCGCCACCCCGAAGGTATCCCACAGCGCGTTAAATGCGTAAGTCACCTCGTCGTCCCGGTCCGAATAAAAGGGCGTGTTCACGAAGGCGGCTTCATCTTTTCCCAGCGCCTCGTATCCCTGTAATTCCAATCGCTCCCGTACGGGCTGTTTGACCGGATCCTGACACGCCGTGCCGCCCATCACCATCGCGCATGCGAGCGCTGCAGCGAAAAGTCGGTTCCATATTTTCATAAACACCTCACTCGACCGTCTGAATATTGACGCGATAAGCGCCGTCCAGTCCGGTCAGATCGAAGACGACTTCGCCGTTTTCGTCGACGGAAGCCTCCAGCGTGCGCAAAGTCTGACCGCGCGCGTCTTTCGCCGTCGCCTTGAAGGATTTTCCCGCGGCAGGGCGGTAAGTCAGCGCAAGATCGATCTTTCCGCTTGCCTTTATGGTTGCGGAACCGTCCTTCTTTGCCTCCACTGCATACGTGATTCCCCCGTAACGGAGAGAAGACACGCCCAGCGTCTCGTTAGCCGTTCCGAAAGAGGGGAACAACCGCAGACCGTCTGCATCCGCATCCAGCCCCATCAGGCCGTAGAAATAGAACACCGGCACCAACCCGCTCTCGGGGAACTCCCCGACCAGCCCCTCCATCCAGCCGCCGACGTCGCTGTTCAGAAGGTTATACTCATATACCTCCGCGATCTCCTGCATGCGTTTGACAGAGGCGTCCGTGCCCTGATAAACGAGTCTTGCCATCAGCTCGTAATATGCCGTATAGAAGATATATCCCCCGTTTTCCAGGTGCGTGTTGTAGGAGGCGTTCGAGAACTCGTCGATTCCGCCCGGATTGTGCCACCACGACTTGCCGTTTTCCGATTTGCTCTCAAACGCCACCGTGTTGGAACGGGCGGCGAGTTTTAAGCCCTCGGGCGCGCGCTTCGCGCTGTTCGTCTTTTCGTAATAGGTATTCAGGATAGCGGTATAGCTCATGATATCCGAGCCCGTCGAGGTATCTCCTTCGACCGTCCGAACGCCGTCCACCCATTCGAAAATGCGTTTCGCCTTGTCCGTGTCGCCCAATCCGTATTTCAGCGCTTCGAAGTTCTGAAAGGTAAGGCCGTAATCGCGGCGGACGCCGTCTGCGTCGATCGTGTTGATATACCGCCCCGCAGTTTCATCCCAATACAGCTCGTCGTAGCGCCTTTTAACGGTCTCGGCGAGCGAATCGTATTCCGCCGCTTTCTCGTCGTTCCCGCGCATGCGCTCGATTCCGCTCATCGCGTTCAGCGCCTGATAGAAAAGGGCGTTTTCATAGGCGTCGTAATTGCCGAAACACAGGTTATCCCAATAGTTGGAACTCCCCGAACCGAAGCGGCCGGTATTGTTCCATTCGTCGAAAAATTTAGTCTTTCCGTCCGCCATGAGCACGGAATCCGCCGTGATGAGGATCTCCCCGTTTTTGCCGTTCAGGCGGTTCAGAATATAATCCATGGCCGCGGCCGTCTTTTCGTAAACCGTCTTGCCCTTGGATGCGTCCAGTTTCAGATCGGAGCCGTAGGAAGAGGTATCTATCTGTTCCAGAAAGTCCGTGCTGTTCTCCCACTTGATGATATCGTAAACTGCGGCGATATAGCGGAACGTCCCGTCGTAATGCAGGCTGTTGGTCCCCGAAACCGTCCAGTACGGCGTGGTCGTCCAGGACCAAAGAAAGCCGCAGTCCACCTGTGGATAATCGAGCATCTTGCTCTTTAACTGGGAGATATAGCCGTCGTCCCCGCTCCACATCACTTTTTCGGCCAGCCACTCGAACCAGGTCGCCTCGTTGCCGAATTTCAGCACGAGATCCTGCCCGTCGTTGACCAGACCGAACATCTTCCACATAGCGTTGGAAACGTATGCCACGCTGTCGTTTTTGTCGTTGTAAAAGGGCGTATTCACGTAAGCCTCGTTATGCTCGATATTCATGTCTTCATAGCCTTTGACGGGCAGAGATTCTTCCGGGGGATCGCCGTCATCGGGAGGAGGGTTTTCCCCTCCTCCGCATCCGAGCGAGCAAAGCGCGAACAGCAGCGTCAGCAAACATGCCAAAAAACGTTTCATTTTCATTCTCCCTCTTTTTGCCGGGCTTCGCACGGTCAGCCGCGCAGCCTTCTCCTGATCAGCGGCAGAACCGCCAGTCCGATCAGCAGCAGCGCGAGCGCGCTTCCCGCTGCGACGGATGAATTGCAGTCGCAGCCCGATCCGCCGCCGCTTTCAGCCGTTACCGTCACGTTGAATTCACAGACCGCTTCGCCGCCGTTGCCGTCGTAGCAGTAAATTTTGACGGTATATGTGCCCGCGTCCGTGCAGTCAAAAGACCACTGACTGCCCTCAATCTTGCCCTGATATTGATCGGACTCTTCAAAAACAAAGGAGAGTTCGTCTCCGTTCGCATCTGAGAAAACCGTCGTGAGATCCAGCGCCAGCTTGTCTCCGATCTTGCAGTCGGAAAAATCATCCGGCTGATTGACCACAGGATCCGCGTTGGGGACATATTCCGCTATGGACGCGATGTCGTAGACCGCATTCGCGCCGCCGTAGATCTGCACTACGCCCGTCTTGTCCGAAGAAGTGTAGAGCGCCCAGAGATCATTATAATAATCAGAGTAATCAACCTGCTCTTCTGCGGGCGTCAGAACCGTTCCGTTGACCGTCCAGCGCCATACGCCGTCCGTCAGGTTCAGGGAAATTTCGTTGTACTCGCCGTTGTTCCAGTTCCAGGGAACGCTGAAGCTCGTGATGCCTTCATTCTCTTTGCCGACTCCGATGGTTTCGTAATCCCCATCCACTTTGTTGGTATAATGCAGGCTGAAGGTCGCCTTGTCGTCGCCGTTTTTCCCGATCATGAACTGGATCGCACTGTTGTTGGAATACCAGGCGGAAACCGTGCTGATCGCCCATGTCGGGGAAGCATACCCCGCTTTCGCATAGGTCTTGAACTGCATGGAGAAGCCGTCCACAAGGACGCCCGTCCCCTTCTGATAGGACCACGCGTTGCTGAACGCAATGACCGTATTGCTGCCGGCGGCGTAGCCGAAACGCGTTCCGGGAAGCGCGCCCTCTCCCCATCCCGCAGCCAGGGTGGTGGGAACGTAATACTCGTAATCGAGAAGGGCGAACGCGGTGAGCGCGTCTCCGCCGACCGAGAAGGAAATATCCGCCATGCCGCCTTCCATCTTTTCCACTGCGGCGTCTAATTCCGAAACCTGAGCGTCCGCATTCATCTGGATCGCGATATCGCCGTTTACGAACACGAGATATCCGCTGACGCCGCTCTTGACGAAGCCGAGTTTCTTGTCTCCGTCCGAATAGCTCCATTTGAAATCGACCGTCTCTTCCGCGAGCATTTTTCCGCCCGCGATCGCCACGGAAAGCTTCGCGCTCGCGTCGTCGACATAAGCGAACGTAAACGTCAGTCCGGCGTCTCCGCTCATCGCGCCGACGGTGAAGGGTTCCGTTTTTTCTCCGTATTTGCCGAAGCGATAAGAGAGCTCAAAGCTGTTTGCGATCAGCTTATTCGCCGTATAGCTGACGGAGTAGGCGGAGTCTTCTTCGTTGTAGAACATCATGTAATTGCCGTCCGACTTGATCACCACGCCGTCGCCTTCCACGGCAAAGCCGTCCGCCGCTTCGTATTCCGCAACCGGCGCGCTCGTATAGCTGACCGGCGTCAGCGTTCCGGCGGCGCTCTCTTCCACCGCATAGACGACGGAACTCTGCCCGTCGGTAAACGCGCTCTTCATCGCGGAGAGCGGCGTGAGATCGATATCCGCCACCGCGCCGTTCACGCTCAGGACGAAAGGCACGGTCTCCTTCAAAGCAATCGTATTGAGCGCGCTGCCGTTGTAGTACAGCTTCACTTCGGCAGAGCCCAAGGTCTTTTCCGCCCCGTCAAACGCCGTGACCGTGAGTGTTGCGGAATTCACCGTCTTCTTGGCAAAGGCAAAGTTGATATACGCCGTTCCGTTTTCCGCGGAATCCAACAGTTTTACGTTCAGAACGTCGCCCTCCGCGAGTTCGCCCCCCGCATAGTAGAACGTGAGCGAGATATCCTGCACATACTGTTTTACGCCGTATTTCACCGCATACGCGTAATCGGGTGCCGTGCTGCGGATCCCGACGTTGGAGCTTTCGTCCGCCTTATATTCCGCACCGCCGCTGAGGAGCGTATACGTGTCGGGCACGCCCTCCGTCCAGCTGCTCTGCACATTGTAGATATCCGTGATCTTGATCGCCTGCGCGGAAGCGTTCGTGCCGTAGAAGCACAGGAAACCGCCGTCCGAATTAAAGTTGTTGAATACGTCCGAAACCACGCCGGTTTCCGTCAGATCGAAGAGCTGCGTTCCGTTCAGGAACAGGCAGGCGTGACCGCCGACGGATTTGATCTCGAGGACGTTCTCCGTCCCGACAAAGGTCTGCGTGTTGTCTCCCACGTTCTTATAGCCGATCGTAGCCGGATCCTTGAAGTAATCGTAATCGGTCACCAGCGTGGAAGCAGCATTCCCCGCATTCACCATGTTGTCGCCGCCCGTAGTGCACTTTCTCAGCGTCACGGAACCGCCTTGAAACCAAAGCTCCCAATGATAGGTGGAAGCGGCGTACCAGCCGGAATTCTGCGTGAACATCATCATAAAGCCCGCGCTCTGCGCGTAAAATTTCATGGTGAGTCCGGACATGGAATAAGCGCAGATAGCGGCGTTGGTGCTCTGCCGCGCAAAGCCGTACTGCCCCGTGACCAGGGAGACGTTGTCCGCCGCCAGCTCCGTTCTCAGGATCACGTCGCCGCCGTCCTCCTGTCCGTCAATCCTGATCTCCTCGACGGCGCCCGGCCACGCATCCGGCGCGCCGGCTTCCGCCCATTCGATTTCACCCGCTCCCATGCTCCCCGTCGAAACGAGGGACTTCGTCGTGATGACGTCGTCGTCCGCGGCGAACGCGGAGCCGAGCGCCATTGCCATGCTTAGAACCAAAGCGATTAAAAGCATTCCGATTTTTTGCCTTTTACTCATCTATTTTACCTCCATTCGCTCCCTTAAAAGAGCGTTTTTTCTGAATTAAGGCGTTAACCCTTGACCCCGCCGATCGCAACGCCGTCGATCAGCTGCTTTTGAAAGATGAAAAAAATCACTGCGGACGGGATAATCATCAAAACGCCCGTCGCCATCTGCACGTTGGGGAAAGAATCTTCGCTCAGTCTCCCCGCGTATTTCATGAATACACCCAGTGCGAGCGTATACGTTTCCGGCTTTCTCAGATACATCAGCGGCCCCATAAAATCGTTCCACGTTCCGTTGAATACGCCGATCATGATGAAGATAAGGATAGGAACGGATAAGGGCAGATAGATATTGAAGAACACGCGGAAACGGCTGGCGCCGTCTATGGTCGCCGCTTCGTCCAGCGAAGCGGGAATGGACCGCATATACTGCCGCGCCAAAAAGATGTTCATCGCCCCGCCGCCGAAAATCGCGGGGACGATAAAGGGCAGCGGCGTATTTACCCACTGCATCCGCACATACAGAACGTACAGCGGGATCTGCACCGCCATTGCGGGCAGCATCATCGTGGATAAGACGACGGCAAAGCAGAACTCCTTCCCCTTGAACTGACAGCGGCAGAAGCCGAACGCGCAAAAACTTGCCGCCAGCGGAACGGTGACGAGGTTCACCGCGATGATCAGCAGCGTATTTCCCAGGTAGGTGAGAAAATCCTCGTCCAGTGCGTTGACGTAATTGACGAACTGCCATTCTCCCTGCGGCAGAAAGACGGTGACCGGATTTCCCACCGATTCGAGATTGGTCATAAAGCTCATGAAAAACATGTACAGGAAGGGAAGCATAAATATGAGGCTCAGTACGACCAGCGCCGCAACCGTGACCGCCGTGCCGAGGATGCGTTTCCCGTTTCTTCTTGTTTTTTTGATACCGCTCCCCCGCATCAGCTCTCCTCCCCGTAAAACACCCATTTGCTCGTCTTAAACACCACCGCTGTGAGCGCCGCGATGATGAGGAAGAGCACCCAGCTCTCCGCACAGGCGTATCCCATGGTCTTACCCTGAAAATTAAATGCGTCGTTATACACTTTCATCAGATAAAAGAGCAGGGAATTTTCTTCGCCCGTGCTCCCGCCCGTCAGGGTATACACGCTGCCGAACGTCTGCAGAGATCCGATGATATTCATGATGAGGTTGTAGAAAATCATCGGCGTGCACATGGGAATGGTGATGCTGATCAGGCGCCTTCCCCTTCCCGCGCCGTCGATCTCCGCCGCCTCGTAGAGTGCGGGCGGGACGTTTTTCAACGCCGACAGCCACAGGATCATGCCGCCGCCCAGCCCCCAGAGATTGAAGAAGATGAGGGAAAACATCGAGGTATCCGCCGCGTCGAAAAAAGTAAAACGCGGCAGTCCCAGCGCCTCCAGAAATGCGTTCGCAAGTCCGAAGTCCACCTCGGTAAAATTCCTCCAGATGATACCGGAGACCGTTACCGGAATGACGACCGGCAGATAAATCAGCACGCGGAACACGCCGATCCCCTTGAAATTGCGGTTTAAAAGCAGTGCCAAAAGGAAGGACAGCACCATCATGACGGGAATGGAAATCACCGTATAGATTCCCGTCACCTTCAATGCCTGCCAGAAATCCGGATCCAGCATCATCCGCCTGAAGTTGAACAATCCGAACCCGGAGGGCGGTTTTACCACGTTGTAATAGCGGAAGAAGCTGTAATACAGCGATTGCAGCATGGGAACCAGTGTGAAAAACAGGATCCCCAGCATCACCGGCGCGATAAAGACATATCCGTGCCAGTGCTTCCCCATATATTTGCCGAAGCGCGCCATGCGCGTCGGTTGTCCGGACGCCGCGCCTGCGGCTTCCCCGTTGCGTTTTTTCATAAATTCAGCCCTGTTGACTAATAAACGTATTGATTTCCAGTTTGCACGTGTTTACCGCGCCGCGGACGCTCTTGCTCGTATCCGAAAAGATGCTGTGCAGCATGTTGACGACCGCGGAGTCGTAACCGGACATATAGACGGAGCTGAGCGTATCGTAGTAGTCGGGGATGACGTCCGTCGTTCCCTCATAGATGAACGCGTCGCACGCGTCGTCGTCCAGTCCCTCGATCGCATTTCTCCAGGAAGCGTTTTCCGCTTCCGCGATGCTCTTCAGAGAAGGAACGATCAGCCCGGACTGCGAGAGCATCTCCTGCCCGTCCGCGCTCATCATGTACTCGATGAACTTCCATGCGAGTGCCTTGTTCTCGGAGTTCTTGCCGATGCCATAGCCCGTCGTGCCCGTTCCGCAGCTGGGAACGGCGCCCGCGACGTCCGACTCGATGGTCGGGAACGCCACTACCGCGAGGTCGTCTCCCAATGTAGCGGAATAGGATACGCCCGCGGGGCGCACCTGCCAGCGCATCGCCACTCTGCCGCTCGTGAAGTTGCTCTGTTCGGTCTTGCTGAACTTCGCGTAGCCGTTTTTGATGAGATCCTGCATCTCGGTCAGCCCCTTTTGGAAATTGTCATCCAAAACGGGCGAACCGTCTTCCCCGATGAATGCGCCGCCGAAAGAAGAGGTAATGCCGTACATCTGGATTCTCCAGTCGAATTCCGCCTCCATTACATACTGCGCGTTGGTCTGATAGTTGCAGCCGCCGTCATACAATGCCCGGCAGGTCTCTTTGTAATCCTCCCAGGTCCAGTCGTTTTCGGGAAGCGCGACGCCGTACTGGTTGAAGATCTTTTTATTGAGATAAACTACGATCTTGGAGTAATCGCGCGGCAGAAAATACTGCGATCCGCTGTGCTTATACTGCCCCAGCCGGATGAGGGAATCGTAGTACAGCGTTTTGTCAAACCCGGACTTCTCGATGAAGGTATCGAGATTCAGGAGCAGATCTTCGTCCGCAAACAGCGTGACGTAGGCATCCGCCGCCCACATTACGTCGTACACGAGACCGGATGCCACGTCGCCCATGATGGTTGCCTCGTAATCTGTGATGGGAACCAGATCGTAGGTCACGTTGGGGTACAGTTCCTGAAAGGCGTCCATGACCTTCTGCATCGCGTCTATCTCCGCCTTGTCGTTCTTGACCGCGATTCTGAGTTCCGCCTCAATCTGGGGATCCACATTCAAGTCGATTTCATCCAGGTTTCCGTCGTCGGGCGGAGTGGGCTGACAGGCAAACGCAACCAGCCCGATCATCAGGCAAAGCAAAAGCGATACGATTTTTAAGACAGTCTTTTTCATCTTTTAACCTCCGAATTAAAACCCGTAACGTTTCAAGGTTGTTTTAATTTCAACGCGAATTTGTACGCGCTTGAAGTACGCTCGCGTTTTATAGACCAAAGCAAAGCAAACGGATATTACAAGGGTTATGGCAACGAACTTGCCGCGCAAATCGTCGGTCAAAAAATACAAATCGGCACGGGCGCGTTTTTGGTACAAGGTCGTATGTGCGAAATCACGGCGGCGGAATTAGTCGCCCCGCAAATTTTTGACGGCTTTGTCGGTTACGTTGTGGCGCGTATCGAAACGTACCACCCGTCGGACGACGCAAATTGTAGTCTTTTAGCGGTTGTCAATCGTACTTACGAGGCGATAACGCTCGAACAAAACGACACCTACGCGGCGACCGCAGACAATGTCAACACGGCTTACGAACTCCCGTTGTATTCGTTTGAAATTTCGGGTACGTCGATCGTCAATCTTAAAAAGTTGATAAACCCCGTTGCCGACTATGCAACGATTAAAACAATCGTTGACGAGGCACTCGAAAAAGCCGCAAGCGCAGTCGCGGCGGCAAACACCGCTATTTCAGCGGCAAATGCGGCAAACACAAAGTCCGACGACGCAGTCGCAAAGGCAACGGATGCAGTATCGAAAGCAACAAACGCCGTCAGCGCGGCAAACGCCGCGAATACAAAATCCGATAATGCAGTCGAAACAGCGAACGGCGCAAAGACCACCGCCGAAACGGTCAAAGGTATTGCCGAAAGCGCGGACGCAAAAGCGGGAAACGCCGAAACGGTGGCGGCGGGTGCAGTTACTACGGCGAACGGCGCAAAAACCAAAGCCGAGGACGCCGTCAGCAAAGCGGAAACGGCAATCGAAACCGCAAACGGCGCGGATACAAAAGCGGATAGCGCAACCGAAGTTGCAAGTGCGGCAAACACAAAGTCCGACAATGCGGTATCAGCCGCGAACGAGGCAAAACAAACCGCAAGCGACGCGGCAAACCTTGCAAGTACCACAAAAACGCAAGTCGAGCAAAAAGTAAATGACCTCGAACAGCAAATCGGAACGAAACAAGGTACAACCGTTACACTTAACGGAACACCGCAAGCAACTTTCGAGGGCGGCGGATTGATCGACGAAAACGATACGATCATTTTCAGCGGCGGCGAGGCATAGAAGGAGGGCTTGCAATGAAACTTACCTTTTGCGGCAAATCCCCGCAACAACGATTTTTCCGAATTGGAGTTGTCGGTAATAACCTTGCCGACGATTTGACAATGATAATCGACAAGAAACAAGGCAATTTGAACCTTGCCGAATTTACGCCGTTTATTAAGATTGTCAACCGCGATTTTACGTTCGTCGATAAAACGCGACATTTTATTTTCGACGTCGATACCGACCCCGAAAAGGTAAGACTCATTTATGTTTTTCCGAAAAAGGTTACAAGGCAACGCAACGTCGATATGCAAGTGCTTTTCCAAAAGGCGGAAAACGACGATACAATAATTTGGCAAACGGAAATTTTTAACGCAACTTTCGATTTAGAAATCCCCGCCGACGAGGTTATTTCCAAAGAATACCCCGACGAGTTGCAAGACCTTGACGACCGCGTTACCGCGCTTGAACAAAAGGACGGCGGCGTTACCGAATGTATCGACCGCGCCCACTTCCCCGACGTCGGAGTCGGCGGTGTAATCTATATCGACGCGGCAACAAACACGCCGTACCGCTACGATACGGCAACAAACAATTACGTTATTATCGGGCTTGATCTCGACGATATAACAATTATCAATGCTAACGGAGGTAATTAAAATGGCAAACAAAACACTCAACGTAACGTTGATTATGCGCAACGACACGGCGGCAAATTGGGCGAGCAAAAACCCCGTTTTGACGCTCGGCGAACTTGGCGTCGAAACCGATACTCGCAAATTTAAGATCGGCGACGGCACTACCGCATACAACTCGTTGAAATATGGACTCGGCGGAAACGTCGAAGTCAAAAGCACCGCCCCCACCGCGAGCGACGTCGGCTACGACATTGGCACGCTTTGGGTTGACACGACGGGTACGAAGGCTTATATCCTTTTTGCAAAAACCGCAAATGCGGCAACGTGGATCGGGCTTTTGGACTCGCAAGGAAAAATCGACAAAGCAACACTCGCCGACGAGGCAATTAAACTCCAAACCGCAAGGACGATTAAGTTTTCGGGAGCGGTCGTCGCAAACTCTAAAACGTTTGACGGTAGCGGCGACGTCGAATATGTCCTCGTGCTTGCAAATAGCGGCGTATCGGCGGGAACTTATACCAAAGTTACCGTAAACGCAAAAGGTATTATCACAAGCGCAACGCAACTTACGGCGGCAGATATTCCCGCTCTTACCCTTTCAAAGATTAGCGACGCGGGAACGGCGGCGGGTAAAAACGTCGGTACGGCGGCGGGCGACGTTCCCGTGCTTGGTAGCGACGGAAAACTCGACGAAAGTTTGCTCCCCGCAATCGCGATTACCGAAACTTTTGTCGTTGACAGTCAAGCCGCAATGCTCGCGCTTTCCGCGCAACACGGCGACGTGGCAGTCCGCACGGACGAAAACAAGTCTTACATACTTAACGCCGATAATCCGACCGTGCTTGCAAATTGGGTTTGGTTGCGCACCCCCGATTGTAAGGTACTTTCGGTAAACAGTAAAACGGGCGCGGTTGTGCTTACTACGAGCGATATTGCGGAAGGTGCAAACCTTTACTTTACCGAGGCGCGCGCTACCGCAAACTTCAACTCGAATTTCAAAAACAAAAGCGTAACCGAATTGAAAGACGGCGGCAACGTTGTACTTTCAACCGACACGTTGACGATTAACGGCGGTAAGGCGTAAAGGAGGTCAAAATGGCAACGCGGAATATAACCGTAACACTTAAAGTCAGACAAGACACCGCGGCAAATTGGGCGAGTAAAAACTCGGTACTTTCCGCGGGCGAATTTGGCTACGATACCACAAACAAGGTTTTGAAAATCGGCGACGGTACGACCGCTTGGGCAAACCTTGTTGCACTCAAAACCGAGGGCGGCGGCGCGTCAATCGCAATTTATGCCGCAACGGCGGCGGAGTCGGAAAAAGCCGTCGGATATACGCGCGGCGGCGAAATTGACGCCGAATTTAAGAAAATTAAAACGCGGCTTGCCGCACTCGAAGGAGGTAATTAAACTATGAACATTGAAAAAGCAAAAATCTACGGTGTAGATAAAGTCGGCTCGTCCACCCCGTCCGCCCTTACGAGGACGGACGACGCCGTCGGGCTTTCCTATACGGTCGGCACGACGGACATTGTAAGCGACTTTGACCGTTGCTATCCGTGGAGCGATATGCAAGAAGTAACCGACGCGTCGGGTAACGTATTTATCAAGATACCGAAATTTTACTCTAAAATCACGAAAAACAGCGACGGAACATACAAGCACCAAATATCGGGTATCCGATACGAAGGTTTTTCAACGTTGTTTGTTGACGGCGCGGGAAACGAACTCGATTACGTTCTCGTCGGCAAATACGAAGGGAGCGGGTCGTCGGCGCGTGTGTACTCGAAATCGGGCGCAACGGTACTTGTCAATATTACTTGCGATAATTTCCGTACGGGTTGCAAGGCAAACGGCGCGGGTTATCAGCAATACGACTTCTTGATTGACCTTATTATCAAAGAATTGTGGCTCGTTGAAATGAAAACGACAAACTCACAATCGGTTATGTATGGTTATGCAAACGGCAATTCGGCGGCGGTCGCCACGGGCAGAACGGACGCCGTAAAAACCCCGTCGGGGTCGGAAGAAAGCAACACCGACGGCAAACACGCTTGCAAGTATCGCGGTATTGAGAATTTGTGGGGTAATACTTTCACTTGGTGCGACGGTATATCTTTCTCGTCCGAAAAAGTTTACGTTTGCACCGACCCCGCGTCTTATACCGCGGGCAAAACAGCGTCGCCGTACGTTTATCAAGGCAACCGCGCGTCGGGCTATAACTACATTAAAAAGGTTGAACCGCTCGGACGCAATCCTCTTATACAGTACGCAACGGAAGTCGGCGGTAGCGAAACAACCTACTTTTGCGACTACGCGTACGTCGGCGGCTCTGTCCTTGCGGTTGGCGGGTATTGGGTCAGCGCGTCGTACGCGGGTTTGTGGTATTGGTTCGGTACTTACAGTCCGTCGTACGCGAGCTCGAGTATCGGGGGTCGCCTTTGCTACAAACCTCTTTAAGAGAGGGATTGTCAAGGGGGATACCTCCCCCTTGGCGTATGCTTTATAGCGACAAAACAAAGGGTATTACGCGCACTCCCCGACGCGAACGTCGGCGGCTCTGTCCTTGCGGTTGGCGGGAATTGGAACAACACGACGAACGCGGGTTTGTGGAATTGGAACGGTAATTACAATCCGTCGAACGCGAACTCGAATATCGGGGGTCGCATTTAATCTTGTTATTTCGTCAAAGCGCGTATAATCCTTGCCCCTCGGCAAAAAACACTTCACAAAGAGGGCGGTTTAGTAAGTCATTGAAAGACCGCAAGAAGATTAAAGGATATTCTATGAAAAGAGTCGGTTATCTATACGAGAAAATGTGCGACGTCGATTTTATCAAGAAAGCGATTAAAAACGCCGCGAAAGGTAAAACGGATCGGCTCTATGTCAAAGCGATATTGAGTGATATTGACGGTTACGCACGAAAAATCAAAGCAATGCTCGAAACCGAAACGATAAAACTTTCGCCGAGTGAACATATCGAAATTTACGACAATTCTTGTTGTAAAATACGACAAATCACAGTACCGAAATTTTACCCCGATCAAATCGTGCATTGGCTTATTATTACGGCATTAAACCCCGTAATAACGCGCGGTATGTACCGTTATTGTTGCGGGAGCATACCTAACCGCGGCGGCATTGACGCGAAGGCTTACGTCGAAACGGCGATACGCGACGTCAAAATGCGTTATTGCGCAAAACTTGACGTATCAAAGTTTTTCGACAGCGTCCGCCCGCCGATATTACTCGAAATGCTTAAAAGGAAAATCAAAGACGAAAAGGTTTTACGCCTTATCGGTCAAGTCCTCGAAAACGGCGGCGATCATCTACCGATCGGATATTATACGTCGCAATGGTTTTCAAATTTTTACTTGGAAGGTTTAGACCACTATATCAAAGAAGTATTGCACGTCAAATACTACGTCCGATACGTTGACGATATGGTTTTGATAGACTCTAACAAGCGAAAGTTACATAAAGCGGTTGCGGCGATTGATAACTACTTGCGCGGTATCGGATTAAAGATAAAAGGTAATTGGCAAGTTTGGAAACTCAACTCGCGCCCGATTGATTTTGTCGGGTATCGGTTTTATAAAAACAAAACCATACTTCGCAAACGAATATTTTTTCGGCTATGTCGTCGAGTGCGCAAAGTTAGTAAAACGGGCTACACTACCCCGCGGCAAGCAATGAGCCTTTTATCCCTTATCGGTTGGCTATCGCATATCAACGGGCGAAACTTCTATAAAAAGAACATTTACCCGTACGCGCCGAAAAACAAACTTAAAAAGATTGTAAGTAATTACAGTAAACAAAACGGAGGTAATCTCAAAAATGGCAAACGCAAAACAAAAAGTATTCAGCAAAGACAAATGGCTCGAAACGGCAAACGCGGACAAGGCGGCGGGGATACTCACTCAACGCGAAATTGACGACGCTTGCGAAATTTGGGTCAACGACCTTGACGGTAAGTCAAAAGAAGAAATCGCCGACAACAACGGCGCGTCGCTCCGCGACGAGTGGTTTGTAGAGGCGTAAAATGAACGTTTGGGCAACGATCTTAACCGCGATTATAAGTACGTCCGTCGGCGCGGTGGTAACGGCGATTGTCGGCAACTTCAAAAGCGGACACGCAAAAAACAAAGCAATGCAAAGCGGCTTGCAAAGTCTTTTGCGCGCCGAAATTATACGACAGCACGAAAAATACACCGACCGCGGCTATTGTTCGATTTATGCAAAAGACGCATTGCGTCGGGAGTATGAGTCGTATCACTTGCTCGGCGGTAACGGCGTTATCACGGACTTATACAACGACTTGATCGCATTGCCCGAATTTCCGCCCCACCCCGACAACGAAAACAAAACGGAGGATTAAAAAAACTTATGGATTGGCAAAGTATTATAATCAAAATCGTTTCCGCCCTACTCGCCACGCTCGGCGCGTGGGTTTTGGCAAAGGTTAAAAGCCTTATCAATACCAAAATCAAAAACGAAAAAGCGCGCAATCTTTTACAAGGCGCAACGAACGTTGTTTCAAATGCCGTAAAGGCTACATATCAAACGTACGTCGAGTCTATCAAAGGTACGGACGCTTGGACGAAAGACGCGCAAGAGGAGGCGTTAAAACTTGCAATCGCGGCGGCGCGTATGCAGTTATCGGCGGACGTCGAAAAATTTATAAACGACAACTTCGGCGACGTCGAAACGTGGATAAAGTCGCAAATCGAGGCAACGCTTTACGACTTGAAAAATAAGCCTTTGGAGGTACAAAATGAAAACGGTTAAAGCAATTATGTTTTGGCTTTTGTCGCTAACGTGGGGCGCGCTTATGACGCTTTGCGGCGGCGTTGTTGCCCTTGCCTTGCTTGTAACGGGGCATAAACCGAAACGATTTCATTATTTGATTTATTTTGAAGTCGGGAGCGGTTGGGGCGGCTTTGAACTCGGCGCGTTTTTCGTCGTCAACAAAAACCCGTCTTTACATATCTTGCAACACGAAAGCGGACACGGTTTACAAAATATTATGCTCGGCGTGTTTATGCCTTTTATCGTCAGTATTCCCTCTTGTATTCGCTATTGGTGGCGCGAGTACAAAATACGAAAAGGACTCGGCAACACTTTACCGCCCTACGATCGAATATGGTTTGAAGGTTGGGCAACCCGCCTCGGCGAAAAACATTTTAATTGATAAAACAAAAACGCCCTCGCAAGAAGGCGTTTTTTATTGCTTGTTTTGGCGTTAGTCGTCGATATGTTCGCCGACAATCTTTATATTGCAACCGTAATTTTGCCCGTCGCTACCGCCCGTTATATCGGCGATTTCGCCGTCAAGTGTAAACCGTTCGTCAAACTCGCCTACAAATTCCCACGCAAGATCCGATTTGATACGACCGATACGCTTACGCGTCCGCGCGTTTATGACGTCCACGCTTTCGGGGTATTCCTCGGTTGGCTTGTGTTTGATTAAAAGCGGGTCGCCGACGTTGCTTTTTTGTATGTTTTCTTGGCAATTATCGAACGATACGCCGACCGCCTTTGTAAATATCGGAAAACTCAACGTCGTTGCGGGCGACGTTACCGCGGCGTCGCTCATTTTGATTATGCGCGGATTTTCGGTCGTCGTAATTTTTTTACGGCTTTCAAGTGCGGCTCGTTCCGTTTGTTTGGCGTCGCGAACGGTTTTTGTTTCTTTCGCCCGCGCTTTGATTGCAAACACGGTAAATACAACGCCAACGGCAAGCAATGCGCAAATTATCAATGCTTGCCACGTTTGCATATTTTCGCCGTTTTCCCCTACGCTACCGCCGACAACGCCCGCAAAGATAAATAACGGCAACCACGATACAACGGCAATTATAACGCGTACAACGCGTTTAAGATTATAAAACCACTTCATATAAAATCACTCCTTATTTTTCTTGATTTCTTTTTCAAGGTCGTATGCGTACATTAAAAGAGCGGTTTTGTGGCGCATATCGAAAGACTCGCATACCTTCAGTAATTCCCGCTCGTATTCGGTCAAATCCCCGCCGACATTGCCCGCTACGTTTGCAATGTTATTCGAGTTATTGTTACCGATTATTTGTTGTACGGGTGCGTCGCGTGGCGGTCGCCCCGTAATAAGGTAGTCAAGCGACACGCCGAAATATTCGGCGATTTTTGCATAAAAGACAGCCGACGGCTCGCGTTTTCCCGTTTTCCACTCCGAAACCGTTGTCGGGCGCACGTTTAACGCCCGCGCGAGGTCGCCTTGCTTTTTTTCTTGCTTTTTCAAAAGGTCGAAAATCCGTTCGGAAACCGTCATATAAAAAAAGACTCCTTGAAAGATAAATTTTTCGTTTACACTTCAAGAAGTCTTTACTTTCTCGGTCGTTCGATATATAATAGTAGTACGATTATCGACGCACCGAGAAAAACGGGCGTCGTTATATCGTTAGCCGTGTTATAACCGAGTCGCAAGATATGAAGTGTAATGATTGTAGCAAATCTATTATATCAAATCTTTACGGCGAAGTCAATAACGCGGCTATTCCTTTATTAAAAATCTCGGTATAACGATAAAACGCCCTCCACTATCGGAAGGCGTTTATTTTTCTCGAAAAAATAAAAATATTTTTAGAAAATACGTTAAAAAGTGTTGACATATCACGGGGGATATGATATAATATAATTACAAAGGTTGAGGGAAACAAAAACCTTTGAAAATCTAAAAAGGAGGTCGCGGATATGGAAAACATAGCAAAAGCCTTGCAAGACTTGGCAAAAGCGGTTGAAAGTAACGACACCGTCGAAAGAGTCAAAGTTACGATAACCCTTAAAAAGCCGAAGGCAAGCAAGGCAAACACCAAAGCCGAATAAAACGGCGATAGGCAGAGCGGGCGGGCAACCGCCCCTCGTAAGACCTATTATAAACGATAAAAACAAATTTGTCAATTACAAGGGAGATCAAAAAAATGAAAATTAGCAAAACGCAAGCGGAAATTTTAGAAAAAGCAAAAAAGACAATCGCAATATTAAGAGAGTATAAAGATTATACCGACTTTTTTAATAATTGCGAAGCAAACAAGCAAAATACTTTCACGACCGCGTCGCGCTGTAATGGCGCGTGGAATAACTCGGAAATATGGAAAACTAAAAGTCCGAACGAGTGGGCGCGTATGGAAAAAGCATATTACGCCGCCGTCAACGAACAAATAATTATTGTATTTGCAAAAACGGAAAGTATCAACGCGCTCGAACGGGCGGGGCTAATAAAAGTTATTAAGGCGGCGCAGTTCAAAGGCGACGCGGAAACAATTAAAATTTTATAAAAATAAGCCGTCGGGCGGCGGCAAAACCGCCCGAAAGGAGTTTTATATGACTATCGAAAAAAACGGAAAAATTTACAAGGTAACGGAACAGTCCAAAACGTGGACGGTATCGACCGATAAAAACAACGTAACCGTATCGGCAAAAATTACAAAAGCCGATTGCCCTACTTTCGATGACTTAAAAATGTTTGTCGCCGAAAATGACTTGTTTTAACGGAGGTATATTATGGCACGAAGTGAGGCACAAAAAGCCGCCGATAAACGCTATCGGGAAACACACAAAAACGACTCCATAAAATGGACAACGTGGTTAAAACCCGATGAGGCGGCGGAAATTGACGCAATAATCAAAAATAGCGGTATGAACAAAGCACAATTCTTACGTTGGGCGGCGGGCGTTTTGAAAGACAAAAACAAGTAAGAAAGGCGCAAAAAGCGGGTTGCCGAACGGTAGCCCGCTTTAACTATGTAAGGAGGTAAAAAATGAAGGGAATAAAATACACGGCGCACGAAAAAGAAAAAGCGTTGAAAATGTGGCTCGTTGATAAAGTCGATATATTTTTAGTCGCAAAGCGCACGAAATGCACGATACAAAGTCTTTATCGGTGGCGGCGGGCATACGACGGCTCGGAAGAAAGTTTACAAAACAAATCAAGCCGCCCGCATACACCGCACCCGAACGCACACACGCCCGAAGAAACGGCACAAATTGCCGAAGTATTCAAATCACACCCCGATATTAGTTACGCCGAGGCGTTGGGCATACTTCGCACCGAATACGGCTACGCGCGGACGTATGGCGGATTTTACCGCTTTTTAATGAAACATAAAATACGCCCCGTGCGGGAAATAAACCCGTATATCGCAAAGCCGTACGATACGCCCGAAATGTTCGGCGTAAAAATGCAAATGGACGTCAAATACGTTCCGTTAGAGTGTAACGTCGGCGAATACAAACACGAGCGATATTATCAATATACAATGATTGACGAGGCAACGCGGGAGCGGTTTATATACCCTTACAAGGAAAAAAGCGGATACTCGACCGTCGATTTTATCAAACGCGCGATAATTTACTTCGGTTATTTGCCCGCTATCATTCAAACCGACAACGGCACGGAATTTACAAACCCGAAAGGCACGGGCGAAGGCAAAGTCCACGCCGTCGATCAGTTATTAAACCGACTCCGCATAAAACATAAATTGATACGCGTTTACACGCCGCGCCACAATGGAAAAGTTGAACGCTCACATCGTACCGATCAAGAAAATTTTTATAATCATTTAACCTTTTCAACCTTTGAAGAATTACGCGAAAAAATGCACGTTTGGCTCGTGCGTTATAATCATTGCCCGCACTCGTCTTTACGTGATAAATACGGGCGGCGGTCGTGGATTACACCGCTACAAAAGCGCGCCGAACTTATGGAAATTTTGAAATCGGCAACGCCCGACGCGGGCTATCGGGTCAAATTCTTGAAGAAAAAAGCCGCCTAACGAAACTTAACACCACCGACGCGCCGCGTCTATAATCGCCGCGGTTGTTTTCTTATACCCTTTTACAAGTTAAAACAACGGGGATTGCCGCACAACACGACGGCAACCCCCTTATTTTGCCTATTTTAGGGCGTCAAAACCCCGAAAATAAAAATAATTTAGAAAATTTCTTAAAATCTCTTAAAAAACGATTGACAAAACAACAGAGATGAAAAATCGGAAACTCGATCAAAATAGGAGATTCTCAAAGTAGGGAAACCGGAGAAAGATTTTATACAAAAGTGAGAATACCCCCCGATGGATCGCCGCGACATGTCCAGTATAAGGTAACTTCCCTGCCTCAATACAACGCTTCCACCGTTAAGAATCGCATCCTGATTTTCTACTCCGTATGATAAAAAGACTGATTCGGGCAGACATTTGCGGCTTTCAGGCGTTTTTATATATGATTTTACGTCCATCTGTGCGATTATCTCCTGGTTGTTACTTTCATTATACATCCGAAATTTTATTTTGTCTTTGGAGTTTTTTATCAAATATTTGGAGAATTTAATCAACAATTTATTCAAATAATCTGAAAAAGATAAATTTTTCATCAAAAAAGCCGATAAAACGGCAACAGCAAAGGGCGCTTTTATCGGCTCAAATATAAAAATTTTTCATTGAAATGAGAAAATAACAAAAACGATACAACAAATCGACGTTTTTATATACAATTTCCGATTATCAGACAACGTTTATTTCCCGCGAGGTAAAAATTCAGAAGGATTTACCCCCGTTTTTTGTTTAAACAAACGGGAAAAATAATGAATATCGTCATATCCAACCATATAACTGACTTCTGAAACGGTATATTTTTGGGTAAGCAATAATCTTTTTGCTTGTTCCATACGATACTCGATGACAAATTCGTGAGGAGCTTTATTCGTCTTTGTTTTAAATATCGCACGAAAGCGACTGGGAGATATTCCATAATCTTTTACAAGATCATTTAAATCCAGCGATTCCGCATAATGATTCATAATATAATCCATAAATTTACCGACCAAATCCCCGGCTCCGCCTTGTGCAGAACGGCGCAGATCCGCCATAAATTCTGCCATTAACAAAATCATATCGGCCTTTACACGCATCGCGCTCTCTTCATCTTTGCCGCTCCAATTCTCCACGAGACTTTGAAACAAAGACACAAATCTTACGGGATTTCTTACCTGATAACTTTCTACAACGGAAATAATTTCCGGCTTATCTACTCGTCTATTGACAAGATTTTCCCTAATAGGAACTTGGCGAAGTTTTAATTCACAGGGCTTTTTATAGATTTCTATCGCCGAAAAATCTCCTTCTTCTTCGAAAAAGAAATCAAAATGAACATTATAATAATTGGTTACCGTCTCTTCCGGAACACGTCGGGTGTGTTTTAAAAACGGCGGCATTAGGTGCAGACATCCCTCTTCTATTCGATATTCTGAGCAATCGGTAAATACTTCCAAAGCACCTTTGGTAACAAAAATCATCTCAAAATCATATAAAATTCTCCAAGGCATAATATGTGTTTCATGTCTGGAGCCCTCCAGATGACTGACATATCTGACATAAGGATTAAATTTAGCAATATCGAGATTGAGCATTCCGTACACCGATCCGCAATGAGCGGATTTTTTTTTATTATAACAAAAAGTATCTTAATTTGTAAAATACATTTTTAAAAAAATCAAAAACAATGTGATATTGAACAATTTAGAAAAGTAAAATAAGTTTAACATCCTCGGCCCAAAAACAACTGAGAATCCCGCCAAACCTGTTCAGGTTTTCTTCCACCGACGGATCGTTTTCTGTTCTCAAGCTCTTAAACAACATACGAAAATTGCAGCTCTTCAGATTATTTCAGTCCGTTTTCTCAAACCATTTTTGATTATTTTACTGAGCTCTCTCCTGATTGATCACAACTTGTATGATGAGATATTGATGACAAATTGCGCTCTTCAATCATTGATCTGTGAAAGAACAACAAAAGCGGCTGGGAGCAAAAACTCACAGCCGCAACATTTTGTTCTGGTTGATCGCCTAAAACAATTATTTGTGTTTATTATTTCGCCATTGCCTCTTCCACCGCGACCGCAACCGCGACGGAAGCGCCGACCATCGGATTGTTGCCCATGCCGATCAATCCCATCATTTCCACGTGCGCGGGAACGGAGGAAGAACCGGCGAACTGCGCGTCCGAATGCATTCTTCCCATCGTATCCGTCATGCCGTAGCTCGCGGGTCCCGCAGCCATATTGTCCGGATGGAGCGTTCTGCCCGTGCCGCCGCCCGAAGCGACCGAGAAGTATTTTTTGCCGTTTTCGTTCGACCACTTTTTATACTGCCCGGCAACCGGGTGCTGGAAGCGCGTGGGATTGGTGGAGTTTCCGGTGATGGAGACATCCACATCCTCATAACGCATTATGGCAACACCCTCGTTGACGTCGTCTGCCCCGTAGCAGCGCACTTTTGCGCGGTCGCCGTCGCTGTACGCGGTCTCTTTGACGATTTTGAGCTCGCCCGTATAGTAGTCATATTTCGTCTGAACATAAGTGAACCCGTTGATGCGGCTGATGATGAATGCCGCGTCTTTGCCCAGTCCGTTCAGAATGACCTTCAAAGGCGTTTTTCTGACCTTGTTCGCCGTGCGGGCGATCCCGATCGCGCCTTCTGCCGCGGCAAAGGACTCGTGCCCGGCGAGGAAGCAGAAGCACTTGGTCTCTTCGCGGAGCAGCATGGCCGCCAGGTTCCCGTGGCCGATCCCGACGTTTCTCTGATCGGCGACAGAACCGGGAATACAGAAAGACTGCAGGCCGATTCCGATCGCTTCCGCGGCGTCCGCCGCCTTGACGCAGCCCTTTTTGATGGCGATTGCCGCGCCGACGGTGTAAGCCCAGACCGCGTTTTCAAAGGCGATCGGCTGAATGCCGCGCACGATCGCGTCTACATTGACGCCTTTTTCGTCGCAGATTGCCTTCGCCTCTTCCAGGCTCTTGATTCCGTATTCCACGAGATATTGGTTGATTTTATCGATTCTTCTCTCGTAACTTTCAAACGTAACGCTCATGTTTTTCTCCTCCGATCAGTCTTTGCGCGGATCGAGATATTTCGCCGCATTGTCAAATCTGCCATACTGCCCGGAAGCCTTCTGATACGCTTCGTCGGGCGTCATGCCCTTTTTGATGAAATCCATCATCTTGCCCAGATGCACGAAGGAATAACCAATGATCTGATCTTCCTCGTCGAGTGCGATCTTGGTCACGTAGCCTTCCGCCATCTCGAGATAACGCGGCCCCTTGACCTTGGTCGAATACATGGTTCCGACCTGGGAGCGAAGCCCTTTTCCGAGATCTTCCAGCCCCGCGCCCACGGGGAGCCCTTCCTCGGAGAACGCGGACTGCGTTCTTCCGTAGACGATCTGCAGAAACAGCTCGCGCATCGCGGTGTTGATCGCATCGCATACGAGGTCGGTGTTGAGCGCTTCCAAAACGGTCTTCCCGGGAAGAATTTCCGCCGCCATCGCCGCGGAATGCGTCATACCCGAGCAGCCTATGGTCTCGACGAGCGCCTCCTCGATCACGCCGTTCTTGACGTTCAGCGTCAGTTTGCAGGCGCCCTGCTGCGGAGCGCACCAGCCCACGCCGTGCGTGAGCCCGGAAATATCCGTAACTTCTTTCGCCTGAACCCACTTCGCCTCTTCGGGAATGGGCGCGGGACCGTGGTTCGGTCCCTTGGCGACGCAATACATTTCTTTTACTTCGCTGGAATACTGCATATTCAATCCTCCATTTATTTTCCGTGGTGATAAGCGAAAAAAGAAAGCTCCTTTCTCCGCGCAAACCCGCCGCGCGGCAAAACCCCGCGGACAAATTTCCTCTTCGTATTATAGCACAATTTTTCGGGAAACACAAACGCTATGAAAAAGGTTTTTAAAGTTTCTTTATATCGGAAAGCCCCGCCCGGGACAAAGCTACGGGCGGGGCTTTCCTGACATCTCTTTTTTGTGCGAAAATCGGTTTTAAACCTTCTTCCTCCGGAATAACAGCCAGCTGCCGACCAGCGACACCGCAAACCAGATGCTCACCATTAAAAGGCACTTAAGCGAATCATCGGTACGACCGCGATAGCTGAAAATCGATTCTGTGTTAACTATTCCAACCGGCAAATACGCTCCGATATCGCCATAATATTCTAATGAGAATATACTTCCAAGCATTTGATAAAAAAGATTCATCACAAAAGTAACGTATACTACATATATAAGAGCTACGACATATTCTTTTTTTACCAACATCTCTATCAGCATGATAAACGCGCCGAGTCCGATATACGCCCAATTCAACAGCGCTCGATTGGCAAAATATGCTCCCACCGGAAGCGCCGGATCAAACATAATCCCCTCTCCCATGGTGTAATTGAAGAATATTTCCAACAAAAGGACACAGAAAGAGCTAATAAGCGTATAAGTTACGATTACAACCACCTTCGAGAGAATATAGCCGAATTTGCCGACCGACGAATAAACGTTTTTGATGTATCCGGTGGACATATCTTTCCCGGAAAACACCGCCGCAAATATGGGAATCGAAAAAGACATTACCGCAGCTCTGGAAGTATTGTTATCAAAAACCTCGCCGATCGGATAATTCCTGTAAGAGAAATAAAGCTCAAGCACTTCCAAGAGTAAAGACACTCCGAGAATAATCCAAACGCTCTTGGATTTTATCATTTTATAAAGATCGAATTTCAATGTATTAACCAATTGCCTTGCCCTCCTTTATCAAGAAACCCGCTGATCCCAAAGAACAGCAGTTTCATCTTCCTTGCGATTGAAAAATATATTTCCGTTATAAGATTCATGCCCTAAAGCGCCGGTATTACGGCAATTCGTGAAAGTCGTCTTATTCTTTTCGTACATATACCCCGCAATGCCGCCGACAATCGAATTGCCGCCCCAGGCAGTTCCCTTTGCCAATAAATTGCCAGAATTGGTACAATTATTAAATACGGATCCTTCCGTATAGCCGGCAATACCGCCTGCAACTCCGGAAAACCGCCCTGCGACAATCTTAACTTTATTATCACAATTTGTAACGGTAGACTCAATCGCGCACCCGGCGATTCCGCCCACAAACGCCATGCCTGTCGTCTGTCTGTCATTTCTGACCGTACCGCTTTCAATCGTCACACCCGAGACCTCTCCATAAAGGGCCCCCGCCACTACGCCCAGGAACGTGCGGATCTGATCCTCTGTGACCTCCGGTCCGGTCATATCAATATTAACATTTGAAAATACGATATTTTTCACTGTTCCGCCATTCCCGACATAGCCGAATAAGCCGAAATAGCTGCGGTTTGATTTAGCAGTAATATCCGAAGTTCTCTTTAAACTTTTAATTTTGTATCCCGCGCCGTCAAGAGTACCTGTAAATGCCCGCTCCTTGTAAAATCCGCCAATCGGCGTCCACTGATCAATCGATGATAGGTCGACGTCGTTCCCCAATTTATAGTGCGCCTTCATGCTGGTATTTTCAATCGCGCGCAGCTGTGTGACATTTGTTATGACAAAGGGATCGCTCTCGGTTCCCGTGCCGGATTTAAAATTCATATTCCGCCCCTGTCCGAAAATTTTGCAGAATTCGTTTTCGCCGGCTTCATAATAATCGACAAACGCGTTTTTCATCGAAACAGCCAAGGAAGCATATTCGTCTGGCAAAATTTCCCAAAGGGGAACCAATCCGTCTGTGGCATAATCGACGACAACGCAATTTGCATTGCCGGAAAAAGAGTCACACCAACTCTTATAGCCCGCTTCAAACGCACTTTGCAATCCGCTCGGAAAGACGTTTCCCCCTTCCGTTCTGACGGAAAAGCCCGTTGTGATATCGGAGGCAGCAACAGAAATCGCCAACGCGCTGCTCATAGCGGAAGCAGCAGACGCTTTTGTCGCATTTTTGATATTCTGAAAAGAGATCACACCGTCCAAAGCCGTCTTTACGTCCTGATTTATCAATTTATCCTTTGACAAAACCGTGTAATAGGCGTTCAGCTTGCCGCCGTAAACTGCCGAGCCGACAATGTGCGTTCCGTAACGCCCGAAAAACGCCTCGTAACTCATGGTGTTTCCTTTCACTTTGTTCAGATCGTTTAAAAAAGCATCCGAATAACAATCGGCGTATGTATTCTTGTAAGAATAATTATTGATGCTGAGCCGATAGCGTTCGACGTTATGCTCCAACATATTATAATATTTGTAACAATATGAAGCGATGTCACCTGAAATTCCCGCTTCCAGGCCTGCCTTCAGCTTCATCAGCAAAGCTCCTGCCGATACGCTATTCCCGAGATCAAAGGAAAATTGTGCGATCAGCGAACGCTCATCGATGGTTGAATACATGTAAGACTGACTGTTATTCAAATCAACAGAACTTTTCGGCAGCGCTTGCAGCGCCTCGTCGTCGAAAACCATATATGAAAGTTTAAAATCGTTGAAACTTTCCGCCGTGACGACATTGATTCCGAGTCCCAATCCCGTCTGATTCGTTATATTTGCATCGGCAGCCGCATACGTATTTTTCACCGTGTTCGGGTTAAACAGCAGAAAACATGCGATTACCGCGAAAATACCCGCGAAAGCAATCCATAGCTTTTTTCTCGTCTTTTCCATTTACAATCTCCTCTAAAGTTATTTTTTTGCGGCCGCGCGAAAAAGCGCTGCTGCCGCTGAAATCCCATATAAAACAAATTGACCGAAGCCAATCAGCCGGCGTTCTCGCTTTCCTTTAAGATCTTCAGATAATACTCGTCGATGGGCAGTTCACCGCGTTCTTTGACCATCTCATCCTTGGAAATCTGTTTGATGATCCTGTGATCGTGCAAAAAGCAGAATTTGGTCGCGATACGCTCCAACTCATCCAGAATATGGCTGGAAATCATCATTGTCGTACGCTTTTCGCTGTAGATTCTCGAAATCGCCGCCCTCATATCGTGGATTCCCTGCGGATCCAGCCCGTTGATGGGCTCGTCCAGCACCAAAAAATCCGGATCGCCCAACAGTGCGAGCGCAAGCCCGAGCCTCTGCTTCATTCCCATGGAAAATTTCAGTACCAGTTTTTTACCGACATCCCCCAGCCCGACCAGTTCCAGCAGATTCAACAACATATTCGTATTACAGTTGTAACCGATGCACAGCGCTTTCGCCTTCAAATTTTCGTAAGCGGTCATATCGCGGAACAAGCCGGGATTTTCGATGAGAACGCCTATTTTTACGTTCTTATCCGCAAAACAGACCTCTCCGGAATCCTGTTTCAGCATCCCCGCGATGACGCGCAAAAGCGTAGTTTTGCCCGAACCGTTATTGCCGACCAATCCGTAAATTTCTCCGCGTTCAATCTCTAAATTGAGATTGCTGAATACGGCCTTCTGGCGAAATGCCTTTGATAAATCCGTTACCTTCAAAAAACAGCTCAAATTTACTCCTCCTCAAATATCAAATAATTTTATTACGTTTAATATACTGCCAAATTTTTCCAAATGTCCACAATTATACAAAAAATTTATAAAATTTTTTTAAAAATAAAACAGATTGATTATTTTAAAAATAAAAAGACCCGCAGATTGCAAAGCCTTTTTCTCATTAAAATCAGTTTTCTTTCGCGTAGACACTGACCTGCTTTTTGTCTCTTCCGACTCTCTCGAAACGGACGACGCCGTCTACCAGGGCAAACAGCGTGTCGTCGCTGCCGATGCCCACGTTGTTGCCGGGGTGCATCTTCGTTCCTCTCTGCCGTACGAGAATATTGCCTGCCAGTACGAACTGACCGTCCGCCCGCTTGGGCCCCAAACGCTTCGACTCGCTGTCTCTGCCGTTCTTCGTGCTGCCGCCGCCCTTGTGGTGCGCAAATAACTTAATGAAAATCATTCGGTTCTTCCTCCTAACTTATTTCGCGGCGATCTCCGTAATCCTGACCGCGGTGAAGGGCTGCCTGTGGCCCTGCTTTTTTCTCACGTTCTTCTTCGCCTTGTACTTGTAGACGGTGATCTTCCTGCCCTTTCCCTGCTCGACGACCTCGCCGACGGCTTTGAACGCTTCCGCATCCTTCGCCACCTTTACGCCGGCTTCGTCCGCAACCAGAAGGACGCCGAATTCCACCTTGTCGCCCACGTTCGCGCTCAGCTTTTCAAACTTGATGACAGAGCCGACTTCCGCCTTGTACTGCTTGGAACCGTTTTCTACGATTGCATACATTGTTACCTTTTACCTCCTCTTTCCAGTCTCGCCGAAACTTAGGGTGGTGCCGAAACACACTTAAAAAACCACTTTCGAGCGGCTCATGGTGTATTTTACCTTATTTTCGGAAGAAAGTCAAACGATTTTCCCCTTGTTTTTGCGAATCTTTTGCGTAATTTGCATATTTTTGGAGTCCCTCCCCATACTACCCGAAAAGGAGGCCTTTATGCAGGATAAAAAAGTAAACGAGGAGGCGCTCGTCAACATCTATAAAAACGCGCACATCGCGCTGCAATCTCTCTCCAACCTCACGCCCGAGGTGGTCGATCTGGATTTTAAACAGGAGCTTCTCGATCAGTACGAGGGGTACGAAAAGATCATCGGGGAAATCTCACGCTACATGAAGGAGCACGACATGGAGCCGAAAGATATCAATCCCCTGAAAAAGGCGATGATCTGGAGCTCCATCAAGATGAACACGCTGGCGGACAAGTCCAAGAGCCACATGGCGGATATGATGGTTCAGGGGACGGTTATGGGCATCGTCGAGCTGACGCAGCTGAAAAACGAGAGCGGAAGCGTGCTGAACGAGGACGTCCTGGACTTTGCCGATCGGCTCCTGGCCCTGGAAGAAGGGTATGAAGAAAAGCTGAAGACCTATTTATAAAAACGGGAGGCTTCGCTGTCCGGACGAAGCGGAAGGGCGCCCGCGGCATATCTGCCGCGGGCGCCTTTTCTTTCATATAAATTGCGATTAAAACAAACCGTTTTTACAAAGACGCGCCGAAATCGCTCACAATGATCTGCCCCGTCAGCGCTTTGGAAGCGTCCGAGGCGAGGAAAGCGATGATATTCGCCACGTCCTCCGGCATGCAGGGGCGGATGGTCAGGTCGTTGTGCTTGCTCATCGCGCCGATCATGCGCTTGTCGATCTTGGACTGATCCATATTCATCGTCATGGGCGTGACGATATTTCCCGGACAGACCGCGTTGCAGCGGATGGATTCGCCCGCCAGCAAAAGCGCCGTGTGCTTTGTTATGCCGATGATCGCAGCCTTGGAAGAGACGTAAGCCGCGCCGCCTCCTCCGTTGACGCCCGCGACGGATGCGACATTGACGATGGAGGCGCCCGCCTTCAGTTCGGTCATCGCCGCGCGGATGCACTGCATGGTGCCGATCTGATTGATGGAGACGACCTTGCGGATCTCTTCGTCGTCAAAATGGTCGACGGTCGCAAGCCCCGTATCCAGAACGCCGGCGTTGTTGACAAGCACGTCCACCTGTCCGAACGCCTTAACCGCCTCCTTCACCAGCCGGCGGCAGTCCGCGTCGACGGAGATATCCGCGGATACCGCAAGCACGGAACCGCCCTCCGCTTCGATCTTCTTCGCGACGGCATCCAATGCGTCCTTTCTGCGCGCGCTGATGACAACGTTCGCCCCTTCTCTCGCAAACAGAAGGGCCGTCGCTTCTCCGACGCCCGAATTGCCGCCCGTAATGATCGCTGTCTTTCCTTCCAATAACTTCATGATTTCCTCCTGATAAAACATACCGTCTGTATTGACGATTGCACAATAATTATACCCCTTTCCGGTAATTTTTGTCAAGGCGCCGGACGAAAAAACGCGCCCTTTTAAGGCGCGTTCTCCGTTTGCTCCCCGTCCTTGAGCGGAAAAATGCTTTCCCGCTCGATAAAAAAGGTGGGCACCGTCTCGAGGCGGGGCGCTTCCCCGTTCTTTTCTTCCAAAAACATCCGGATCAGCTGCCGGCCGTACGCCTCCTTGTCGTATCCGATCGAGGACAGAGACGGAACGACGTATTCCGCAAAGACCGTATTGTCGATGCCGACGACCGCAATCTCCCGCCCGCTGCGGACGAATACGCGCAACGCGCCGACCGCCATCAGATCGTTGGTGGTGAACACGGCGGTCGCCTTGCTTCCGCTTTCCAGAAAACGGTGCGCCAGGATCTCTCCCGTGCGGAGACTCGCCTCCATCGGCGTTTCGCCCGTCAGAAGCTCCGCTCTGCCGCCGAAGTGCCGCGCGCAGCTCTCGAGAAAAAATTTATTCCGCTCATCTATCGTGATGCCGGGCGGAAAACAGCTCAGCATGGCGACCTTCTGATGCCCCAGTTCCGCCAGGCGGCGGACGGCGCAGTCGATTCCCGTGGAAAAATCGGGCTCCAGCTGCATATAGCGCTCGGCATGCTCGCCCGCAGAATGGGTGATGACCAGCCGGACGCCGTTTTCCGCAAGGTAGCGGAAATTCTCCTCCCCGATGGTCTTTTTGAACGTGAGGACGATCACGCCGTCCATGCGGCGGGAAATGATGTCCGTGACGATCCGCTGCGAAAAGTTCTTCGCGTTGTAGACCGCTACGGTATATCCCTCCCTCTGCGCGGCGCGCTCGATGCCGCCGATGATCTCGCTGTAATTGGGATTCGCAATGTCGTTGCAGATGACGGCGAGCGTGCGCGTCTCCTTCATCACCAGGCTGCGCGCGAGCATATTGGGAACGTAATTCAATTCCTTGATCGCGCGCTCGATGCGCTCCGCCGCCGCGGGCGACACCTTCCGTTTGCCGCTGAAATAGCAGGAAACCGTCTGTTTGCAGACTCCCGCGCGCGCAGCGACCATCTCTCTGGTAATCTTCATCGTCTCTTTCAAGTCAGTTCAAATGTGAGCGAATCCGTCAGCAGATACGTTTTTCCGCCATAGCCGACCGAAACCGCGTTCCCCTTCAATTTCTGTATCGTAAATAGTTTACCACGAATTTCCGATAAAATCAAGGCGTTTTTATAATAAAAGCGCTGTCTGACGCTCTTTATGCCCGGAAGGTAGCGCGGATCGAAGGAAACTTCCGCTGCGGAGAACCGCGCGCCGAACGCGCCGTACAGCACGGCGAGATATCCTCCCGCCTCGCAGCCCGAATGAACGCCCTCTTCTACGCCGCCGTGGAGATTGGCGAGATCGATGGTGACCGTCTTTTCCAGATATTCCAGAAAGGAACGCGTCCGCCCCAGATGCGCGGCGCAGACCGCGTGCGGGGCGTAAGAGAGCGAAGAGCTCATTTCACACATCTTCTCGTAGTAATCGAAATTTTCCTGATAGCGGGAACGGTCCATGCCGACGTCCACATAGCTGTATAGCAGCATGACGTCCGGCTGCTTGATGATCTGGCTGTCCGCATAGGAGCCCGAATAGCGCATCTGCAGTCCGGAGAGATTTTCGCTTTGATCCATGCGGTCGGCGAGGGAAAAATAGCCGTCGAACTGCGGGATATAACCGTATTCCCCGACGGGAAGGAAGATGCCCTCCGCCACCGCGGCGAGCTCTTGATCTCTTTCCTTTGTAAAGCCGAAGCGCTCCGCCTTTCCGCCCGCCGCAAGTGCGGAAAAACGCTTCAGCGCATACGAAACGCAATAATTCGTATATGCGTCGTTGTCCACTTCCGCGTGGTGCTCGTCCGTCCCCGTGACGTGCAGAATCTCATAGCCGCGCTCCGTCTTCGTCACGCGGGACAGCCAGTAAAGCGCGCACTCGCTCAGCAGTTCCAGCCCGTAACGGCGAAGGAAGTCCCCGTCGTCCGTCGCATCCAGATAGCGGAATACCGCCAGCATCACGTCGGACACGATGTGATCCTGCAAAAACGGCTGGACACAGAAGCTCCAGACGCATTCTTCCCCCGTCACGCTCGAACAGAACGCGAAGCGCGCGCCCGCAAGCCCCTTTTCCGCCGCGATCTTTTTCGCCGCGGAAAGCGTGCGATAGCGGTAAAGAAGCGTATTTTTCGCCGCGGAGGGATTGGTGTATAAAAAGAAGGGCATCTGATAGACTTCGCTGTCCCACCAGACAAACTGGTGGTAGTGTTCGCCCGTCAATCCCTTCGCCGCGACGCCGTGCACGCTGTCGTTGCGGCAGACGGAGATAAGGGAATGGTAGGAAGCGAAACGGAGCGCGCCGTCCAGTTCGTCTTTCCCTTCGATCTCCACGTTCGCGACTTCAAACAGCGGCGCATACGCCGCGATGTGGCGGGCATATTCCCCTTCGTACGTGGCGCCGTCGATTTGCGCGGCGCAGGCGCCGTCCTCGTCCCGCGAGGTGACGACGTGAACGATTTTTTCCAGCACGACTTCTCCGTCCCCGCCGGGCGTTTCAAAACGAATCAGGGGAATTTTTCCGTCCTCCGGTTTTCCGTTTACAGCCTTTCCTCCCGCCGTTACGCGGGAACGGGCGACGACCTCTGCCGTAAACCCGTATTTCTCCCCCGAGAGAATGCGCGCGGAAACGGTATCGCCCGAAACCGCGCGGGAAAGCGTTTTCGTGACGATCTGCCCCATGGTCTTGGTCCGGAGCTCCACGCCGCTCCCGATGGCGACGGGAAGGCTGTGATTGAGCGGACGCACCGTGACGCGCTGACAGTACACGTGATCGTCTGCAAAGGAGGAAAACCGCTCGAAGACAAGTTCAGTACGGTTTCCTTTTCCGTCCTCCCACACGACTTTTCTGGTAAGCACGCCCGTCGCATATTCGAGCGACCGCTCAAAGGAGACCAGATTCCCCTCCAAAAGGTCGAACCGCGCGCCGCCGATCTCGACGAACACGGTCAGAATATCCGCAAAATTGACGCCGCATTCGGTGTCCTGCCAGGCCTTCAGCCCGTCGTCGTCATAGTATTTTTTCTTGACGAAGGGATTGGGATAATAGGGCGTGCAGATCTCTATGGTCTTGTCGATGAATCCCCTGATATACGCGCCCTGCGTGCAGAGCTCGGTATCCTCTTCATAGCTGCCGCGCACGCCGATATAGCCGTTTCCGGTGGTGAAGAGGGCGGCGTAACGGCGGTCTGCCGTCATGTCGTACCCCCGCTGTACGAGGCGCGTTCTCTCTGCCGTCAGCATGTCTCGCGCGCCTCCACGCTGACCGCCTTCTGCCCGCAGCCGCGGACAAACGGAACGGTGAACGCCGCGGAACAGACGCGGCTGGTCATGCGGACCGTCACCGTCAGCAGTTCGACGGCGGCCGGATTTTCCGCGGTGAGGTGAAAGACCGCGCTCTGAATGTGATCCCCGTATTTATCCTGCGGCAAAAAGACGGCCGCCACGGGCTGATCTACGGTGATCCCCTCCTTTTTCTGCCACGCGATCTCGACGTGTTCGCAGGTCGCGTAGCGGTTGACGAAGAAGAGCGTGACCGCATTTCCCCCTTCTTTCCACTCCGCGCCGTCGTCATAGCGCACGGCGACGTCGAAGAAGGTGAACGAATGATACGCGCAGTCCGCAAACCGATAGAGCGCGTCGAATACATAGGGATTGCAGGCGAGCGCGGGAGACGTCCCCCCGGTTTCCGCGCCGAGATGCAGATTGACGGGATATTGCAGTTCAAAGCGGCGGTACAGCCTGAACGTGCGCTCCGTCAGATCGTAGATATCCGCGGGGACCTTTCCCTCGATCTCTCCGTGATTGAGGCACACCGTTCTGATCCCCGTGCCGATGGGCGCTTTCCATTTTTCGGGAATATTATCGTACCCCATGATGATGCCGAAAATAGACCCGATGGTTGCGGCGGTGCAGTCGGTATCTTCCCCGCAGTTGATGGCGCACAGCATGGAATTTGCAAAGTCGCCCTCCCCGTAAAGAAGTCCTACCGCGATCAGACCGACGTTGTCCACCACGTCGTACCCCTTTCTGCCCTTGTCAAAGCCCAGCGCGCGGTCGCGGTCGGAGACCAGCTTGACCATCTCGCCGTTTTCAAAGTACGTGAACGGCTCGCCGCGGTAGGCTTCCAGAATCATGTCGCGCGCCTCGATATAGGTCTTACCCGCCTCGTAGGCGCCGATCACCATGCGGATCACCTTTGCGATATCGCATTCCGCGGGGATGTATGTGAGCCCGGTCTCGATGAGCTTGTGGATATCGCTTTCGACGAACGCGGCGCTCTCCAGCGCGGCGATAAAGACCGCCGCGTAGGTACCCTCCGTCCGCCCGCCGTGGTCGATCTGCGAGTCGCGCAGCATGAGTTCCGCGGAGAGCGCGGGGGTTCCGGGCGCGACGCACGCCCAGATCTCGCTGCGGATATAGCTGCCGCAGCTGTCTTTGTATAAATTGTGATAGGAGCCCGAGAGGGGCGGTATCAGCCCGAGTTTCATATTCGCCTTGGCGATGCCGTATTCCGCCCAGTGCGGCGTGACGAATATCTCCCAGTAGTGCGCCAGCGTCTCGGCGGACAGGCCGATCCCCTGCTGCTCCATGGCGATCAGCCAGAGAAGCTGAATATCCAGATCGTCGTTCGGCAGCGGTTCGCCGTTGACCGAATCCTGATAAAAGGTCACATTGTTGATCTGGCGCCGCCATTCATACGGAGCGCCCAGCGTGCCGCCGACGTTCTTGCCGAACCAGCAGCCGAGAATTTTATTTCGTAATTCCTGTTCGGTGATGTACATGTTATTCTCCTTTAACCTTTGACGGCGCCCGCCGCTACGCCCTCGATAAAATACTTTGAAAGCCCCGCGTACAACGCGACGATGGGGATTGTGAGGATCACCAGCCCCGCGGAAAGAACCCCGTATTCGGAGTTGTTCTGGGACTGGAAGTTGATGAGCCCGAGCGGAAGCGTGCGCGCCGCGTCGTTCGTGGTGATGGTGATGAGCGGCCAGTAAAAATCCGACCACGAGCCGGTGAACGTCTGGATCGCGACCAGCGTCAGCATGGGGATCATCAGTTTGAAATCAATGTGCCAGAAGATGGAGAAGAGCCCCGCGCCGTCCAGCAGCGCCGCCTCGTGCAGCTCCTTCGGGATCTTTTTCGCATAACCCACGCCGAGCAGAGCGCCCAGCCCCGCCGGCGAGAGCACGCCGGGCAGAATCAGCGCCCAGAGCGTATCCAGCGTATTGAGGGAACGCATCATCAGAAAGGTCGGGATCCCCGTGATCTCCCCCGTGAAAAACATGGTGGAGAGAATGACCGCCATAAATATCTTGTATCCCCTGAACTGCAAAACGCCCACGCAGTAGGCGACGATGCCGCTCATGAACACTTTGGACAGGACGGTCAGCGCCGTCACCAGGACGGAATTGAGAAAGTAGGTGGAAAAATGCCCGTCTATCCAGGCCCTTGCGTAATTTTCGGGGTGCGCAAAGGAAAAGCCGAAGGGGTCGTCCAAAAACTCCGCATACGTCTTGAAGGAAGTAAAGAGCACGAACAGCATGGGATACAAGACCAGCACGGTGACGACCGCCATGACGACGAACAGAACGACGTTGGAGACGATCCTTTTTACTTCCGCGCGCGTGCGCTTTCTGCGGAACGCCGCAGAACTTATATTTGCTTCAGTCATTGATGCGGTCCTCCTGCTTGTTTAAAAGGCTGTTCATCCCCAGCGAAATGACCGCGATAATGACGGAAAGCACCAGCGACATGGTGACCGCGCGGCAGAAGGTTTTGAACTTATAAGCCGTCCGCCAGATGTACAGCCCCACGACGTACAGCCCGTAATCCCCCGTTCCGTTCGTAAAGAGATAGAAGAGGTCAAAGGATTTCAGCCCGCCCATGACGGAGAGAAGCAGGTTGGTGGAGGTCGAGCTCCACGTCAGCGGCAGAATAAACCGCCACAGGATGCGCCACTTCCCCGCGCCGTCGATGACGGCGCCCTCGATCACGTCCTTCGGGATGGCGTTCATCGCGATGAAGTAAATGATCATCGTGACGCCGATGTACCGCCAGGTATTGACGGCGATGACCGTCCAGAGCGAAATATTTTCGTTGGTCAGCCACAGCGGGAAATCCGTCACGCCGAAGACGGACAGGATGGTATCCATCAGCCCGACGTTGGGCTCGAAGATAAACGTCCACATGACGCTGACCACGGGCGCGGGCAGCAGGACGGGAACGTAGAGGAGCACTTTGTAAACGCCCTGCAGGCGGCGCCCCATGTTGTAGAGGACGTACGCCAGCAGAAAGCCTAAAAAGGTCTGGATCGCAGTCGATATGAAGGTAAATTTGATACTGATCCACGTGGAAGTCCAGAACTGCGAGCCCTGTTCGCTGAACAGCCATTTGTAATTTTCAAACCCCGTAAATTCCACATTGACGAACACGAACTTCCAGTTCGTAAAGGACAGCACGATGGAAAAGACCACGGGATAGACGATGAAGAGCAGAATGCTGATCGCGGTCGGTATCATCAGCAGCCAGCCGACCAGATTCGCCTTTTTTTGTACGGATTTTATCGCAAGCATAGTTTCTCCCCGCCCTTCCGCGCGCACGACGGCGCGCGGCGGCGTTCTCTCGGTCAGTTAAGCCAGCTCTTGTCGAAATCTTTTCTCGGATTCTGACGGGGATACCAATCCTTTACGGGGTTGTTGAGGAGCGGATCCTGCATGTCTTTCCAGACGTTGTCGTTGATCAGCCTGATAATCTGCGCGGCGCTCTGCCCCGAGGTGCCCGAAATATAGGTAGACATGATGGAGACGTTGCCCGCCGCGTTCTGCCCCGTCACGTAATCCGTTCCGGTCGCATACGCGCCCACGTAGCGGTATTCCTCCGCAAACGCCTTGTACATTTCGCTGTGATACTCCGCGTTCTTGTTGACGACGATGGACTGCGTGCGGTCCGCGAGGATCTGCTGCACCTCCGCGCTGACGAGGAATTTGATGAGTTTTAAGGACGCCTCTTTCTTCGCATCGGACGCGCCGGGGTTATAGGACAGGCCGTCGTAACCGCCGTACACGTACTTGACGTCTTCCGCGATGGCGGAGGGAGCGGGAATGGCGAACACGCCGATCTCGTCGTTCGGCATCAGCGTGGCGATATCGCCCAGGTTGTTGACGTTGGCAAAGACCATCGCCGCGCGGCGGGAAGTGAATTCCTTGATCGCCCCCTGCTTGGAAACGGCGATCGCCCCCTTGCCGAAGTAATCCGCGGCGTACCAGTCGTGCACTTTTTCATAGATCAGGACGGAGGTGTTGTCCGATTCGTCCGGTTCCAGACGGCCGACCGCATAGCCGGGTTCGTCCACCGAACCGTCCATCACGCTGCAGAAGAGGCTCATCGCGTTGATGAGATAGGTGATCTGATGTTCTTTTCCGCCCGCGGCGAGGGGCGTATACGTACCGTCCGCGCTGACGGCGTCCAAGAGCGCTTCAAACGCCTCGAAGGTCTCGGGCTTATTCCAGCCCTTTTCGCCGAACAGCGTCTTGTTGTAGAAGATCAGCTCGCCCGTCGCGCGGAAAGGCGCGGAATAATAGGTTCCGTTGATCTTTCCCAGTTCCCAGGAGCTCTCCTGGATAAAATCGCCGATGATCTCGTCGTGCAGCTCGTTCAGAGATCCCGCCATGACGCCGTCCGTGGAAGACACCATCGGCGTCATGTAGTGCGTATAGAACGTATACACGTTGGGAAGCGTGCCGCTGATCTGCGCCGCCTGCAGCACCTGTTCGATCTGATCGTAGGGGGTGATGGAGGCCTCTACCGTGATCCCCTCGTTTTCCGCTTCAAACTGATCGAGCAGCTGATTCATGACCGCTTCGTGCTCCGGCCACATGTGCATAAAGGTGATTTTCACTTCGCCGTCCGGCCCTTCCTCTTCGGGGCCGCAGGCCGCAAACGAAGCGAGCGAGAGCGCCAATATCAGCGCCATAACAATGGTAATCAGTCTTTTCATCTTTCACTCCTTATTCGTAGATGATCTCGATTTCGGGATCCTTGCTGAAAAAATCCCCTATGTTGTCCGCCGTCACCTCGGTTCCCCCGACGGTGACGCGCTTGAACGTGATGCCTGAAACCGCGCCGCCAGGCGACATCACCGAGATCAGCGACTTCGGCTTACACTCGGAGGCGTACGAGACGTTCTCCAGCCGCACGCCCGAAACAAAGCCGGCGCCGTAAGCGTCGTTCCCCGAGCGGATCTGCAGAAACTGCGCGATGACGGGGAAACGGACCTCGTCGATGCGGACGTCGCGGATGACGACGTTCGAAATCGTCCTGCCGCCCGTGGCGATGATCTGCGCGCATCCGCCCGCTTCTTCCAGATTCCACACGTTCTGGAAGGTGATGACGTCGCAGTTTTCCATTGTGACGTTTTTGATGTCTCCCGTGCTCGCGAGCCCCAGGAGAAGCGCTCTTCCCCCGTCGCTCCAAAGCACGCTGTTGCGGAAGGTAAGCCCGTCCGCGTCCCCGTAGTGGTAGGCGACGAACAAATCGTCCGTCGTGCGGATAAAGCAGCCGGTCGCGACCGCATTCTTGGAGGCGGAGAAGTGGATGCCGTCCGCATTCGTGCAGTAGCCGAACAGGTTGACCCCGTCCACCAGCACGTTTTCGCTGTAATTGATGACGCACATCCACATGGGGGCGTGCATCATGGTGATCCCCTCGACGACTACGTTCTTGAGAGATTCAAAGTGAATGGCGCCGTTTCTGCCCTCCGAGAGATCGTGGTCGGATTCCAGAATGCTGCTGTCAAGGATCCCCCGCCCGGAGATCGTGACGTTTTCGCGCCCGTTCCCCAGGAACGCGCCGTTGAGGACGCTTCCTTTTTCCAGATAATAGGTATATCCGTCCATTACGCTGAAGGTCTCGCCCGCATACGCGTGACCGTAGACGTCCCCCTCTGCGCCGTCCGTGATTACGGCGAAGTCTTTGCCTGCCCCCGCCACGGCCCTGCCCAGCGCGACGTTTTCTCCGCTTTCGTTGAAGAGCCGCAGTTCGCTCATATACGCTTTATGGATAAACCGATAATTTCCCACCGGCTGCCAGTTGAAGTTGCCGTGCAGGACGATGCGGAAATAGCGCGCCTCGGCATTCACCTTCACGCCGGTCAGATTGACGTTGTTCTCCGCATCCTCTCCCACCGAGCGGTAGACGCTCTCCCATGCGCCGTCTTCCTGTTTCGCCAGCAGCTCGAAGCAGAGCCCGCCGGGCAGCGTGCTCTGATTGACGGACGGGGTCATGAGGTCGAAGGATGTGACCGTTTCGGTCTTGCCGAGATCGAGCTCCGCCCAGTAGCCGCCCGGAAGCGTGTGGATGCCTTTCTTGAAATAATAGACCGTTTTTCCCTCCGGCAGGGTGAGAGGGATCTCGTCTCCCTCCTCGATGACGTACACGTTTTCGGCGGTCTCATCCACCTTGTATTCCTTTTCCGGGACGTTCGTCATGATCTGAAGGCACTCCGCCTCCCATTCGCCGTCTGGGCGGAACACCACTTTGCGGGGACTCTTCGCGTCCTGCGTCAGCGTAAACGTGACGGTATTCCCCTCCTGCACGCTCTTTACCGCGTAAGAAGCGGGGCTGATGACGTAGCCGTTTTCCGCAAGGTCCTTGGAATAGGTGACGCGGATTCCCACCGTCCCCTCGAAGTCGAACGTGACGAGGGACGCCGTATACGGCTCTCCGAAATAAACGCCGCCGCCCAGGTTGATCAGCTTATCCCCCAGCTGATGCCCGTTTTTGACGTTGTAGACGGCGGTCTCCGTCCAGGTCTCGCCGTCGCCGGAAATCTCCACCTTGTAATTTTGATTGCGCCCGAACGCCTCGGGCGCGCTCCAGAGTTCCACCGTCGCGTCGATGGGATCGAGCGAAGCGGAAGGCGTATTCTCACACCCCGCAGCCGCAAATCCACCGAAAGCTAACATCAGGCACATAATAAAGGCGATCAGTCTTTTTTTCATACCGCCTCCGTCAGCGCGCGCCGCGCTTTTTCCTGAGGAGCATCAGCCCTGCGCCCGCAGCCGCCGCGCACAGAAGCGCGGAAGAGATGCCGAGCGCGCTGCCGCAGCCGTCGGTTTCATCGCCGGAGCCGCCGCCTTCTCTGACGAATTTCGCATAGAAGATCTTGTCTCCCGTCGTGCCCATTTCGATCGCATCTACCTTTTCGCCCGAAAAATCGGCCGATTCGTACCAGCCCTCGAAGGTATACCCTTCCTTGGCGGGCGTGGGAAGCGGAATATAGGACTTGAAGTCGTAGTTTGCCGTGAACGTCGGATCCGTCATCTCGGTATCCCCGTCATAGTATTTGATGCTGTAAACCGCCGTCGCAAATTCGCAGTAGAGATTGATATCTCCTCCTACACTGGCGGGAATTTCGGTCACTACCTGATCGCTCAGATCGGGCAGAAGGTGCCACCCCATAAACTGATACCCCTTGCGCTCCGCCGGATTCAGGGTCACTTTTTCGCCGTACGTATATTCCTGATCGGAGATTTCCACCGCGCCCGAAATGCCGTATATGGTGTATTTCGCATTTTCCAGACCTTCCGTATCCGTCCGGAAGGCGATCTCCGTGACTTCCGCATTCCAGTTCTTGAATGCCGTGCCCACGGCGGGAAGGGATTGCGCCGCGGAAATATCGGCAGTGCCCACGAGCGCGCCGTCGATGTAGACCGCGACCTGACCGCCCGTCACCACCGCGCCGAAGCGGATGGGCGTGCCGGTTTCAAACGTCATCGGTTCGTCCACCGCCGGATCCACTACCGGGATTCTGAACTCCTCAAAAGAATACGCGACATAAACGCCGCCGACCTCGGACATCCAGATCACGACGGGCGCGCCGTCTTCCGCGCCTCTGCCGACCACGATCCCCGCGCCGCCCCAGTTATTTCTCTCGGCCGGGATGACCGTCGCTTCCACGTAATAGTCCGTCACGGAAGAGACATCTTTCATCGTGGGCAGGTAAGACGCACAAAACGAAGCGTTTATGTAGGGATTCATGTTATTGTCCACGCGCATGTAAGCGCCTTCCACCACGGAGACTTTCATCCCCCAGTCGGACGGGAACGGCTGCTGCGTTTTGAATTCCGCGCTCACGCCGTACGTATCCAGCAGCCCGACGGTATCCGCGACGATGTTGTCGTAATCCGCATACGCCGCGGGCTCCTTCATGGGGACGACGGCTTCCAGCGCGAAATCCGTGTATTCTCCCCTGTAATTTTTCATCGCGGGGCCGACCGCGGGCGTAATTTCATACGCGGACAAGTCGATATTGTTGATCAGCGTTCCGTTCAGATAAACGGAAGCGATCCCGTCCTTCATCGCCACTTTCATGTCATATTCGGTATCCAGCGAGAACGCGGGCAGCGCGACGCCGTCCATGGGCTCAAACGCCTTGGCCCATTCGTTCCCGTCGATTGCAAAGCTCATAGAGGGATTTTCGGTCAGAAATAAGACGACGGGCGCCTCGTTATGCCAGCCGATCAAAATGCCGACGCCGCCCCAGTCGCCTCTTTCCTTCGGCGTGACCTTCGCGGAGACCGTATATTCGGTCACCTCGGACGTAAGCGCGGCGGTCAGCGGCATTTCGGAAGCGAAAAAGATCCCGCTTGCAGCCGCTCTTACCGTGCCGTCGTTATTGACGAACGTCACGGCGCCGCCGACCTTGCCCGCCTTGATGCCCCAGTCGTCCGGAAACGGCAGATTTGTTTTGCCGTCTACCTGATAACCGGGGAGGAGCTCGCCGATGGCGAGCTCTTTTACTAAGTTCGCAGGCGAACTTAGCGGCTGCTCTTGCGCGAACGCCGCCCCGAGACCGAGGCAGAGGCTGCATGCCAGCGTCAACGCCATGATGATTGCTTTTTTCATTGTTTTCCTCCTGTTTACGCGATATATTTACGGCTTTGCGCCGCACGCTTTTTCCCTTGGCGATTCGTGTCGCAAATTTAATCAAAAAAAGATAACGAGCTCTGCTCCTCTATTCGGTTTGCGCAAACTGTGCCCGTTATCCCAAATGAATCATTCGGAATGCGACTCGTGTCGCATGAAAGTATAATTATTATAACACGGGAAAACGGCTTTGTCAATACCATTTTTTAAATTTTTTCAGAAAAAAGAAAAAAATTTTCAAATCGAAAAAGCGGCTGATAAAAAAACGCCCCGGAAATGCCCGGAGCGATCGGATTTTTTGTATTTTCAGGAATTTCCGCCGGACGGACGAAATGCGCGGCAAAACAGGAACTCAGCGCGAAAAATACTCCCTCACGAGTTCCTTGCCGCCCTGCCTTCTGATCACGCCGTCCTGAATGAGAAACGCCCTGTCGCAGAGCGCTTCCGCGCATCTGACGTCGTGCGTGACCGTGATCATCGAGTTGCCGGTCTCCGCATGAAGGCGGTTGAGAATATCCGTCATCGCACACAGACCGTCGTAATCCTGCCCCACCGTCGGTTCGTCCAGCAGAAGCACCTCCGGCGCGCAGGCCACCGCCGCCGCGATGGAGACGCGCCGCTTCTGCCCCTCGGAAAGCGACTGCGGATGGCGCTGCCACAGGTGCCTGACCTGAAACAGCTCCGCAATCCGCTCCGCATATGCGGGCGACGGTGCGCCGAATTTGATTTCCCGCTCTACCGTGGGCATAAAGAGCTGATAGTCCGGATTCTGATAAACCACTCCCACCTTTCGGTACCACGCCTTGCTCCCTTTCGGCTTCTGCGACAGTTTTTCATCGATATACTGCGCGATCGTCCCGCCCGTGGGGCGGCAAAGGCGCGCGATCAGGCGCATGAGCGTAGTCTTTCCGCATCCGTTTTCTCCCAGCAAAACCGTTCTGCCGCCCCTGGGAATCTCGCAGGTGACGCCCTTCAAAATCTCCCTGTCTTTGACCGAAAAGGCGACTTTATTCAGCGAGAACAGACTTTCCGTCCCCGCAAAGACCGGGCAGATATCCTCGATCTTCGCCGTCTGCTCCGCGAGATATGTCTGCCGGTTCCCGACCGCATCGATCCGCCCGCCGCCGACATGCCATACCGTATCGACGTAGGGCAGCACCATGTCGAGGCGGTGCTCGATGACGACGACCGCGTACCCCGCTTCCGCAAGCGAACGCAGGGTTCTCATCAGCATCGCCGCACCGTCCTTGTCGAGGTTGGCAAGCGGCTCGTCCAAAATGAGAATCTTCTGCCCCATCGCGAGCGTGGAGGCCGTGATGAGGCGCTGTTTCTGTCCGCCGGACAGCGTACGGCACTGCCGGGAACGGCCGAGGTTCATCAGACGGCAGACGGTTTCGATCTGCCGCTCTATCTTCTCGGGCGGAAAAGCGAGATTTTCACAGCCGAACGCGACTTCATCCTCCACGATCTTCTGCACGATCTGCTCGTCCGCGTTTTGCAGAACGACGCCCACTTTGCGGCAGATATATCCCATTTTTCTGCCGAGGATCTCCTCGCCGCCGACAAGTACCTCGCCCGTCAGTTCGCCGTAATTGACGTTGGGAATTATGCCGCTCACGATATACATCAGCGTGGATTTTCCCTCTCCCGAATGCCCGGAGACGAGCGTCACCCCGCCGTAATCCACCGAGAAACTGACGTTATCGAAGATCTTTTTCCTTCCGTCGTAAGAAAAGCTGACGCCCTTCAGTTCGATCGCCTTCATAACGCCACCACCAGAACGGCGCCCGCCAAGAGCCCTGCCGCGAACAGGACGTCGGACAGAGCGAGGCTCTCCCTTTTATAAATGGTATAAGGCGCCTTGCCGAGCGCGAATCCCCGCGTCTCCACCGAGAGCGCAAGCGTGTCGGAGATATTCACCAGCCGCATCACGAACGGCACCATGAAAGCGCGGTACAGAATTTTCGGATTCAGCAGGCTGCCCGCGCCCCGGGTTTTCATCGCTTCGCGCACGCGGCGGATCTCTCCTTTCAGCATGGGGACGAAAGACATCGCGATGAGCATGCCGAGCGTGACGGAGCGCGGCGTACGGATTTGCGACAGACTGCGCGTCATCCGCACGGGAGAACAGCTCATGCCCGGGACGACGGCGAGAAACACCGCGCCGAAGCGGTTGGCCATCGACCAGCCCGAATCCGCCGTGCTCGTCGCCGCATAAAAAATTCCGAAAAAGATACCCGACGCGACGACAAACGCGGGAAGCACGCGAAGGCACTCCCTCCAGCACCCGAACAGGGCGAGCCAAAGATATGCCCCTGCCAGAAAGAGGGAACATGCGAGGAGATCTTTCGCCGCAATCAGCCCGAATACGATGATCAGCACGCCCGACAGAATCGCGACGAGCGGATATAACTGAACCTTCCAACGAAAAAAACTCATTTCTTCATGACACCGGATTTCCGCAGTTCGCGGGAAATGACGACGCCGAGCAGAGCGCCGGCGAAACAGACCGCAAGCACCGCGGCGGACATGCCGATCGCGACGCCCGGCTCCGCGCCGACAAACGCGTTGACGGCCTGTCCTTCCTCCCCCGTCCAGGAATACAAAAAACGGTAATATACATACAGAAAGGGAAGCGTGAGGGGAAAATAAACGGTTCCCGCAAACAGGCACGCTCCGTTTTTCCGATATCCGCGGAAGAGCGCGAGCACCAGTCCCTCAGCGATCAAAGCGCAGAGCAGGCTGCAAACGAACATGATGGGATTCATAAACACGAGCACTACGCCGCAGCACAGGGACATAAATACCAGCGCGCCGGGCTTTCTCACCTTCATCATGCCGATCACGGGAAAAATCGAGAACTGCAGCCCCAGGCAGAGCTGAATGATGCCGAAGAGCGGGATCTGCCCGACGAGGGGCATGATCGCCCCCGTCACGAGCATGCACGCCGACATGATCGCCAAAAATACGATATCTTTGATCTTATATCTGCGGAAAATCTTACCGTCGTTTTCCGGGGTGTCCGCGCGCGCCTCCCTGACGGCCGGCTCCGCCGTATCGACCGCTGCGTTTTCGATGAGTTCCTGCGCCGCGTTCCGTTCTGTTGCGGCATTGTTCTTTTCTTCCATTTATCTTTCCTCCGTCATTACGCCGTCTTTCACTCTGTAAATCCGATCTGCAATCGCCATCGTCGATTCCCTGTGCGATACGAGGATGACGCTCTTTCCGTGCTCCGCGAGAGACTTTAAGATCATGCCCTCGTTGATGGAGTCCACATTGCTGGTCGGCTCGTCCAAAAGGATGAGCTCGCTCCCTCTCAGAAATGCGCGCGCAAGCCCGATGCGCTGTTTTTCGCCCGCGGAGAGGTTATCGCCCATCGCGCCGACGCGCGTCCCATACCCCTCCGGCAGCGAAAGGATGAAGTCGTGCACCGACGCCATCCTGCAGGCGCTTTCGAGTTCTTCCCGCGTTGCGTCCGGCCGGGCGATTCTCAGATTCTCTTCGATGCTCTCGTCGAAGAGATATGTGCTTTGGGATACCATCGTGACGTTATTCAGCAGACTCGCCGAGTTGATCATGTCCACGTCGGATCCGTTGTAGGCGATCGTCCCGCCGTCTTTTTCCCAATACCTCAGCAGCAGTTTCAGGAATGTGGATTTGCCGCAGCCGCTCTCGCCGACAATGCCGATAATTTCGCCCTTCTTCGCGTGCATGCAAACTTCTTTCAGCACGGGGGCGTTCGCCTCATAGGCAAACGAGAGATTTTCGACATCCAGGCGTTCGTACGAAATATCCGTTCCGTTCGAGATTTCGGAAACGGCGGGTTTCTCTTCCAGTAAATTCAGCACACGGTCGCCGCTGGCAAACGTCTGCGTGAGGTTGCCGGGCAATGCCGAGACCGCCAGGACGGGACCGAAGCTCCCGAACACCGCCGTGACGCCGACGATCATCCACCCGAGGGAGAGCATCTCCGCTTTCACCAGGAGGATGCCGACGACGAGCGCGAGCGCGATAACCAGCGTGACCGCAAGCTCGGTCGCCGCGCCCGCCCGCGTGATGCCGTGTTTCATCTTTTTCGTCTCTTTCAGGAGGACATCCGAACAGCGGTCCACCTCCTTTTTTCGCTCAGGCCCGGCATTGTTGAGTACGATATCGCGGATCCCCTTGACGCTGTCCAGAAAATAAGAATTGAACGAGGCGAATTCCCTGCGGTAATTGACGCCCGCTTCTTTCAGCCGCCCCGCCGAAACGAGGGGAACCGCTATGCCGATGACGGCGTAACCGATGAGCGCCGTGAGCGCCAGATACCAGGAAGAGACGAAACCGACGAACAGAATTACCGCGAGGGAGACCAGGACTGCGATACAGACGGGCGATATGGTATGCGCGTAAAAAACTTCCAGCGTCTCGATGTCCGAAGTGATCATCGCAATGATGCCGCCCTTCTGCTTGCTTTCCAGCTTTGCCGGGCAGAGCACGCGGAGAGCGCCGAAAATCTTGTCGCGCAGGACCGCCAGCAGTTTGAAGGCGATATAGTGGTTGCTGTACTGTTCCAGATACCGAAGTCCGCCGCGAATGACGCCGCAGCCGACGGCAAGCCCGATGATCCAGCCCCACGAGAGGGAAACTTCGGCGCACAAGCCGAGGATGCCCAAAGCCTTTGCAACGCCCGTTGCACCGAACACCGTCACGCCCATCGCAGCGATAAACCCAACAGAACCGTTTATTACGGCGAGAATCATTATGTAAGATAAAGAACCGAGCAGTACAATAAGGCTTGCCATGATCTTGGCGCCGCTTCTGCGAAGTTTGGTTTTCATGCTCTCACCTCTGCGAGGGAAGCAACTGTCTTATAGCCTTCCTCTAACTCTTTCTGCGCGTTGAACAGTTTGGCATAGCCGCCATTCTCGG
>UQTB01000016.1 GCA_900543915.1 uncultured Eubacteriales bacterium | reverse complement strand
TTAAAACGGCGGGCGTTTTTCAGAGGCATCGAACGGCATCGTTCCGCTTATTCCGCCGACGTTTCGTCACTTCCCTCTCCGGCAGCTGATTTCTCTTCGGCCGCTCCCGTATCCGCGACGTCCTTTCTGCGCGCCCGTAATCCGCCGAAGATCTGATTGCGGAATAAAATGACGTTCATCGCGATAAAGAAACCGATCAGGATAATCATCGTCCAGAAAGGCTGTTTCGGCGCAAACGTAGCGAGCAGCATCATCGGAAACCCGAATACGATTGCCGGAAAATTCTGATAGACGAGATTATCGGCGGCGGGCGTCGAAAACTCGGGATCATATTCCCTCAGAAGGATGATCCCCGTGCTCGCCGTTCCGGTGAGCATCCCGTACATCGCGAGAAACTGTTCTTCCGCATAATCTTTAAACAGCACCCGCGCGACGATGAGATTGTAAATATACGTTATAATCAGCCCGACAATGCCGAGAATGAGAATGACCAGCCAATAATCCGCAAGCGCATCCAGCTGAATGGCGGCAATTCCGGCGACGATCATCACGTCGAAGAAGAAATTGCCGATCCGCGTCAGCAAGAAATTATTGGTATATTTCTTTTTGACAATTTGTTTCTTGTTAAAAAAGTTCAGTACCAGCTTTACCAGCGTCGCCATTAAAACGCCGATGAAGAAGTTAAATCCGTAAATAACCGATCTCATGCCCGGGAGCAGTTCTCCCAGCCCGAGCATTACCAGATATGACAGGATATAAGCAAGGGCGATCAAAGCGATCTGCACGGTGATTTTATCGATGCCCTTATTCATGGGAATATCCCCTTCCGACTGCACCTCGCTTAAAGAAACCGCCTTTTCCTTCGCAGAACCTATGCTGAGTTTCTTTTTCCGCCGGAGAATATTCAGATGAATTATGCCGCCGATGCTCGCGCTCAGAAAGCCGAGCGCCGCGATGCTGAGTCCGAAACTTCTGCCGCCGACAAAGCCGTAATCCGTCTCGTAGATATTTCCGTAGTTCAGCGCCTGCCCGGTTCCCTGCCCGTACCCGAAAGGAAGAAGAATGCCTGCCGCGGGGAAAAAATCCTCGACGATCAGCGCGGCGACGATCGTGATCGCCAGCCCGAAAACGCCCTGAATCAGATAAGTGGAAACCGTCGTGACGCCGGTGTTGAAGATCTCAGCGCTCCGCTTCTTCGTCATTTTACCGCCTGTCGACTTGAGCGCAGTGGCGATAAACCCGAGCGCGAGCGTGTGATAGGTGAGAATTTCCAGCGCGGTCCCGCCGTTTCCGCCGAAGAACGGCGTGTTATACATGGATTCTCCCGTCACGGCCTTATAGATCGTGGATGCGATGAGCAGCAGAATGCCGCCGAGCACCGAAGTGGGAATCAACGAATTTTCCAACGGTTTAATCAGTTTTTTAAGAATATTGGCTACGATCAAACTGACGAGCAGCAACGCGACGAGATTGAACGAGCCCCAAACACTAAAGTCCCAAAAATTTTCCATGTTCGTTACCTTCCTGCAAATTACGATAGCGATGGTAAAAATTGACGTATTTCACCGCATTGAACCGCTTGTCTCCCTTAAACTGAAAGACATGATCCTGAAAGTAGATATTCAGCTTATTGCGGCCGAGAACCGTCACCGCATCCAGAGAACGGAACGGGTATTCTATATGCTCCGCCGCAAAATCCAGCGTGATTCTGTCGCCGTAAAGTTTCAATTCCACGGTCTTTGCCAGAATCTTTTTCTTTTGATATAAAATCACCTCGCTGTAAGACGCCCTGTCTTCAAAAAACGGCACACTGCAGTCTGCCGTCAAATTGAAAGAGTTGACGTAATCTGACTGAAAATCATACCATTCCAAGGCATTATGCAAGGGAAAATCAAAACCGACGCCCTGAAAAGTACGATCGGGCAGATAGCGGATTTTTTTGCCGCACTTCGTACAGGTGACCGTATCCCGCTCGCTGCGCAGTACGGAAAACCCGCAGTCCGGACAGACATAAAACACGCGCTCGAGATACTCGGCGAGTTTTTTATGCCGATAAATGCCTTCCTGCTCGAAATCATTTACCGTAAGCTCTGAACAGATCAGCTGCAGAAGTTCGTCGTCCGTCAGGCGGGCGGCTTCTTCCGGCGAAAGAATGCGGGAGACATACGCGCGCATTTTTCCCTTTCGTACGACGTCGCTCCAACGGGGCTGAACGCCGTACCCTCCCTCGATGCGGATAAACGCAACGGGAAGTTTCAATACTCTGACCAGTCCGACGATGGAGGGCTTTATGTACTCCGTGCGTCCGCTGAACGTGCGGTTCCCCTCAGGCGCTATGGCTATCGTTCCGCCCTCTTTCGCCACTTTGATGCAGTTCATGACCGAGCGGATATCCGTCGTCTGTTTCCGGATCGGGATGGGCGCGACCGCATAACGCAGCAAGCCGGAAACAAATCCGTTGGAAAACAGATCTTCGGACGCAACGTAGTAGACGGGACCGCGGTAGATCATCCCGACAAAAAACTGATCAAATGCGGTCTGGTGATTGCTGAGCAGCAGGTACGGCTGTTTTCCGGGGCGTTTCATGCTCTCTACATGAATGCCGTATCGCATCACAGAATAGGGATAAAAGAATGCGTAAGCCAGCGCTTTTACGACGCGATGCCGGAATTTCCTCCACTTTTTCTTTTTTTCAGACATAGAACCTCCGTTAATCCTTTGTATCTATACCTCTCCAAACAAACCTCCCAATCGTATCCTGAAAGACAATAAAACAGAGGTGCGGTTATTCCGCACCTCTGTTTTTATTGAGATATCTCCTCAATAAAAACCAAATTGATTATGACACACATAAAATAATTTCAAATCAATCTATTTTTTCTTACTTTTTCCCGAATAGCTTTTTCATAAACGTCGGGAGTTCTTTTTCTTTTTTCTGTTCCAAACGCGGGCGGGGAATATCAAATTCATCCTCTTCTTCCGCCTTCTGCGTCTCCATAAACGCCGGTCTGGAAGGCGCCTTCTGCTCTGCCGCGCGCTCGGTGCGCCGCTCCACCTCGACCACGGGCTGTACTTCTTCTTTCTTCTCTTCCGCAAGATCCATCATTAAGGGAGGAATATTGCGGCTCTCCTTGGTAAATTCAGGCTTTTTCGCGGCGGGCTGTTCCACCGCTTCCTCCGTTACGCCCGAAAATCCGGTGGCTATAATCGTAATGGAAATCTCATCCGTAATCGATTCGTCCACCGTGGTTCCGAAGATGATGTTTGCGGAAGAATCGATTACCCCCTGCACGAGACTTGCCGCCTCGTTGACTTCTGTCAGCGTCATGTCTCTTCCGCCCGAAATATTCAGGATAACGCCCTTCGCCCCCTCGATCGTCGTCTCGAGCAGCGGACTGGAAACCGCCTGGCGAACCGCTTCGATGACGCGGCGCTCGCCCTTTGCGCGGCCTAGCCCCATGTGAGCGAGCCCCTGATCTTTCATGATCGTATTGACGTCCGCAAAATCGAGGTTGATCAGAGAAGGCGTGGAGATCAGATCGACGATCCCGCTGATTCCCTGGCGGAGCACATCGTCGGCAACTTTGAACGCATCGTAAAAAGAAGTCGTGCTGGGCAGAACCTGAAGCAGTTTATCATTCGGGATGACAACCAGCGTATCGACGTATTTTTTCAGGTTATTGATTCCCTCCGCAGCATTCTCCGCGCGCTTTTTCCCTTCAAACGAGAAGGGCTTTGTGACCACCGCGACGGTGAGGATCCCCATTTCGCGCGCAATCCGCGCGATCACGGGTGCGGCGCCCGTCCCCGTACCGCCTCCCATGCCTGCGGCGATAAACAGAAGATCCGTTCCCTTGATAATTTCGGTCAGATCTTCCCGATTTTCCTCAGCAGCCTGCTCGCCGACCTGCGGAAGAGACCCCGCCCCCAATCCTTTCGTCAGAATCGCCCCGATCTGCAGTCGGTTCTGCGCATTGGATCTGAGCAGCGCCTGCTTGTCCGTGTTCACGGAATAAAATTCCGCGCTCGTAATGCCGGCTTCTATCATGCGGTTGACGGCGTTGTTCCCGCCGCCGCCGACGCCTATGACCTTAATCACTGCAAAATTGGTCCGCTCTTCGCTGTTAAACATAACCTCTTTCTCCTAGTTGAATAATTTTTGAAATAATCCTTCTTTTTGCGGTGCCTGCGTAAGCGCCAGATCCAGCAGCGCAATGTAAGAAGACTCTATGGGCTTGTTGAGATGCGGGAGCTTGGGCGCCACGACTTCCACCAGCATATTCAGCCGATTGGAAAGGTGCTCTTTCGCCCCCCTGATGTAACTGACGCCGCCGCCCGTGACGGAAATCGGCACGTATTCGGGAATGGATATCTTCGCATCCGCCAGACAGGCCGAAATGCTTTCGCACAGCTCATCCAGGCTGTATACGACGATATCGTTGACGTTTTTAACGGAAAAATTGTATTCGTTGTCTCCGTCGATCACGTTGTAGTTGTCCCCGTTTTCCCCGCAGGTAAGATTGATCTTCCGCTTAAGTTTTTCGGCGATATCCGGCTCTACGCCGAGAATCTCGGATAAAAGTCCCGTGATATAACCGCCGCCGTATGCGAAGGATTTCTGGTAAATGATGCCGTCCCCCTTGACGACCGAGAAACTGGCGGTGATATACCCGATATCCAGCAGAACGCAGATTCGGTCCCTCTGTTCCGCCTCAAAAAGGTAAAGCACTTCCGCCAGCGCAGAACTGACGTATTCCACCTCTCTGACGCCGCCCTCTTCCAGGATCGGCGAAAGCGTGTTGATAAATCCGGTGTCGCAAAGCACGTAAGATAAACTCCCCTTAAGCACTTCGCTGACGCAGCCGATCGGATCCGCCATTTTGCGGTAGTCGTCCAGCTCATACCAGACCGCCGAACGGTTGATGATGCGGTAACTCTCCCCTTTGAACGGGAAAGCGACGTCGAAAAGTTCATCCAGGTCGCGCTCTCTGATTTTTTTCTTTTTGGAAAACGCTATATGATGATTTTTCGTGATTACCGTCGTAAATTCGCCGGGAACCCCGACGTATACTTTCGCTATTTTCACGCGGGTGATTTCTCTGACTTCCCGGATCGCAGCCTTTACCGCGCCCGAAAAGCTCTGAACATCCAAAAACTGCCCGTCCGTAAATCCCGAATATTCCCGCTCGGAAAATCCCTTGATCAAAAACGTTTTATTGACGCCGCGTTCTCCGATCAGCGCCGTAACTTTCGATGATCCGATGTCCAAAACCACTACCTGATTTTGCATTATCTTTTGCTCCTGTCCAATTTATGCCGCCGGAGTATAGAGCCGCCGGATGGTTCCGTCGTCCATTTGATAGACGCGCAGCGTACCGGACGACTTCTGCTTGTCCGTCAGCGTATCATAGGCGTCCCACGCCTCATTCAGCTTGTCCTCCGCAAAATCCAAAGGGCGCTCAATGGTAATCGAGATCCCCGTTTTTACCGACAAAACGACCTCTTCCCTTTCCCGGTCGACGATGATACCGTCTACCGTGTTGCGCAGATAAAACGCCTTTCCGATCGCAAATACCGATTCCAGCCAGGCAGCGTCCTTCTCCTCTGCAGAAACACCGGAGCCGATCTCCGGTATATGAATTGCCATTCCCGTGAACTTTAATTCAATATTCTGCAAAGAGGCATCCAGATGATAGGTATTTTCAGAGCGCTTGTCCAAAACAAGGCCGTCCTGATCAAGCATATAATAGCCGCTGTCGCTCCAGACGGCATACTGCTCCTCCCGTTCGCGTATGGAAATTGTCAGCCGGTTGGTATATTCCTTCTCCACGCCGGTCAGTTCGAGATAGGGGTACCTGCCGACGATCTCATCGATCTCTTTCCGATTGAAAAACAACAGGCTCTTTCCGATCACCGAATCGAGATCCTCTTTGACCTCTTTGAAATACGCCGGAGACGAATCCTTTACGGCGGCAAACGTGATTTCAATGCGCGCAATGGAAAACGCCGATATGCAGGAAAGGCAGACAATCGTCACGAATGCGATACAGATAAAGACGATCAGTATATTTTTCTTCTTCATTCCGTCTCAGTTACTCCTTTAATATGTCGCCCCCGAGTAGTTTCAGCTTTTTATCCAAATCAAAATAGCCGCGCTCGATATGGTGAATATCGTGAACGCTCGTTTCCCCTTCCGCAGCCAATCCGGCAATGACAAGCGCCGCACCGCCGCGCAGATCGTGCGCGTACACATCTGCACCATAGAGGCGCTTCTTTCCGTAAACGACCGCCGTACGGTCGCGCACCAGGATATCGGCCCCCATCTTCTTCAGCTCCGCCACGTGTTTGAACCGCGTCTCGAAAATATTTTCGGTAATCGTCGAAGTCCCGCGGCAGATCGTGGAGAGCGCAAGCATCTGCGCCTGCAGATCGGTGGGGAAACCGGGGTAAGGACGCGTATCGATATGGAAGGCGTCCGGCCGCCCGCTGCTTTTCAGGTATATTATATCATTTTTTGATTGGATTTTACAAGTGATATCGGACAATTTATGAAGAAGAACGGAAATATTTTCGCAATCGCAGCCAGAAATTTCCACTTCTCCCCCCGTCATTGCGGCGGCAATGAGAAAAGTCCCCGTTTCTATGCGATCGGAGATGGGTTTATAGACGACGCCGTGCAGTTTCTTCACGCCGGCGATGGCGACCGTATCGCTTCCCGCGCCCCGTACGGATGCGCCCATCGCGTTGAGAAAATTCTGCAGGTCGACGATTTCAGGTTCCCGCGCCGCGTTATGTATGACGGTCGTCCCGTCCGTAAAAACGGAGGCGAGCATGATGTTTTCTGTCGCCCCTACGGAGGGAAAATCGAGATAGATATCGCCCGCCCTGATCGATGCGGCGCGGCAGTTGATTTCTCCGCCCATCTCGTCGATTTCCACGCCGAGCTGTTTCAGCCCTTTCAGGTGCATCTCTATGGGGCGGAGCCCGATATCGCAGCCGCCGGGATATGACACGCGCGCCATTTTGAAGCGAGCCAGGACCGAACCGAGCATAAAAATGGAGGAGCGGATTTCCCGGCTCAGCACCGAAGGAATGCGGTAGCCTTTCAGATTGGAGCTGTCCAATACGAGATTGTTTCCTTCAAACCGCGCGCGGCAGCCGAGCGCGCATAAAATATGTATCATATTCAGGACGTCTCTGATCTGCGGGCAATCCCTGATCACAACTTCTTCATCCGTTAAAATGGAAGCAGCCAAAATAGGCAGAACGGCGTTTTTTGCCGATTCTGCCTGAATGCTTCCGCTCAATTTTCTGCCGCCTCTGATCCGATAAGTCCCCATGTTTTCTCCTTTGCTATGAATATGCGATTCACATAATCATAGTATGGAGAACGGGTGCAAAAGGTTAACGGAGAAACAGCCCCTCGTTCAGATTCTCTTCCCGGTTGTGCTTTGAGATATTATAGAGGATCCCGAATCCCGCCATAAACACGATGATCGCGGTATTTCCGCTGGATACAAGCGGAAGCGGAAGTCCCGTGGGCGGGATACTGCCCGAAACGACGAGCGCGTTGACGACCACCTGAATCCCGAAAATCATCGTGATGCCGACCGCCATCAGGTACCCGAATACGTTTTTCGATCGGGACGCGATGTGTATCCCGCGGAATATGATAAAAAACAACAGCGCGAACAGTGCGATCAGCCCGACGAAACCGACCTCTTCCCCGATGATCGACAGAATAAAATCCGATTCGGAAAAGGGAAGAAATGCGAATTTCTGCCGCGACTGAAACAGCCCCACGCCGAACCAACCGCCCGAGCCGAGCGCGTATAGCGACTGCAGCAGCTGATACCCTTCCCCCTTGGGCGACGCCCAGGGATTCAAGAATGCGGAAAGCCTGTTCAGCCGATAGGGTTCGATGAGAATCAAACCGACGCCGAGGAGGAAAGCGGGCACCAGAATCACCATAAAATGCTTTATTTTCATCCCCGCGGCGAACAGAACGGACAGCATCAGCATGCCCATACATACGGTAATCGACATGTTCGGTTCCAAAATAATCAGCAGGCACAGAACGCCGCCGAAGCACAGCAGCGGCAAGATCCCACGAAATGTTCGGGCACGGGCGGGATTTTTCGCCAGGTACGCAGCCGCAAAAATGATAAAGCCGAATTTTGCGAATTCAGACGGCTGGAACGTAAAGCTGCCGATCCCCACCCAGCGCTTCGCGCCGTAGCTCTCCACGCCGAGGAAGGGGACGAACACCAGGGCGAGCAGAACGACGGACAGCAAGGCGAAAATCCAGGATATTTTAGCGAATCTGCGATAGTCGAAACAGGCCGTAAACGCCATGGCAGCCGTCCCTACAACGACTCCGACCGCCTGCTTTTTCACAAAGTAAAACGAATCGTTGTATGTAGCGCTCGCCGAGTAGTTGCTTGCCGAATAGATAAAGACGAGGCCGATGATCAGCAAAAGATAGACTGCGGCGATCAGCCAGACGTCGCCGCCGCTCCAGCGCTTCAACCCCTTTTTCAAGTCAGTTCCCCTACGATTTTACAGAACTTTTCTCCTCTTTCCTCGTAATTCTCAAACATATCGAAGCTCGCGCACGCCGGGCTGAACAGCACGTTCCCGCCCGGTTCGCAGAACATCTTGGCGATGCGGATCGCCCCTTCAAAGTCGCCCGTCACGGTGATCCGCTCAAAGCCGGAGCGCGCCGCGGCATCCATCATCTTATAGCGGCTTTCCCCCACCAGGACCGCGTGCGTAACCGCGTTTTCCTTCAAAATACGGAACAGCTCGTCGTATTCCTCGCCTTTGTCTTTTCCGCCCAGAATTAGAACGGTGGGCCGCTTCATCGACAGCACGGCGCTGATCGTGGAGCCGGTGTTGGTTCCCTTGGAATCGTTGTAAAAATTAACGCCGTCCACCGTCTTGACGAACTCGATGCGGTGGCGCACGCCCTTAAAGTCCGTCAGTGCCGCGCGGATCGCCTCGTTTTCCACCCCCAGCAGTTTGCAGACCGCCACGCATGCGAGCGCGTTCTGCACGTTGTGTTCCCCGCCCAGGGACAACTCGTCCAGCCGCAGCACAGGCTGATCGTTGAAAAAGATCTCTTCACCGTTTTTGTAAGCGCCGTAAACGCGCTCCTGCAGCGAAAACCAAACGATTTTCGCTCTCTGATCATCGGCGAAGCCGCGAACCGTCTCGTCGTCGTAGTTCAAAACGGCATATTCGCTCTCGCGCATATTTTTTAAAATTCTCTTTTTGAGATATATGTAATTTTCATAGCTGTAATGCCGCTCCAGATGATCGGGCGAGAGATTCAGAATACAGGCGATGTGCGGCGTGAAGGCATGAACGGTCTCCAGCTGAAAACTGGAAACCTCCGTGACGGCCAGCGCCCCCGCATTCAGCTCATCGATCTTGCCGGACAGCGGATTGCCGATATTTCCCACCAGCTCGTGCGGTACTTTCGCATGGTCCAAAACGCTTCCGATCATGGTGATCGTCGTCGTCTTGCCGTTCGTCCCCGTCACAGCCACGAGCGGCGTCTTCAAAAAGAGATAGCCCAGTTCCAGTTCGCCCAAGATTCGTTTTCCCGTCTTTTTCGCCCGCACCGCGAGCGGGTGGTTGATCGCCACGCCCGGGCTTAACACCAGTATATCTACCCGATCCAGCGCCTCCTCCGCTTTTTCTCCCACGTCGACGGCGCCCAAAGCGACCAGCTCTTCCTTCGATTTTTCGATTTTCGGAGAAGAAAGCTGTTCGTAAAAACAGCAGGAAGCCCCTGCTTTCAGCAGGAGTTTTACCGCGGCGACGCCGCTTTTCGACACCCCGAATACCATAAATTTCTGCCTTTTAATATCCATATTTCACCTCATAGATAGACAATCAACGAAAACAGCCCGACGATGAGCGTCGCCAGACAATAATAGTAGCAAATCTGCGCTTCCGTATACCCTTTATGCTGAAAATGATGATGCAAGGGCGCCATGAGGAAGATCCGACGGCCTGTCCGTTTAAAATATATGACCTGCAGGATGACGGATATGCTACTGACGACAAACATAATGCCGAACAGCGGAATAAACAGCAGATTTCCCGAAAAAATGCTCAGCCCGCCGAGAAAGCCGCCCAGCGACAGCGAACCGGTGTCCCCCATAAATACGCGCGCTTTATTCGTGTTGAAACACAAAAAACCCGCGAGACCGCCGATAAAACAGATCATCAGCAGGAGCAGGGAGCGGTATTCGCTTTCATCCAGATAGTTGAGTTTGAAGTTAGCGAGCTGCAGCGAGACGACCGCAAACAGCAGCGCCAGGTAGACGATGCTGACGCCTCCGGCAAGTCCGTCGAGCCCGTCCGTCAGATTGACGCTGTTTGTCGTGGCGATCAGAACGACCGCGACGAGCGGAATGGTCCAATAGGAAAAATCGAAATAGCGCATGCTGAACGGCAGATAAAACACGGTGAGTCCGTTCAGATAGCAAAACACGCCGGCGATAATCCCGATCGCCAGCTGAAAGAGAATTTTCTGATAGGCGCGCAGCCCCAGATTGTGGCGGTTTTTGATCTTGATAAAATCGTCCAGAAAGCCGACGATCAGATATGCGATTCCGATCGCGATGACGACGTAAGAGATCCGTCCGCTCCTGCCCGCAAAGAAAAAGTAAGCTAAAACTGCCGCCATGACGAAAAACAAACCGCCCATCGTCGGCGTTCCGCTCTTTTCCTTGTGCTCTTCCACATAACTCAGAATGGGTTGTCCCGCTTTGATCTTCGACAGCAGGGGGATTCCGAATACCCCCAAAATCACCGAAATAGCCAAGGCGACGATTCCCGCAAATACAAAAATCACGTACGATCACCATCCGCAGCGCATAGTTCCATGATGGTATCTTTATCGTTATAATCGTGTTTTATACCGAGGATCTCCTGATATTTTTCCGCGCCCTTCCCCGCGACCAGAATCACGTCTCCCTTTTTCGCATAATCGAGCGCGTATCGGATCCCCTCTCTGCGGTTCTGTACGATGACGTAGCGGTCGGACTGGGTCAGCAGTCCCTTTTCCACAGCGTAAATGATTTCCATCGGTTCTTCAAAGCGCGGATTGTCAGACGTGATCACCGTGAAGTCCGCGCAGCGCCCGGCAACCGCGCCCATGATCTCGCGTTTTCCCTTGTCGCGGTTTCCTCCGCAGCCGAACACGCAGATCAGCCGCCCTTTACAGGATTTTTTCAGAGCGATAAGCGCCTTCTCCAAACCGTCCGGCGTATGCGCGTAATCCACAAAGATCTTTGCGCCGCGGGTTTCCGCGACGGGTTCCATTCTGCCCTCGACCGAACGGATTTTGGAAATCCCCTCCGAGATGGCCTCCGTCGGAATTCCCAGGAGCGCCGCGGCAGCTGCCGCCGCAAGACAGTTATAGACGTTGAACGAACCGTAAAGTTCGCTTTTGATTTCAAAGATACGGTCAAAGAGATTCATCACAAAGCAGTTTCCGCCCGACGTGCTCTCCACGTCGATTGCAAAGACGTCTGCGGGATTCTCAATGCCGTAAGTCAACACATCCTTTTCGCCGTTCATGATCTCTACGCCGGCGGGATCGTCGCTGTTGACGAGCAGATAGCGGCAGAAATCATGGTGAAAGAAGCGCAGTTTCGCGGCTTTATAGCGCTCCATATCACTGAAAAAATCGAGGTGATCCTGCGTCAGGTTCGTAAAAATTCCGATTTCAAAATACAGTCCTTCCAGCTTTTTGAGATAAATCGCATGCGCGGACGCTTCCATGACCACATACTCCACGCCGGCATCCGCCATGTCCCGAAAGATCTTCTGCAGGCGGATAGGATCGGGCGTCGTAAGCTCCGGCTCGAAAAACACATCGCCGTAAAATACGCCCAGCGTGCCGATTACGCCAGCCTTTTTGCCTGCAAACGCGAGGATATTGCGCAGAATATGACAGGTAGTCGTCTTGCCGTTCGTGCCACTCACGGCGATCAGCTTGAGTTTTTTTGCGGGGTTCCCGTAAAACTGTGCGGCGAGCAGACTCATCGCGGCGCGGGAATCCGGCACGATGATCTGCGGAATCTTTGTTTCCAGCTTGCGTTCGCAGACGATTGCCGCGCACCCGTACGCTTCCAGATCGGAGAGGCAGGAATGGCTGTCAAACGCCGTGCCTTTCAGACAGATAAACAGGCTGTCCTCCCGCACCAGTTTACTGTTGATCTCCAGATCCGCAATTTCCGCCTCCGTGTTTCCTATCGTCGTTTTTTCCGGCAGCACGCCGATCAAGTCATACAATTTCATGCGATTCATCCTTCAACGGGTTTTATATTTTTTGCCTGGATAATCTTTTCGAATATCTCCCTTCCGTACGGCGCGGCGACCGTGCTTCCGTAATACTGCCCGACGGGTTCGTCAATGACGATCAGCGCGAGATACTGCGGGTCATTCGCCGGGAAAAATCCGACAAACGAGGAAACGTATTTTCCCTGCGCGATATGTCCGTCTTCGTATTTCTGCGCCGTACCGGTTTTTCCGCCGACCCGGTACCCCTCGATGTAAGCCTGCTTTCCGCCGCCGTCCCGTACGACGGCTTCCAGCATTTCCCGCAGCAATTCGGACGCTTTTTCGCTGATTACGCGATTTTTCAGTTTCGGATTTCTGATTTCGGCGACCAGGTGATCGGAAGTATACAGCTCGCTGACGAAATAGGGCGTATAGTAATATCCGCCGTTGATGGCGGCCGAAGTCGCCGCCGCCAGTTGGAGCGCGGTCACCGCGATCGTCTGTCCGAAGCCGATCCGCGCGAGATCGACGTTCTGGATCGCGGAAGCGGGCAGCACCATGCCCTGCGCTTCTCCCGAAAAGTCCACGCCGGTCACGCTGCCGTAATTGAATTTTTCTATGTATTCGTACATTTTTTCCTTGCCGAGCGCGAGCGCAATATCCACGAATACCGGATTGCAGCTGTTGTTCAGCGCGTCTGCCAGCGTCTCGTTGGAATGTTTGCCGTTCGCGTGATCGCTCCAGCACTTCACGCGCTGTCCGTCCACATAGCGGTATCGGCTGGAGCTGAAAATGTGTTCCGGCGAAAATGCGTTCCGGTTTCCCTGTAAATATTCCTCTATGTTTGCGGCAGCCGTCAGGACTTTGAAGGTAGACCCCGGCTCGTATACATCCGAAATCAAACCGTTCCGGCTCAACGCATGCAATGCGTCCAGATCGTCGCGCGGAATCTCATTCAGATCGAAAGAGGGCTTGTTCGCCATCGCGAGAATTTCGCCCGTCTGCGGATTCATGACGATCGCCCGCGCAGATTTCGGAGAATGCGTCTGATATGCCCGTTCCATGGCGGCTTCCGCTGCCTGCTGTACCTCGTAGTCGATGGTCAGCTTTGCGTTCAGCCCGTCCGTCGCCGGAATATAAGTGGGCGTGCTTCCCTCGATCTCCACCCCGACGATATCCGTCTCGTACAGAATTTCGCCGTTGATCCCCTGCAGGTATTTGTTGTAATAGAGCTCCAGCCCAGACTGACCTTGTCCGTCCGCAGAAGTAAACCCGAGAACCTGCGTCAGAAATTCGCCGTAAGGATAGACGCGCGAATTGTCGCGCGCGTAGTAGACGCCCTCAAACCCGTATTCCAGCAATTTGTTCAGCGCGTCTTTCCCGACCTGCTTCTTGACGGTTACCTCCGAAGATTTGCTTTCGGAGAGGCGTTGGTAAACGGACTCGTAAGGGAGATCCAGCGCTTCGCTCAATCCCCTGGAAACCTCTTCGATGCTGCTGACCGCGCGCTTGCGGACGAAGATGCTGTACGTATCGTCGTTATCGGCCAGTACGATGCCGTTCCGATCGACGATCTTGCCGCGTTCGGCGACGACCGGGATCTCCCGCGTCCACTGATCGACAGCTTTTTCCTGCAGATTTTCACCCCAGATCACCTGTACGTAAAGGAGCCGCCCCAAAACCGCCAAAAATAAAAAGGCTATTGCGCAAATCATTGCGAATAACCTCTTTCGTAATAATGATATTGAAAATTCCTTTTCTATGATAACCGACCTCCTCAGCCTTTTATCATATTATATTCGTCTTCCGCGATCTCAATAACATGCTCGTCCGAAGAAATTTCATCCAATTCCCGATTCATCTCTTCATAGCGGGACTGCAGTGCTGCCAGATTCTCGCTTTTTTCGCGGAAACTCAGATTGAGTGCGGACAATACGCTCGTGTTGATGATAATAAGCGCCATGATCGCAACGACAACCAGCGCGTAGAGCGCGATCATCAGCTTGCCCTTCGCATTCAGATAATAGCCCTTGCTCTCTTCTTCCTGCTGCAGGTCCTGATAGAGCGTATCCATATCCGTCTCGGTAAACTGCATCGTCGTGGAAGAGGGCTTTAAATCCTCTGCGGCGGCCGTCTTTTCCGGGATCTCCACAGTCTGCGCGCGTTCGGGCGCAAAATAGGGCGCGGCAGGCGCTTCCGCCTTCGCTTTTACGGGCGCTTCCGCTTTCACGGGCTCCTCTTTCTGATCGAGGTACTTTTCGTAATTCATGAGGAGATCGAGATTCTGTGAAATTCTCGCTCTCTCGCTCACCTTCAGGTCGTCCGCTTCATTGACGGCATCCTTGACGAGATACTCGTTAAAAGACGTGGGAACTTCCCGCTCCAACGTGGCGACATTGGTTCTTTCATTTGTGATTTCGCTCTGCGAACGACGTGTCGTGATCATACCCCTCTTCTCCTTTAGATTTTTTCGGCAATTCTCAATTTTGCGCTCCGCGAGCGGGGATTCTCCCCGCGCTCCCGAGCCGAAGCCGTGACAGGCTTCTTCGTGATAATCTCAATCTCTTTTTTCTTCCCGCATACGCATACGGGCAATCTCTTGTCGCAGACACAGTCTGTTTCCAGCTCTTTGAACGCTTGTTTGACGATTCTGTCTTCCAGCGAATGGAATGTCAGAATGACGATTCTTCCGCCCTTTTTCAGGCTTCTCGCCATGGATAATACCGTTTCTTTCAAATCGTCCAGTTCCCGGTTGACCTCGATGCGGATCGCCTGGAATGTCCGCCGCGCCGGATGTCCGTCCTGCTGAAATTTTTTCGGAATGCTCCGCTCGATGATTTCGATCAGTTCGGTCGAACGCGTGATTTCCCGTTTCTTTCGTTCCGCTGCGATTTCCTTTGCGATCCTGCCGGAAAAACGCTCTTCCCCGTATTCGGAAAGGATTCGCCTCAAGGCTTCTTCCGAATAGGTGTTGACGACTTCTTTCGCCGTGAGGCTCTGATCCGGATTCATGCGCATATCCAGCGCGCAGTCCGCATTATAGCTGAATCCCCGGCTCTTGTCGTCCAGCTGAAAGCTCGAAACGCCGAAATCCAGCAAAATGCCGTCCACCGCTTCGATTCCGTTTTCTTTCAGGACGTATTTGAAATTTTTGTAATTGTCGTGCGCGATCGCAAATCTTCCTTCAAACTCGGCTAATTTCTCTTTCGCGCGTGCGATACTCTCGGTATCCAGATCCGTGGCGACCAACCGCCCCGCCGACGTCCTCCTCAGTATTTCGTATGAGTGGCCCCCGCCGCCGAGCGTGCCGTCAAAATATATCCCGTTATCTTTCAGATTCAGCCCTTCCATGCATTCTTCCAACATGACGGGAATATGTGCCAACCGTTCCATTTAAATCCCTAAATTTCCGACGATATCGTCAAAATCGTCATCCGAATTGTATTCGTCCCACACTTCGGCGCTCCAGATTTCGATGCACTTGACGTTTTTCATCACAACGACGTCTTTTTTGATTTTGGCAAACTCTCTGAGATTTTCGGGAATTAAAATCCTGCCCTGCTTATCTTCCTCCGCATCCCACGCCGAAGCGGTAAAAATACGGAGAGGCTTCATCGCCTTGGCATCAAACAGAGAAACGCTCTTCAGCTTTTCGCGGATCCCGTCCAGCTCCGGCTCTGAAAAAACAAACAGACAGCCGCTCGTGCCCTTGGTGATGGTGTAATTTTCACCCAACTCCTCCCTGAGCTTAGCGGGAATCCTCATTCTGTTTTTCGCATCGAGCTGATGGCGATAGATCTTGCCGAACATGCTAAAAAACTTTCCCTTTGTTTGATACATCTATCATAAACTATTTTTTGACCACTGTCAACCACTTTTGCAAAATTTTTTTAAATTTTTTTATAAAATTTTGTAATAATCGTCACCGATAACCACCAGCGCCCCTTCTTTACAGATATCTGAGGAATACCGTCCTGTTGACTTCTCTGCATTCTCCGATAAAAGATACAGAAAGCGCATAATCAAAAAAATCAGGTTTTATATGTTTTTTCAGCTCTTTTAAAAGATAAGGGATTCCGTCGCAGAATTCAGCTTGCGGAAAAATCTCTTTCAGCTCGCGCTCAATGAAGCGGTAATGGGTGCAGCCGAGCGCAATTTTGGCATAACACTTCGGGATTTTTTTCAGGTGGTCAGGAATGGTCAGTTTTTTACCGTCAGGGACAGATTTCTCTATTTCTCCCGCCAGTCCGGGCAAAGAATAGAGCGCGGCCGACACGCCTTTCTTCGCCAATGCGGCGGCCGTATCCGGCGTGGAAAACACCGCTCCGCCCGCCCCAGGATCGGGCGGAAAAATGCCGTGAACCGGGACGGGAGAGACGGCGCGCAGTTTCTCCAAAACGGTAACGCTCAGCGTATTGCACGCCAAAACAATCCGGGTTGCGCCGCTTTCGGTCAGCCGCCTGACGTTTTCTTCCGCCAGCCGCATGAGTTCTTCTTCGCTGCGGCTTCCGTAAGGAGCGTTTTTGTTGTCTCCGCAATAAATATATTCCCCGCCTTTCCATTCTTTAATCATTCCGATCAAAACGGATATCCCGCCGATCCCGCTGTCGTATAAGCCCAATTTCTCTTTCATAAAATCACCTGCCGTTCATTGTATGAAAGAAAAGCGGCGCGCGGTGATTCCGCAAAAATTTATGGAAAATTCTCGTAAAAACCGTAAAATATAGTTGCTTTACAACGCCGTTTATGATAAAATACCTATGTTAATCTGATAAAACAATCAAAGGAGTAAGGAAAGTGCCAAATATTAAATCCGCGAAAAAGCGCGTATTAGTCAACGAGAAGAAGAATGAAGAGAATAAAATGATCAAGTCTTCTGTGAAAACCGCGATGAAAAAAATTGAGGCGCTGATTAAAGAGGGAAAAATCGAAGAGGCGAAAGCGCTTCTCCCCGAAACGTTCAAAGTGATCGACAGCGCCTGCTCGAAAGGCGTAATCCATAAAAACAACGCGGCAAACAAGAAAGCTAAAATTGCCAAAAAACTGAACGTTCCCGCGCAGACGGAAGCGACCGCTTAACGAAAAATCAGAAACGCCCGGGCGAGGAAAAATCCTCGCCCTTTTTGCGTTGTTCTTTTTCCCTTGCAAAATTCGCCCCATAATTGGCAAATAAAAAAGATTCCGGCTTTATCGGAATCTTTTTTATTGATTATGTCAAACATAAAAATATTTAAAATCGATATGATTTCTATTGTTTTTTGTTCAGCGCCTCTTTTACAAATTCCCGAAAGAGCGGATGCGCGCGATTCGGGCGCGACTTGAATTCCGGATGATACTGAACTCCCACAAAAAACCTGTTCTCCGGAATCTCTACCGCCTCGACCAGGCGCCCGTCCGGCGAGAGCCCGGAAAAGATCATCCCGCCCTGCTCGAACTCCGCGCGGTATGCGTTGTTGAATTCAAACCGATGGCGATGGCGCTCCCGGATCTGCGGCTCCCCGTAAGCGCGCTCCAGCACGGTGCCGGGGCGGATGGAACAGGGATAAGCGCCGAGCCGCATGGTCCCGCCCATCTGCACGCCGAATTGATCGGGCATCAGGTCGATCACGCAGTCCGGGCTGGTTTCGTCAAACTCCTTGGAATTCGCATTTTCCTTTCCGAGCACGTTCCGGGCGAACTCGATCACGGCAATCTGCATCCCCAGACAGATGCCGAGATAGGGAATATCGTTTTCCCGGGCGAACTTCGCCGCGCGGATTTTACCCTCGATTCCGCGCACCCCGAATCCCCCCGGCACGAGGATTCCGTCCAGCCCGCCGAGCAATCCGGCAACAGACTCCTCCGTGATTTCTTCGCTGTCAATCCAAGCGATTTTGACCACAGCGTCGTTTTCAAAGCCCGCGTGCATCAGAGATTCCGCGACGGACAGATAGGCGTCGTGCAGACGGACGTATTTCCCGACGATTCCGATCCGCACTTCCCGCCTGCGGCTGTGGATGCGCGCAACCATTTCCTGCCAATCGGACATATCCGCCTCTTTCGCATCGATCTTCAGCTCCCTGCAGACAATGGCGGAAAGATTTTCCTCTTCCAGCATCAAAGGGGCTTCGTAGAGAGAAGAGACCGTAACGTTGTCGATGACGCAATCTTCTCTGACATTGCAGAAATATGCGATTTTATTTTTGACGTCACGCGGCATGCGCGCGTCGACGCGCGCAATGATGATATCCGGATGAATCCCCAGGCCCTGCATTTCCTTTACGGAATGCTGCGTCGGTTTCGTTTTGAATTCGCAGGATCCCGAGATATAGGGAACGAGCGTGACGTGCATATAAAGGCAGTTTTCCCGCCCGACTTCCCAAGCTACCTGACGGATCGCCTCCAGAAAGGGCTGGCTCTCGATATCGCCGATCGTCCCGCCGATTTCCGTTATCACCACGTCGGCGTCGGTTTTCTTTCCGACATTGTAAATAAACGTCTTGATTTCGTTCGTCACATGCGGAATCACCTGTACGGTCTTACCCAGATAATCGCCGCTCCGCTCTTTATTTAAGACATTCCAATATACTTTTCCCGTGGTCAGATTGGAAAACTGATTGAGATTTTCGTCGATAAAACGCTCGTAATGCCCGAGATCGAGATCCGTCTCCGCCCCGTCTTCGGTCACAAATACTTCGCCGTGTTCATAGGGGCTGATCGTCCCCGGATCGATATTGATGTAAGGATCCAGTTTCTGCGCAGCGACTTTCAGCCCGCGCGCTTTCAGCAATCTCCCGAGGCTCGCCGCAGTGATGCCCTTTCCCAAGCCGGAAACGACGCCGCCCGTCACAAAAATATACTTTGTCATCTGTTCTCTCCTAACGATATTTTTCGATGATCTCCAGCGCGACGGAGACCTTGCTCCTGCGCTCGTCCATCGCGATTTTTTCTATATATCGGTGCGCTTCTTCCTCCGTGTAATAAAGCTGCCCGATCAGCAAGCATTTTGCGCGGTTGACGATCTTCATGCCGTTCAGTTTTTCGTTTAACCGATTTTTTTCCTGATATAGCCGCCTGATCTTGTGATAGGAGGCGTTTGCCATCTTCAACACGTTCAGAAAAACCGCGCGGTGAAAGGGTTTTTCCAGGACAAAAACGCCGCTCCGCTCCAACTGATAAGACAGTTCTTCCGCATTTTCCCGCACCAGGAGAATGCACTGCGTGTCGTTCCCTTCCGCGACGTCCGCAGCGAGGCCGTCGCCGTACTCGTCCGCAAGCGGAGCGCTGACGATCAGCAGATCGAACGGACGGTCGACCATGCGGCGGCGCGCTTCCGTTCCGCTCGTTACCACCGCGATATCGCTCATCCCGTACTGAAGGAGAATTTCTCTGACCGCAGCGGCGCCCCGTTCTCCCGCCGCCGCCAGCAAAACGCTTTCCATCCTATGCCAGGCGGAACAGCTTTTCCCGATAATCGCCCACGTTTCTGATCGCTTCCGCGATCACCTGTTCCTGCAAATCGAGATAAGTGCAAATCAGCGCTTCGGGAAGCACCTCTTTGACGAACGAGCTCTCCCGCGCAGCCCGCACCGCGTCGGACAGTGTGGAGGGCAATTTAGCGCTCTCATCGGGAGCAGATCGGTTCTCACGTATTCCCTTCAGCCCAGCCCGAATCAACAGCGCAAGCGCAAAATACGGATTCAAAAGGGCGTCCGCCGATCTCAGCTCCAGTTTTACGCCGCCTGCGCCCTGCACGATGCGGGCGGCGCAGTCGGACAGATCGACGGACAGCCCGATCCGCTCCGGCGCGTCAAACTGCCCCAGCCGCTCGTAAGAATTGACGGTGGAATTCAAAAACGCGGTGATTCCCTCTAATTCCGCCAGCACCCCGGCGGAAAAAGCGCGGAACGTATCCGTAACCGCTGCGACCGATTCCCCGAAGAGATTTTCTCCCTCTTTCCAGAGATCCAGCGTAATATTCATGCCGTTGCCCTGTTCGTTCGGCAACGGTTTGGGCATAAAAGACGCGTAAAGCCCGTTCTTCCCGCCGATCACTTTGACTGCGGATTTGAAAAAGAGAAAATTGTCGCACGCTTCCAGCGGGTCTCCTTCTTCAAAAACGATCTCATGCTGTCCCCGCCCCCGCTCATGATGGGAAGCGGTCGGACGGATCTCCATCGCCTCCAGATTATAGCAGATTTCACGGCGGATATTTTCCCCTTTGTCCAGCGGCGCCATATCCAGATATCCGCCGTTATCGTGCGGACGATAGGTCGGATCCCCGTTTTCATCCGTACAGAACAGATAAAATTCGGATTCCGTCCCCGCTTTTAACCGATAACCTTCCCGCTCTGCGTCCTGCAACACCTGCGCCAGAATGCTTCTTCCGTCACCGTAAAAGAAAGAACCGTCCCGCTTTTTCACCGAACAGATAAAGCGGATCACGCGCCCCTGCTGCGGACGCCACGGCAGTACGTTGAGCGTATCCAGATCGGGAAACAAAAGCAGGTCTTCCGTCCCGAATCCGTCGATCCCGGTCGGCGTGAATGCCTTTCCGTTCCGGCACACCTCCTCAATGCAGTCCGCCATCACTGTGACGTTCTTGATTCTGCCGAATACGTCGCAGAATACCAAACGCACGAATTTTACGTCGTTTTCCGCGATAAACTCAACCACTTCCGATATCGAATACTTCATATCATACCCCCTGTCAGACAATGCTTTAACGAGAAAAGGAGCCCTCTCAAACGACGCCGCCTTTTGAGAAAACCCCCTTGTCTTCTGTTTTTTATCTTACTACATTTTACATTTATCTGTCAATAAGATAAAGAAAAAATTTTTATCGGGAAAATATTTTTTTCTTTTCCGTTTCATTGACAAATCCGAAAACTCCTGCTATAATAGTCCATGTTTCAAGGCAAGGGCGCCGCGGTCGTTTCGCGGCGTCTTTTTATTATTTACGAGAAAGGAGAAATCACATGAAAGAACTTCCCGCGATCTTCGGCAGCCAGGTCTTTAACGACCGCGTTATGAAACAGCGCCTTCCGAAAGATATCTACAACCTCTTGAAAAAGTGCATTGCGGAAAACAAGGCGCTGGACATCGAAGTCGCCAACGCCGTCGCCAACGCCATGAAGGACTGGGCAATCGAACACGGCGTAACGCATTTTACGCACTGGTTCCAGCCGCTTACGGGTATTACCGCGGAAAAACACGATTCTTTCATTTCCCCCACTTCTGACGGCGGAGTCATTATGGAATTCAGCGGCAAAGAGCTGATCAAGGGCGAGCCGGACGCATCCAGCTTTCCCTCCGGCGGTCTCCGCTCCACCTTTGAAGCGCGCGGCTATACCGCGTGGGATCCCACTTCGTTCGCCTTTATCAAGGACGATATCCTCTGCATCCCCACTGCTTTCTGCAGCTACAACGGGGAAGCGCTGGATAAGAAGACGCCCCTTTTGCGCAGCATGGAAGCGGTCAGCGCCGAGGCACTGCGCATTTTAAAGCTGTTTGGCAAAAACGACGTGCAGAAGGTCATTTCTACCGTCGGCCCCGAACAGGAGTACTTTTTGATAGATCTCGCGGATTTTGCAAAACGCCCGGATCTCGTTTTTACGGGAAGAACGCTGTTCGGCGCGCGCGCGCCCAAGGGCCAGGAACTGGAAGATCACTATTTCGGCGCGATCAAAAAGCGCGTCGTAGACTATATGAAGGAGCTGGATGAAGAGCTTTGGAAACTCGGCGTACTCGCCAAGACGAAGCACAACGAAGTCGCGCCCTGCCAGCATGAGCTTGCGCCGATTTTTTCCAGCACCAATATCGCCACCGACCACAACCAGCTGACGATGGAGACGATGAAAAACGTCGCCATCAAACACGGGTTGAAATGTCTCCTGCACGAAAAGCCCTTTGAAGGCGTAAACGGAAGCGGCAAACACAACAACTGGTCGCTTTCGACGGATACGGGCGTCAACCTGCTCGAGCCGGGCGATACGCCGTACGATAACGCGCAGTTTCTGCTCTTCCTGTCCGCCGTCATCAAGGCGGTTGACGAATATCAGGATCTCCTCCGCATCACGGTGGCAAGCCCCGGAAACGATCACAGACTGGGCGCGAACGAAGCCCCCCCTGCGATCGTCTCCATGTTTTTGGGCGATGAGCTGACGGGCATTCTCAACGCGATCGAAGAGGACAGAAATTACTCCAAGCGCGCGAAATGCGTCGTCGAAATCGGCGTTCACGTGCTGCCCCGCCTTCCGCAGGACAGCACCGACCGGAACCGCACCTCTCCCTTTGCCTTTACCGGCAATAAGTTTGAATTCCGCATGCCGGGCTCTTCGCAGTCCATTGCGGATATCAATACCGTGCTGAACACCATCGTCGCCGAAGAACTGAGCATCTTTGCCGACCGGCTGGAGGCGTGCGACGATCTCTCGGCAGGCGTAAAGGAAATCGTCAAAGATACGCTCAAAGAACACAAGCGCATTATTTTCAACGGCAACAACTACTCGGATGAATGGGTGGCGGAAGCGGAACGCCGCGGGCTGATGAACCTCAAAACGACTGTGGACGCGCTGCCCCATCTCACTGACCACAAAAATGTAGCGCTGTTTGCCAAACACGGTATTTTCACCGAAACGGAGCTGGCTTCGAGAAAGGAAATCAGCCTGGAAAATTACGCCAAAGTCCTGCATATCGAGGCGCTGACCGCGCTCGACATGGTGCGGAAAGCGATTCTCCCGGCGATCAACCGCTATATGGGCGACCTCGCCAAGACGGCCAATCAGCTGAAAAAACTGGGCGTGGCGGCGGACACAGAGACGCTTTCCCTCCTCTCCGCGCGCTTTTCCACGATCGGCAAGGAGGCGGACCGCCTGGAAGAAGCGGTGGAACACGCGGAAAAACAGTGCGGACTGGAATGCGCGGCCGCCTATCGCGACGAAGTAATCCCCGCCATGGAGCGCCTCAGAGAAGCGGTAGACGGCGCGGAACTGATTACGGCGAAAGAATACTGGCCTTTCCCCTCTTACGGAGATATCCTGTATTACCTGTAAAAACGAACCGCAAAACGATAAGGAGCTTCTCACCGGAAGCTCCTTCTTATTTTCATAAATTTTATAATGATAATTTGTTCTTTTTCTTCCGTGCGGCGCTATACTTCCGTTTTTTTCAGGAACCCGAATCCGACGGTACTCGGCCCCGTATGCACGGCAGAAACCTCGGTGATCTGCTTCATGGGCAGCTCGCTCTTCCAATCCGGAAAGGCCTTGTAAAACAATTCCCTTATTTTTTCGCCCAATGTACGGTCAGCGCCGTATCCCACCACAAAGGAATAGTCCTCCATGCGGAAACCTGTTCGGGAAAAGTAGTCCGCCACGTTTCCGACGACCTTTTTCATTGCGCCGTGAATGCCGATGCCCAGCCCGCCGGACTTGATATCCCCGTCCTGCATGGTGATCAGGGGGCGGACGGACAGCGTCTTGGTAATCACATATTTCAAAGCGCCGATCCTGCCGCCGGCGCGCAGGTAATCGAGATTCCCCACGGTAAACATGATTTTTCCCTGCGGGATCAAGGCGTCGGCACGCCTGGAAATTTCCTGAAAGGAAAGCCCGGCCTGCGCCATTTTTTCGATTTCATCGACGAACAGCCCCTGAAGCGCGGAATTCATCTGTGAGTCAATAACGCGCACCTTCGCATCCGGCGTCTCTTCCGCGATCATATTTGCGGCTAAAACCGCGCTGCTGTAAGAGCCGCTGAACTTCTGCGAAATCGTCACGCAGAATACGCCCTTCCCCTCATCCACTGCCGCCCGGAACTTCCGGTAGTATTCTTCGGGAGAAGGACAAGCCGTTTTGAAAACCTCTTTGGGATTTTTCAGCATTTCTTCATACAATTCGTCGACGTCCGCAAACTTCCGGTTGACATCCTGCGTGCTGTACACATAGAACGGAACCACTACGATTCCCCTCTTTGCACCTTCTTCTTTCGTGATATCTGCAGCGCCGTCTGTAATAATCTGATATTCCATTGCCACCTGCCTTTATTGTAATAAACGTTATTTTATTATCTAGTTTTTGATATTATATCATCATTTATCAAAAAACACAAGCGTTTGTATCCAATATGAGCAAAAATGTATAAATTTCATTTTATACATTTTACAGCCACATTAAATTGACAAACGCAACAAAAACGAATACAATAATATTGTACGGAAAAACAGCGGCCGCAATGACAAAAATGCGCTGCCGCGCAACGCAAGGAGAAAATCGAATGAAAATCGCGATCATCGGCGCAGGCGCCATGGGGTGCCTCTTCGGCGCCTATCTTTCTACGCATCACGAGGTAACGCTGATCGACGTATATCCCCCGCAAATCGAGGCGATCAACCGGACGGGCGTCACGGTAGAAGAAGCGGACGAAGAAGTCTGCTATCCCGGCGTCAAGGCCGTTCCGATCGGCTGTAAGCTGCCCGTTCAGGACGTTCTGATCGTCTTTGTGAAAAATACGCAGACCGAGCAGGCGCTGATGCAGACGAAAGAGCTGATCGACGAACACAGCCTCGTTCTGACCCTGCAAAACGGCGCCGGAAACGATAAAGTTCTCTCGAAATTCCTGCCGGACGGGCAGATCGTCGTCGGAACGACGAAACACAACAGCATCAATCTGGGCGGCGGAAAAGTGCACCACGGCAGCAGCGGCACCACTTATGTCGGAAGCCTGACGGGCAATGAAGCCGCGGCGCAGAAGATCGCGGAACTGTTTAACGGCTGCGGAATCGAGACGGAGACGAGCGACGACATCAACAGAATGATCTGGGCGAAATTATTTATCAATCTGTCCGTCAACACCATCACATCCCTGATGAACGCTCCGATTTGTTTTATGAAAGACGAATCCGCCTGGAACGCCGCGAAAATGCTGGTTCACGAAGCGATCGGCGTCGCAGCTGCGGACGGGTATCGCTTCGATGAGGAAGAAATTTTAAATACGATCATGGACACCGTAGTCAACGACCACGGCGGATGCACTTCCATGTGTCAGGACCGCAGGAGAAAAATCAAGACCGAAGTCGACCACATCAACGGCTTTATCGTGGAAAAGGGAAAATCATACGATATCCCCACCCCGTACAGCGAAATGATGATCTCCCTCATTCACGCCATGGAGGCGACTTACGAATTTTAACCCGAACAAAATAAAATTTCAAATGAACGTTCCGGGCAGCCGCTGTTTAGCGGCTGCCTTTTCATGCGCAAATCCGGTTGATCTACAGAAAAATGCGTCCGCCGCCTCCGGATTCTTCATGATCGATAGCAAATCTACAATTCGTAGCGTCAATGAAACCGCCGCCCGTTTGCGTAAGCATAAAAGAATTGCTATAATAAAGCAAAAACCAAAGAGAGGTGTATCATCGTGAAAGATATCATATCCGCAAGAAGAAAAGAACTCGGGCTCACCCAGCAGCAGCTGGCAGAAAAATTAAACGTATCGGATAAAGTCGTTTCCAAATGGGAAACGGGAAGAAGTCTGCCGGATACCTCCTTACTCTTGCAGCTGGCGGACGCGCTCAGTTTATCGGTGGACGATTTGCTGCATACAGGCGAAACAAATCAATCCGCTGTCAGGCAGGCGGCGATGCGGGAGGCAAATTCCAAATTCAAAAATCTCTTTATCATTACGACAGCGCTTCAATCGATTGCCATGATCCTTTTGGCCGCAGGGCGCCTTATACGCGTCAGAATGCAAGATTACGGAAGGGACGTGGAAATAATATCTTATCTCCTGACGGTGCTCGCCGTATTGATCGAAATCGGGGCGGTCAGCTATTATCTGGCGATGCGGAATCATTTGTTGACCCGCTATCCGGAAAGCGCCGCTTCCGATCAAAGATATGTCGGACTGTTATTATGCGTCACGTATTTCTTATTGTTTATACCGGCGGCCGCATTTGTTCTGACACACGGACTGACTTTCGCGGAACAGCTGATTGCGTTACTCATCTTCGCCCTGGTTCTGCTGATCCCGTTCGGAGCATGTTATATTCGGAACAGAAAAAGTAAGAGATAAAACTTCGCTGCAAATTCATAATTTTAAACCCGGAATGAACGGATCTTTTCCGTATTTCAAAAAGAAAAGGCCGCTTTGAAAGCAGCCTTTTCTTTATTCATTTTTATTCAACCGGCTTTATACGCCCTTTTTGCGGGCGAGCTCGTAATTATCCTCCGTGCGGCTGCGCAGGATCTTTTCGGGATGCGGCTTGATTTCAAAGCGCATATCTTCCCCGTTTTTCCTGATATAATCCTTCATCATCTTATGGCTGGGCACTTCGTTGAGGTTTGCGTTCACGATCTTCTGATACTGGAAAAATTCGTGATTGTCGGGAACGTCGTTGACGTGTTCGAAGCCCTCGCGGAACGCCGTCATGCGGACGCTCTTCAGGACGTTTCTGATATATTCCTTGTTTTCGTGGAACGAGAGCAGTTCGGGAAATTCCCCTGTCGGGATGACCTGCTGCCATTCTTTCCCCTCGTACTTTAAAAGGAGTTCCTTCGCATAATGCAGATGCGCCACCTCGTCTTCAAAGTGCTTTTCCCAGATACGCTTGACCTTCTGATCGGTCTCGTCCTGCCAGCAGGAGTAATAGAGATAGCATTCGGTGTATTCGTGCATCAGCAGATTTTCCAGCCACGTGCATTCGGTATCCATCAGGCTGCCGTAGCCCGTTACGTGCTGTTCCTCGATCATTGCGATCTCGCTGTACATCTTTCTGCCCGCATCCGTCGGATAGAACGCCCCGACGTTCATATAGAAATTCATCGTCTGCTGTTCCGCCGCCGTGATGATGCCGACGTTCAGTTTTGTGACCGGATCCGCCTTGTGGTAGTTGACGTACCGCTTCACGTCGTCAAAGGGATGGCGGTGCTCCGCGATCGTGGGGCGGCCGGGCATAATCTCGGTATAGTGCCCGACGAGAACGTCGAACATTTCGCCGTAATCCTGCTCCAGCATATCGCTGAAGCGATAGAGATGGTCAAAATCCTCCAAAAGCGCGAAGTCGAGCTGATTTTTCACATTCGCGTCCTTTTCCCTCTTTGCCAGGATCGCAGTGAGATCGACCGCAAGCTGTTCGTAAGTGATTGTCGTCTCCAAAAAATTCTCGTCGATCGGCTTTAAAGCGTTCAGCTTTTTTTGCTGCTGCTGTTCCGTTCTCCTCAGCAGAGCGAGATCGCGGCGGATATCGTTGTTCGAGCAGTTGCGGGAAAAACAGTGGGAAAATTTTTCCGCTTCAAATTCCGTTCCGTTCATCAGAATGATACGTACCTTCGTATAGGGATCCGTCTCGTGCTTGTCATAGCTGGCGGGCGAAAGGCCCTTCCAGCTTTCATAGGTCTTTTCGATCTTTTTGGGTTTTTCTTGAAATGGATTCATAATTTTACCTCCTGCGCGGAATATGCCCGGTTTGCGGCTTTATTATACGAATTTTTTGTATTTAGATTGACTTTTCGCAAAAACAATCGTACAATAGAATTATGAACCATATCTATTATTTTTACGGCGAAGAATCGCGCTCACACGATTTTCTGTTTTACGTGCTGAACCGCTACTACGGCATCGCCGCCTCTGAAAAAGACCTGAAAAAAAGCCCCTGCGGCAAACTGTACCTGGAGGGCTCGGCAATTCATTTCAATCTTTCTCACAGCAAAGACGTCGTCGCGCTTGCGGTCGGCAATTCGCCGGTGGGGCTGGACGTCGAAAAACTGCGGGACAAAAACTTTTCAAAGGTGGCAAACGTATATTTCGGCAACTCGGCTACCGACGCGGAATCCTTTTTCACGCTCTGGACAAAGGCGGAGAGCTTTGTAAAGTACCGCGCCGGAACCTTGCTCACCGACCTGAAAAAAATCAGGATCGAAGGCGAAAAACTCTTCTACGACGGAGGCCCCGCAGACGCGCCGACCGCGACGCTGAAAATGAAGGATTTTATCCTTTCCGTCACCTCGCAGGAGGAGATTGCAGACGTCATTGAAGTGAAAGATTTTATTTAATCTGCCGCACTTGTTTTTCCCGCCACGCGCTTGATTTTATCCAGCGGATAGGGGGCATAAAAGCGCTCTGCAAACATAATTCTGCGCACAATTCCCCTCTGCAGCCTGTTGTGGCGGCCGATGGGGGCTTCCACTTCGTCTCCGACGAAGATCTGCTCTTCCGGGCAGAGATACCAGTATAAATTCCCCGCGACGTTTTCGTCGTAAATAAAATCGACGGCGACAAACCGATACACTTCTCCTCTCATAGTTCCCTCCTGTTTCAGTTTACCACGAACGGAACGATCTGTAAAGCGGAATGCGGATTTTTTGCGGAAAGAGCGGGGAATTTGCTTGATCAATTTCGTTAATTCATGTATTATGTATGATATACAGTTGATAGGATATACAGAGGATCAAACGGATCATGAACGACATTATTATCAAGGGAATCGCTAAACTCGGGGCGAAATACAAAGCCGAAAAAATCATTCTCTACGGAGCGAGAACGCACGAAAACTGCTCTCCGAAAAGCGACTATCAGATCGCCGTATACGGAATCGAAAAAGACAAAAAATATCTCTTCGACTACGAAATCAGGGAACTGCCCACCCTGCTCAATATTTCAGTCCTGCACATGACCGATAAGACGGGCGATCCGCTGAAAGCGCAGATCGAGCGGGAAGGTGTTTTGATATACGGCGCAAAATAATATAACGGATCTTTAAGGAAGGAGCTTCTGCCCTTCCTTTTTTACTTGCCTCCCGCAAGGCTTTCGGGAGCGGACGCGCAGTGCGGATTCGACAGATTTCTGTCAAATCTGCTTTTTTTACGCGCAAGGGGAGCGGCCAAAAGCGAATTCTTAACAATTCTTAACGCTTTCCGATCTCCCTGAATTGCCTGATCCGAGCAAAAATGATATAATAAAGATGTAACGACGAAAAAGGAGTGGCTCTATTCGTGAAAACCGTAGAACACAAAACCATTTTAATCGTAGAAGATTCAGAACCGCTTATCAGAGAGCTCCGGGACTATTTTTCCGTCGCGAACGAGGTGCACGCGGCCAGCACCCTGGAAGCCGCTTCCGAAGCGGTGAAAAACAACGCTTTCGACATCATTTTACTGGATCTGATTTTGCCGGACGGAAGCGGCCTCTCCCTGTTTGAAGAGATCGGCGCAAACACGCCCGTCGTCATACTTTCCGATCTCGGATCGGATGAAAATATTTTAAAGGGAATTGACTGCGGCGCGGCGGATTACATCGTAAAACCGGCGGCGCCGCGGGTCACCGAAGCGCGCATGGCGCTGCGCCTTCTGCCGCCGAAAGAAGCGCGCCTGTGCCGGCACGGCATGCTGCTCGACATGAGCACCCGCACCGCCTCCTATCAAAGCCGCCAGCTGGAGCTTACTTCGAGCGAATTCAACATACTGATGTTTCTGATGCAGAATGCAGGCGTCTATTTCTCTGCAAACGCCATTTATGAGAAGGTGTGGAGAATGCCGCATCTGAATACTCAGACCATCCGCATCCATCTGCATAACCTCCGCAAAAAAATGCTCCAGATCTCGGACGAGTGCGGCGCGCTCATCCTCACGGAATTCGGAAAGGGTTATACGTTCCGGGGAGGCGATCAGGCATGAAGACGGGAAAAAGACAGATTCTGGCGGCATTGCTTTGCCTGCTTGCCTCTGCCCTGTTTGTCGCCGCGTTCTCTCTTTTTGTGAAGCAGATACAGCCGATCCCCGAAACGCAGGGAAAAATCGAACAGGTGTTTCTCGAGCGAAACGAGGAAACGGGAGAACTCACGCAGAAAAAAATTACTTCGGTTCTGGGAAAGGACGTCACCGCCGTGCGCCTGAGCGAACTGACCGACCTCGGCGCCCTGACAAAAGTCAACTACGTTCCCGGACGCTTCATACAGCCCACGGAAATCCCGGCGGACAATCAGATTGTCGACCTGACGGGAGATTTTGAATTTGCAGAAAAGGGCACGCTGTTTTTCGTCGTGATGAACCTGGATCCATCAGCGGAGGATTTTTCGGAACAGGTTCAGCGGCTGGAGCGGTATAAAGCAGGCGATTACTGGCATTTCACGATCTCTCTCCCGCAGATCTTTTCGGCCTGCAATATCTACATGAACTCGCAGCTCATCGCCAGCCACGGGGAGATCGAAGATTATAACTTTATCGATTTTACCACCAGTTACGACAAACTGACCGAAAATTTTTCCGCCGAAACGGGAAGAACCGTGGTCAACCTCAGTTTTTACACCAGACGGGAGGCAATCTCCGACGACTGGGCTTCGGCGCGCGTCCTCTGCATCCACTACCAGTCAAACGGCGGCTTTTATTCCGGCGCCAGGGATTCCGCCCTGCTCGGATCCGAAGAGGCGATCCTCTCGACCGGCCAGGTCACCCGGCTCGTTCTGATGGGCGGGTGCGTCCTGTCCGCAATGGTTTTTGCCGTGCTGACCGTTCTCTCTGCGCTCAGACGCACTACGAACTTTTTTCCCGAGCTGATTATGGTTGCCGGCACGCTTACCGTATTTCTCGCCAGGTATTGCTTCGCCACATCATCAGCCGCCCCTCTCTTTTGGATCTCCGCGAGCCGCGCCGCCATTTTCCTGCTGCTCGGCGCAGCGATCTATTCGGTCGGCAAAAGCCGGAAAACCGTATCGCTGAAAACCATTTTCGCCGTGCCGGCAGGAATGGGCGCAATCCTCGCGTTTTGTCTGCCATACGTCTCTTTCAGCGCGGTCGCCGCGCTGAAAGTCGCTTTGACTACAGTCAAAGCGGTAAGCATCGTTTCCCTGTTCGTACTGATCGGGATCGCGGCGCGCCAACGGACAGAACAGCAGTTGTTAAAGACGATTTGCGCCGCTCTGATCGCCGCCATCGCGGCGGTTTCGCTGTTTCTGACGCCCGTTTATCCCGTCTGCACAGATCCGTCATTCTGGCTGTATGCCGCCGTCATCGTGGCCGTTTTCGTCACCGTTTTCAGGATTTTTTCGGAAACCGAAAAGTCCAACGCCTATCTGACGGCAAACCTCAATCTCGAGGTTGAACGGCAGGTAAAAGACATCCGGTCCGTCGTCGCCGAGCGGGACAATCTTCTTCAGTTCGTCTCGCACGATATGAAAAAACCGCTTTCGGCCTCCGCCGCTCTGCTCGATACGCTGATTGCGCGCGAACAGGACGCAGAACAGCGCAAGACGATCAACATTATAAAACAGAATACGAACAGAGTGCTGAACAATCTTACCGATATCGCGGCATATTCCAGGTTTAACTACATCGCGGAGCCCTCGCGGACGCTCGATCTCGAAGCGGTTTGTTCCGTCATCTATAAATATTGTTCCGCCGACTGCGAAGCGTGCGGAATCATTCTGAAAAATCTCGTGTCGGAGCCCCTTCGTGTATTCGCAAAACAACAGGGCTTGGAAAACGCGGCGTCCAACATCATTTTGAACGCCGTCGAACATGCCGAATGCACCGAAATCACATTGGAGGCGCGCGCCGACAGAAACAAAGTCCACCTTTTCATCATCGACAACGGCAAGGGCATTGCGCAGGACATCGACGTATTCAAACCCTACGTCTCCGAAAACAAACCGGATACGGGCGGGTTGGGGTTGTATCTCTGCAAAAACATCGTCGAATCCATGAACGGAACGCTGACATTTTCCAGCCGGCAAGGAAAAACGGCGTTTATCATCACGCTCTTAAAAGCATAAAAATGCCCGCGCAAGGTCGCAATAATGTCTTTTAATTTCCCGTCGGAACAAACAAAAAGCCCGCAGGATCTTCAAGATTCTGCGGGCTTTGCCGACTGATCCGTCAGCCGCAATGGCTTTCACATACGAAATAGCTACAAGGCTATCTCATTAAAATACACTCGATTTAACCCCTTCTCCTAACGACTATAATTATTATAGCACTTTTTATGATAAAAGTCAATAGAAAAATGCTTCCGATGTCGTGCTTTTATTATTTATAGAAAGAAGTCCGAAACAGATGTTTCAGACTTCCCCTCTTTTAGATGTTTTCTTGTATTTTCATTCCGCCTTTCAGAACGATGATAATCGAATTGTCTTTCATAACTCGGATATACTCAACAAGGCGACGAATAGTCACATCGTTATATTCCGAAAAATCAAGACTGTCGGCTGACAGGCATTGCTTTATATTTTCTATTTCTTCATTTACTTTCTTGTTTGAATCAATCCGCCCTTTTATAATTTCAAGTTGCTCTCTTAAAACAACCATTTGAGAACTCAACGACTTCATTTCTTCCTGAAACCGCTTTCCGTCACCCGTCGAACTTGCGGCAAGTTCCATCGTTTCGTCCATTATTCCGCTTAACGTTTTTAACTGCTTTTCGATGGCATACATTTCAAGAGTGTCATCTTCTCCCGTTACCGCATAAGCAAGGTTAGACAATATTAAATTCAGAACGTCTTGTTTATCCGAAATCGCTTTACTGATACCTCGAACGATAGTTTTTTTCAACGTTTCGTCATCGACGGTGATAGAATCGGAACAAAATTCCGTTCCGTGTTCCAACCGACTTAAACAACGCCAAACTCTTTTATTCTCTCCGTTTCGACTATATGTTTTTCGTCTGTATGGGCTACCGCATTCACCGCAGACAAGTATATCTGTCAAAGCAAATTTACCGCTATACTTCCCTTGTTCCGTAATTCCCGAATCAGTCTTTTTTCTAACGCTTCCGCGCCGAGCCATTTCCATCTGCGCCATTTTGAACGTCGCGTGAGTAATAATCGCTGGGTGATTGTCCCGTATCAGATATTTCGGCATTTCGCCACGGTTTTTCTTTACTTTTTTCGTAATGCAATTTTCCGTAAACGTTTTTTGCATAAGCAAATCGCCGCAATATCTTTCATTTGTCAAAATGGCTTGAATAATACACTTGTTCCATACGTTTTTTCCTGTCTTTGTCAATACGCCCTCGCCTTCAAGATATGATTTTATCTGATCAAGACTTTTGCCGTCGAGATACATATTGAAGATTGCCCGAACATACTGCGCTTCCTCTTCAACGATTTCGGGATTGCCGTCATCGCCCTTTCGATAACCGAGCAGATTATATCGGAACTTAAATGTCCCCGACTGCATACGTTGACGAATACCCCACCGCACGTTTGCGCTGATATTCTCGCTTTCCGCTTGGGCAAGGACACTATATAAACCTAACGCCATTTCGTTTTCGGTTTTAAGAGAATCAAGGGCTTGTTCTTCAAAATATACGCCTATTCCTTTTGCTTTCAGTCGTCTTACATAATTCAAACTGTCAACGGTATTTCTCGCAAAACGAGCAACCGACTTTGTAAGGATAAGGTCGATTTTCCCTTTTTCGCAATCGCGCATCATACGCATAAAATTTGTTCGTTTTTTAGCCATTACACCCGTAATGCCTTCGTCTGCGTAAATGTCAACGAATCTCCACCGGGGATTTTTTGCTATTGCGTCGGTATAATACGCCACCTGCGCTTTGTAACTTTCAAGCTGATCTTCGCTATCCGTGCTGACTCGGCAATAGGCGGCAACTCGCAACAAACTATTCTCGTCATTCTGCTTGGCAAGAATCGGATTGGCATCGATCTTCGTTACAACTCTTCTCTCTTGTGCCTGCATCGTTTACCTCCCTATTACTTATTTTCGCACCGTTAATCATTGCTACGGTTACAGTACCGTCTTTTTCTACTATGATTTTCGATACGACATCGGATATATATCGAAAAGATTTATGAAAAAATGCGAGATTTTCACTTGCGCAAAAAGGCTTTATATTGACCTTTCTTCTTTTTTATGGTATAATATAGTATAGGAAAAGCCGCCTATTACACGAATAGGCGGCTTTATTTCGTTTCTTATTCATTCTATCTCTAACATCTCAAACTCGTTGCAGATACCTAAATTTTGCCTTGATTTTTGATATTATCCGCTATATTCATAATCGGCACGCCGAGTTCCTGTGCGTACTTATAGCATTTATACGCACCGCCATAATCACGCCTGATATAGACGATCATCATATCGCAGTTCTCGGCAAGCCATTTGTTGCGTTCTCCTATCGCCGCTTTGTAATGGCACTTCCTATCGGTCGGGATAATAACGCTATCATAAGACTTCTCTATAATATCCAAGTTCGCCACGGGATACGGTTCGACAAGTGTAAGCTCGCACCACTCCTCCCATTCTTTTCTGAATCGTCTGACAGCCTGTGTGGCAAGTTCGTCAAACTCGCCGTTTCGTCCTACGTTATAGTCTATAAACCCATATTTACGGTGCAGTAATTCGATTACTTCGTCAAGTTCTTCTTCGACTTGTCGGTACTCGTCCACCACTCTGTGACCTATAAATGAAACCCGAAAAATATCCAATTCAATGCCTCCCGATAGGTGAATTATCTTGCAGAATTTTGTTCGCCTATTAAAGCAATAGGTGAACAAAACCGTAGACTTCGGACACCTATCGAGAGTATTTATGATTTTTATTACTTTTCTGACCGCGCGAAAGCACTGAACATTGACTTTACTACCGTTTTATGGTATAATAAATGTAATATTTGAGCCGTCTATTGCTTTAACAGACGGCTTTTTTAGTTGAAAATTTTGCCGAGCTTATTCATCATATCCTGCTTGTGTTCCATAAGTGAATGGGCGTATCTGTTCAGCGTTACCGTGGCGTTTTTATGCCCCAATATCTCCGCCAATGTTTTCACGTCCATTCCGCATTCCAAAGCGCGTGTAGCAAACGTATGCCGAAGCGAGTGAAAACCTTTACGCTCGATATGCAAACGCTTTTGCAGAAGTTCAAAGGTTCTCTGATAAGATCGCACCGTAGGCGGCTCGCCCTTTTCCGATTCCACAACATACTCCGAAATGCTTTTTCGTTTATACTCTTTCAAAACGGGAAGCAACTGCTTCGGAAGCGGAATCATTCTTTTGGAAGAAGTTGTTTTCGGCAAGTCCGTGATCCGGCAGAGATTCCCTTTTTCATCTCGTCCGTCGTGGCAAGTTTTGTTCACCGCAAGCGTTCCTTTCGTGAAGTCAATATCCGACCAAGTAAGCGCAAGCAATTCTCCGATACGCAAACCCGAATAAAGACAAATCACGATCCCGATGAATTTCCGTTTCTTATTCGACAACGCCGCCTGCTCTATCTTCTTCTGTTCGGCAAGCGAAAAACAGGATACTTCTTTCTCTTTCGTTTTCGGTCGTCTGATTTTGTCTGTCGTATACTCTTTCAGTTCTCCGAGCGTATACGCAAGTTTCAGAGAGTTCTGAATAACCGTAATAATCCCGTTTACGGAATTAGCCGCTAACCCCTTTCCGGTTGTCAGGTTGCCCGACTGCATAAGTTCGGTAATATATTTCTGTATGACGATGGGCGACAGTTCTTCAAGCTCGTACTCGCCCAACTTTACCTTCAAGTGCTTTTCGATAATCTCCGAATATCTTTCGCACGTTTTCGTTTTAGACGAAGGCTCTATGTAGTTCGCAAACCATACGTCCAACCATTCTTTGTATTTCATTGAAAACTCCTTTCGATTTACTGTTATTATTATAATTTTTCTCACCGTAAATAGGAAATCACCCCTCGAAACGGCATAAAAAAAGAGAGAACATTTATCCTTGTTCTCTCTTAAAAGATTTATATTAAATTGTAGGTGTCAGGCGGGGATTAAAACGAAGTCGTCAGTTCAAGTCCTGTTTTTTGAAAAACAGGTCAAATGTTAGATACTCTTGGGGAATTTCAGGAATATTAAATCAAAACAGCGTAAACAGCGAGTTCGTAAAAGGACGACCGAAGACTTCTCGGTCGTCCTTTTTTGTGCTTTATGTATGGTTTGTTTTTCTTTCCAAAAAAATGCAAACAATTACTCGTCTCAATAAATAAAGCCAATTAAAAATTCTAACTTGTTTACTAATGTTGCCGTCTTAACGTGATATCGTTTGTTTTATTGTTCACAGTATTTCTCCTGTGAGCTATAGAAATTATTCTTTTTACGTTTTTAATCGTTTAATAAGTTGTTCGGCAAACTTTAATGCAATTTCATCGCAAGAATATTTTGCTGAATCAAGTGCTTGGATATCTGCGACTTTAGGATATTTAGCCTGTAATTCTTCTATCGTAATATTATGTAAAATTGGCAAAATAATCTTTTGCCCATTCCTGTTTTGCCGGTTTAATAATTCGTTTAATTCTTTTTCCGTCCATTCTCTATCAAAGAAATTTCCAGAGATAACAATAATTGCAAATTCAGATTTTTTTACACCATCTAAAATTCTTTGTTTCCAATTGTCGCCCCATTCTAAAGAATCTTTATCATAAAAAATCTTGATTTTTAATTTCTCCAATGAAGCTTTTAATTCGTCCACATAATCAACTTTATCCTTATTTGCATGAGAAATAAAAACATCATATGATGTCATATCTTTTGTTTTATATATAGGAACTGAAATGTTTTTTTGCTCTTGATTATCCCAAAATTCTTCATCTTCATAGACATTTTGCAATGCTCCCATAACTTTCATAGCCGTATATTCTGTATGATGAAAAATATCGGTATGTATGTCGGAAGAGGATGGATGCGATTTTAAATATCGCTCATTAAAAGTCTTCACTTTTTGCAACCACTGTTCGTAATCTGTTCCACTTGGTATATGTCTAATATCATGAACACCATTATGTGGACGCATAAAATCAGTACTTGTTACAGCAACATATTTTTGCCCTGCATCTATTATAGTTTTTAATTTTTCTCTTATAGTTTCCATCTTGATTTACCTTTGCTATATCACGTATTCTTCGAGGATTGCGGTTCATATGTTATGTAATCGATTTTTGTGTGCGAGCATTAAATTTTTCTATAAATTTTCTCTTGATATACTCTTGAATATTCGTAGGAATATTAAGTTCCGCATAGAATAAGTCGTCTATCTGTTTATGGAACTCTGTCTCTATCTCATCAAGTGAATTTAATACTTTTTTGTTTTCAGCTTGTTCGATTAACTCGTTTATTTTATTTGTATTAACAAAATCAAAATAAAGAGGAAACTGTTTTAAGTCAACTGCTTCAGCTTTAAGCATGCCGCCACCTAAACTTTTTCGCCCTGAAATTTCTCTTAACAGCCAAAACAATGTTGTATTCATAAAGAGCCACAAATTATTGACTCTATCTGCTTTTGTTACATAAATGTCAACACAGCTTGCTGAATAACCATTATTTTTGTTAAGCGAACAAAAATGTTTGTTACCTATTCCACGCGGAAGAATCAAAGCCGGGCGATTGCGTTTACAGTGCTTTTCATCAAAAATCGTATAACCTTCCCTTTTCAATACCAATACTCTTTCTTCTGACATCTCTTTATTTGATAAAAGATATGTTTCGCATTTATCCCATATATAATAACCGTTTTCATCTACATTGAGATAAGCTATTAATTCAGCCGGTTTAATATCGGTAGGCAAAGCGTATTTTTTATTTGCATAATCTTTGGTTATGTTTAAGCCTTGTCCGACTTTAAGCCATAACAATTCATCTTCTTTTTTGCCATAAAAACTCAAACGACTTAACAAATCAATTAGTTCTATATCGCTATTAAATAAAAACCCCCATTTATATGATTTTATTAATTCACTATTTGTCTTAAACACTTTAATTGTAGCGGATGACGAAAACTGTTTATCAATTTCATCTTGAGTTAGTCTATAATCGCCATATCTAACGTGGAATCGTGCAAACACGATGTCTTTTGAGCATCCTTTTCTCCCTTGGAATATTGTAATGACAGTATTAATGTTTGCCGTCTCAAAAGATTTAAAATCGCTATCTATTATTGATAAAACATTAGTTCTTTGCCTCAAATATTTTTGGAATTGCGATCCATATTCCGTATCCAACCAAGAGTTTTGAGTTATAAAGACATTGATACCGTTTTCTTTTATAACTCGTAAGCTCAATTCATAAAAATATATCAACAAATCAGAGCCACGGGGAATTAAGTCAAACCTTTTGCCATATCTGATATGTAATTGTTCTTGTAATTTATCTTTCAAACTTTCCGAAAAGTTTGAATGTCTCGATTCAAGATACGGCGGGTTTCCAATAACGATATCGAAACCATCTTTAATTCCGAACATCCATTCAGAATCAAACCAAGAAGTCGCTTGGTTTTCAAACGGTTTCCATTCTGAAAGTTGCTGATAACGCGCGGACGCCTGTTTTTGATAGTTAGCGATCGTATTTAACAACATATCTTGCTGAACTTGTAAAAATTCAAGTTTTAATTCCGTGCGGCGTTCGCTATCCGCATTGAAATATTCTTCTCTTATATCTTTCAAAATCTTGATATGATCTTGATTTTCAAATATAGATAACTGCGTTGTGTTATCCAAAGTAATAAGCGAATTTGCGATAATGAACTTAAAATCCAAGTTGGGCAACGGGTTTATGCCGCGGTTTTCTTCCGTATCATCGACCTTCTCTTCAATAATAAGCGACAGGAAACAGCGCAGACGGGATATTTCGACCGCGATAGGCTGTATATCGATACCGAAAATAGAGTTCTGAATAACGCTCAATTTACGGATATAGTTTAATGATCCTGCGTTAAACTTCTTTTCGAACTCTTTCTTTAAAAGTATACCGACGTTTTCAGTCGCTTTGTCAAACCAAAGGTTTGCCGTGGGATCGATTTCCTGCAAAACATAAACGACCTTTTGAAGCATACCGATAGGGAAAGCTCCCGAACCGCAAGCGGGATCGAGAACGGTAACAGTATATAATGCGTCAATAAGTTTTTTCTTTTCGGCTTCGTTGAAAACGGCTAAATTGTCATCATCTTTTGAATAACTGATAAGTGCGTTTAACTTCATTCCGTCAATGCCCGTTTTTGTTTTTAAGTATTCGCAAAGACTGCTATCGACCATAAAATCAACTATATCTCTTGGAGTATAGAAACTGCCCGTACTCTTCTTTGCGTTTTCACCGGTTTCGGGGTTTATTTCAGCAAGTAAGTTTTCAAAAATCCTGCCGAGCATTTCGGGGTCAATAGAAAGCTCTATATCGTAAGCGGTGTTTTCGTCCACGGTAAAGTTGTATTGCCCTAACGTATTATAGAACTTTATAAACCACTCGTTAGGAATAGTTACAACGCCGTATAATCCGCAATTATTAACGGAGTCGAATTTATATCTGTCGTCAATATGCGGACTGAACAAACCGCCGTTAAGATAAGGGATTAATTTGTAATAATCTGTGTTAAAACACGCCTTACGCTTTTTATGCGAAGTGTTAAGCAGTTCAAAGAAAAGCGGTTCCAAAGCATCGTGATAATAATTTGCTTTTTCTCTTATCGTTTCAAGTGCGAGCATATCGTCGGGAACTAGCGGAATATTGTTTTCGCTGCGTTTTTCGCGTAAAAACCAACAGAACATAATTCGACCAATAAGGCGCACGCCAAATTCTGCATACTTGTTGTGATCGACAGTGCCGTGAAGATTAAGCAGTTTTTCGTATGTTTTTCCGTCTCTCTCGCCACCGACAAGTTCGGTAAAACTCGTGGCTATTTCGGAATAGAATTGTTTGTTTACGACTTCTACGGAGAAACGGTTAATAAGTTCGTTAAGGTCGGTGACTTTGCCTTTCGCAATCAAGAACTTATACGCAGTTTTGGTTTTTGTGCCTAATCCCAAACTATACGAATAACGGCGGGGATTTGAAAGCACTTTTACTATTTTTTCGCCGTCATACTCGTATTTACTCGTCAAAAGCGAAATGCGGAAATTACGCTTATCTGCGTTTGTAAAAGCAACTACGGCGTTATTTATACGCAAACCACGCAAGACTTTAAACATTTCCTGCGTAATAGCGACACGGCGGTTTTGTGCGCCGTCTTTTAGGACAACTTCAAAAACACTTAAATTGCAGGCAACGGAATCGCCCAACTGTTTTACAGAAGTGAATATTTCGCTACTGAACGAAACATCGTGTTTTTCGCCCACAAAATCCGGCAACAACAATTCTTTAATCAGATACGTAAAATTGTCTATATGGTATTCATTTGCAAGTATTTCTTTTGCTTCGTCAAGCGTTATCACTTCTTAAGTCCTCCGTAAACATAATAATTTCCGTCTGCGCATCAATGCTTTCCACTTTACGCTTTATCTGAATAATGTAGTTGACGGGTATTTTTTCTTTTAATTCCCGAACGATATCGTCCGCATCGTTCTTTTTTATAGTAAGCTTTGCCAAATACTTTAATTCACCATCGCTTAAATCGTCATAGGTTTTGATAACGTCAAGTAAGTCCGCGATATAATCTTTTTCAGCAGGGCAAACAACGGCGAGTTTTTCAAGATTTTCTATCGCTTCGCCTTTACGTTTATCGAGTTTTATTTTGGGATAAGGTTTGCGGATTTCGTCGCGCAAAATCGCAAATTTCTTATCCAGCGCCTCGTCATACTCAAAACTCTTTTCTTCCGGTTCGGCTTTGAATAATGCAAGCACTTTTTCAGGCGGAACAATCTCCGCCTTTTCGCTATACGGATTTGCCAAAGCAAACAATGTATTATTGCCGCGTTTCGCAAACGAGATGGCGCAAGGAACGGATTTATCCTTACGAACAATTCTCGCTCTTTCAGGGATTTTTAAAGTTTCATCGATAAACCTGACGTTATGCTTTATCGCATTATAATCGTTTCTGAAATCAACATCCCAACTTTTTTCGCTATTTTCGGCGTTAGCGTCATCGTATTGTTTTTTGAAATAACTTTGCAACGTTTCATCGGGGGTAAGTGTTCTCGTATCGCTACCGACTATATTGTTTATGAGGAACATTTTCAAAGTGGAAATACCCTTAATGAGAGTATTCTGCTCGCCTATATCGGTCGGAAAGAAATTATAGATATAAATCTTATCAAACATTTTTTTGTTGATACGATTGATACGACCTATTCTTTGAACGACTCTCGTCGGGTTATACGGAATATCATAGTTAATAATAACTCCAGCGCGGTTAAGGTTAAAACCTTCGCTTAAAGCGTCTGTGGCGACGATAATATCATAATCGTTTTTCTGTTCCGCCGCCTTATATGATGCGTCAAAATTCGATTTAACGACGTTACGATCGATATTAGATGCCTTGCCCGTATATAACAACACGCGATAGCCGTCTTCTTCAAGTCTTGCTTTTACATAATCCGCAGTATCGGCAAATGACGAGAAAATAACGATTTTTCGAGAAGAATTATCAGAGAGATTGTTTTCAATCTGACGGCAAACTTCGTTATATTTCGGATCTTCTCCGATGGTATCAGAAGTAAACCATTCATTATATATCCCGCGAAGCAACTTTACGTCATTTTCAACGGCAGAAATAAATTCTTCCTTAAATAAATTTTTCGCAAAAGGAATTGCCTTTTTCTTAATTTTATCAACGTCTAAAGGCTCGTCCGCTATATTATTGATTGCATCAAAAGTTTCCTGTATTTCATTTTCATCCGGATCAGGCAGGTAACCACTCTTCTTTATCGGTACGTAACCTTTATCCCACCATTTTTTAATGTTTTCGTAAGACGTGAGCAAACTGTTAAGCGTTGACTTAAATGCCGCTTTGGAACTTTCAAAACGCATAACAAGCAATCTTTTTATAAACTGCGCCAAGTTGCCCTGAAATTGCTGAATATTCATTTCATTAAACAACTCGCCATATTTTTCATTAAAAGCTTCCGGATCAATTAAGTATGCCGAAGGATTATAACGAGCGCAGATAAATTGATTGCTTAATTTATCAAGCGTTTCAAGATATAATTCTCGTATTCCCCCTAAATCGTATTCTATCAACTTCGGTCCGACGACTTCGGGAAAATGAATGTTCTGTAATTTTAAGTCGTCGGCATACTCTTTTATTTCCTGTAAATCAAGACGACTACGACGGATTATAACAGGATCAATCAGTACTCGCAATTCACCGCTTAACTTATCAAGTTCTACTTTTATCTCGTCGGAAAAATTCTTTTTACCTTCTTTTTCAAGTTTATTATATCTTGCTATCAATTCGTGAAAGCGTACGCTTAAATTGTCCACCGAATTTATAGTGGATCGACTTGGTGTTTGGAAGAGTTTTACAAGAGCGAACAAGTCTTGCGGACGGTTGTTATACGGAGTTGCCGTCAGCAAAATAACTTTGTTCTCTGCATTAGAACGGGTTAATTGGTGGAGCCATAAATAACTATCGCTTAATTCGTTGCGGTATCTATGCGCCTCATCTATTACATAGAGTATCGGATCGGGATCGTCGGCATAGTCTTTATACAAATCTTCTAACTTCCCACTACTGCAGACTCTTACTCCGCGAAGTCCGAAATCTTGCTGATAATCTTCCCATTGATCCACAAGGTGCGGCGGAGCGATAACAACAGTTTTATGTATGTCGAGATTGTATGCAATAGCCGATGCGATAACCGACTTTCCAAGACCTACGACGTCGGCTATTATTACGCCGTTATTTTTGTTTATACAGTCAACGCCGTATTTAATAGCATCTAATTGATACTTGAAGTTTGCGAACTTCCCGTTTGTTATTTCCGATGGTGTAGTGACATTGTTTTGGTCGATAGAATTATAAAGTTCGTATAATATGCGAGTATAAATATGATATGGAGACGGCTTTGCAAAAATCCAAAGTTTTTTCTTTAAATCAGTTTCAAAATCTTTATTGCCGTCTTTTACGCAAATATCTATCGACTTACTGTCGCCCCAAAGACTTTCGAACTTTTCTTCGTACTCGACATATTTTATGTTGTCGCTAAAGCGCTCGTTCATCTCGCCCTGACCGAGAAGCCCGTTATAAGTAAAATTCGACGAGCCCATAAATACAACGCCTTTTTGATCTCCGAAACATGAATATTCATATTTATTTGTAATTACGTAAAACTTGCTGTGATCTTGTCTTGCCGTTAAACGTATTTCCAAAGTTCCGTCTTTAATTTTATTTAAAAACATTTTAAAAATCGCTTGGTTTTCTGTTGAATCGAATTCGTCCGCCAAAGACGATTTATTAAATAAATCTATAAAACTGTTTATGTAGTTATTTTTCTTTTGAGAATTGTTCAAATTGTTATAGCCACGAATGGAATAAGAACTTAATTCTTCGTCGGGATTGTTTTTTACGGCATTACAAAGCTCGCCGATTGCGTTCGGGTCAATCGTACAGCCAACCAAAATCCTTATTTTTTTGTCTTTAAGATCTTCGGCCAATGCATTGAATCCCGAAAAATAGAAAAACGCGGTAAGGATATCAACGCTTTCAGCTTGCTTTAGAGAATTCTTTAACGAATCCAACATCGTTTTTGATCTATTATCAATAATTGAAGCCATATAATTTTCCTTCCTATCAATATTATTGTTGTAAAATTTCCCAGTAGCCCGTACGGGTATTACCAACGCGAGCAATAAGCCCTTTTTCTTTCAATCCGTCAAGAGCGCGCTGAACAGTTTTTACGGTTTTAGAAATTTCCATTGAGAGTTCTTCTCGCGTCAAATTCGGTTGTAATTTCAATAGCTGATAAACCGCTTTCTCTGTTTTGGACAAAGCAACAGAGACATTTTGCCTCGGTTCAGGGACACTTTTTAGCGCATTAGGGTCATTTCTCAAAAAGACAAACGAGAAACCTATCGGGGTTTTCTCATAAGAACAAGAAACGTTTTCGGCGTTACAAAGAGTATACACACGCTTAAACCCGCTGCCGAAAGATTCAATATCGTGGCAGAGATACAGCACTTTTGCAATTAACTCGTTTCGTATAATCGAAGATAGATTTTTCGTCGCAAAATCTTCGGGAGAAAATTCAGAAGGAAACGTTCCGGGGTTATATATTACAACTTTACCGGGATGAATATCAATTTCGTGTTGAGAACCCGTTCCGTACTCTGCGTGCGCAAAACTGTTTATTACAATTTCACGCAATGCCTTGAGCGGTATTTCGGGTATCTCTTCCCTCGTAACGCTTCCGATTTCTGCGCGCCAGCGAATATTCTTTTTGATATAGGTAAGTGCTGTATCAACTAATCTGAAAATATTATCTTCGATTCGGTTTATATCCAAAAAAGTCAACTTTTCATCACTCGCAAATACAGCCATTTTAAGTGTAACAGGACCGTTATTTCCAAAAAGAACGTATCCCGCATTATTCAAATTGCCGTTTTTTAATAAACCCAGTTTATTAAGCAACGTTCCTGCATCGTATCCGTCGTCGGGCAGTCTTCCGCAAGCAATGGCGCGGTTATAAAAATCTTTCAAAGCCGACTCGTCGATATCCTTAATCGTGTAAGGAGTTTCAAATTGTTCCCATTTCTCGGAATACTCGCTTGCAACCATCATTTCTTTAAGTTCGGCAGGCGTCAATTCGCGACTTTCGTCGGCAACTCTGATATAATATTTCCCGTAAGCCGAATATGGTTTATTTCGCCCGCTGAATTTCACTTCGATTATATCACACCCGTCAATCGTGACTTTTTGAATTTGAGGATAAATTTGCGGTTTTATACTTTCAAAAATCACTCTCGAAACATCGCGCAAAGTCGATTCAACAACCTGCAAACCTTTTACGTCACCGTTGGGCGCAACGCCAAAATATAATATACCTTTTTCGTGCTTGTTTAATATTGCAACAATGTCTTTCATTGCATCGTGCATTTCACTTGTACTTTTCTTAAATTCAAGCTCTTCCGTTTCGTGTCCGAAATTTATCATCTCAAACCTCCACTCTATGATTTCAACAATAGTATATCAAAACCAGGGACAAATGTCAAGACAAAATGTCTCTTATATTGTCCCTTTTGTGCTATATGTTAAAATTATTGTCGATTTAGTAATAAAAGCATATTTAAAAAAATAAGCAAAAACACTTGACGAACAAATGTTCGTTTGTTATACTATAATAGGTTTGATATAAGATCAAGCATTGCGCAGGAAGAAAAGGCGTTATCGGGCGTGAAGATGTTGCCCGATTGTTCGTTCCCTTTCGGGGAATCGAATAGGTAGAATTACCGTCGTTTACCATAGAATTGCAGTTAAGTGTGGCAATTCCGCGACGGGCGTTGAAATCGTTAAAAAAGAGAGATTTCGGCGTGGGTTTTGTTGTGATGCGATTTTTTAGATAAAATCGACTAAAAATTAAATAATTAGGATTAAAATCCGTGCGAAGAACAAGCCTAAAAAGGCAACCGAAATCGCACGGATTTTTTTGTCTACGAATACAAATCAGAGGTGCTTTATGTAACGAAAATAAAAACTTAATACTTGTATTTTAAGTCGGTGATAGAAAAAATATCAGCGGCTTTTTTGTCGTCTTTCGGGAGGTAAAACAATGACAAATTACAATCAATATTACCCGCCGTAGCGGGAGAAAACTTTGGAAGCAAATGCGAAGCAAAACAGAAGGTTTATGAGCAAAGTGTAGCCCACTATACTTCGCAGGCGAAGTTGTGGGCTCTGCGAGGCTGTGAATCCACTAATAAAACAGTCGGCAGAGAACATTCTACACACTTTGCTCAACGATTAAAAAACAAATTTCAGGAGGAAAATCATCATTTCATATTTAGTGTGTCATATGGAAAAATACCATAAACAAGATGTCGCGCCTATCGAAAAGGAAAACGAACGGGACGAGAATTACGAAGCGTCAAATCCACAGATAGACAGCGAACGGACGAGAAACAATTATCGCTTCACGCCACATTTCGGAAAAACTTATACGGAGTTCATAAACTGTAGAATTAAGGAATTAGGTTTATCCCCGCGTAAAGACGCGGTTGTTATGAACTCGTTTGTGTTAGGCTCGGATAAAACTTTTTTCGACGGTTTAGCCAAGGTTGAACAGTATAACTTTTTCTCGGACTGCTACAAATTCTTTGCAGAGCGTTACGGTGAAAAAAACATTATCGCGGCGGTGGTACATACCGACGAAACAACCCCGCATATGCACTTAAACCTAATGCCCGTAACGAAAGACGGACGGCTTTGTAGTAAACAACTTTTCGATAAATCGCAGTTGCAACAATTACAAACGGATTTTTATGAAGCAGTCGGAAAACGTTGGGGCTTACAGCGCGGAAAAGAAGGCAGTCAGAAGAAACATCTTTCCACCGCCGAATTTAAGGCGAAAAAGATAATCGAGCAAGCCGAAGCCGTACAGAAAGAAAATCAAGTTTATGCAGACGCTTTAACCGATGCAAAAAGCGGGAATATTCCACGGAAGCGCGGAAAGTTACAGGAACAAGTAATCGCTTTAACGGCAGACAACAACGACCTTTCAAAGCGGCTTACAAAGGCTATGGACGAAACGCTCGAATACGTCCGAAAAGCAGAAACTTTGCAAAAGGAAAAGGATAAGAATTCACACTATACAAACGTCGGCAAAGAACTTGCAAGGACAAATCCGACGGAATATAGACGTATAGTCCACGGAAAGCAGAAAACAATCGGAAGTTTCTTCGATTCCGTTCTTTCGCTCTTCACTCCCGACGTCATTCGACAAGTCCCACACCTGCAACAGATAGAAGCGGAAATCGAAGAAGAACGCAAAAAGCAAGAAAAACAAGGCAACACCAACAATTACAAAAATTAAAGGGATATTTTCTGCCCCGTTCATAAAAAGAGCTTGACTCCTTAGAGTAAAATCGTTATAATATGTATCAATACGATTTTATATTTTCGGAGGTTTAACTTAATGGAACGGAAAGAAGATACTCCCGTGCGTAAAACGCGCAGGAAGTATGAAGAAAAGAATAAAGAAAAGAGAAAGCAAGCGAGCGGCAATTTCGGAACGATGATACCGAGAGCCTTATATGACGAGATAAACGCTTTTCTCGAAGAAAACGGAATAACGAAAGTCCGGTTGATAAAAGAAGGTTACGAAGCCTTGAAAAATATGAAAAAAGACGGCAAATTATAAGCCGACTCTTCCTGCCGTTTTACGTAAATAAATCATTGATAAGGAGATTATATTTACGGAAAACACGGCTAAAAGACAAGAAAACGATTACAATTACAGATTAGAGTATCACCCCATCGGAGATAAAACCTTCGTTGTGGTAGCGCGGGAACAACTCGGTGCAACAGATACTCCGCTCGATATTATGAAACGCCTGATAACCCGCCAAAGCGCGTGGATACAATCGGGCGAATCGGGACGAACTCGCTGTTTGCCGCATAACGGAGGTAAACAATTATGATAGGACAAACGGCGATTAAAAATAACAAAAAATACAATTACGGAGGTGACGTAACGGCATTATATGCAAGATTATCCAAAGACGACGACCTTGTCGGAGATAGCAACAGTATCGTTCATCAAAAGGAAATTCTCGCAAAATATGCGAAAGAACACGGCTTTACCAATATTGAATTCTACGTTGACGACGGCTTTTCGGGTACGAATTTTGTTGAGGTAAGATAACGATACCTTTTTTGCAGAGGGTGTTATCTTACCTCTTTTTGATGTATGTTAGATAGCATAACTCTTTACGTCGGCTC
>UQTB01000015.1 GCA_900543915.1 uncultured Eubacteriales bacterium | reverse complement strand
GAACTGATGCGCAAAAAGGGCTGGATCCGGCCGGGCGATATGAAGCTGGATGTCTGAGCGCGTTCGCACAGAATAAAGATGACAATTTTCGGATGCTTTTCCGCAATGCTGCATTGCCCGTGCGGAACATTATCTCAAAACAGGTTTGTTCCTGTTTCAGTGAACAAGCTCCGGTAAAAGCGGGGAAACCCGCTTTTTTTACGTATAAAAAGGCGCGGATACGGCATAGATTATATCGAATAAGGAGATCATTATGCCGAATGAACAGGATTTGCAGGTTTTGACGCTGGAGGGGCAGAAGCGCCTCACGATGACCGGCGTGGAGTCGGTGGACGGCTTTTCCGAACAGTCCCTGAAGCTCACGCTCGCCGGTAAACGCGTGCTGGTGACGGGATCGCACATCAAGATCACGTCGTTCAATAAAGCGACGGGAAGCCTGACGGCGGACGGTATGTTCGATTCCGTCCGTTACGACGCCAAAAAGGGCAGTTTTTTCAAGCGGGTATTCAAATAATGTTCGTCACTTCCGGGCAGTTCGGGATATTTGCCCTGTGCTTCACGTTCGGAAGCGTCTGGGGCTTCGCCGCCGCTTTGCTGTCCCCGCTGTGGCAGGAAAAAAACGCCGCCCTGCGCTTCGCCGCCGAGGGCTCGTTTTTTTTGGCGGCGGCGCTCGCGTTCTTCTGGTTCCGCGCCGCGGCGGGCTTTCCCTCCGCGCGGCTCTATATGCTCTTCGGCGTGCTCGCCGGAATGCTCGCCGTCTGTAAAAGTATAGAGAAAACGGTTGCAAAATATTGGCGAAAAGTGTACAATAGAAGAAAAGAAAAAAGGCGGCGGAAAAATGGATCAGTCCAAATTCAGGAAGATCGTGATAGCGTCCACGGTGACGGCGGTGATACTGCTGGTCACCCTGCTGTCCGTCATGGTCTATCAGCTCGTCTCCATCTTCACATACAAAAACGCGATCGCCGAGCTGGAAAGGGAGATCGCCGCGTACGAGCAGATGATTGACGAGACGGGGGATACCATCGAGACGCGTTCCAAGCGCTGGTGGATCGAGCGGCGCGCGCGCGAGCTGGGGTACATCTACTCTTTTGAGGAAATCGTCTGATGATAACGGGCGTTTTGGACGTCGGGTCCAATTCCGTCCGGCTGATGCTCTCGGAAGACGGAAAAACACTCTCGAAGCGCGTGGTCGTCACGCGGCTGGCGGAAGGGCTTTCGGCAGACGGGAGATTGAAGGAAAATCCCATGTCCCGCACGCTCGCGGCGATGGGAGAACTGAAACGGGCCGCCGTGCGCGCGGGCGCGGAGCGGCTGTACGCATTTGCCACTGCGGCGGTGCGTTCGGCGGAAAACGGCGGCGAATTTGTTAAAAAAGCGGCTGAAGCCGGAATCCGGTTGGAAGTGCTGAGCGGCGGCAGAGAGGCGGAAATCGGCCTATTGGGCGCACTGAACGGCAGACCCGGCGGCGTGCTGGATCTCGGCGGCGCGTCCAGCGAGCTGATCGTGTCGGACGGCAGCAATGTGATCTACGAATACAGCCTGGACCTCGGGTCCGTGCGGCTGTTGGATCTCGGCGGGCAGGACAGGGCGCGCCTGACGGAACTCATCCGTTCGCGCATCGGCGCTTACGGCGCCGTTCCCGCCTGCAGTCTTACGGCCATCGGCGGTACGGCGACGCAGCTCGCGGCGATCGACCTGGCGCTCGAACCCTACGATCCCGCCCGCGTCGACGGGTATATTCTGGAGCGGGCGCGGCTCTCCGCTCTGATAGACCTTCTGTTTTCTCTTTCTCCGGAAGAGCGGAAGGGGCTGAAGGGGTTGCAGCCGGAGCGTGCGGAAGTCATCGCGGGCGGCGCGCTTCTTCTGCTGTCGGTTTTGGATTACCTGCGGCTGTCCCGCATCACGGTCAGCGAGCGGGATAATCTGGAAGGCTATCTCATTTGGAAAAACGAATATGAACAGAAAAAGTAATATTGTCTACAACGTCATCATTCTCGCCTGCACGGTGGGGCTGGCGATCACGGTAGTGGCGCTTGCGAACAACACCTATTATGCGGATCTCTTTACCACGCTGCTGCTGTTTTTGCTCGGCGCGGTCTTGGCGGGCATCCTCAACACCGTTCTGCACGAGTGGGGTCACGTCCTCGCGGGCAAACGCGCGGGGATGGAATTTCTCTCCCTCCGCCTTTGGTTTTTCACCATCGTCAAAGAGAACGGCAAAACCAGGTGGATTAAGTCCCGTTTCATCGATCAGGCGGGCGCCTGCGAGATGATTCCCGCAAAGACGGACGATCTGAAAAAATCCTACCGCAAAATGACCGCCGGCGGGCTGGCAGGCTCAGCCGTCGCGGTGGCGCTGGGAATCGTGTTTGCGGCGCTCGTCGGCATTCTTCCGAGTTGGCTCTACTGCCTGCTGTCCGTCTTTCTGCCCGTGTCCGTGTATTGCTTCCTGACCAACGCGCTGCCCATGAGCGATCAGGGCATCCGCAACGACGGCGGGGTGCTCTACGGCATCGCGAAGGACGACGACACGACTGCCGTCGCGCTCAGTCTGCTGCAGATCCAGGCGGAACTGTACGCGGGGAAATCGCCCGCGGAGATTTCGCCTTCGCTCTATTTCGAGCTCCCGCAGCTGCCCGAAGACGACGCCAATTTTCTCCTTCTGCTCTCCGCGCGGTACGCGTACTATCTGGATGCAGGCGACGCGGAAAATGCGAATAAGGTTTCCGAACGCATCTTTTCCGTCAAGAAATACGTGCCGAAGGTGTTTCTGGATCAGGTCAACGCCGATCTACTCTACAATGCCAGCGCGGTGAACAAGAGCGAATATGAGGCGGACGATCTGATGGATTACGCCGAAAAATATCTCAACGGGGAGGAAACCGCTTCCAACATGCGCATCAAGGCGGCGTATGTGCTTTACGTCGTCGGCGACAGGGAAAAAGCCGATCGCCTGATCGCGCGCGGGGAAGAGCTGTGCGATGCGGAGCGCATCCCCGGAATCGCCAAGATGGAGCGGAAGCTCCTCGCCGCCATGAAGGAGGCGGCGCCCGAAACGGAAACGCCTTCCCCGGCGGAGGAGGGCTGAGGAGCTGCCCAATCATACTTCGGAAATGAAAAAAGATGTGCAATTCTGCACATCTTTTTTGTATGCCAAAGCCCGTGGTCAGACCGTGGGCAACAAAAAGTTTCAGCGATGAAACATGAAATAATAACGCCTTGCGGTTATTTCGGAATGTTTTGCCGCTGTAAACGGCTGTATTCGCGGGGAGAAATCCCCGTTATTTTTTTAAAATAGCGGCTGAAGTAGGTCGGATTGTAAAAACCCATCAAGATGGCACAGTTGGTAATACTAATATTGTGATTGCTTTCGAGTATTCGTTTTGCGCCCTCGATGCGCTTCATGAGAATGTAGCTTTGCATGGACATGCCGAACGATTTTTTGAATTTGATCTCGATGGTGTTCAGCTTCTTATCAAAATAATCGGCAATGGATTTTGCCGATATTTCGCCTGCGTAATTTACGTCGATATAATTGCGGATCTGTGCGGACAGATCGCTGTTGGCGTAAAAAGGCTTTTCGATTTTGCCGCAATACAGTCGATTTGTTTCTATGAGCAGAAGTTGGAAATATTTTTCCACGGCAATCGAGTGATCCTGCAACTTGCCGTTCAGTTCGTCAAAAATTTTATTGAGCAAATACAAAATATTGCTGTGCAGGGGAAGGTGTCGGGGGACATACACTTCCTGCTCGTCTTTGGATTGAAGTTTGAAATGATTGATCCCCAGGATATAATAAGTGAAGCCTTCCTTTTTGTCTCTGTTCAAAAATTCACAGTGCTGTACATACGGATTCAGAACATATATATCGCCTTCATGCAGCTCATATACGGTATTGTTAATCTTCAGATTACCTCTTCCGCTGATAATATAGCAGATTTCTGCATGGGAATGTGTGAAAAATTTTTCCGGCTCATAAGCGTAGAGACAGGTATCCTTGATAAAATAGATGAGTTGGGGGGAATCAGAAAGCTCATTCGTGTTCAAATCATAACGTATAATCATAGAAAAATTATATAAAAAAATTGTGAAAAAGTCAAGAAAATCAAATAAAAGTACAAAATATTCATAATTTATTATTGTGCGGGGGGGGGAACAGTATATAATTCTTATTGAGAATGGATATACATTCAAAACATAGGATAGGAGGAATGAAATGAGTAGCAGTAGGGCAAAGCGTTTTTCGATTTGTTGTTTGGCTGCGGCGATGGTCGTAACATTTGTTGCGGGGATCGTTTTGGCGTTCGGCAGTACGCGGAATGCTTTCGCGGCGGAATTGTTAACGCTTGATTTTAACGGGACAGAGGCAAAAATCGGGGCAGATTATGCCGCAGGGTCAGCTGATAGCGATGAGACCGGAGTATTCGGCGGAAATGCCACCGGTTATACCGCCTGGAGTTCCGGCATTGCGCACGACGGGATTTTGACGATTGAACTGGGGCAGCCGATTACCGCGGCCGATTATGCTATGGTTAAAATCAGCATGGTCGTGGGAAACTGGGTAGGAGGAACTACAACGACCACCGGGTATGCGGTAACCGATACCGCTTATTCCAACCCCGCAGGCAGTGCTGATACGGCTTACGGCAATGTGATGGCTACGATCACGCTGGACTCATCGAAACTGGCGGATGCGGACGGAAAAATCCAAACAATCGTTCTGCGCCGCACCGAAACGGATACCAGCGCGAACGGTCAGTATTTCTTTGATTACGTACAGTTTATTCCCGCACCCGAACCGCAGGAAACATTGCTGATCGACTTCGATGGATCACAGGTAACCATGGATGTGCCTGGCGGCGTGGACAGTGATAATCTGTTCGGGCTGTTTGCCGGAAATGACGGTTCGACAAAGCTTGCCTTTACTTCCGGTTCTGTGCAGATAAACGGGACGGTAACTTTTAGGCTTGCAACGCCTGTATCGGCGGAAAGCTATACCAAGATGCGTATCCGTATGATAGTCGGTAATGCAGAAAATGCATATGACGGCAAAGTGACTACATCGCTGTATGCGGCAAACGATACGGCTTATGCAAATCCGGCGGGCTTCGTGACGACGGCAGGTGCGGGAAATATTGAAGAGACCATTGAATTGGACAGCGCCGCAATTGCAGATGAAGACGGAATGGTGAGATCTTTTGTGCTGCGCCGTACCGGCGATATGTACGGTCAGTACTTTTTCGATTATCTTTATTTCTATACTCCCGAGGCGGAAGACGATTACAGCTCCAAGCATTTACAGGCAGGCGATCTCGTCGCGGAAGCTAACCCCGCAGGCATCGAGGATGACAGCGTTACGTGGCTCACGCTGCGCCGCTATACGCATTCTGTCCCGCCGTATACGACCGTTGATTCGGTTGGTCTCGGCGATCTGAGAACCTGGCCGGATGCTGGCGGAACCGTTGATGCAACGCTGCCCGATGCTCCGATTTACGGAGGAGCAGCCGGGGATGCGACTTGCGGTGTGCGTGCCGGCAAAATTGTATGGGCGTTGAACGTGGGCAGCCTGAAGGCGGAAAATTACGCGCAGTTTTCTCTGACGTTCTGTTTCACTGACTGGCTGTTCGGAACGCATCAGTTCTATCTGTACGGCAGCGGGACGAACGCGTTTACCAATGCGGACGGCGCTCCCGTCGGCTATGCCGCGGAGCTGACTGCCGCCCACCCGTCGACGCAGTATAAGGTTACGATCAACGGCAGTAACGTGAATAATCTCGCCGACGCGTTTGGCAATATCAATTATCTCTACATCGTATGGTGGGGGAACGTAAACGATACCGCTGAGGAAATAGTCGGTACCTACAATGGCACTCAGCTCTATGTCAACGAGGTGAACTTCCTCATTGACGAAGACGTAGAGCATCCGACGGAATCTGCAGAGTATATCGAGAAAGATCTCTCCGCGTTGTTGCCTGTGGGGGAGGGCGTTTCGTTCGCTCTCAAATCCAACGGAGAAACGGACACTGCAGCTCCAGGTTACGGGCAGTACACCGTAATGGCGTCCGCTGAGGTGAAGGACGCGTACGACGCAGTCGAATTTACGATTACGCCTACCTATACGGAGAGCTTCTCCTTCTACATTTTACTGAAAGCTCCCGGCGCTGCGACGACGTACGCGGAAGGCGGCGTTACCCTGTGGATGGCGCATAACAATACGCTCATCGGCACGAGCGCCGGCGAAGGCAAATACAGCACCGCGGCGCAGAAGATGGCTTCAGACTACAACGGCGCTTTTGCGAGCGGAATGCCCACTACCGTGCGGATAGAGATGACCCCCGGATATTTGGAGGGCGTGCAGAGCGGCTACTTCCTGCATGTCTATCTCAACGGCGGAGAAGAGGCATTCCTTTCCGCATATATCGAAAATGCAAGTGTCACGACGGGGAACTACATCAATATCGTCGCGCAGGATCTCGGGCATGATTATTCCGTCGAACTCGCGGGCGCTGCACAGACGGTTACTCCGGCTGCCGAGGTGATGGGAGTAACGCTTACCACCAACAGCGGAAACACCACCTTCACGACACAGCGTGCGAAGCTGAATATGGAATATATGCGCGTGGAGGGAGAGCAGGTATCCGATCTTAATATAGAAGGAAACGCCGAATACAACGCGGATACCGGGTTTCTCACCTTCAATGCCGCCGGCACGGTGAAGGTATCTTATACGGTGACCAATGCGTTCGGTACCTTTACGAGTAACGTTCTGGAGCTCACCTATCAGAGCGGCGGCACTTCCGGCGGCGAGGAGGAAGAGAAGCCGGGTGGCTGCGGCTGCGGCAGTTCGATCGGAATTTCTTCCCTGCTTCTGTGCGCAATCGCGGTTCTCGTTCCGTCCGTCGTCTTAATGCGGAAAAAACGCGGCGGTATGCAGTAAAATAACAATCAGACAAACAGTCGTGTCCGGCAGCAGGGCTTGTTGCCGGACGTATAATAAAATACGGAAAAGAGGTGTCTATATGAGAAAACTGCTTTGTATGCTCTTTGCGGGGATATTCGGCGTTGCGTCTCTCGCGATGACGGGTTGTACCACCAAAAGACCGATTCCCGGTGGAAGCGAAATAGGAGAAGACGTATATGTTACCGTTATCGACGCGGGGTTCGGTGCGGCCTGGATGGAAAGTCTTGCCGACGCCTACTATGAACTGACGGGCATTACCGTACACGTTGCTTCCGATCCGCAGCTCGTTTCCGGCGTTGAGACCAAAATGGGCACGAGCGCGGAAAAAGATGATATTTATTTTGTGCCGCAGGGAGTAAGAAATTGGCTGCTTTGGACGGCACAAGATCTCATCGAGCCGTTGGACGACGTGCTTGCTTCGGATCGATACGGCACCCCTGCCGCCCAGCGTTACCGCAGCGACGACGATACGCTGAAAGAAATCGGGGTGTTCAATGGGAAGCAGTACCTGCTCCCGTACATCTATTCGATGTGGGGACTGGTATATAACCAGAACTACCTCGATCGCATCGAAAGCTACGGCGCATATGTGAAAGGAGAGTTCCCTTCGACGATGCAGGGGTTAATCGACCTTTGTGCGGCGGTCAGGAAAGCGAATCTTGTCAACGGGCGCACGGGACGCACGGTTTCTCCGTTCTCGGCAGGGCTGACCGTTAATTATATGGATTACCTTTACTTTAAGCTCTGGTATGAGAATGATCCTGCCGGATTCGAGGCGTACTGGGATCAAAACGACCGCTCGGCATACGATTCCTCTGAATTCGATTCCGCCGAATCGCTTGCCGCCATGGAATTGATATTCGATCTCATCGGCGCTACGGGCGAAACGTCAAGCAATCTTGTCGGAGCGGGGCAGAACCATCTGGAGGCGCAGAACTCTTTTGTCAACGGCGATTGCGTGTTTACGTTCAGCGGCTCGTGGTTTGAAACTGAAACCTCCTTACTGATTCCGCAGGTCGGTTTGACGAATTATCACTTTGCGGCTTTTCCCTCCGCCGGTGAAGGCGATATGATTACGACGATGAACCTCCCCGGCGAATATCTGTTTATCCCATCGGACGCATATAATGTCGCCGGGGCAAAAGACTTCCTTACCTTCATGATCAGCGAACAGGGTGTGGCGGTCATGCAGCGGGCGCTCAGTCAGCAGGCAGTGTTCACCACCGGGCAGAGCGTTACGCTGACGGAGTTCGGTCAGGATATCGCCGAGGTTGCGGAAAAGGCGCAAAAGGTATATACGTATGCGAATACCGACGTATACAACTGCGGCGCGCTCCGTTTGTTCGAGCAGACGACAAATCCCTTCCTCAATATGGCGCGCTATGGGGTAAAGTCGAAGTCGGATATCCGTTCGCAGTGCATCTCGACCGAGGTCACCCAACACAGAAATATGTGGTCGGAATATATCAAGAATTTATCATAGCATATCGGTGCATACAATATGAAAGAAAATTTGCTCGAAAAGAAGGAAATCGCGGCTGCGGATTCCAAAACGAAACGCGCGCATAAGCCTCATAAAAACTTCCACGGCGTCCGCAGATATGTTTTTATCTACGGCGGGCTTGCTTGGGCTGTTCTGCATTTCTGCGTGTTTTGGGCGTATGTAAACGCGGGTACGCTGGTTAATTCCTTTTTCGGACAACGTCTTGACGGTTCCATGGTATGGGAAGGGCTGTACTATTACAGACAGGTATTCGAGTATGTGTTCGGGGGGAAGGTAAACGGCATGGTCTCGCTGCGTTCCTGCCTGAACACGCTTTCCATGGTCGGCCTGGCGTTGTTGATCAACCTGCCGCTCACGCTGCTGTTTTCGTATATGATATTCAAAAAAGTGCGGTTCCATTCGATTTTGCGAGTGGGAATGTATCTGCCATGCGTCGTTTCGCTGGTCATTTTGTCTCTGTTTTACGCGACGTTTGTTTCGGGCGCGGCGAGCAACGGCCCGCTGTTTTCGATTTTGGCGAGCATGGGAGCAGACAGCGCTACGGTGCAAAACGGACTCTTGACAAATATCGATACGGCATGGTGGGGGGTAATCATATTCAGTATCTGGACGGGGGTGAACGGAAATATCATATATTTCAGTTCGTCCATGGCGCGTCTGCCTGACAGTGTGCTGGAAAGCGCCGATCTCGACGGCGCTACGCAGATGAGGCAGTTCTTTTCGGTCGTGGTTCCCATGATCTGGCCGACGATTACCACGATGAGCGTGACGCTCATCGGCGGAGCAGTTGCCTGGTTCCAGCCCGTGCAGCTCATGGTGGGGGACACAATGGCAGGCACCACGGGAACCGGAACGATGGCATGGATCATCGTCAGTCAGGTTACCGGAGGACAGACCGTCGGATTCCCCGCCGCTTTCGGCGTCGTTATTTCGGTTGTGTTCAGCGTTATCGTCATTTTGTTCAAATGGCTGATGGAAAAGGCATTTACGGAGGTGGAATATTGAATCGTTCGATTGCGCGCCATTGTCGCGGACGTAAGAGCTTGGCGCTTTCCGATCGTATCACGCGCGGCGTATTGACTGCGGTGATGATACTTCTCTCCCTCACATATGTCTTTATGTTCCTTTGGCTGTTGTGTAATTCCTTCCGTACGTCGGGGGATTATACGCTTAACTCGATGAACATCTTTGATTTCAGTGGATATACCTTTGAAAATTATATCACGGCATTCAGCGAAATCATCGCGGGCAGCAACCGCAACCCCGTTTATTTGTTGGATACCATCATAAACACACTGGTGGTTGTGATCGGACAGACATTGCTTGCAATCACGATTCCTGCGCTGACAGGGTATATTATAGCGAAATATCGCTTTAAGGGAAGAAATCTCCTTCTAAATATAGCTGTCGTCTCCATGATCGTGCCTACGCTCGGGTCTCTTTCGACTACTTGTTCGCTTATTCTGTCCCTGAACCTGCTGAACAATTATTTCGGCGTATTCCTGCTTTCGGCAGGCGGTTTCGGGTTCGGTTTCCTGCTTTTCCGTAACTTTTTTGCGGCAATCCCGTGGGATTATGCGGAAAGCGCTTTTCTGGACGGGGCGACGGATATGCAGGTGTTTATCCGCATCATGTATCCGCAGGCGGTTCCGATTCTTACCGCCATCGCCATCACGACCTTTATCAACTGCTGGAATGATTATTACACGGCATATATCTATTTACCCGAACTTCCGACCATTTCGCTCGGGGTCAGTCAGCTTTATTCCATGATGGAGGCGCGCGGGCTTTTGCCCGTCGCGTTCGCGGGGATGACGGTACTCGCCGTTGTTTCCCTTGCGGTTTTCGCTTGTTTCAGCAAACTGATCATGAACAATGTTTCGGCAGGCGGCATCAAAGCATAAATTCTGATGAGGTTATTATGAAAAAAATATTAAAGGCACTGTCCCTTTGTTTTGTAGTGTTGTTTGCGCTTTGCTTCGGTTTGACGGGTTGTATTGACTTGAACAAAAAACCGCCCGACGATCCGGAAGAACCCGAAAATCTGCTTCCCGATTACGATCTCCGTGAAAATGAGCTTTCCGTCGTCATTACGGGCTGGCTTGCACACGAAAATCCTGCTTCGCAGGAGCAGCTTACGCTGCTGAAAGAGTCGGGCATATCTACGCTGTTTTGCGGAGCTGCAGGAAGCGGTGTCTACGCGCCCTCCGTATCGCAACCGACGGAGAAGGATTATGCGATATACCGTGCATTTGCGGAAAATGGGCTGAGTTGCTATATTGCGCCAGGCAGTTATGCTTCGGGCGCGCAATATATTTCTAATTTTTCCGATTATGCTGCGGTGCTGGGGTTTTTCATGGACGAGCCGAATAAGGGCGAGATCGATCAGCTCGCTTCCCAGATTTCCGCTTTCAACGCGAACGGAGCGGGTAAAAATCTCTATGTAAATCTCTTTCCGTCATTCTCGACGGAGGTGATTCAGGATTTCGGCGTAGGACAGTATCCGAATTATTTGCGGTACTACTGCGATAATGTTTTGGAAAAACTGACCGTCGGAGAAAAATGGCTTTCCGCAGATCGCTATCCGCTCACCTTCGATACGAACGGCAATAAAACATTGGACGTGGGTTGGCTGCAGGATGTGGAGGCAGTCGCCACCGTCGCCTGCGAGTATGAAGATGTAAAGACAAATTTCTTTATTCAGACGATGCCCTACGGCGGCGAGTCAATGCCGGCAGGCGTGCAGGGCTCACGCGCACGGGTCCCCTCATATGAAGATATCCGTATGCAGGAATACGCGCTGCTCGCTTTCGGGTATGACAGTATCAGTCTCTTCTGCTATATGTCTCCCGCCGTCGGCGTAGAGTTTACGGAAACCCAGCTTGCCATGCTCGACCGTAACGGCAAGCCGACGGATATTTATTATTCCGCACAGAAAGCAAACTCTGAAATTTTGGCGATCGATCATGTGGTTTTGCAGTTTGATTGGCAGGGAGTATTTACGAACGACGGCGGAGAGACGACGAGAAAGGGGGACAGAGGCAGAACGCAGAATCCTTCCTTCTCGAACCTGCGGAATCGCATGCCTCTTTCGTCGGTCGCTTGCCTCAACGCGGTAACGACTTCGGCGGATACACTGTTCGGGTATTTTATCGACAGTGCTGATAACGAGGCAATCTTTGCCGTAAATTACAACGAAACTACCTTGGGGCTGAGCGATACCATCACCTTGGAATTTGATCCGAGTTACAGTTATACCAAAGCGCAGTGTTATGTGGGCGGAGAAAAAGTCATTTATGATATTACAGACAATAGCCTTTCGATTACGCTCGGGGTCGGCGAAGGCGTGTTTGTGATTCCGTATTAAAAACAGCAGAATGATTTGATTTTCTTGACTTTTTCACAATTGTTTTATATAATTTTTTATGCGTTACTGTGGGGAGATGGTGACAATTGTCGTTGTCTCCCTTGTGCGCATATTGTTGTCCGTAAATCGATCAGAAACAACGCCCGGGCTGTGCCGGTGAATCGGATATCAGGGGAATTTCACTTATGCCCATAAGTGAACCGGTTTGCGAAAAACGGAATACGATCTTCCGGTTATCGATATGCAGGCGCGTACGGCGTTGAAGTAAGCGGAGCGGGGCATTTGTCTGGTGTGAAAATCGATATTTGAACCGAGGTTCCCCCAGGCGGTTCGAAATGGAATTCAGGAGGATAAAAATGTTTGAGTATATAGAGGAATTCAAAAAGATGACGGTCGGGTTATTTGTTCATTTTGGACTGTACAGCGTGCTTGGGAAGGGAGAATGGTATTTAAGCACAGGAGGAATCAGGCCGGAACGATATGAAAGCTTGCAGAGAAAATTCCGCGTTAATAAGAACTGGGCAAAAGAGCTGGTAAAAACGGCGAAAGAAATGGGTGCGAAATATATAACGATCACTGCGCGGCATCATGACGGATTTTCTCTGTACGATACATGCGGTATGAGTGCATACGACGCGCCGCATTCCGCATGCGGAAGAGATTTGATTTCTGAATTTGTCAACGCTTGCCGTGAAGGCGGCATTGCGCCTTTTTTTTATCATACATTGTTAGATTGGCACGAGCCGTCCTATCAAAGCGATTTTTCCGCGTATATTGATTACCTGGCAAAGAGTATAGAAATTTTATGCAGAAATTACGGCAGAATCGGGGGATTCTGGTTTGACGGAATGTGGGATAAACCGGATGCGGATTGGCAGGAGGATAAAATATACGGCATTATCCGAAAATACCAGCCCGAAGCGATGATCATAAACAACACAGGCTTAAACGCGTTGGGGCAGGTGGGGCACAGAGAGATAGACGGCGTTACATTCGAGCGCGGCAAGCCGGGTTATGTCGATTGCTCCAACAAGCCGTTGGCGGGAGAGATGTGCCAGATATTAAACGATCATTGGGGATATGCAAAGGATGATATCAATTATAAGTCGGTGAATGCACTGGTGGAGGATTTGATCGACTGCAAAGCGAGAGGATGTAATTATCTCTTAAATACAGGACTGAAAGGCAACGGAAAAGTAAACGAGACAGATCGGTGTTTGTTGCGTGAATTGGGGGTATGGATCAGGAAAAACAGGGAGTTTGTATACAATGCAAGTCCGTGCGGCGAACGAGGAGAATTATTCAAAAGCAAAACGGGATATTATGCAGTGATAAAAAATGTACCTATGAGCGCAGATCCAAACGTTGCGATAAAAACGGAAGGGAAAGAAAAAACGGTTGAACCGGGCATAAAAATGAGCCGCGCGGTATGGTTGGAGAACGGCGAAGAAATTGTCCTGAAAGACGGTTGTAAATTTGATGTCGTCCCTTACGGATACGGTACGAGTTTATGTGCTAGAATCGCAAAAATATATGTGGAAAATTGATCGAGAATAAAAGTAAAGTCGGAATTTGCCCGTTGGAATGAAGAATTTGATTTTGCCGGCTTTACAGATGATATTGGATATCCTTCTTTACAAGGTTATTCTTCCAGCAGTTTGGGGTGGAATGCAAGAGAGAACTTTTTATGCTGAATACCATAATTTTAATCGTGTCCATAAAGTTCAGCTACAACAGTAGGGAAAAAATACAGCAGCGTTAAAGGAATACATAGCAAGTCGCTTGAAAAAGGACAGAGAAAGCCGGGTTTATTCGCCCCGCGAGCCCCTTTGCGGGCAGCAGGTAAGCAAAGCAAGGCCGGCAGGCCGATATGAAAGCGCACCCGTGCGCTGCCTGGAATGATCAGGACTATGCCCGAAAATGTAATACCCCGCGTTTTTACGCGGGGATATTTATTTGCTTGCTTTTTTCTTCGCTATGTAATATAATTATGTTACAATGTAACTTGCAAGCATGACAGAATGTTTTCCCCGAAATGGGGAATCATTTTTGTACGGAGGAATGAACATGGTAATAACGGTTGTGGCAGACGTATTGGGAAAGGCGAATAACGGGACGACGATCACGATTCTTCGGCTGATCGAATCCCTGAAAGCGCGCGGGCACGAAGTGCGCGTCGTCTCTCCTACGCCTGTAAAGGAAGAGGGCTTTTACTGCCTGCCCAGGCGCAACTTTTTCATATTTAACGAGTATCTGGAAAAAAACGGAGTGGAATTGGCAAAACCCGACCGGGAAACGCTGGAAAGGGCGATCGTCGGCGCAGACGTGGTCCATATCGCGCTCCCGTTCCGCACCGGCCGCGCGGCGCGCGACATTGCGGAGGAGAACGGCATTCCGGTGACTTCCGCCTTTCACTGCCAGCCCGAAAACATCACCTCGCATTTAGGCAGGGGCGTAATGAATATGAAATTCGTCTCGGACGGCATTTACCGCCATTTTTACAAAAAGTTTTACAGGGAGATCGGATTCGTGCACTGTCCCAGCGAAATGATCCGCAAAGAGCTCGTCGGGCACGGGTACGGCATGGATCTGCGCGTGATCTCGAACGGCGTGGAAGACGCGTTTTTCGACGGAGATGACCGCCCGCCCCGCGGCGGAACAGTCAACATTCTCTTTACGGGCAGGCTGGTGCGCGAAAAGCGGCATGACCTTTTGATCGACGCCGTGGCGGAATCCCGCCACGAGAGCGAAATACAGCTGTATTTCGCCGGGACGGGCCCGCTCAGGCGCAAGCTGGAAAAGCGGGCGGAAAAACTTTCCAATCCGCCCGTATTCGGCTTTTATCCGCAGAGCGAGCTCATTTCCCTGATGAAAGAAATGACTTTCTACGTGCACCCTTCGGACGTCGAGATCGAGGCGATTTCCTGTCTGGAAGCGATCTCCTGCGGGCTGGTACCCATTATCTCGGACAGCCCCCGCTCGGCGACCAACGCCTTTGCGCTCTCCGAGCACAACCTGTTCCGCGCGGGAGATGCCCGTTCGCTGGCGGAAAAAATCGACTTTATGATCGAACACCCCGAAGAGCGGAACGCGCTGCGGGAGCAGTACCGCGGCTATGCGGAGAATTTCCGCATTTCCCGCTGCATCGACCGCATGGAGGATATGTTCCGCGATGCGATCCGCGCGAAGGGAGGGGAGGCGGTATGAAACCGAAGCCGGGGCAGACCATCGTCTATCGGGACGAGCTGACGGACGATTTTTTTGAAACGCGCACCAACCGCACGGTGTCGGTGGACGGGAACTACCGCTATCTCCCGAAAAATCCCTTTTTCCGTTTTTTCTCCTTTCTGGCGTATTACTGCTTGGCGCTTCCGCTTTTGTGGCTGTACGGAAAACTGATTCTGAGAGTGCGCGTCGAGGGGCGGAAAAATGTGCGGAAACTGAAAAAAACGGGCTACGTCGTCTACTGCAACCACACAAACTGGTGGGATTCCTTTATCGGCGCGGTGTTCGTCGCGCGGCCCAAACGCACCTACGTCGTGGCGAACAAGACGGCGATCTCCATCCGCGGCATCCGCACGCTCGTGCGCATGCTGGGCTGTATTCCCGTGCCGGATACCACGCGGGCGTTTATGAATTTCAACGGCGCGGTGAAGCGCCTGATGAAGGAGAAAAAGGCGCTCGTGGTCTTCCCGGAAGCGCATATCTGGCCCTACTATACCGGAATCCGCCCGTTTTCGGCGGTCAGCTTTCAATATGCGGTCGCGGGAGGCGTCCCCGCCCTCCCGGTCGCGGTCACTTACCGCGCGCCGAAAAAGGGCGGAAAACGCGCGAAAAAACCCCGTCCCACCATTCACATCGGCGAGCCGGTCTATCCCGATCTCACGGTCGGCAAAAAATGCGCGGCGGAAAAGCTGCGCGAGCGGGTATACGACTTTATGGTGACAAAGGCCGCTTCGCCCGACAACTACGCGTTCTGCCGGTACGTCAAGCGGGACGCGGGATGACCGCCGGAGGCGTTTGACAAAGGAACGCTCTTCTGCTATAATGTGCGGAGAAATCGCTGCGGAGGAGTGAAATGGAAGTAAAGCGCATAACGGAAATGGATCGGGAATTTGCGATGCAGGTGGACGGAAGGCTGACCGAAACTGCTTTCCGCAGCCGCGTATATGCGGGGGAAGGCTACGTGCTTTGGGAGAACGGCGCGCGCGTCGGGCTGATGGAGCATTGTATCCTTTGGGGAAAGCTGCCGTTTCTGAATTTGTTGCACGTGACGGAGCCCTATCGGATGCGCGGTTTTGCGCGCGCCGCAGTGGCGGCGTGGGAAGCGGACATGCGCGCGCAGGGGTATCGGATGGCGCTGATCTCCACGCAGGCGGACGAGACCGCGCAGCACCTGTACCGCAAACTGGGGTACGTTGACTGCGGCGGGCTGGTCTTTTGCGGCACGCCCTTCGATCAGCCGCTGGAACTTTTTTTGAGAAAGGTCCTCTGAGCGCTTTTAACGCTTATGCCGCTGGGCGGCATGCCTGCGGAAACGCCGTAAAGAATTGATGAGAGCTTTTATTTTGCCTGCTATTCTTTTACGGGGCAATTTCTGCAAGTTAATGCGGTATCTTGATCGTTTTCAAGGAACTGAATGAAAGATTATCTATGGCGATTCGCCGTACAAAAAGGCGAAATCGTTTGACTTTTTACCTGAAAAATTGTATAATAACAACATCAATGAGTGGCTTTAAGGGCGTAAATCCGATTGACGGATTTGCGCCCTTTCTGCGCGTTACGAGGTAAATTATGGCTGCTGAAACGCAAAATAAAATGGCGGTTGGTTCCATCAATAAGCTGATTTGGCAAATGGGCCTGCCGATGATTGTGTCCATGATTTTGCAGGCCGTTTACAACATTGTGGATACGGCGTTTGTCATCAACATGGGCGAGGACGGAATTGCCGGTAATCTTGCCTTAACATACGCCTTCCCCGTACAGCTTCTTATGATTGCAATCGGGGTAGGAACGGGCGTCGGTATCAACGCATTGCTTTCCAAATCCCTTGGCGAGGGCGACAGAAAAAAAGCAAGCGGCGTTGTCGGCAACGGCATATTTTTGGGGGTGTGCGTTTTTGCCGTATTTCTTCTGTTCGGCCTGTTCGGAGCAAAGCCGTTTATCGCCGCTTTTGCCGGCACAAACGAAAAAGTTGCGCAAATGGGCGCCGAATATCTCTTGATCTGCTGTGTATTTTCCTTTGGCGCGATAGGGTTTACCGTATACGAACGCTTTTTACAGGCGACCGGCAAGACGATGTATTCGACCATAGCGCAAATTTCGGGCGCGGTTGCCAATATCGTCTTGGATTATATTTTTATTTACCCGTGCAACCTGGGCGTTGCGGGTGCGGCGTGGGCGACGGTGATCGGGCAGATCCTTTCGCTCGCCGTTGCAATGCTCTTCCATTATCTGAAAAACAAAGAGGTGGATAACGGCATTAAATACATACAGCCGAGCGCTGAAATCATCGGCGGCATTTACCGCATCGGCATTTCGGCGGCTGTCATGCAGGCGCTGTTGTCCGTTATGATGTTGTGCGTAAACCTCATTTTGGGTACGGCGCAAAACGCGGAACTGTTACAAGGGAGCTTCGGTATTTACTACAAAATAATGCAGTTTGCGCTCTTTGCCTGTTTCGGCTTATCAAACACAATCATATCGGTGCTGTCTTTTAACTATGCAATGGAGGATAGAAAGCGATCAACCGACTGCATCAAATGGGGGATCATAAACACGCTTATCGTGGCGGCGATTATCACCGTGCTGTTTGAAACGCTTGCGAATCCGCTTGCTGCACTGTTTTTGCTTGCGGCGGGGGCCGAGGGCGGGGGGATAAAATCGGCTGTCGTTTTGGCGATCCGGATTGCAGGCACAGGCTATGTGTTTATGGGGTTTTCCATTGCCGTGCAGGGTGTTTTGCAGGCGCTGCGATATGCGGTGCGTCCGCTCGTCCTTGCGGTTTTGCGGCTCATTGTATTTGTTTTGCCCGCTGTCTGGCTGTTTACGCTTTCCGCCGACGCCGTAAATATTCTATGGTGGGCTTTCCCGATTGCCGAGTTTCTGACCGCAATCGTATCCGCTGTTATGCTGATGAAAGTAATGCGGAAAGAACGCTCGTTAACGCCGAACGGCGGAGGAGAGAATGGAAAATCCGCCGAAAATTTAAGCGGCGCCATTTACTTTCAAAAAAATGGTGGTTGGCCGGAAGGCAATGCTTCCGGAGAACACAGCGAAAGGAACGGCTGAAAAAACTGTACAAAATATCGAAATCTCAAAGAGAGTGCCTGACTTGTAAAAGAATGCTCGCTGAATTACCCTGAGCGCGCAATTAAATGGCGAAGAATTTTAGAATTCTTCGCCATTTTCAATCTTTTCGGGAATCCCTCACTGCCGTGATCTTTCCGCGCGGCTTTGCCGGAACGGCTCCGCGCGGAAGCGTATTTGCCCGCACTCAGTCGATAAATCCGAGCGGCGTATAGCAGTAGGGGCACAGTCCGCCCAGCATTCCCGCGCACGTCGGGCAGAGGATCGCGCCGCAGGCGGGGCAGACGCGTTCGTTCTCGCTGTTGAAGTTGTTTCTGCAGTTTTTACATTCGGATTTTTCCATCTTTTTTGTCCTCCGACCGCAGTATGTGCGGCGCGTTTTCAATTATGCGCGGCGCCCCCGTTCTTTTTGAAAAAATTCCCCTTTAAAATTATATAAATAATTTTAAAAGCAGCCGATTCCGCTTTTCAAATCCGCCCGTTTATGGTATAATAAAAGTGCAAAATAATCCGTTAAAACGGGATGAAGGAGAGGAAATGGAAGAAAGGACAAAAGTAACCGCAAATTACGGCGAAGGGCAGATTCAGGTTCTGGAGGGGCTGGATCCCGTTCGCAAGCGCCCGGGGATGTACATCGGCTCTACGGACGTAAAAGGGCTGCATCACCTCGTGCAGGAGATCGTCGACAATTCCATCGACGAGGCGCTTTCCGGTTACTGCGATACCATCGTCGTGACGCTGAACGCGGACGGTTCCTGTTCGGTGACGGACAACGGCCGGGGAATCCCGACCGCCATGCACCATACGGAGAAGATCTCCGCGGTCGAAGTCGTGCTGACCAAGCTCCACGCGGGCGGCAAATTCGGCGGCGGGGGATATAAGATCTCGGGCGGGCTGCACGGCGTGGGGCTGTCCGTCGTCAACGCGCTTTCCGAGTGGCTGGAAGTGGAAGTGTTCCAGAACGGGAATCACTACAAGCAGATCTACAACCGCGGCGTTCCCCAGGCGCCTTTAAAGGTGATTGGCACCGCGGACAGGACGGGGACGAAGGTCACGTTCTATCCGGACGACGAGATCTTCGAGACCATCGTCTTCAATTACGATACCATCAAGATCCGCCTGCGGGAGCTCGCCTATCTCAACAAGGGCCTTACCATCCGCATGGAGGACAGGCGCGCCGGGCAGGAGCGCTCGGATTCCTTCTATTACGAGGGGGGGATCGCCCACTTCGTGGAAGATCTCAACAAAAACAAGGAGACGCTGTTCGACAAGCCCTTCTATTTCGACGGCGTTTACGGCGACAGCGAAGTGGAGGTCGCCGTACAGTACAACGACAGCTATTCGGAGACCATTTTCTCCTTTGCGAACAACATCAACACCGAGGAGGGCGGCGCTCATCTGGACGGGTTCAAGAACGCCCTCACCAAGCTCATCAACGACGCCGGCAAAAAGCTGGGCGTTCTGAAAAACGACGATAAAGTTTCGGGGGACGACGTGCGCGAGGGCATCACCGCGGTGGTTTCGGTCAAGCTGACCGAGCCGCAGTTCGAGGGGCAGACCAAGACGAAGCTGGGAAACAGCGAGATGCGCACGCTTCTCACGAAGGCGATGAACGATTATTTCGGGGCGTTTCTCGAAGAGAACCCCGCTAAGACCAAAGAGCTCCTTTTAAAGTGCGTCACCGCCCAGCGCGCGCGGGAGGCGGCGCGCGCCGCGCGGGAGAACACGCGCAGAAAGGGCGCGCTGGAAACGGCGACGCTGCCCGGCAAGCTGGCGGACTGTTCGGAAAAGAACCCCGAATTTTGCGAAATTTACCTCGTAGAGGGGGATTCCGCAGGCGGATCCGCAAAACAGGGCAGAGACCGGAGATTTCAGGCAATTCTGCCGTTAAGGGGCAAAATTCTGAACGTTGAGAAGGCGCGGCTCAACCGCGTTCTCGAAAACGAGGAGATCAAGGCGATGATCACTGCCTTCGGCGGGGGCATCTCGGACGATTTCGACGAGAGCAAACTCCGCTACGACCGCATCATCTGCATGACGGATGCGGACGTCGACGGCAGCCACATCCGCATTCTGCTGCTCACCTTCTTTTTCCGCTTCATGCGCCCGCTCATCGAGAAAGGGCACGTCTATATCGCACAGCCTCCTCTCTATAAGGCCACGAAGGGAAAGACGGAGAAATACCTCTATTCGGACGAACAGCTGAAGGCCTACCTGGAAGAGGCGGGCAAATGCGACATTCAGCGCTACAAGGGGCTCGGCGAGATGAACCCCGAACAGCTGTGGGAGACCACGATGAACCCGGAAACGAGGACGCTTCTGCGCGTCAATATGGAAGACGCGGTGGAAGCGAACGAGATGTTCACCGTCTTAATGGGCGAAAAGCCGGAGCTCAGGCGCGCGTTCATCGAGCAGAACGCGAAACTGGTCGCGGATCTGGACGTGTAAGGAGGGAGAAGAGAAATGGCGAAAAAAGAAATGAGCCCCGAACTTTCGGCGGCGTTCAAAGATACGCTGAATAAGACGACCATCATCGACATCGAGGTGGATAACGAGCTGAAGAAGTCCTTTATCGCCTACGCGATGGCGGTCAACGTTTCGCGCGCGATCCCGGACGTCAGGGACGGGCTGAAACCCGTTCACAGAAGGATCCTCTACGCGATGCACGAGATGGGGCTTTACAACGACAAGGGCTATAAGAAGTGCGCCAAGATCGTCGGTGAAGTGCTCGGTAAATATCACCCGCACGGCGACAGCTCCGTTTACGACGCGCTCGTGCGCCTGGCGCAGGATTTTTCCATCAACTTCCCGCTCGTGGACGGGCACGGCAACTTCGGTTCTGTGGACGGCGACCCCGCGGCGGCATACCGCTACACGGAGGCGCGCCTTTCCAAGCTGGCGGCGGAGATGCTGCGTGAAATCGACAAGGACACGGTGGATTTTTATCCCAACTTCGACGATACCGAGATGCAGCCGGTCGTCCTGCCCTCCCGCTTCCCGAATATCCTGGTCAACGGCTCGGACGGGATCGCCGTCGGCATGGCGACCAATATCCCCCCGCACAATCTGGGCGAGGTCATCGACGGATGCGTCGCTTTGCTGGACAATCCCGATCTCGAGGTGGACGATCTTCTGCAATATATCCCCGCGCCCGATTATCCGACGGGGGGCATCATCATGGGCAGGGCGGCAATCCGCCAGGCCTACCGCACGGGCAGGGGCGGGATCGTCCTCCGCGCGAAGTGCGATATCGAGGAGTTTGCCAACGGCACGCGCCAGCGCATCGTCGTGACCGAACTGCCCTATCAGGTCAACAAGGCGAACCTCATCAAGACCATCGCCGACATGGTGAAGGACAAGAAGATCGAGGGAATCTCGGATATCCGGGACGAATCCGACCGCTCGGGGATGCGCATCGCCATCGACGTCAAGAAGGACGCGCAGGGTCAGGTCGTCCTGAACACGCTCTATAAGCACACCAGCCTGCAGACGTCGGACGGCATGATTCTCCTCGCGCTTTTGGACGGAGAGCCGAAAGTGCTGAACTTAAAGGAGATTTTGACCGCATATCTCGGGCATCAGGAAGAGGTCATCGTGCGCCGCACGCGCTACGACCTCGCCAAGACGGAGGAGCGCGAGCACATCGTCAAAGGGCTGGTCATCGCGCTCGCGAACATCGACCGCGTCATTCAGATCATCAAGCAGTCTGCGGACAAACAGACCGCGGCGAACGCTTTGATGGAGGAATTTCTCCTCTCGGACAAGCAGGCGAACGCGATTCTGGATATGCGCCTGCACCGCCTCACTTCCCTCGAGGTGGAGAGCCTCAACGAGGAATTGGCGGAACTCGACCGCAAAATTGCGGACTTAAAAGATATTCTGGCAAACGAATTCCGCGTGCGGGAGATCGTGAAAGCGGATCTGCTCAACATCAAAGAGCAGTATCCTTCTCCCAGGAAGGCGGAGCTCTCCTACGATTACGGCGAGATCGATATCGCCGACCTCATCGAAAAAGAGGATATCGTCGTCAGCATGACGCATTTCGGCTATATCAAGCGCATTCCCGTGGCGGAGTACCGCTCGCAGCGCCGCGGCGGGCGGGGCGTGACCGCGCACAAACCCAAGGAAGAGGATTTCGTCTCCAACATCTTTGTCTGCTCCACGCACGACGACCTGCTCTTCTTCACCAACAAGGGCAAAGTATTCAGCATCAAGGGATACGAGATCCCGGAGGCGGCGCGCGCCGCGCGCGGCCGTGCCATCGTCAACCTGCTGCAGCTGACGGAGGGGGAGAAGGTGGAATCCGTCATTCCCCGAACGGAGGGGCAGGAAGGCTTTATCGTCATGGCGACGAAACGGGGGCTCATCAAGAAGACCGCGATTTCGGAATTCGACCGCATCCGCAAGGTGGGGAAACTCGCGATCAACATCGTCGAGGGAGACGAGCTGATTTCCGTGCAGTTCTCGGACGGAAAGGACGAGATCATGATGGCTTCCTACCACGGCAAAGTAATCCGCTTTTCGGAGGAAGACGTCCGCCCGATGGGGAGAGACACCCAGGGCGTCCGCAGCATGAAGCTGAACGACGGGGATTATCTGGTGGATATGCTGGTCGTCAAAGAGGGATATTGCGTCCTGACGATGACCGAAAACGGCTTCGGCAAGCGCTGTGAGCTGGAGGAATACCGCCTGCAGTCGCGCGCCGGCAAGGGGACGAAAGCTGGCATTTTGAACGAGAAGACGGGATATCTGGTCAACCTGAAGCTGGTCGGAGAGGATGAGGACGTCATGGCGATCGCCGATAACGGCACCATCATCCGCATTCACGCAAACGAGATCTCCAAGATCGGCAGAGATACCCAGGGAGTGCGCGTGATGCGCTTGACCGACGCGAAGGTCGCCTGCGTGGCGATTACCCCCGCGGGCGACGAAGAGGAATCGGAAGATCCCTCGGGCGGCGAGGCCGCGGAAGCGCCCGCAGAAGAACCTGCAGAGTAAAAAACCGCCCCGCGTCAGCGGGGCGGTATCATTTTGACCATTACGTATACGTCTATTTTGAACTTCTATGCTATATCATTCCATTGATCCCGTCTTTGACGAAAACAGCAGAATCCTGCTGTTGGGCAGCTTTCCGTCCCCCAAGTCGCGGGAGACCGGCTTTTATTACGGGCACCCGCAGAACCGCTTTTGGAAAGTGCTGTCCGCGGTGCTCTCCCTTCCCGAGCCGCAGTCGGTGGAGGAAAAACGGGAGATGCTCCTATCGCACGGCATCGCGCTTTGGGACGTGCTCGCCTCCTGCGAGATCGACGGCGCGTCGGATGCGTCCATCCGGAACGCCGCCGCGAACGATTTTTCGCGGATCACCTCGGTCGCACCCATCCGGAAGATATTTGCGACGGGGCAGACCGCCGCAAAGTTGTATCGGAAACTGACCGGCGGCTCTATCGCCGCGCTTCCGTCCACCAGCCCCGCCAACTGCATGAAGACGCTCGGGCAGCTCACAGAAGCGTATCGGGTCATACTGAATGATCTGTAAAAAAAAGCGAAACGGATGCGTTTCGCTTTTTCTTTATCTTTCCTTTCGTTTCAGCTCGTTACAGCAGGTCGATGACGGTATCCGATACCCGTTCGCTTTTCTCGTACTGCGCCGCCATCTCCGCGAGCACGTTCGGCACGTCCTCGTATTTTGCGTGCGAATGTTTCAGCTTGGAAAAGTTGACGGCGTTGTTTGCGATCAGGTTGATGCTCGCTTCGATGTTGCCGTAACCCGAATTGACGCAGAAGATATGCAGCTGCTTTTTCATCGCCGGCACGAAAGAGATAGGGCTGTTCTTCATGAAATTGCCCGTGATCGCCACGGGGGAATTGAACCCCGCGAGGTTGAACGCCGTCCGCGCGCTGATGCTGCTGTTGAGGTTGTAAACGACGTGTTTCGCCATCCTGCCGCCCGTCAGGGAGGAAACTTCCCTGATCCAGTTTTCGTCCGCGCCCAGCGTGTAGTAGATGCCGGTGCTCTTGGCAATCTCGATGGATCCGGGGTCGGTGTCGATCAGAATGGGCACCGCCTGGTAGTAGATCAAAAGCTGCGCCAGAATAATGCTGAGATTGTCGCCGCCGATCACCGCCACGTGCTCGCCTTTCTGCACTTCCAGTTTGTCGATGATCGAGATCGCCTGCGAGACGTAGTCCACATAGAGCGCGTCCTCGTCCGAAACGCTTTCCGGGAGGAAGTAGAGCGCCGGTGTGGGCATGACCGCGAAGTCGCTCAGAAAACCGTCGAAATTTTCGCCCGCGATCTGGAGATCCGAACAGTGGTTTTTGTCCCCGTTGCGGCAGTTGTAGCATTCTTTGCAGTCGAGAACGGGGCTGAGATAAACGCGCATGTCCTTTTGCAGGCTGAACATGTTTTCTCCCGTTTCACTGACCACGCCGATGCCGTACGTACCCAGAATGAAATTGCTTTTATTCGTCCCGTTATACCGCAGAACGTCCGAAAGCGTTATGAGCGCTTTGGTGACTTTTACCTTGGAAGACACGGTGTTGTCGAAGGGCTCGTTCCGCTCCGTCTCCGCGATCCGGTAAGGTTCCGTCACTTTCCAACCTTTCATAAATTCTCCTTTTTCCGTTCCTGGTGAAATTTTACCATTTTTCGCGCCGTTTTGCAAGCAAAAGAGAGGGGGAAATTTTTTTGGAAAAAAATCCGAAAGTATCTCCATACAGTTGACTAAACGCGAAAATTATATTATAATATCTTAGCAAATAAGGCAAGTAAGTTAAATGAGGTGATACAAGTGAAGCAAGATATTCATCCCGATTACCATGAGGTGACGGTCGTCTGCGCGTGCGGGGAGACCTTTAAAACCGGGTCAACGAAGAAGGGCGACACGATTAAAGTAGATATCTGCAGCAAATGCCATCCGTTCTTTACGGGCAAGCAGAAACTGGTGGATACCGGCGGTCGTGTGGATAAGTTCAACAAGAGATACGGGCTGGACAAATAACACAGGGGGCTCTAAGGGTGAATGCGCTTAGAGCCCGTTTTTTTAATATCTATGAAGAAAGAAAAGAAGGAAAAGAGAGAAAAAAAACAGAAGAAGCAGAAGTGTCAGCGCACGTCCATCGGCGGTCAGGCGGTCATGGAAGGCGTGATGATGCGCGGCGTTTCGTCCATGGCGACTGCCGTGCGGGATGCGGACGGCATTATCCGCATCGAGTCAAAGCGCGTCAAGCCCTATGGGCAGCGCAACCGGTTTCTGCGCCTGCCGATCGTCCGCGGATGCGTCGCTTTTTTCGATTCTTTCGTCTCCGGCACGAAAATTCTGACGCGTTCCGCCGAGGTTTACGGGGAAGGCGAGCCCTCCAGATTTGAAAAATGGATGGCGGAAAAGCTGAAAATCAACCTGATGAGCGTCATCATCGCGATTTCCATGCTGCTGGGAATCGGCCTTGCCGTCCTTTTCTTCGTTCTGGGGCCGATCTGGCTCAGGAAGGGGATCGAGTGGATTGTCTCCGCCGCGCAGGGAAGCGCTTATTCGTTCAACGTAGTGGCCAAAAATTTCATCGAAGGCGGCTTCAAGATCCTGATTTTCGTTCTTTACATCGTGCTGACTTCGCTGATTAAAGACGTGCGCCGTACCTATCAGTACCACGGCGCGGAGCACAAGACGATCTCCTGTTACGAAGCGGGGCTGGAACTGACGCCCGAAAACGCCAAAAAATGCTCGCGCGTGCATAACCGCTGCGGGACGACGTTCATGGTATTCGTGCTCGTGATCAGTATTCTCACTTTCGCCTGTGCGGAGGCGCTGTTCAATCACTTTGATCTGCAGATCGAGGGAATCTGGCGTGTCCTCCTGAAAATCGCCTTTCTTCCCCTCGTGGCGGGGCTCTCTTACGAGCTTTTAAAAGGGCTCGCAAAGACGGACTGCTGGGTATTCTACCCGCTGAAAGCGCCCGGGCTGCTCCTGCAGCGGATCACGACCAAAGAGCCCGACGAGGGCATGCTGGAAGTGGCGATCGCCGCCTTCAACAAGGTAATGGAGATGGATGCAGATCCCTCCGTGCCCGAGCAGAAGTTCGTGGTCGCGATGAAGCGCTCGCAGCTGTTCGACGAGGTCAAGACGGTTCTGATCAGGGGCGGCGTGGAGGAAACGAGCGACGCGGAATGGATCGTCGCGCTCTCGCTCGGCGTCAAGCGGGACGAAGTCCGTTCCGATCAGCTGGTCACGCCGAAATACGTGGAAAAGGCCATGCGCCTGGCAAAAGAGCGCGCCACGGGCAGGCCGCTGTGGTACTGCGTGGGAAACGCCGATTTTTACGGCTATCCGATCAAAGTGGACGAACGCGTGCTCATTCCCCGCCCGGAGACGGAAGAGCTGGTGGAACGCGCGCTGAAAGAAATCGACAAAGAGAGCCGCGTGCTGGATCTCTGCACGGGGAGCGGGGCGATCGCAGTCGCGGTCTTTCTGAAAACAGGCGCGCAGGTCGCCGCGTCGGACGTCAGCGCAGACGCGCTCGCGCTCGCGCGGGAAAACGCCGCCGCAAACAGGGCGGAGGTAGAGTTTATCGAGAGCGATCTGTTTGAAAATCTGCAAGGCCGCGTATTCGACGCGATTTTGACCAATCCGCCCTATATCCGCTCGGGCGATATTCCCGGGTTACAGAGGGAGGTTTCCGCTTTTGAGCCGCGGCTGGCGCTGGACGGCGGGGAGGACGGGCTCGCCTGTTACCGCCGGATCGCCGAAACGGCGGGGGAGCACCTCGCGCCGGGCGGTTTTCTGCTGGCGGAATGCGGTTATGATCAGGCGGACGCCGTCGCGGAGCTCTTTTCCGCGATCGGCAGGACGGAAGTTTTCTCCGACCTCTCCGGCATCCGCAGAATGGTAAAGGTAGTGAAAGATGTTTAAGAAACTGGACAAAATGCTCGAGCGGTACGAGAAGCTGAACGAACTCGTCGCCGATCCCGCGGTCCTCGCGAAGATGGACGAGTGGAAAGCATATTCCAAGGAACTTGCGGACATGCGCGAGACGGTGGAGAAATATCTCGAATATAAAAAATTTGCCTCCGATCTGGAAGGCGCGAAGGAGCTCGCCGAGGCGGAATCCGACAAAGAGATGCGCGAAATGCTCTCCGAGGAAATTCAGACCTGCCGGAAAAAGCTGGAGGATATCTCCGCGGAACTCCGCATTCTGCTGCTGCCCAAGGATCCGAACGACGACAAGAACGTCATCATGGAGATCCGCGCCGGCGCGGGCGGGGACGAAGCTGGTCTGTTCGGCTATGAACTGTACCGCATGTACGTCAGATACGCGGAGCGCCACCGCTTCAGGACGGAGGAAATCGAGAACAATTCCACAGAGCTCGGCGGCATCAAGGAAGTGGTTTTTTCCATCAGCGGCAAGGGCGCTTACAGCAAGCTGAAATACGAGAGCGGCGTGCACCGCGTCCAGCGCGTGCCGGAGACGGAGTCGCAGGGGCGCGTTCATACCTCCACCGTGACGGTGGCGGTGCTTCCCGAGGTGGAGGACGTCGAGGTGAATATCGACGAAAAGGATCTGAAGATCGACCTCTTCCGCTCGGGCGGCGCGGGCGGTCAGCACGTCAATAAGACGGAGTCCTGCATCCGCATCACCCACCTCCCCACGGGGATCGTGGTCGTCTGCCAGGACGAGCGCTCGCAGACGAAAAACCGCGAAAAGGCGATGAAGGTTTTAAAGAGCCGCCTCTACGACCATTATCAGAGCGCTTACGAAAAGGAATATTCGGAAAACCGCCGCAGCCAGGTGGGGACGGGCGACCGCTCGGAGCGCATCCGCACCTATAATTTTCCGCAGGGGCGGGTCACGGATCATCGCATCGGGCTCACGCTCTATTCGCTGGACAGCTTTCTCATGGGGGACATGGATGAGATGGTAGACGCGCTCGCGATCGCCGACAGAGAGGCGAAACTCACGCAGAACGCGGAAGAAATGTAATTTCACTCGGGAGGAATCTTACTATGGTACTTTCGGAAAAAGTCGCCGCGATCGCGCCTTCCTTGACGCTGTCGATCACGGCGAAGGCAAAGCAGATGAAGCAGGAGGGAATCTCCGTCATCGGATTCGGCGCGGGAGAACCCGATTTCAACACGCCGGACTATATCATCGAGAGCGCGAAGCATGCGCTGGATATCGGCTTTACCAAATATACGCCGGCGTCCGGCATGCCGGAGCTGAAAGAGGCTATCGTCAGAAAATTCAAAGAGGACAACGGCCTGAAGTATGCGCCCGGGCAGATCGTCGTTTCCTGCGGAGCGAAGAGCTCGCTCTATCACGCGATCGCATCGCTCTTAAACGACGGGGACGAAGTGCTGATCCCCTCGCCCTACTGGCTGACCTATCCCGAACTCGTCCGGCTGGCGGGCGGCGTGTCCGTGTTCGTCCCGGCGAAAAAGGAGCGCGACTACAAGGTGACGGCGGAGGATCTCGCGCGGCATACCACCGCAAAGACCAAACTTCTGATCCTCAACTCCCCGAACAACCCCACCGGCGCGGTCTATACGCGGGAAGAGCTCTCCGCGATCGCCGCCTACGCCGAGAAGGCGGGGATCTATGTGATCTCGGACGAGATCTACGAAAAGCTCGTTTACTGCGGACAGGAGCACGTCTCCGTCGCCTCCCTGTCCGACTATATGAAGGAACACACCGTGGTCGTCAACGGCGTATCCAAGAGCTACGCGATGACAGGATGGCGGATTGGCTATCTCGCGGCGCCGGAGCCCATCGCAAAGGCGATCGGGGCGATGCAGAGCCATACCACCAGCAACCCGACTTCCATCGCGCAGTACGCTTCCGTGACCGCCCTGTCCGGCGGGGCGGACTTCATCGCGCAGATGCGGCGGATCTTCGACGAGCGCCGCGCCTTCATGGTGGAGACGCTGAAAAAGATCGAGGGCATCGAGGTCGGCGAACCCAAGGGCGCGTTCTACGTTTTCTGCGACGTTTCCGCCCTTTACGGCAAACGTTACGGGGAGGAGGTCGTTCAGGGCTCGCTGAAATTTGCGGACTGCGCCTTAAAGGAGGGCGTCGCGCTCATTCCCGGAATCGCCTTCGGGGACGACGGCTGTATCCGCCTCTCTTACGCGATTTCCAAAGAAGATATCGCCGAAGGGCTGGCGCGCCTCGCGGCGTTCGTAAAAAAATTAAAATAAGTTGTCTGAAATTTCGTAAAACCGATTGAAAATTTTAGAAAAATAGGTTACAATATAAATAAGAAAATAATGGAGGAATTTTTTCTATGAAAATCGTTTACGGTGCAAAGGGAACGGGGAAAACAAAAACGGTAATCAACAGCGCGAACGATGCGGTTGAAACGGCGAAGGGGCATATCGTCTTCGTCACGGATACCAAGCGCTATATGTACGACTTGAAGCGCGAGATCCGTTTTATCGACGTCGATGACTTCGCGGTCACCGGGGAAGACGGGCTCAGGGGATTCCTGAAAGGGATCATCGCGGCGAACGCGGACAACGAACTCGTCTATGTGGACGGCGTCGCCCGCATCGCGGGCAAGGAGCTCTCCGCGCTGGGCGATTTCTTCGCTGCCATCGAAAAGCTGGAAAAGGATTTCTCCGTCACCTTCGTGTTCACCTGCAGCGCCGCGAAAGAGGAGCTGCCCGCGTTTATCGCCAAGCACGTCGGTTAATCGTTCGGATATAGGGTAGAAATCGGGGATAGCAATATCCTCGATTTTTTATAAAATGGAAAAATGCCCCGTTAACGTATCCGGGGCGGGAGGTTGATATGCGTTTTATCAGTACGCGCGGCGGAGATTCCGCCGCAAACGCCGCAGAGGCAATCGTCCGCGGGCTCGCGGCAGACGGCGGCCTGTTCGTGCCCGAGCGGTTTCCGTCGCTGAAAGATTCGCTCGCGGAGCTGGCTGCAATGGATTATCCGCACCGCGCCGCGCGCGTGCTCTCGGCTTTTTTGGAGGAATACGACGGCGAAAAGCTGCTCGCGGCATGCCGGAAGGCATACGGTCAGTTTGACGAGGGGGAGCCCGCTCCCGTCGTGAAGCTGGACGAGGGCTACTACATCATGGAGCTGTTCCACGGGCCCACGCTTGCCTTTAAGGACGTGGCGCTCACGCTCCTGCCCTTTTTGCTGCGCGAGGGGTGCAACCTCTGCGGGATCGGGGATACCGTTTTGATCCTCGTGGCGACGAGCGGCGATACCGGCAAGGCGGCGCTCGAGGGCTTCAAGGACGCGGAAGGCGTCAAAATCATGGTCTTTTATCCGGACGAGGGCGTCAGCGAAATGCAGAAGCGCCAGATGTCCGTTCAGGAGGGGAACAACGTCGGCGTGCTCGCCGTCAAGGGGAATTTCGACGACTGCCAGACCGCCGTCAAAAAGATCTTTTCCGATCGGGACATGGCGCGCGCGCTGAAAGAAAAGGGCGTGATTCTCTCTTCCGCCAATTCCATCAACTTCGGCAGGCTCTGCCCGCAGATCGTCTATTACTTTTCCGCATACTGCGACCTCGTGGGGGCGGGCGAGATCGCGGCGGGCGAAGCGGTGGACTTCGTCGTCCCCACGGGGAATTTCGGCAACATTCTCGCGGGGTGGTACGCCAAACAGATGGGGCTCCCGGTGGGAAAACTCGTCTGCGCGTCCAACGAGAACAATATTTTGACGGACTTTTTCGCTTCGGGCGCCTACGATCTGGACCGTCCCTTTTTCAAGACGACCAGCCCGTCCATGGATATCCTCGTCTCGTCCAACCTGGAGCGGCTGATTTTTGAATTTTCCGGGCGGGACGCGGCGCTCACCGCCGCCCGCATGCGGGAGCTTTCCGAGCGGAAGCGCTATGCGGTCTCCCCGCGGGAGAGAGCGGCGCTGGCAAATTCCTTTTACGCGGGGTTCGCGGGGAAAGCGCTGGTGGATGAGACCATCGCGGCGTTTTTTGAGGAATACGATTATCCGCTGGATCCGCACACCGCGGTGGCGGTCGCGGTGGGGGACGGCTATCTCTGCGAGACAAACGGCCGCGCGCCCGTGGTCGTCCTCTCGACGGCGAGCCCGTATAAATTTCCGGAGAGCGTTCTGAAGGCCCTCGGCGTCCGCTTCGCGGGAGACGGATTTGCCGCGGCGGAAAAGCTGGAGGCGGAGACCGCCGTCCCCGTTCCCGCGCAGATCCTGCGGCTGCAAGAGCTCCCCGTCCGCTTTACCGAAAAAGCGGAGGCGGCTGAGCTTCCCACTAAGATACTGGATTTTATCGGCGGAGGGGTAGACAAACAAACTTTTTAGTGATATAATCATATTATAGAAAATGGAGGATGCCCCTGCCGCAGCCGCGCGGAAAGGGAGGAGTGCAGAAAATCGCTGCAGGCATGGAAAAACTGACGCACCGGATAAAATTATTTTTTACGGTTGGCTTTTGCTGTTGAAAAAAATCGGTTTCAGTTCCCGTGAAAAGCGGGAATGGAAATAAAAAAATTATTTAGAGAGGAGATGGATTATGAAAACAATCGGCAAAAAAAGCACAGTTTTACTTTTGGTGTTGGCAATTTTGGGTACGTGTTTCATGTCGTTCGGGTGGAGTAAGCGGGAAAAAGCCCAGGCGCTTGCCTCGGATATCGATACCATCTATTACCTGACCGACTATTACCCGACATTGAGCTACGATGCCCTTTACTATGAGTTCGGTGATTCCTATGAATATCAGTACGAACTGAAAGCGTTAAACGAAACGATCTTATATGATATGGTTCACACAGGCTTTTTTGCCGATCTTGCGGAAAATCATCTGGTGATCATCGATATCAAGTTGTTTAAGCCGGATGTAGACGTACTGAGCGATCTGTTCTTCGATTTGAAGGTAATGCAGGGGTGTATGACGGTTTTCGTCTCGTCATACGCCGCTTCTGCCTATGAAAATACCGAATTTTTGGATTATGTAGACCTCTTCATTGTGGATGCCGATTGGGAAGGTCTTACTGAATACGTAAATTTTGCATTTAATAAAATAACGGACAGAGTAGATAATTTAGATGAAGATCTAAGTAATGCTGCTTTTCTGATCGACGGTAACATGATGGGAACAGGCTCTTATTATTATTCTGCCGGGTTGGACGTGGTGTGCGCCGAGTCGCGTTTCTTGGAGTTCTTCATGGAGTTATATGTGGACTATCTTTCGACCAGCAGGGACGATTTCTATATCAATGACTACGACGATTTAACGGATTTGTTTGACGACCTCAACAGTGCCCCAAATAATAATTTTAATGTAAGATTTCTGGTTCATGCGGGGGATTATTATATAGATTTACTGACCGGAAACACGGTAAATTATAACAGTTTATCCTATGTTTTGGGATGGGATATTGGCGCCCCCTGCTATCTATATGGATTCGGCGTTATGCCGCTTACGCCGGCGTTTTACCAGTTTATGACGACCTGTCAGCAAAGTTACAACTGTCCGGTCTATACCCTCGCTTGCGGCCCCGTAAACTACGGACCCAACGGGTTGGTCGTGACAATGGCAGACGGATCGACGGGTTCCGCTGCGGGAGCGCTTTTAAACGGGCTTTATGAATTGTTGGGGTGGGTGTAACCCCGGTTCTTTGCTGAGAATCATGTAAAAGGAGGGAATGAAATGACAAAGAGGGTAAAACAGCTGGCGCTCCTGTGCCTTGCGGCGCTGTCGCTGGTATTCGGCGCATGCGCCGCGGAAGCGGCGGCGACGCCGCTGCCGGCGCCGCAGAACCTCAGAATGGAGGGGAAAATTCTTGTGTGGGACGCGGTGGAGCATGCGGCGGGGTACGTCGTGCGCCTGCAGAACAGGGAACAGGAAGTAGAGGGAACCTCCTTCGACCTTTCCTCCCTTGCAGTGGGAACCTACGCCGTCAGGGTAAAGGCGTACGGCGACGGCGGAAAGTACGCCAATTCAGACTGGAGCCGGTTTTCCTATACGGCGGAAGAAGCCGTGGCAAGGGGATATGACGAGCTTGGATACAGATATACCCTGTTGGAGGACGGGACGGGGTATTCCATCCACGAGGGAAAGGCGAATACTTTCAAAATGGAGAAAATCGTCATTCCGGCATACTACAGAGGCTTGCCCGTAAAGTGCATCGAGGAAGGCGGTTTTTCAATATATGAAAAAATAGAGTCTGGCGGTTTGATAATGGAGAGCCTCATTCCTCTCCCGTATCGGGGAGCCTATCTCAACGAAGTGACGACAGAGCTCGTCCTGCCGGACACACTGGAAGAAATAGGTCAATATGCGTGCGCGGGGCTGAGTAAAGTGGAGTCTGTCGTCATTCCGGACAGCGTTACCAAACTGGACGACAAAGCGTTTTACGGCTGCGTCAATTTAAAAACGGTGAAATTGCCCGCCGGGTTAAAGGAAATTCCGTATGGTTGTTTTGAGGCCTGCGGGCTAACGGAACTTTCCCTTCCGGAGGGGTTGGAGAAAATAGGAGGCCGTGCTTTTAGTGTAAAAAATCCTATTTTTTCTTCAGGCAGTGAATCTGTCAAGCAGTCATATATCGAGCCAAATACGATAATTATTGAGATACCTCCTTCACAAGACCTTCCGTATATCGAGCAATACTATACGGACGTAGTGATACCGGCTTCGGTGAAGGAAATAGGGGAAAAAGCATTTCGCGGCTGTCGCAGATTGAAAAATATCACGTTGGAAGGCGTGCCGGAGACGATTGAAAAAGATGCTTTTGATGATACGGCATGGTATCATGCAAAGGCGGACGGTCCGGTTTACCTCGGAAATATCTTAGTGGATTACAAAGGGACGATGCCCGAGGACTATACGCTGTATATCCCGGCGACGGTAAAGGGAATCGCCGCAAGGGCTTTTGGCGGACAGAAGAATTTGAAAGCGATAATCATTCCCGACGGGGTCTCTTTCATAGGAAACAGCATATTTGCGAACTGTTCGTCTCTGTCTGAAATCAGGTTGCCCTCGGATCTGACGAAAATCCCTGACGAGACGTTCTCCGGCTGTATCGGCCTGTCGCAGATCGATCTTCCGGCAAATGTGGCGGAAATCGGAGAGGAGGCGTTTATGTATACGGGGCTGATAAGGTTTGTCGTTCCCGATCGGGTGGAAGCGATAGGCGATTCCGCGTTTGAAGGATGCAAGGCGCTTGAAGAAATAGTCCTGCCCGCCGGGCTGAAATCGATCGGCAAATGCGCGTTCTGGGGCTGTGAATCGCTCGGGCAGATTGTCCTGCCTGCCGGGCTGAAGTCGATCGGAAGAAACGTGTTTCGAAACTGCAAAAAGCTCCGGGAGATCGTCATTCCCGCGTCGGTGGAGTATTTGGGGAATTTCCCCATGAGCAACTGTGACGCGCTCGAAGCCGTCTATTTCGAGGGAGACGAACGCCGCCTGAAGATCGTCCTGGAGCAAGTCGAGGAGAATGAACACAGCACGCATTTTTCGGAAGCGACGGTATACTTCTATGCGGAAACCCGACCGGCAAAGGCCGGGAATTACTGGCACTATGCGGACGGCGTCCCCGCAGTTTGGGGAGCAGAGAGCTGATTTCATTCTGAACGCCCGCGCAGGCGGCGAGGAATGGTTGCGTTTTTCGGCGCGGCATGGTATAATAGACGGAAAGAACACGGAAGGAGTTGCGTGAAATGGACGGCAAAAAGATCATGATGAGCGGCATTCAGCCGAGCGGAATTCTGACGATCGGGAATTATCTCGGGGCGATCCGCAACTGGAAAAAGCTGCAGCAGGACTTCGATTGCGTCTATATGCTGGCGGATCTCCATACGCTGACCGTCCGCCAGGATCCCGCCGCGCTTCGGAAAAACACGATGGAGCTCACCGCGCTCTATCTGGCGTGCGGGCTGGATCCCGCGCAGTCCGCGGTGTTTTTGCAGTCGCACGTCCCCGCGCACGCGGAGCTTACCTGGGTGCTGAATATGATTACCTACCCCGGCGAGCTCACCCGCATGACGCAGTTTAAGGATAAAAGTTTAAAACACGAAGACAATATCAACATGGCGCTCATGGATTACCCCGTCCTGATGGCGGCGGATATCCTTCTTTACCAGTCCGACCTCGTTCCCGTCGGCGCCGATCAGAAACAGCACCTCGAACTCGCGCGGGACCTCGCGGTGCGCTTCAACAACCGCTACGGGGAGACGTTCAAGGTGCCCGAGCCGTACATCGCGGACACGGGCGCGCGCGTGATGAGCCTGCAGGAGCCGGGGCGCAAGATGAGTAAGTCGGATGAAAACCCCAACGCCTTCATCTCCATGGACGACGACCGCGAAACCGTCATCCGCAAGTTCAAGCGCGCGGTCACGGACAGCGACACGCGCATCGTCGCCGCCGAGGACAAGCCCGGCATTTCCAACCTGCTCACCATTTACAGCCTGTTTGCGAACAAGACGGTGAAGGAGGCGGAGCGGGAGTTCGAGGGGAAGGGCTACGGCGAATTCAAACTTGCGGTCGGCGAAACGGTGGCGGACGCGCTGGAGCCCGTCCGGGCGGAAAAAAATCGGCTGCTGGCGGATAAGGGCTACCTGGAAGGCATCCTGAAAGAGGGGGCGGAGCGCGCCGCGCGCATGGCGTACCGCACGCTCGGGAAAGTTTATAAAAAAGTGGGGCTTCTCCCGCGGGCGAGGGGCTGATGTTCGGCTATATCCGCACGGATCCCGCCTATCTTTACGGGAAAGACGATATTTTATACCGCGCGTTTTACTGCGGGCTCTGCAAGTCGATCGGCAAAAGCTGCGGCCAGCGCGCCCGCTTCGCTCTCAATTACGATCTCACCTTTCTGTCCGCTTTCGCCCATAACGTATGCGGCGAAGACGTGCAGATCGAGCGCCAGCGCTGCGTTATGCACTGGTTTCGGAAACGCCCCATGGCGGGGGTAGACGCGCTTTCGGTGCGCGTGGCGCACCTCAACGTGATCCTGACTTACCATAAGCTCTCGGACGACGTGCTGGATTCCGGCCGCCGCCGCGGGCTCCGCGCGTTTTTCTCCGGGGCATACCGCAGGGCGCGCGCCGCCGAACCCGAATTCGACCGCATCGTGGCCGAGCGATACGGGGAACTGATCCGGCTGGAGCGGGAGGGGTGCGACGGCATCGACCGCGCGGCGGATCCCTTCGGGCAGATGCTCTCCGATCTGTCGGTCGCCCTGATGGGGGACCGCGCGGATGAAAACGTTAAGAGGGTCTTTTACGGCGTGGGGAAGTGGATCTATCTCATCGACGCGCTGGACGATATCGACAAGGATTTAAAGAAAAAGAACTTTAACCCCTTCGTTTCCTCCTATCCGGAGGTGAAGGGAAAGCAATCGTTTATCGCGGAGCACAAGAGCGATTTGGAGTTTTTATTCGGCTCCGTGCTCTATGAGATCGCGAACGGAGCGCAGAGCGTTTCCTACGCGTTCAATCACGATCTGACGGACAATATTCTGGCGAGAGGGCTGATGGGGAATACCAAACGAATCATGGAGTGTGAATCATGCAGGAAAACTACAAAATCTTAGGACTGGAAGAGGGCGCGACGGCGGAGCAGGTCAGAGAGGCCTACGAGCGCCTGCGCGCGCGCTACGCGGAAGACCGTTTTCTGGACGGCGAGCGCGGAAACGAAGCGGCAAAAAATCTCACGCTGGTGGAGAGCGCGTACCGCGAAATCATGGCGGACATGGCTTCCCGCACGCACGCGGAGAACGAGAAATTCGATTATTCCTCCGTGGAAAAGTGCCTGAAACAGAACAACATTTCGGAGGCGCAGCGCCTTTTGGACGAGATCTCCGACCGCGACGCGGAATGGCATTATCTCCAGTCCGTCGTATTCTACCGCAAGCAGTGGATGAACGACGCCAAAAAACAGCTGGAGATCGCCATGAATATGGAGCCCGCCAACCCAAAGTACAAGGAAAGCTATACCAAGCTGAAGGATAAGATCGCTTTTACCGAAAAGCAGTTTCAGTCGGGCAATGCGGCGCCGCAGTCGCACGGAAACGAGGAGATGATGGGGGGCAACGCCTGCTCGTCGTTTATGAATTTCTGCACCACGATGTGCTGCATGAATATGCTCTGCAACTGCTGCTGCGGCAGATGAACAGCCGCCTCATTGCGCTCTCCGCGGTTTCCGCCGGTCTTTCGGCTGTGTTTCTGACGCTGGGCGCTTATTTTCAAGTCGTCGATATTTTCTGTATCGTGCTGGCGGCGATTCCCGTCACCCTGCCGCTCTACCGGGAATCCCCTCTGGCGGCGGTGCTGTCCTTTCTGGCGGGCGGGCTGTTGGCGTTCATCTTCGCGGGGATGAACATCATGAGTCTCGTGTTCCCGGCGTATTTCGCGTTTTTCGGATGGCATCCCATCGTCAATTATCTGTTCAGAAAGAAAAACGTTCCCCGGTGGATCGCCGTATCCGTCAAGTTCGTGTGGTTTATGGCGGTGTTTTTCGGGCTGTACTTTTACTATACGCTCATCATGAAGGTGGAGCCGTCCTATTATTTCGACTGGATCGCGGAATACATCTATTATCTCTGGGCGGCGCTCGGCGTGGTCGTGTTTTTCGTCTACGACGCGTTTATGACGGTCGTTCAGCGTGCAACGAATTATTATCTGAAAAAAATCGTAAAGTGATATGAACAAAAACCAGGAGGCAGTCGGCATCGTGACCGCGCTCGGCATGAGCGGGGAAGGTATTGTAAAACGGGAAAATATTCCCGTTTTTATTCCGTTTGCCCTTCCGGGGGAAGAGATCCGCTACCGCGTGGTGAAGGTGAAAAAGGGCTTTGCGTTCGGCAAGCTGCTGGAAGTTTTAAAACCTTCTCCCGACCGCAGAGAGCCCGTCTGCCCGGCGTTCGGCAGGTGCGGCGGGTGTCAGCTTCAGCACATGGATTACGCGGCCCAGCGCTCGTATAAGCGCGCCTATGTGGAGGATTGCTTCCGCAAGATCGCCTTTCTGGAGATTCAGGCGGAAGAGACGGTCGCGCGGGGAGAACCCTATCGTTACCGCAACAAACTGCAGCTCCCTACGGGGCAGGGCGGGACGTTCGGCTTTTACGCGGTCAACTCTCACCGCGTCGTGCCGATCGGGGACTGCCCCATTCAGCCCGCGTGGGCGAGGAAGATCATCTCCCTTTTTTCCGCTTACTGCGCGGAATGCGGCGTGGTTGCGTACGACGAGGCGGCGCGGACGGGGTTTCTCCGCCATATCGTCGTGCGGGAGGTCTCCGGCAAAATGATGATAGCGGTCGTCGGCACGAGCGAGCGCCTGCCCGGCAGGGAAAAACTGATCGGCATGCTGAACGGCGCCTTTCCCTCCGTCACATTGTATCTCAACGTGAACGACAGGGACACCAACGTGATTTTCGGCCCCCGTTTTATTCTTCTGAGCGGCGAACCGCGCTATCGCGTCAACGTGTTCGGGATAGCGTGCGAATTCGGCGTAGAGAGCTTTCTGCAGGTCAATTTCGCGATTGCCGGGGCGCTTTACCGCGACGCGGTGCTGGCAGCTTCTCCCGACGGGGACACGACGGTGGTGGACGCCTACAGCGGAGCGGGGCTGATGACGGCGATGCTCGCGCGCGGCGCAAAGCGCGCGATCGGCATAGAGTGCGTCCGGGAAGCGGTGGAATGCGCGGACCGCGTGGCCGCGCTGAACGGGCTGGAGGGCAGAATGGAAAATATCTGCGCCGCCTGCGAGGACGTCCTTCCCGCGCTGGTGCGGGATCTGCGCGGTCGGGGAGAAAAGCTGGCGGTCGTGGTGGATCCTCCGCGCAAGGGCTGCGATTGGGCGGTGATCGAGGCCATTGCCCGGGCGGAGCCCGACCGTGTGGTATATGTGTCCTGTAATCCCGCCACGCTCGCGCGGGACGTCGGACTGCTGACGGGGGCGCTCGTGCGGACGGAAAAGGGTATCGTGCGCGCGGATTGCCCTGCCATGCGGTATGAAGTCGCGTTTGTCCGCCCGTTTGACATGTTTCCGCAGACGGCAAACGTGGAGACGCTGGTGCTGCTCCGTCGGCGCGGGGCGGAATCTTGATTTTGTTTGCGGGAGGGATCGGATGGAACCGGTTTTAGTAGAGACAAAGCGCCTGCTTCTCAGGCGGCTGGAGCGGGCGGATTTCGGCGCACTCTGTGAAATTTTGCAGGACGCAGAAGTCATGTACGCCTATGAACACGCCTTTTCGGACGAAGAGGTGTGGGAATGGCTGGAACGCCAGCTGGCGCGCTACGACCGCTATGGATTCGGACTGTGGGCGGTTATCCTGAAAGAGACCGGCAAGCTGATCGGCCAGTGCGGGCTCACCATGCAGTCCTGCCCGGAAAAAGAAGTGATCGAGGTGGGGTATCTTTTTCAGAAGGCGTACTGGCACCGCGGCTACGCGACGGAGGCGGCGGTTGCCTGTAAAGAATATGCGTTTGACGTATTGGGCGCGGAAGAAGTGTATTCCATCATCCGCGACAACAATTTCGCCTCGCAGCGCGTGGCGCTCCGCAACGGCATGGAACTGCGCGGCCGGTTTACCAAACACTATTACGGCATGGATATGCCGCATCTCGTCTACTCTGCGCGGAAAGCGGACGCGCAGTCAAAATAAGCCCGCCGCTTTGCGCGGAGAAGGATACTCGGATGAATTATCTCTTTTATGACCTGGAATGCGCCAGCTGTGCGGGCGGCGGTAAAATCTGCGAATTCGGCTATGTGCTCACGGACGGATCGTTCCGCCTCCTGGAAAAGGCGAATCTGCTCATCAATCCGGGGATCGGCCCGGGGGAATGGGACTGGTATGCGCTGAAGAAGGTGCTGACGCATTCCCGCCCGGAATACGAAGCGCAGAAGAAATTTCCGCATTACGCGGACAAAATCCGCGCGCTCTTCGAGGGCGCCGTGGCGGTCGGCCACACGATCGACGGAGATGCGCAGTATCTTCTGGATGAGTGCGCCAGATACGGCGTAAAGGCGTGGGATTACCGGTACGTCGACATCCGCGCGGTCGACGTCGCTTTGGCACCGGGGGAAGGGCGCGCCCTCTCCAAGATCGCGGAGGCATGCGGCTGTCCGGCGGAAGTGTATCACGACGCCCTCGCGGACGCGGAGACGGGGCTCGCCGTCTGTCGCCGCTGGACGGCGGAAAGCGGCGAGACGCCGGAGGTTTTTTTCGGGCGGTTTCCCTCTGCCTGCGGGATCGTGGCGGACAGCCGTATTTTTCTGATGCGCGGGGGAAGAATGCTGGAACGCGGCGTGCTGACGCCCGAGCGGCACAATGAGATGCGCGGGGCAAACAAAAAGATCTTCCGGCTCTTCTGTTCCAAATATCATCCCAAAAAGCCCGCGCGCATTCTGAAGGGGAAGCGGATTTTTCTGGATCCCGCATATACGCAGGGGCATTACCGGGAATCTTTGGCGCTCGCCCGGAGGATCGCCGATTTCGGCGGCAAGATAGCGATGAGCGCGGCGCACTGCGACGAATATGTCTTCTGCGTTCAGCCGCCGGAGCTCTCCGCAAACGAAGAGGGGAATTTGCCCGCAATGCGTGAATTTTCCGCTTTTTTGCGGGAAATCGGACTCGACCAGGCAGATCTGTCTCTGCTGCCCGCGCCCGATCTTTCCTTTCTGAACCGCTATGCGACGATTTTATCCGAAGAAGAAATTATGTCTTTTTTAAAAAACAAAAAAGTAATATAATAACTTATTATTTTTAATATTATTATGTCAGACAAAATTGAACCGGAAAACTACAGACTGAACTTTGAATTGGTGCCGGACAGCTGCTGGTGCTCCAATTTGAGGACGCTGTTTCCCGCGGAATGGGATAAGATCCGCAGGGATGCCTATGCGCGGGCAGGCGGGCGCTGCATGATCTGCGGCAGGGAGGCGCGGCGGCTGGAAGCGCACGAGCGCTGGGCGTATGACGAAGAAAATGCCGTTCAGCGGCTGACGGATGTCGTCGCGCTCTGCTATCGCTGTCATGAGGCGGTCCATATCGGGCGCGCGCAGGCGACGGGAAGGGGGCGCGAAGCGGAGGATTGGTTCATGAAAGTCAACGGCGTGAATTACGCTGCGCTCCGCGCGGCGCTCGGCCGGGCGAACGAAGATCACCGCCGCAGAAATCAGATCGCCGAATGGAAGGTGGATCTCTCCTGGCTGAAGCGGTATTTATGAAGGAGCTTGTTTTGAACGGCCGCAAAGTTCGCTGCGAGCTGGTGCGGAAAGACGTAAAGAACGTCAACATCCGCGTCGGCAGGGATTGCGTCGTGCGCGTGTCCGCGCCGCGCCGCTGTCCCGCCGAAGAGGTGATGCGCGTGCTTTACGGAAGGGAAAAGTGGATTCTGGCGGCGCTTGACCGCTTTCAGAGGCGTGAAACTGCCGCCCGCCGCTATGCGGATGGGGAAGTGCTGGAGCTGTTCGGGGAGCCCTTTCAAATCGCTCTGCGCGCGGGGAAGCGAAATGGCGCGGAAGCAAAGGACGGCGTTTTGTATCTTATTCTCCGCGATCCTGCGGATGAATCCGCGCGGCAGAGGCTGGCTTCGGCGTGGCGTGACGAGATGTGCAGGCGGGAGATTTCCGCGCTGTGTGCGCGCGCATATCCGGCGTTCCGCGCCCGCGGCGTGCCTTATCCGGCGATTGCCTTCCGGCGCATGCGGGCCCGCTGGGGAAGCTGTATGTATCAAAAGCGCAGGCTGATTTTTAATCTTAACCTGGCGGACGTGCCGCTCGGCGCCGCGGAGTACGTGGTTTTTCACGAGTTTGCACATCTGCTTCAGCCCGACCATTCCGCGGCGTTTTATCGGATTTTGGACGAAGTTTTGCCCGACTGGCGGGACAGGCACCGTATTTTGAAAAATTTTTAGGAGGAAAATAATTTGATTTCCATCGACAGGCTCAGAACGCTCGCCCGCCTGGTCAAGGCGAAGGATATCGTAGTCAAAGAACTGATGGCGCCCAAGCGCGGCGGCGGCGTGTTTGAGCCGCATAAGTTCTCCAAAAAAGTAAAAACAGAGCGCTTTCTGGCGGACGGGTTTCCCTGCATCACGGTCGAGGGCGGCGCGTTCAACGGAAAACACGTCGTTTTTTTTCACGGCGGATCGTATATTTCGGAGGGGCTCACCGTTCACCGCCGTTTTATCGAGCGGTTGGCGACGGAATACGGATATCGCGTGACGTACGTCGATTATCCGCTGGCTCCGGAGCACGTCGCCGTCCGCACGCTTGCCGTCGCGCGGCTGGCGTACGAGGCGCTCCGCGCAAAGTATCCGCAGGACGGATTTGTCCTCATGGGGGATTCCGCAGGGGGCGGTCTGGCACTCTCGCTGCTGCAGATCCTGAAAAAAGAGAATGCGGCGATGCCGGAATGCACCGTGCTTCTGTCTCCTTGGCTGGATCTCTCCCTTTCTCATCTGGATGCGCCGCTGTATGAACAGAAAGATCCGACGCTCTCCATTGCGGGGCTGCGGTATGCGGGGGAGCGCTATCGCGGGGAATTGGATGAGCGCGATCCTCTGGTTTCGCCGCTGTTCGGCGGCCTTGTCGGTCTCGGCAGAATCTTCGTGTCTGTCGGAACGGACGAGCTGTTTTGTCCGGACTGCCTGGATTTTTATCAGCGATGCCGCGGCTGCGAGGGGACGGATGTCCGTTTGTTTGTGTTTGAAGAGATGTTTCACGATTTCGTCATGATCCCGATGAAGAGCTCCAAAGAGGCGATGCGGCTGATCGATCTATTTATCCGCGGGGAAGACGGAGATGAAAAAGAAGTTCATATCGTGACCGCTTCCACTTAATATTAAAAAGAATTATTTTATCTGATAATTTCATAATACATTATGTCTGTCATAATAATGTCTGAAACGCGCTGTCCGGCGCGTTTTTTTTCGTTTGGTATCATTCGCAATCTCCCTCTCATAAAATGTAAGAGTAAAAAGGGGGCTTTATGCAAAACAGAGACTTGATCGTCAAAAAGCATCTGCAGAACGGCGTCTTGATCGTCGATCCGCATTCCGTCTGGATCGATCCTTCCGTCCATATCGCGGCGGGCGTCGTCATTCACCCGAACAACACGATCTTAGGGGATACCGAGATTGCGGAAGGCGTCGTCCTGGAACCGAACAATCAGATCGAGAACAGCGTAATCGGCGCGCGCGTGCGCATCAATTCCTCCGTCGTGCGGGATTCGGCGATCGCCTCCGATACGGCCGTGGGGCCTTTCGCCCATATCCGCGGCCGTTCTCTGATCGGAAAACGGTGCAGGATCGGCAATTTTGTGGAGCTGAAGAACGCGGAGCTCGGAGAGGGGGTCAAGGTGGCGCATCTGTCCTATATCGGGGACGCGACCGTCGGCGAACACACGAACGTCGGCTGCGGCGTGGTGTTCTGCAACTACGACGGAAAAAACAAATATCATACCTTTGTCGGCAAGCGCTGCTTTATCGGCAGCAACTGCAATCTGATCGCGCCGCTGCGCATCGGCGACGGCAGTTTTCTCGCCGCCGGCACGACCGTACATAAAGACGTGGAGGAGGGGCGCTTCGTGATCGGGCGCATGCGCCAGGAGGAAAACGCTTTTTTGGCGGAGAAATATCTGGGGAGGAAAAACTAGATGGAGGGATATTTCGGTACGGACGGCATCCGCGGCATCGCGAACGAGTTTCTGACCGGCGAACTCGCCTCCAGGGCGGGCAACGCCGTCGCACAGCTGAGAGAACGCCCCCTGATTTTGGTCGGGAGAGATACCCGCATTTCGGGGGATATGCTCGCGCTCGCCTTTTCCAGCGGGGCGATCGCGGCGGGGGCGACGGTCTTCGATCTCGGCGTCATTCCCACGGCGGGCGTCGCCTATTGTACGCGCCTGCTGAACGCCGATTTCGGCGTGGTGATCAGCGCTTCGCACAATCCTCCCGCGTTTAACGGCATCAAGCTGTTTGACCGCCGCGGCTTTAAGCTGTCCGAAGAGACCGAGCGGCTGATCGAACACAACATGAACGCGCCCTTTCTGGCGGAGAACGCGCGCATCGGCAAATACGTGCAGAAATACCAGTTTGCCGATCTCTACGTGTCCGATCTCGCCGCACGCGGCGTTCCGCTGGAAGGGATGAAAGTCGTCCTCGACTGCGCAAACGGCGGGGCGTATAAGGTCGCGCCGACGGTATTCCGGCGGCTGGGCGCAGCGGTCACCGCGATCAACACGGGGAAATCCGGCTTCGATATCAACGAGAACGCCGGCGCGCTTCACCCCGAGGTGCTGGCGGAAGCGGTCAGGGAGGAGAAGGCAGACGTCGGATTTGCTTACGACGGAGACGCCGACCGTCTCATCGCGGCGGACGAACGGGGAGAAATCGTGGACGGCGACCGCATCCTCTATCTTCTCGCGTGCGATTACCGCGAAAAAGGCCGCCTCGACAATCAGCTGGTGATCGGCACTTCGCATACCAATATGGGCGTACAGGTGGCGCTCAAGGCGCTGGGGATTGAACTGATGCGCAGCGACGTCGGCGATAAGTACGTCATCGAGATGATGGAAAAGACGGGCGCCGTGCTGGGCGGGGAGCAGTCCGGCCACATCATTCTCGGGGACATCGCGACGACGGGCGACGGAATTTTGACCTCCGTCCGCATCGCGGCGCTGCTGAAAGAGAAACGGGAGCCGTTTTCGGCGCTTTCTTCCGTGGCGCTCTTCCCGCAGGCAAATTTGAATGTGCGCGTGCGGGATAAGCTGCGCGTATTGAATGACGAATCGCTCGCCGGCATTCTCGCGGAGGAGCGGGAAGCGCTCGCGGGGGACGGCAGAATCATCATCCGCGCTTCGGGCACGGAGCCGGTGATCCGCATTCTCGTGGAGACTGCCTCCCGCGGGCAGTCGGACGCCGTCGCACGGCGGATCGCCCGCGCGGTGGAGGAGCTGGAAAAGTAATATGATAAAGAGAGAAAAGAGCCGCTTTTTCGCAAAAGCGGCTCTTTTTTATGCGAAAGATTGCAAAAACCGAAAAAATATGCTACAATAATAAAATCAGAATTGAGCAACATATAGTTTCGGAGCATAAATGAAGCGAAAAAACTGGTATCCGCTGGATAACGCGGCAAAATTATATCCGGCGGTGAGCAATGCGCGCCGCCCGTATCAGTTCTTTTTTTCGGCGCTGATGGCGGAAGAAGTGAAGAAGGAATCGCTGGAGCTGGCGGTAAACCGCATTCTGGCGCGCGTTCCCACTTTCCGTACGCGCCTGAAAAAGGGGATTTTCTGGTATTATCTCGAAGAAAACAAACTTCCCTTTCTCGTAAGAGAAGAGCCCGCCGATTTTCTCGGCTACAGGGACGCCCGCGAAAACAACGACTATCTCTTTTCCGTCTATTACCGCGCCAACAAGATCACGCTGGTGTGTTTTCACGCGCTTTCAGACGGCGGAGGGGCGATGTCCGTCTTTCAGGAAATTCTCTTTGAATATCTGCGGATCGAGGGGAAGGAGATCGATACCGAGGGGCTGATCAAGCCCGCGGAGGCTCCGCTGCACTATCACGAGGCGGAGGATAACTTCGTCAAGTATTACGTCAAGACAAAGCGCAAGGAACCCAAGGAGCGCCGCCCGGCTTATGCGGACGGAACGCCGTTTCCCTACGACGGATACGGCATCATCACCGCAAAGCTCTCGCTGTCCGATCTGAAGGCGGTTGCGAAGGGCTACGGCGCCACGCTCACGGAATATTTCTGCGGGCTGTACATGTATTGCTTTTTCAAAAATTTTCTCGAAAACACCCGTTCCAAGAACAAACTCGTCACGGTCGTCGCGCCCCTCAATATGCGCACGCGCTATCCGTCGGACACGCTGCGCAATTTTACCCTGTTCGTCCGCATGAGCCACGATTTTTCGGAAGAGATCGGGCTTGAAGACTGCATCCGCCTCTGTTCGGAGCAGATGAAGGCGGGTTCCGAGCGCGAGCGGCTGGATTCTCTGATGTACTCCAACGTCAGAATACAGAAAAACCCGCTGATGAAAATAGCGCCGCTTTTTCTGAAAGATATCGTGATCCGCATGGCGTATCATTTCGTCGGGGAGACGCTGCAGTCCTGCAATCTCTCCAACGTCGGACTGGTCACGCTGCCGGAGAGCGTCCGCCCGCACGTGAAAGATTTGTTTTTCGGCATTTCGCCCTCATACACCTGCAAAGAGCAGCTCGGGGCGATCGGCTACGGCGACCACGTCAACCTGACGTTTACCCGCATGATCGTGGAAAATTCGATGGAAGCGACGTTCATCGGCGAGCTGACGCGCGCGGGGATCGGAACGGAGGTCTCCAGCAATTATTGGGAGAAGAACCTATGAAGCACTGCAAGCACTGCAACGTCGACGTCAACGACACCAAGGATTACTGCCCTCTGTGCTTCAACCGGCTGGAGGGAGAGCGGGATGAACGCCCCGCACTGTATCTGGAACGGGAGAACAATAACCGCGGCCGCAAAAACAGCCACATTCTGCGGAACATCTTTCTGTTCCTCGCGATCTGCACGCTCATCGTGTGCACCTTCGTCGACTATCAGACGGGATGGAGCCGATGGAGCGTGATCGTGGATTTTTCCATTCTGTACGTCTGGATCCTCGTCGCGCACACCATCATCAGCCGCCGCAGCGCCTTTGAAAAGATCTTTTTTCAGCTGATAGGGCTGACCTGCCTGCTGCTTTCGGTCGCGTTCGTCGGCGGGGAGGGAAACTGGTTCATTCCCTACGTGCTTCCCTCCGTCATGCTGGCGACGACGACCGTCCTGGTATTTATACTGATGATTTCAAAGGAACGCAATCTCTACGTCAGCGGCTTTTTCATCATCTTTCTGCTGCTCGCCGTCGTCTCCGTCGTGATGGTGTTCGCGGGCTTCAGCGCGCCGTTCACGCTGCTGAACAATATCAATATCATGTATTCCGGACTGGCGGCGCTCGGCACGCTGCTGTTCGGCTTCAAAATCATCAAGGCCGATCTCGAAAAAAAATTTCACCTGGGATAAGAGGAGGGAAGTATGTTTGGATTAAGAAGCGACGGCGTCAAAGTAAAATGCGCCGATCCCATCGACAAAATCGTTCCGCACATCATGAAGGAGCGGTCCGATTCCATGAACAATACCGTCATCGAGCAGCGCGTCGAGTCGTTCGACGCCTGGATCGACGACGTTTACCGCCGCACGGGCGTGGAATTCAACTACATGCACATCGTGCTCGCGAGCATCGTGCGGCTGTATGCGCTCCGCCCGCGGCTCAACCGCTTCGTCATGAACGGCAGGGTGTTCCAGCGCCACGGAATCTACGCCTCTTTCACCGTCAAACAGGCGCTGAAAGAGGATGCGCCCGATCTGACGATCAAGATCCGCTTTACCGGGCAGGAGAGCATTTTTGAAGTCAAAGAGAAGATGGATGAAGCCATCCGCAGCGCCATCGCCGCGAACAGGGAGAACGGCTCTACCAAGGTCGCGGGCATCCTGACGGCGGTGCCGAATTTTCTCATCAAATTCCTGGTCTGGTCCGTGAAGTGCATGGACCGGCACGGGATCATCCCCGGATCCATCCTGAAAGTCAGCCCCTTCCACACCAGCTTTTATCTCACGAACTTAAAGTCGGTCAAGGGGGAATGGATCTTTCATCACCTCTACAACTTCGGCACGGTCGGCCTGTTCGTCAGCATGGGGAAGGAAAAACTGGAGCCGGTCGTCGAAAACGGCGCGCTTTCGGTGGGCAAGGTCATGAAAATGGGCATCACCGCGGACGAGCGCTACTGCGACGGGTTTTACTTTGTACAGACCCTGCGGGCGTGGCGGAAATACATGGGCGATCCCTCGCTCCTGGAAGAGCGGCTGGATATCGAGCCCTTTGAAAGCCCGAAGGAGCGCAAAAAACGCCTGAAAGAGGAACAAAAGGAGCAGAAGAAGAGACAGCAAGCATGATCCGCCGATTTTTTACTTATTACAGGCCGCATAAAAAACTGTTCGCGCTGGACTTGATCTGTTCGTTCATCGTGGCGGTCTGCAACATCTTTTATCCGATTATAACGAAGAACGTGCTTCGCACCTATACGGGGGACGCCGCGGAAGCGTCGCTCTCCTTTTTGCTGACCTGGGCGGGCGTGCTCGCCGCGATCTACGTCGTCAAGAGCGTTCTCATCTATATTATCGACTACTGGGGGCACTCGCTGGGCGTGCGCATCCAGGGGGATATGCGCAGGCAGATGTTCGCCAAGCTGCAGCGCCTTCCGTTTTCATATTTCGATGAAAACAAGACGGGCTCCATCATGTCCCGCCTCATCAACGACCTGTTCGAGATCTCCGAACTGGCGCATCACGGGCCGGAAGATCTCTTTCTCGCCGTCATTACGATCATCGGCGCGTTTATCGCTCTTTGTTTCGTCAACCCGCTGCTGACGGTGATTCTGTTCGTCTGCATTCCCTTTATCGTGCTGTTTGCAGTGCTTTCCCGCAAGGGGATGCTCGGGGCGTTCCGCAAAATGCGGGAAGAGCAGAGCGAGATCAACAGCGAAGTGGAGAGCGCCATTTCCGGCATGCGGATCTCCCGCGCCTATACGGCGGAAGCGCACGAGAGCGAGAAGTTCGAGCGCTCCAACGTGCGCTATCAGGCGGCCCGCTGCGGCGCGTACAGAGAAATGGCCAAGTTCCACTGTCTGATGGAGCTGTTCGGCGATTTTCTCTATTTTCTCGTCTTTCTGGCGGGAGGGCTGTTCTTCTTTTACGGCAGGATAGACGCCTTTGAACTCACAGAATACATTTTGTTCGTCACCACGCTGATCACGCCGATCAAAACGCTCGTCTCCATTTTCGAGCAGATCACCGCGGGGGCCTCCGGCTTCGTGCGCTTCTGCGGCGTCATGGATCTGGCGGATGAGGAAGAGGCGAAGGAGCCCGTCTCCGTCGGGCGGCTGAAGGGGGAAATCGAATTTCAGAACGTCTCCTTTTCGTATACCGCGCGCGAGGGGGAGCAGGCCGGGGAGCGCGTGATCTCTCACCTCGATCTGACCGTGCATGCGGGCGAAACGCTCGCGCTGGTCGGCCCTTCCGGCGGCGGAAAGAGCACCTTGTGCCATCTCATTCCCCGTTTTTACGAGGTCTCGGAGGGAAAGGTGACCATAGACGGCATCGACGTCAGGGAGATGTCCCGCTTCGATCTGAGAAGAAACGTGGGGATCGTCGCGCAGGACGTCTTTCTGTTCGCGGGCTCCATACGGGAGAATATCGCTTACGGAGACCTGAACGCGACGGAAGAGCAGATCGTTGAGGCGGCGAAGCGGGCGAAGATTCACGATTTCGTCGCAAGCCTGCCGGAGGGATACGATACGTATGTGGGAGAGCGCGGCGTCCGCCTGTCGGGCGGCCAGCGCCAGCGGATCTCCATCGCGCGTATTTTTTGAAAAATCCTCCCATTCTGATTCTGGACGAGGCGACTTCCGCGCTGGATAACGTGACCGAGCTCTCCATTCAGCGCTCGCTCTCCGAGCTCTCCGAAGGGCGCACCACCATCGTCGTGGCGCATCGCCTTTCCACCGTCCGCAATGCGGATGAGATCATCGTGCTGACGCAGGACGGCGTGGCGGAGCGCGGCTCGCACGCCCGGCTGATGGAGCAAAAGGGCATTTACTACGATCTGAACAACGCGCAGAGCGCGATCGACGGATACCGGACGGAAAGCTGAGCATCCCCGCAATAGACAGGAATCGGCGGTGCGCTGTCTGAAGAAAGGCATCTCTTGCTGCAAACTGCCGTGTTCCGGACGAAAAACAGAGTTTTTTCCGGCCTTTGCGTATCTGAATCAAAACGCTTGTGAGAGACGG
>UQTB01000014.1 GCA_900543915.1 uncultured Eubacteriales bacterium | reverse complement strand
TGGCGCCGCCGATACAGGTCGCCGCGCCCCCGAACGGCTCTATCTCCGTCGGGTGGTTGTGCGTTTCGTTCTTGAACAGCAGAAGCCAGTCCTGCTCCTCGCCGTCCACGGTGACTTTGATCTTCACCGTGCAGGCGTTGATTTCCTCGGACTCATCCAGATTGGGAAGAAGTCCCTTTTTGCCGAGATAGCGCCCCGCAAGCGTGGCGATATCCATCAGATTGACGGGCTTGACGCGGTTGATCTCCCGCCGTGCGGCGAGATATTCTTCATAGGCGTCCTGCAAAAAATGATCTTCAAATTTCACGTCGTCGATCGTCGTCAGAAAGGTGGTGTGGCGGCAGTGATCGGACCAATAGGTGTCGATCATGCGGATCTCCGTGATCGTCGGATCGCGCCCCTCTTCCCTGAAATAGGACTGGCAGAACGCGATATCGTCCTCGTCCATGGCCAGCCCGTAGGAACGGACAAAGCGCTTCAGCCCGTCCGCACCCAGCTGCAGAAAGCCGCTGAGAGTATCCACTCCGGAGGGAAGCGCATAAGAGAGCGCGAGCGTTTCGGGGAGTTCCATCGAGGCAATCCGGCTCTCCACCGGGTTGACGACGTATTTTTTGATCTTCTCCAATTCCCGTTCGCCGAGGCGCCCGGAAAGCACGTATACGCGCGCCGTGCGGATGATGGGGCGGTCGCACTGCGCGATGATCTGAATGCACTGCGCGGCGGAATCCGCGCGCTGATCGAACTGCCCGGGGAGATACTCCACCGCGAACGCAGTTTCCCCTTCTTTCAGAGAAAGCGTCCCGAACGTATCGTCCAGCTGCGGCTCCGAGAACACCGTTTTCACGGACGCCGAAAAGAGCGCCTCGGTGATATTCTCCGCATCGTACCGGTTCAGCAGACGGACGCCCTCGAGCGCCTCGATGCCCAGGAGATTTCTCAGCTCCGCGGCGAGCGCGCGGGCCTCGTTGTCGAAGCCCTGTTTTTTTTCAACGTAAACTCTATATACCATTTCCGATCTTCTCCATCGCGCGTTTTCCGATATCATTGCGCCGGCAGGCGTTTTCAAAATGCACGCCGTCCGCGGCGGAATATGCCTTCGCTATCGCATCCGGCAGCGTTTTTGCGGTCGCCGTGACGCCCAGCACGCGGCCGCCCGCCGTGACGAGCGCCCCGTCTTTTTCCTTTACCCCCGCGTAATATACGTACGTATCCGCGGGGAGCGGATCCAGCGTGACGGGATAGCCCGTCTCGTATTTCTGCGGATACCCCTCGGACGCCAGCACCACGCAGCAGGCGGAATCTCCCGAAAACACCACGTCTTCTTCTTTTAACGTTCCGGCGGCGACGCTCTGCATAATCGAGAAGAGATCGCTCTTTAAAAGAGGCAGAACGACCTGCGTCTCGGGGTCGCCGAAGCGGCAGTTGTATTCGATGACCTTGGGGCCCGCTTCGGTGAGCATCAGCCCGAAATAAAGACACCCGCGGAACGTTCGCCCCTCTTCGCGCATGGCGCGCACGGTGGGAAGAAAGATCTTTTCCATGCATTCCCGCGCCACGTCCTCCGTATAAAACGGGTTGGGCGCAACCGTGCCCATTCCGCCGGTATTCGGGCCCCTGTCTCCGTCCAGCGCGCGCTTATGATCCATGGAAGATACCATGGGAACGACCGTGCTGCCGTCCGTAAAAGCCAGCACGGAAACCTCGGGACCGGTGAGAAATTCCTCGATGACGACGCGGTTTCCGCTCTCGCCGAAGATCTTATCCTCCATCATGGACTTGACGGCGCGCACGGCTTCTTCCCGCGTCTCCGCGATGATGACGCCCTTGCCCAATGCCAGCCCGTCCGCCTTGACCACAGCGGGAAGCGGACAGCGTTCGAGATAGCGGAGCGCCTCTTTTTCCTCCGTAAAAATTTTATAGGCGGCGGTGGGAATGCGGTGGCGCTTCATCAGCTCTTTGCTGAACGCCTTGCTTCCCTCGATGACCGCAGCCGCCTTCGTCGGCCCGAAACAGGGAATGCCCTCCCCTTCCAAAAGGTCGACCAGCCCCATGACAAGGGGATCGTCCGGCGCGACGACGGCAAATTCGATCTTATTCTCGCGCGCGAACGCGACGATGCGATCCAGTTCCTTTGCGCCGATGGGGACGCATTCCGCTTCCGCCATGCCGGCGTTTCCCGGCAGCGCGTAAATTTTATCGACCAGCGGGGACGCCGCGATCGCCTTGACGATCGCATGTTCTCTCCCGCCCCCTCCGACTACCATTACTTTCATGTCCTGCCGCTCCTCAATGGTGGAATAACCGCATGCCGGTAAACGCCATCACCATGCCGTAGCGGTTGCAGGTATCGATCACCGCGTCGTCCCGCACGGAGCCGCCCGGCTGTGCGACGTAAGAGACGCCGCTTCTCTTTGCGCGCTCGATGTTGTCGTCGAACGGGAAGAACGCATCCGACCCCAGCGCCACGCCGGAAATGCCGGAAAGGTATTCCCTCTGTTCCTCTTTGGTGAACACGGGGGGCTTTTTGGTAAAATACTTCTGCCAGTTGCCCTCTGCGGTGACGTCCTGATAATCTTCGGACAGATAGATATCGATGATGTTGTTCTTCTCCGGCCTGCCGACGCTGTCCTGAAAGGACAGAGAGAGCGGCTTTTCATGCTGGCGGAGATGCCAGAGATCCGCCTTCGTCCCCGCGAGGCGGGTGCAGTGAATGCGGCTCTGCTGTCCCGCGCCCACGCCGATCGCCTGCCCGTCCACCGCATAGCAGACGGAATTGGACTGCGTATATTTCAGCGTGATCAGAGAGATGATGAGGTCGCGGACCGCGCTTTCGGGGAGCGTCCTGTTCTCGGTCACCACGTTGCGCAGGAGGTCTCTGTCAATTTTGAAATTGTTGCGCCCCTGCTCGAAAGTGACGCCGAACACCTCTTTTGTCTCGATTTTGGCGGGGACGTAGCTTTCTTCTATTTTTACGACGGGGTAGGTTCCCTTTCTCTTGTTCTTCAGAACGGCGAGCGCCGCGGGGGTATAACCGGGCGCGATGATCCCGTCCGACACCTCGCGGGCGATGAGTTTTGCCGTCGTCTCGTCGCAGACGTCGGACAGAGCGACCCAGTCGCCGAAGGAAGACATCCTGTCCGTTCCCCTGGCGCGCGCATAGGCGCAGGCAAGCGGAGAGTCGTCCAGCCCCGGCACGTCGTCCACAAAGCAGGATTTTTTCAGCTGTTCCGGCAAGACGGTTCCGACCGCCGCCGAGGTGGGAGAAACGTGTTTGAAGGAAGCCGCCGCGGGCATGCCGACCGCCGCCTTTACTTCCTTTACCAGCTGCCAGCTGTTGAACGCATCCAGGAAATTGATGTATCCCGGGCGGCCGTTTAAAATTTCGATGGGGAGGTCGCTCCCGTCCTTCATGTAGATCTTCGCCGGCTTCTGATTGGGGTTGCAGCCGTATTTCAGTTCAAACTCTTTCATCTTTACCTCCGTTATACCTTGAGCTCGCAGGAAATATCCTCTCCCTGCCAGCGCGCCAGAACAGGCCGTACGACCGTTTCGTTGAATTCCTCTACCTGAGAGGGGCATCTGCCGATATAGAGGGCGGGATCCAGCTCCGCTTCGATTTCCTCTTTGGTGAGCGGAAAGGCGGGATCGGCGGCGATGCGGTCGATGAGATCGTTTGCGCCCCCCTCCAGCTTGACTTTCTTCGCGGCGGCGTGCGAATGCTCGCGCAGGCGCTCGTGCAGTTCCTGGCGGTTGCCGCCCTTTTTCACCGATTTCATCATGATGTTTTCCGTCGCCATAAACGGAAGTTTCTCCATGACGCGGCGGCGGATCACCTGATCGTAGACGACCAGACCGCTCGTCACGTTGATATAGATATTCAGAATGGAATCCACCGCCAAAAACGCCTCGGCAACCGAAATGCGCTTGTTCGCGGAGTCGTCCAGCGTGCGTTCAAACCACTGCGTGGCGGCGGTGAACGCCGGATTCAGCGCGTCCGTGATGACATAGCGGGAAAGCGCGGAGATGCGCTCGCAGCGCATGGGGTTCCTCTTGTACGGCATGGCGGAAGATCCGATCTGCTTGGACTCAAACGGCTCTTCCATCTCCTCGAAGGATTGCAGGATGCGCATGTCGTTGGAGAATTTATACGCGCTCTGCGCCACGCCCGAAAGCGCGGACAAAAAGTATGCGTCCACCTTCCGCGAATACGTCTGCCCCGACACGGGCACGACGCCGGGAAAGCCCATATCGGCGGCGATCATCTCTTCGAGTTTCCTGACCTTTTCTTCGTCCCCGTCGAACAGCTCCATAAAGGAAGCCTGCGTGCCCGTCGTCCCCTTGGAGCCCAAAAGCAGGAGTTTGGAAAGGCGGAATTCCAGCTCCTCCACATCCTGCGCGAGCTCGTACATCCACAGCGTGGCGCGCTTTCCCACCGTGGTGAGCTGCGCGGGCTGCAGATGCGTATACGCGAGGCACGGAAGGGACTTGTACCGATCCGCGAAGGCGGAGAGATTTTTCAGAACCTGCGCCGCTTTTTTCAGGACGATTTCAGTCGCCTCGCGCAGGATTACGACGTCCGTATTGTCCCCTACGTAGCAGGAGGTCGCGCCCAGGTGTATGATCCCCGCCGCCTTGGGGCATTGCAGACCGTAGGCGTAGACATGACTCATCACGTCGTGACGGACTTCCTTTTCGCGGGCTTCCGCCGCCTCGAAGTTGATATCGTCCCGATGCGCCACAAGCTCCGCAATCTGCTCTTCGGTTATTTCCAGGCCGAGCGCCCGCTCCGCCTTTGCCAGCGAGATCCAGAGGCGCCGCCAGGTGGAAAACTTAAACTGTTCGGAAAAAATATACTGCATCTCCCTGCTCGCGTAGCGCGTGGAAAAGGGAGAAATATAGGTTTCTTTCTGCTGATTCATCGCTTCACCCGTTGTATTTGTTGATCATTCTGCTCTCCGCTTTCCCCGTCGCGAGGTCGATATAGCGGACGTAGAGCGAAATTCGATTCTGTTCGTTCAGATTATCCCAGAGATCGGCCGTAAAAACGTCGATTTCGTCCGGAATCGCCACGCGCTCCGGCTCGCCCTGGAACGTGGGGATCGGGTTCCCGTCGCACACGTAGGTGTGGATAAAGTGCCCCAAGCCGGCGATCGGCTCATACGAAAACGTATAGCGGTTGCACGCCGTTCCCGCCGCGTCCGCACTCTTGAGAATGGACATTTCATAGGTAAAATCGCCGCCCGCAAAGCAGAGCGCCGCAGAAATACGCGGTGTGAGATTGGGCGCATCCGGCTCAAAACGGCGGGTTTCGAGCGCCTCTTTCATCGTCTTTCCCGCCTTGAAAAAGTCATAGACGGTATCCGTCTGGTCGCCGTTTGTGACGATCAGGTGGTTTTCCAGTCTGCGGACGGGAGAATAAATGATGAGAGAGGGATCTTCCACCTTCGACGCGTCGTAAGGATAAATGACGACCTCTTCCCCGTTCTCTCTGAATACGCGGTTGCGGCTGTTCTCGCTTCTGCCCATGATGAAGTAGGCGCTCGCGGCGCGCGTTCCGTCCGCCGTCTTGCCGGCGACGATCCCGCGGCCGACGTACGCGTTCCCGCGGATGCGCTCCCCGATGGTTTTGATTTCGTAGATATTCATATCGTTTCCCCTTGTAATATTTTGCAGACCTGTTCCACCGCCGCGGGAAGAATCACCCATTCCGCTTCCTCCATGACGCGGCGCTGCAGCGTTTCGGGCGTATCGCCCGGCTTTACCTCGACGGCCTTCTGCGCGATGATCTCGCCTCCGTCCGCCACCTCGTTGACATAGTGCACGGTCGCGCCCGTCACCTTGACGCCGTAAGCAAGCGCCGCCTCGTGCACCTTAAGCCCGTAATAGCCTGTTCCGCAGAAGGAAGGGATGAGGGAAGGATGCACGTTGATGATGCGCTGCGCGTACGCGCGCGTCACCTTTTCGGTCAGAACGCACAAAAACCCCGCCAGAACCACCAGCTCGATCCCGTGCGCCGCGAGCGTGCTCAATAAGACGTCTTCAAATTCCCCGCCCAGTTCCCTGCGGGAGACGACGGCGGTCTCGATCCCGTTTTCGCGCGCCCGCGTGAGCGCGTAAGCGTTTCGGTTGTTGGAAATCACCAGCGCGATCTCCCCGTGCGGGATCTTTTCCGCGCGCATGCTGTCGAGAATCGCCTGTAAATTGGTGCCGCCCCCGGAAACGAGGACGGCAATTTTCGTCTTTACCATAGCTGAACGCCCTCGTCCGAGCGCACGATCTCGCCGATGACGTATGCGTCTTCTCCGTTGGCGCGCAGGACCGCAAGTGCGGCGTCTGCATCTTCTTTCGCAACGATGACGGACATACCGACGCCCATATTGAAGGTGTTGAACATATCCCGCTCGGGGATATTTCCCGTTTTTTGAATGTAGCTGAAAACAGGGAGCACTCTCACGCGCGCCTTTTCGATCTTCGCCCCCAGGCCTTTGGGAATGCTCCTGGGAATATTCTCGTAAAATCCGCCGCCCGTAATGTGGGACACGCCCTTTACCGTCACTTTCTCAAACAGCGCGAGCATGGGCTTGACATAGATTTTGGTGGGCGTCAGCAGGGTCTCTCCAAGGCTCTTTCCGCCGAGCTCCGGAACGGGCGACCTGAGATCCGCGCGCTCTACGTCGAACACCTTTCTCACCAGGGAAAAGCCGTTGGAATGCACGCCCGAAGAGGGCAGCGCAATCACGACGTCCCCCTCCCGGATGCTCTTGTTGTCCAGAATCTTATCCTTATCGACGACTCCCACGGAGAACCCGGCGAGGTCGTATTCGTCTTCGGGGTAAAAACCGGGCATTTCCGCCGTTTCTCCCCCGATCAGCGCGGAGCCGGACTGAACGCAGCCTTCCGCGACGCCCTTGACGATATCCGCGACCTTTTCGGGATAATTTTTGCCGACCGCGATGTAATCGAGGAAAAACAAGGGTTTCGCGCCGCAGCAGATCACGTCGTTGACGCACATCGCCACGCAGTCGATCCCCACCGTATCGTGCTTGTCCATCAGAAAAGCGAGCTTTAACTTGGTTCCGACGCCGTCCGTTCCGCTGACGAGGACGGGCGTCTTCATGCCCGAAAGATCGGGAAGGAACAAACCGCCGAATCCGCCCAGATCGGAGACCGCGCCCGCCGTCATGGTTCTGGCGACGTGCTCCTTCATCAGCCGGACGGCTTCATATCCGGCGGTGATGTCCACGCCCGCGGCTTTATAGCTCTCGCTGAAACTCTTTTCCATCAGGACTCCTCCTTCTTGCGGGAAATTTTAAAGTCGAATTTGCTCTTTGCTTTCTCTTTCGGAACCTCCGTCGGATAATTCCCGTCGAAGCAGGCGAGGCAGAACCCGCGGTTTTCCCCGCCCGCCAGGCGCCTGGCGTAATCGACGGAGAGATACCCCAGCGAGTCCACGCCGATCACGCGCACAATTTCATCCAGGGAATGACTGCAAGCGATGAGATTTTCCTTGGAATCGATATCCGTGCCGTAATAGCAGGGATTGGTAAAGGGAGGCGCGGTGACGCGCATGTGGACTTCCGTCGCGCCCGAGTCCCGGAGCAGCTTTACGATGCGCGCGCTCGTGGTGCCGCGGACGATGGAGTCGTCGATCAGCACGACGCGTTTTCCCTTGACGACGGAGCTGATGACGTTCAGCTTGATCCGTACCCTGTCTTCGCGGGACTTCTGCCCCGGCGCGATGAACGTTCTGCCGATATATTTATTTTTCAGGAAACCGATTTCATAAGGGATCCCCGACCGCCGGGAATAGCCGATCGCCGCATCCAGCCCCGAATCGGGAACACCGATGACGACGTCCGCCTCCACCGGATAGGAATCCGCCAGAAACTCGCCGGCGCGCACGCGCGCGTCGTGCACCGAACAGCCGTTGATGACCGAATCCGGGCGGGCGAAATAGATGTATTCAAACACGCAGAAGCGCTCGGGCGCCTTATCGCAGTGGTCGGTGATGGAGCGGATGCCTTCCTTCCCGAACACCAGAATCTCGCCCGGCCTGATTTCCCGGATGAACTCCGCGCCGACGACGTCCAGCGCGCAGCTCTCGGACGCGATGACGTAAGAGCCGTCCACGCGCTTGCCGTAGCAGAGCGGATGGAAGCCGTTTTCGTCCCGCGCGGCGATCATCTTGGAGGGCGACATCACCACCAGCGAGTATGCGCCCCTGATGCGGTTCATCGTGCGGTTGACCGCCTCCTCGATGGAAGGGGCGGACAGGCGCTCCTTGGTGATGATATAGGAGATGACCTCCGTATCGCTCGTGGTGTGAAAGATGGAGCCCTGCAGTTCCAGTTCCTCCCTCAGTTCAGAAGAATTCACCAGATTTCCGTTGTGTGCGATCGCCATCGTGCCCTTGTTGTGATTGATGACGATGGGCTGAGCGTTTCTCCTTCCGGTCGCCCCGGTCGTGCCGTAGCGCACATGGCCGAGCGCCATGTTGCCCTGCCCCAGCCGCTCGAGCGTATCCGGCGTGAATACGTCGTTTACGATCCCCGCATCCTTATGCGACGAGAAAACCCCGTCGTCGTTGACGACGATCCCGCAGGACTCCTGCCCGCGGTGCTGCAGGGCGAAAAGCCCGTAATAGGCGACGTGGGCGACATCCTGCGTCTCGGGGCTGTAAATGCCGAAAACGCCGCATTCTTCGTTGATCTTGCGCATATACGTTTATTCTCCCAAAAGGCGTTTTAAAATCTCGTGATAAGCGTCTTCCACGCCGCCGAGATCGCGGCGGAAGCGGTCTTTATCCAGCTTTTCGTGCGTGGTCATATCCCAGAAGCGGCAGGTATCGGGAGAAATTTCATCCGCCAGCACCACGGTGCCGTCCGCCGTTTTTCCGAATTCCAGCTTGAAGTCGATCAGCTCGACGTTGACCTCCGCGAGGTATTCGGAGAGAATCCGGTTGATTTTCAGGGAATATTCGGAAATGAGCTTCAGCTCTTCCTCGGTGGCGAAATTCATCGCGAGGATGTGATACTCGTTCACCATGGGGTCGCCGAGCGCGTCGTCTTTGTAGCAGAATTCCAGCACGGTGCGCCCCATTCTGACGCCCTCTTCCAGTCCCAGGCGCTTTGCGAGGGAACCCGCGGCGACGTTTCTCACGATGACTTCCAGCGGAATGATTTTGACCCGCTTCACCACCGTCTCGCGGTCGTTGAGCTCTTCCACGAAGTGCGTGGGAATCCCCTCTTTTTCGAGCATCTTCATCAGATAATTGGTGACGCGGTTGTTGATTGCCCCTTTCCCCAGAATGGTGCCCTTTTTCAGGCCGTTGAACGCGGTCGCGTCGTCTTTGTAGGAGACGATGCAGTAATCGGGATTTTCGGTCGCAAAGACCTTTTTCGCCTTGCCCTCGTAGAGCTGTTCTTTCTTTTCCATATTTGAATTCCTCCGAATGAATTTTTTATTTTGAAAACCGCGCGGTTAACGCCGCGTTTTTTTCCAGCACCGTTTCCGCGGAAGCCTTCCGCGCCGCATCCAGCTTCTCCGCAATCTCGGCGTCGCCGACGGACAAGATCTGAAGCGCGAGAAGCGCCGCGTTCTCCGCCCCGTCGATGGCGACGGTGGCGACGGGAATGCCGGACGGCATCTGTACGGTGGAGAGAAGCGCGTCCAGCCCGTCCAGCGTCGAGGACTTGACGGGGATCCCGATCACGGGAAGCGTGGTATTCGCGGCCAGCGCGCCCGCAAGGTGAGCCGCTTTCCCTGCGGCGGCGATGATCGCGCCGAAGCCGTTTTTGCGGGCGTTCAGGGAAAACGCGCGCGCCTCCTCGGGCGTTCTGTGCGCGGAATAGACGTGCACCTCGAACGGCACGCCATAGCGCTCCAGCGCGTCGATTGCCTTCTGTACGACGGGAAGATCGCTGTCGCTTCCCATGACGATTCCGATTTTCTTCATAAAACCTCCGAAAAATAGTTATGGGCAGCCCCCGAAAATGCGGACTGCCCAGACGGTCGACATCAGTTAAGACCCTTGCTCCCATGCGGTGATCCGCGGTTCCGTCAGTCACAAAGATCATTCTTCTTTTTTCGACTTTATTTTATCAAAATTCCGCCCGGTAAGTCAAGCGAAAGAAACGGGCAAAATTTATTTTAAAAGGGTTTCGCAGTAGAGGCAGCGGCGGACGCCGTCCCGCCCCGTTACGCTCTTTGCCGCGAGCTCCCGCTCGCTGTGCGTGATGCACTTCGGATTGGGGCATATCCCCGAAAAATCCTCCCCGGCGGGCAGCGTATCGGGCGCGGAAAGGGATTTCTTTTCTGTCAGCTTTAAAATCAGCGCCATGCGCATCAGCTTGCCGTTGAGCGTCTGGCGGAAATAAGCCGCGCGGGGATCGTCGTCCACCGCCTGCGCGATCTCGCTGACGCGCGGCAGCGGATGCAGAATCCGCATTTCCCTTTTCGCAGACACGAGTTTTTCGGGCGTCAGAACGTAGCAGTCCTTTACGCGCTCGTAAGACTCCGCCGTCAAAAAGCGCTCCCGCTGAACGCGGGTCATGTACAAAACGTCCAGCTCCCCCATAAATTCTTCCAGGTCGGCCGTGACGGCATAAGGCACGCCGGCGCGCCTGAGCGCCTCCTCCGCATAGTCGGGCAGACGGAGCGATTCGGGCGAAATGAGGACGAACTTTGTTCCCCGGCAGCGCACCATCGCGTTGATGAGAGAATGGACCGTTCTGCCGTATAAAAGGTCCCCGCACAGCCCGATAGTCAGCCCGTCCAGCCGCCCGCACTCGCGGTGAATGGTGAGCAGGTCGGCGAGCGTCTGCGTGGGATGACAGTGCCCCCCGTCGCCCGCGTTGACGACGGGGATGCGGGATTTTGTCGCGGCGACGAACGCCGCGCCCTCGACGGGATGCCGTATGGCGATGATATCCGCATAGTTGCTCACGACGCGGACGGTATCCCGCACGCATTCGCCCTTGGAGGCGGAGGAGGAAGAAGCCTCAGAGAAGCCGATGACGCTTCCGCCCAGCTCCAGCATCGCCGCCTCGAACGAGAGGCGGGTGCGCGTGGACGGCTCGAAAAAGAGCGCCGCCAGCTTTTTTCCCTTTCCGGCTTCCGCATAGTTTTGCCCGTTCGCGGCGATGTCTTCCGCGAGAGCGATGAGTTCGTTGATTTCCGATACCGAGAGATCGGCGATGTCCAGAAGATGTCTCATTTTACCCTGATCCAGCTTTCGTCAGAGGGGTTGTTCCGGAACGCCATGAGCCGGGCGACGTCCTCTTTCGCAATATACCCTTCTTCCGCGGCGACTTCCGCGAGCGTATCGAAATCGGAGAGGCTGTAATGGACGACGTCCGCCGCGGCGAGCCGCTCCAATCCCTTTTTCATGCCGTACGTAAAGATGGAGACTACGCCCAGCACCTCGGCGCCCGCTTCGCGGAGCGCCTCCACGACCTCGATCACAGAGCCGCCCGTGGAAATGAGATCTTCCACGACGACGACCTTCTGCCCCGCCTCGAGTTTCCCCTCGATGCGGTTTGCCCTGCCGTGATCCTTTGCCCCGCCGCGCACGTATCCCATGGGAAGATCCATGATCCAGCCGCAGATCGCCGCGTGGGCGATCCCCGCCGTGCTCGTTCCCATCAGGACTTCCGCCTCCGGGAAATGCGCGCGGATCAGCGATACGAGCCCGTTTTCCACGTCTTTCCGCGCTTCCGGCGCGGTGAGCGTCAGGCGGTTGTCGCAGTAGATCGGGCTCTTGATGCCGCTCGCCCAGGTGAAGGGCTCGTCCGGGCGCAGAAATACCGCGCCGATTTTCAGTAAATCCTTTGCAATCTGCTCTTTCATCCTTATTCTCCTAAAAATTCCGCTTTCGCCCTGCGGTATGCCGCCACCGGATCGGCGGCGGCCGTGATCGGGCGGCCGACTACGATCAAATCGGATCCCAGTTCTCTTGCCTTAGCGGGCGTGGTGACCCGCACCTGGTCGCCCTTTTCGCCGTCCGCAAAGCGCACGCCGGGGGTGACCGTCAAAAATGACGCGCCGCAGCGGGAATGCACCTTTCCCGCTTCCAGCGGGGAACAGACGACGCCGTCCAGCCCCGCCTTTTTCGCGTTTTCCGCATAGTGCATGACTACTTCGTCGATGGGCTTTTGGATCCAGAGGTCGCGCTCCATCGCCTCCTGACTCGTGCTGGTGAGCTGCGTCACCGCGATCAGCAGGGGGCGCGTGCCGTCCGGACGCGTCAGCCCCTCGACCGCCGCCTGCATCATGGCGACCGTGCCGCCCGCATGCAGGTTGGTCAGGTCGACGTCCAGACCGGACAGAACGGACATCGCCTTTTTCACCGTGTTCGGAATATCGTGCAGTTTCAGATCCAGAAAGATCTTATGCCCGCGCCTCTTGATCTCGCGGACGATTTCCGGCCCCGCTCCGTAAAAGAGCTCCATGCCGATCTTGACGAAGGGCTTTTCCTCCGTGAATAAATCCAAAAACGCCAGCGTTTCCTCCCGCGCGGGGAAATCCAGCGCGACGATCACGTCTCTGTTCATCTGTGCGCACCTCCCGTAATTTCGCTTAATTTTTCTATTTTATACGTCTCCATGACGCGCGGAAGATCGCGGACGATATCCCTGCACGCGTACGGATTGACCAGATTTTCCGCCCCTACCTGGACGGCGGAAGCGCCCGCCAGCATCATCTCGACGACGTCTTCCGCCGAGGAAACGCCGCCCATGCCGATAACGGGTATTTTCACCGCTTCATAGACTTCGTACACCATGCGCACGGCGACGGGAAAAATTGCCCGGCCCGAAAAACCGCCCATCTTATTCGCTATGACGGGTTTCCCCGTTTTCAGGTCGATCCGCATTCCCATCAGCGTGTTGATCAGGCTGACGCCGTCCGCGCCCCCCTCCTCGCAGGCCTTAGCGATCTCGACGACGGACGTCACGTTGGGAGACAGCTTCATATAGACGGGCTTTTTGCAGACCGCTTTCACCGCCTTTGTCACTTCGTAGGCGGATTCCGGGCGCGTGCCGAAGTTCATGCCGCCGTTGTGCACGTTGGGGCAGCTGATGTTGATTTCCAGAATGCCGATCTGCTCTTCTTTGTCCAGCTTCGCGGCGGCGGCCGCGTAATCCTCCACCGAAAAGCCGGATACGTTGGCGATCGCCTTTTTCCCGAACACCCGCTTTAATTTGGGAAGCTCCTCCGCGATCACGCAGTCGACCCCGGGATTCTGTAAACCGACGCTGTTGATCAGCCCCTCCGTACATTCCGCGATGCGCGGAAGCGGGTTGCCGTAGCGCGCCTCCCGCGTGGTTCCTTTCAGCGCAATGGAGCCCAGCAGGTTGATGTCGTAAAATTCCGCAAATTCATACCCGAATCCAAACGTGCCCGAAGCGGGGATCACGGGATTGTCCAGCATAAGGCCGGAGAGCGATACCCCGGTATCTACCATATCAGTTCCTCCTTGGAAAAGACGGGGCCCTCCTTGCAGACGCGCTTTATCCCGTTCTTCGTCTGAACACTGCACCCCATGCAGGCGCCGAAGCCGCACCCCATGCGCTCTTCCAGCGAACAGGAGCCGCCGCAGGAGAGCGCGGAGCAGACCGCTTTCAGCATGGGAACCGGCCCGCAGGCGTAAAAGTGCGAATAGGAATCCTCGAGCGCCGCGGTGACGAATCCCCTGACGCCGCGGCTGCCGTCCGCAGTGGCGACGGCGACGCTGCACCCGAGCGCCTTCATCTCTTTTTCATAAAAAATCTCTTCCTTCGCGTTGAACCCGAGGACGACGGAGACTTCTTTTCCCCGCTTTCTCAGTTCCTTTGCCAGCCAGTAAAGGGGCGGCACGCCAACGCCGCCGCCCACCAGCACGGGGCGGTCGCCCGCGCGGGAGAGATCGTATCCGTTTCCCAGCCCGGTCAGCACGTTGAGCGTCTCGCCGGAGGAAAGCCCGGACATCTGCTTCGTCCCCTTCCCCACGACTTTGTAGATGACCGTGACGGTATCGCCGTCCCGATCGCAGACGGAAATGGGGCGGCGGAGAAAGAGCCTGTCCAGCCGGATATCGATGAACTGACCGGGAACAGTAATATAGCGCGTATCCCCCGCCAGCACCATGCGGTAGACGGACGGGGCGAGGCACTCGTTCGACAGAATCTGAAAGTCAGAAACGCGTTCCATGGTTTTCTCCTAAGCGTCGATGGTGGAAATCGTGATGGTGATCTCCTCCAGAACGTCCAGAAGGACGCGCACGGTATCCAGGGCGGAGAACATGGTCACGTTGTTTTCCACGGCGCAGCGGCGGATCATGTAGCCGTCCGACTGCTGGGAGAGCGAATCCACGTCGCGCGTGCTGATCACGTAGTTGACGTACCCTTTGCGGATGGAATCCAAAATGTCCGTCGCCCCCTCGCTGATCTTCTTTTTCACGCGCGTGCGGATGCCGTGCTCCTTCAAAAACTTCGCCGTGCCCGCCGTCGCCTCGATGTTAAAGCCGAGATTGTAGAACCTGCGCACCAGGGGGAGCGCCTCTTCCTTGTCCGCATCCGTGACCGAGACGAAGAGCGTGCCGTAGTTCGCCACGTTCATGCCGCTCGCCTGCAGCGCCTTGTACAGCGCGCGCGTCAGGCTCTTGTCATAGCCGATCGCCTCGCCGGTGGATTTCATCTCGGGCGAGAGATACGCGTCCAGCCCCACGATCTTGGAGAAGGAGAACGCGGGCACCTTGACGTACCACTTGTCCTTTTCCCTGGGATACATTTCGGTAAAGCCCTGTTCCCGGAGCGATTTTCCCAGGATGACGAGCGTGCCGATATCCGCCAGGCAATATCCCGTCGCCTTGGAAAGGAAGGGAACGGTGCGGGATGAGCGCGGGTTGACCTCGATGACGTAGACGTTTTCCTCTTTATCCACGATAAACTGAATGTTATACAGCCCCACAATGCCGATGCCCAGCCCCAGCTTGCGGGTATATTCCAGAATCGTGTCTTTTACCTTCCGGCTGACGCTGAACGTGGGATAGACGCTGATGGAATCCCCGGAATGGATCCCCGTCTTTTCCACGAGTTCCATGATGCCGGGCACAAATACGTCCGTCCCGTCGCACACCGCGTCCACTTCGAGTTCCTTTCCCGTGATGTATTTATCTACGAGCACGGGCTGTTTTTCGTCTATTTTGACCGCAGTCTCCAGGTAAATGCGGAGCGCCTTCTCGCTGCCGACGATCTGCATCGCGCGGCCGCCCAGAACATAGCTGGGGCGGACCAGAACGGGATAGCCGATCTCCTCGGCGACGCGCACGCCGTCCTCGATATTGGTGACCGCCTCGCCGCGCGGCTGAGGGATTTTCAGTTCTTCCATCACCTTTTCAAACGCGTCCCTGTTCTCGGCGCGCTCGATGGCGTCGCAGTCCGTGCCGATGATCCGCACGCCCCGCGCGTGCAGCCCCGCCGCCAGATTGATGGCGGTCTGCCCGCCGAGAGAGGCGATGACGCCCTCCGGCTTTTCCAAAAGCAGGATATTCATGACGTCTTCCAGCGTGAGCGGCTCAAAGTAGAGCTTGTCGCTCGTCGTATAGTCGGTGGAGACCGTCTCGGGATTGTTGTTGATGATGATCGCTTCAAAGCCGTTTTCCCTGATGGTCTTGATGGCGTGGACGGTGGAATAATCAAATTCCACACCCTGCCCGATGCGGATCGGCCCCGACCCCAGCACGACGATCTTTTTGCGGTCGGAGACAACCGACTCGTTTTCTTCTTCGTAGGTGGAATAAAAATATGGGACGTAACTTTTGAACTCGCTGGCGCACGTGTCGATCATCTTATAGACCGGAAAGATCTCTTCGCGGAGACGGAGATCGAAGAGCGCGCGCTCGGGCATCTTCCAGAGCTCCGCGATAAACGAATCCGAAAAGCCCGCCTTTTTCGCCTTCCTCAGCACTGCGGGATCCGATGGATGCGCGGCGACTTCCTGCTCGAGATCGGTGATATTTTTGATTTTTTCGAGGAACAGGCAGTCGATCTTCGTCAGCCTGTACAGATCGGACAGGGGCGTTCCCCTGCGGATCAGCTCTGCCAGCGCGTAAAGGCGGTCGTCCCGCCCTTCCCGGACGTATTCTTCCAGCTCGCTCTGCGCGTAACCGTCGAACTTTCCGGAATGAATGTGGTTTACGCCGACTTCCAGCGAGCGGACCGCTTTCAACAGGCTTTCCTCAATGGTGCGCCCCACGCTCATCACCTCGCCCGTCGCCTTCATCTGCGTGGAAAGGCGGTTGGACACGGTGTTGAATTTATCGAAGGGAAAGCGGGCGATCTTCGTCACCACATAGTCGAGTGCAGGTTCAAATGACGCGGGCGTATTCGCCAGGGGAATTTCATCCAGCGTCATCCCCACCGCGATTTTCGCCGAGACCCGCGCGATGGGATAGCCGCTCGCCTTGGAAGCGAGCGCGGAAGAGCGGGATACGCGGGGGTTGACTTCGATGAGAAAATAGTCGAAGGACTGCGGATCGAGCGCGAACTGCACGTTGCAGCCTCCCTCGATCTTTAAGGCGCGGATGATTTTCAGCGCGGAATCGCGCAGCATGTGATACTCTTTATTGGTCAGCGTCTGACTGGGCGCGACGACGATGGAGTCCCCGGTATGCACGCCGACCGGGTCGATATTTTCCATGTTGCAGACGGTGATCGCCGTGTCGTTCGCGTCGCGCATGACCTCGTATTCGATCTCTTTGAATCCCTTGATGGATTTTTCCACCAGCACCTGACGGACGGGAGAGAGCATCAGCGCGTGTTTCATGATTTCGCGGAGCTCTTCTTCGTTGTCCGCAAAGCCGCCGCCCGTTCCCCCTAAGGTAAATGCCGGGCGCAGCACGACCGGATAGCCGATCTTCTCCGCCGCCGCAACGCCCTCCTCGATGGAGTGCGTGATGACGGAGGGCAGAACGGGTTCTCCCAGGCGCTCGCACAGCGCCTTGAATTTTTCCCGGTCCTCCGCCATTTCGATGGAATCCGGGCTGGTTCCGAGCATTTCCACCTGGCATTCGTCCAAAATCCCCTTGCGGGACAGCTGGACGGCGAGATTCAGCCCCGTCTGCCCGCCGATTCCCGGAACGATTGCGTCGGGGCGTTCGTAACGGAGAATTTTTCCCAGATATTCGAGCGTCAAAGGCTCCATATATACCTTATCCGCGATGACGGTATCCGTCATGATGGTAGCGGGGTTGGAATTGGCAAGCACCACTTCGTACCCCTCCTCTTTCAGCGCGAGACAGGCCTGCGTTCCCGCGTAGTCGAATTCCGCCGCCTGGCCGATGACGATGGGGCCGGACCCGATCACGAGTATTTTTTTGATATCCGTTCTCTTAGGCATGTTTCTCTTCCTCCATCATGCGGATAAAACGATCGAACAAATACCCCGAATCCTGGGGACCGGGCGCGCTTTCCGGATGATACTGCACGGAAAACGCGCGGTGCGCGTAGTCCGCCATTCCCTCCACGGTATGATCCAGCAGGTTGACGTGCGTGACCGAAAGGCCGGAGCCTTCCAGGCTGTCGGGCACCACTGCGTAACTGTGGTTCTGACTGGTGATCTCCACCTTTCCGGTCTCCAGGTTCTTGACGGGATGATTCCCGCCGCGATGGCCGAATTTCAGTTTATAGGTCTTTCCCCCGTTCGCCAGCGCGATCAGCTGGTGCCCCAGACAAATGCCGAAAAGGGGGTATCTGCCGTATATCTCCTTCACTGTCCGGATGGTTTCCGATACGTCCTCCGGATCGCCGGGACCGTTCGAGAGAAATACGCCGTCCGGTTTCAGTTTCGCGATCTCTTCCGCTGTGATATTGTACGGGACGACGGTGACATCGCAACCGCGCGCATTCAGGCTGCGGACGATGTTGAGTTTGATTCCGCAGTCCACCGCGACGACGTTGTATCTCGCGTGCGGCGTACGGCTGAACCAGCGTTTTTTACAGCTGACCGCCTTCACCGCGTCGTGCGGGACGGGCGTTTCGCGAATGATGCGCATCCCCTCCTCCGCAGAGACCGAACAATCCGTGATCAGCGCGCGGCGGGTGCCCGCGTCGCGGATGCTGCGCGTCAGCTTGCGCGTGTCGATTCCCGTCACGCCGGGGATTCCGTAATCTTCCAGCACCTCGGAAAGCGTCTTCGTGCTCCGGAAATTGGATGGCTTATCGTTGTAATCGCGCACGATCAGGGCGCCGACGGAGAGCGCTTTGGATTCAAAATCGTCGTCTGCAATGCCGTAATTGCCGATGACGGGGTACGTCATAACGACCGCCTGATGCGTATACGACGGATCAGATACGATCTCCTGATATCCGACCACCGAAGTGTTAAATACGATTTCGCATACGCGGGATACCTCCGCGCCGAAGCCGTATCCGCAGTAGACCTCCCCGTCCTCCAGTATTATTTTTCTGTTGAAATCTCCGACCATGCAATCCTCCCGTTTACTTTTGTCATGATACATCTGCCCGTCACGCGCCTGCCTGCAAACGGAGACGCTCTGCCGAGCGTGAGAAATTCGCCCGGGTCGACGATATATTCCTGTGAAAGATCCCAAAGCGTCTCTCCCTCCGCGGGAAGCGAAAACCGCCTGCGCGGATTGACGCTCATCAGCTCGATCAGCTTATGAAGGGAAATCACGCCTTTTTTTACCAATTCTGTATAGAGCACGGGAAACGCCGTTTCCAGCCCCACAACGCCCATCGCGCTTTCCTTCAGCCCCTTTGCCTTTTCCTCCGCGGCGTGCGGGGCATGGTCTGTGGCGATCATGTCGATCGTCCCGTCCCGGATTCCCTCCAGCAGGGCGAGCCGGTCCTCCCTGCTCCGCAGGGGGGGATTCATTTTGAACCGCCCGTCTTCTTCCAGATCGCCTTCGTCCAGCACCAGGTAGTGCGGGGCGGTCTCGCAGGTGACGTCTACGCCCCGCGCCTTCGCCGCGCGGATGAGCGAGACGCTCTCTTTCGCAGAAATATGGCAGACGTGATATTTCGCGCCCGTTTCCTCCGCGATTCTCAGATCGCGCTCAATCTGAAGGTACTCGCTTTCCGAAGAAATCCCCCTGTGCCCGCGCATGCGCGCATACTCTCCGTCGTGGATATAACCGCCGCGGAGCAGTTCGTTCACTTCGCAGTGCGCGGCGACGATCACGCCTTCCCGCTGCGCCTGCTCCATGGCGCGACGCATGACGGCTTCGCTCTGAACGCCCCGGCCGTCGTCCGAAAAAGCGACGGCATAGGGTTTTAACGCCGCAAAATCGGTCAGCGTTTCGCCGCGTTCCCCCTCCGTAATCGTCCCGTAAGGATAGACGGGAATGACCGCGTCCCGCGCGATGAGCTCTCTTAACAGGGAGAGATGCTCGGGAGAGTCCGGACAGGGATTCAGATTGGGCATACAGCAGACTGCCGTATATCCCCCCCGCGCGGCGGCGCGCGTGCCGGTCGCAATGCGCTCTTTATAAGAAAAACCGGGTTCTCTCAGATGTACGTGTACATCGACAAAACCCGGAAATAATACCAAATCATGGGAAGAAAGGGAAGAAGACGGCGCCGAAGCGTCGTATTCGCGTTCCTGCTGCAAGCTCCAGTCGTAAACCTTCATTCCTTTTTTCTCCTGTCAATCAAAAAACCCGCCGGACGGCGGGATTGCTGCATGAAAAAAGCGTAGGTTGGCCTGACCCACCCGATTTCTCATCTTGACGGCATCCCGTGCCGAACTTAAAGATGCGATCGCCGGCGCGCCTCTTACGCCTCCGTTGATCATGAATATTATAATACGGAAAAAAATCTTTGTCAAATGAATGAAAGGGGTTAAAGCGATTCGCGCGCTTTTTTTTCGTCCCGCGCGATGCGGTCCAGAAAGTCCCGCGTGCTGTAACGGCCGCTGCGGTTATAGCGCTTGATGTAGGAAAGCCGCTCGGTCTCCCCCTTTCTCAGGACGTTGACGCCCTCGTTGCACGTCATCATCACGGTGAACCCCAGGGATGCAAGAACCTCCCTGGCGACGTCGTTATATTTTCCGAAGGGATAGGCGAACGTCGTCGGATAGCGGTTTGCCGCCGCATAAATTTTCTCCTGCAGGCGGGAAATATCGCTCTTTAACGCCGCGCGGTAGGCCTCCTCGCTCTCGCCGCTCTTCGGCGCGATTCCGTAGCGGGGCTTGTAGTTATGCATATCGTACGTGTGATTTCCCACTTCAAAGACGCCGCTGTCCCACATCGTCGCGATCTCCTCCCATGTCAGGTGTGAGTAATTGGGATTGTCCACGTCCCCCGAAGCCGTGGTGTACTCGCTGAAACGGCCGATGATATTGATATTAGCCTTGGCGCCGTATTTTTCAAGAATGGGAAGCCCGTAATAAAGGTTGTTGTAGTGCCCGTCGTCGAACGTCAGCATGACCGGTTTTTCGGGCAGACTTCCCTCTCCCGACACGAATTCAGCCACTTCGGAAGGGAAGACAAATTCATACCCCCGCGCGATCAGCTCTTTTAAGTCGTTTTCCAACTGCGCTTCGGAGACAATATAAACGCCGTCGCGGCTGTTCAATATCGTGTGATACATGATGACGGGCATGATAACCGCATCTTGCCGTGCAGAATCCCGCGCAACGGAAACTGCGGACAGCGGCAAGACGAGAAGCAGGCAGAGTAACTTTTTCATACCTGTTATTTTGCGCAGAACGACGGAAATTCATGCGAAAGGAAGCGCTTGTATCTGATGGAATCGGCCCTGTTTTTATCCGCGCGCGGCGAAGACAGCAAAGCGAAAGCCGCCCGCGCACAGTGCGCGGGCGGCTCAGCGTTCATAAAACACAGAAGCGGATCAGATGCCGTTTTTCAGCCTTCCTCGGTTGATTCCGCAGAATCCGCGGGCTCCTCCGGCTCCGCGGAGGGCTCTTCCCAAACAGCGTACAGGGTGGTTCCCTCCGGCACTTCTGCAATTTGCTCCGCCGAATAGGCGACCTCGCCGCTTCCCGAAGAGGTTGCCCAGCCGGCAAAGACGTATCCGTCGCGGCAAGGCGCCGCAAACGTATTGCTGGTATTGTTGTTACCGAGCGTCTCATCCCCTACCGTGACGGAAACGACGTATCCGCCGTCCTCGGACAATTCACAGCCCCATACCACGGGACGATAAGAGGAATTCCACCGGGAATGCCAATTGACTTCTCCGGACGACTGTTCCACATACAGCGTAAGGAGGGCGCAGCCGTAGAATGCGTGCATATCGATAAATGTAACGCCTTTCCCGATCACGACGGATTGCAATGCCTTGCAATTGCGGAAAGCGTACTTACCGATGCTCTCCAAAGATGCGGGCAATGAAACGCTCTGCAGCGATTCACAGGCAAAAAACGCATAGCTGCCGATTGTTTTCACATTTTTACCGAAAGTGACAGAGGACAAAGCCGTACAGCGGTAGAAGGTATAATCTCCGATTTCCGTAACTTCATCCGAGAGAACAAAGCCTTTCAATGCGGAGCAACGATAAAAAGCGCGTTCGCCGATGCTCCTGACGTTTACTCCGCCGGTCACTTCTTCCAGGCTTACACATTGATAGAATGCACGGTCGCCTATCGTCTGCAAACTGGAGCCCAAATCGACACGTTTTAATGAGACGAAGTTATAGAATGCGGCATATCCGATACTCGTAACGCCGTTGCCGAGCACGATTTCTTCAAGCCCGACATAGCCTTCGGAAGTTTCATAACCGCAACCAAAGAACGCATAATCCCCGATTGTCTTTAAGGTATCGGGCATAGTCAGCGTTGAGCCGTCCTCCCCGAACATCAAACTCTTACATCCATAAAATGCAGAACGTCCGATTTTTGTTACCCCTTTGGGAATTTCAATACTTCCCAAAAAATAACATCCGTAGAATGTATAATCTTCTATGACTTCCAGCTCCGAGGGCAGAATCACAAATAATACACTGCTGCACCCGTAAAAAGCACCGCGACCGATCGTCCTAACGGAGTCCGCAACACGAATCGTCGTCAGTGTGGAGCAGTTATAAAACGCATAGTTTGCAATTCCAACCGTACCTTCGCGCACAGTGACATTCACAGAGACAGCATTGTTGTTACAATCTACTAACCAGTTCCCAGCATAGACTACGCCGCCGACGGCGTTATTATATAAGCCGGAATTACGGAATGCATACGACCCGATCGATTCAACGGTATCCGGAATTTCGATATCTTTTAATAACTCGCATCCCATAAAAGCATACGAATCGATTGTTTTTAAACTGCTCCCCGTCATTTCGTGAAGATCAAAGTCATAAGAACCCAATATGACTGTAGCGAGTTTTTTACAATTGTAAAAAGCCTGCCTGCCGATGCGCTCCACGCCGCTGCCGATTACTACCTGCATCAGGCTCTCACATCCATAGAACGCATAATCCTCGATAACCTTGACGCTGTCCGGCAGGATAATTTGCATGATTTGATTACATCTGTAGAAAGCGGCACCGCTGATTCCCACCGTGTCTTCCCGGATGTCTACGGCAGTAATCTCCCGATCGTTTACGGCAATTAACCAACCGTTCAGATAAACGAGCGTGTCCGCTGCATTGTTCAAATATGCAGTTCCCTCAAAAGCGCGCATTCCGATCTGCTCAATGTTGTTGCCAATCACAATCTCAGAAAGCTCAGCACAATTATAGAATGCATATTCGCCGATACTCGTCACTTCTGCAGGCAAATCAATCGAAGTCAAACTTCCGCACTCGGCAAAAGCATAAGAACCGATTTCGCTTAAGGCGCTGTCATTTTTGAAAATTACTTCGGACAGCACGCTGTCTGAACGGAAAGCCTCGCTGCCGAGAGAACGGACGTTGCGCCCAATAGTGACGCTTTTCAACATTTCGCAAGCGGAGAAAGCGTTATTGCCTACCGCCAGCACCGTATCCGGAATGACGAAGGATTCGAGTTTTCTGCAGTTGTAAAAGGCATTTTCGCCGATTGCCGTCACATGATCGCCCAAAGTCAAACTTTCCAGATTGATACAGGACTGAAAGGTGTTTGCCTTGATCTCCGTCACCCCATCGGGCAAAACGATGGACGTTAATGTCCGGCAGCTTTGAAACGCCTTTTCACCGATGTTCACAACTTTGTCCGGAATATTGATAGATTCAAGATAGGAACAATTGCTGAACGCCTCCGCCGCGATATTCGTGATGTTTTTTCCTAAAACGACGCTTGTCAGCCTTTTGTTCTGAAACGCTTTTTCACCGATGCTCGTAACCGGTTTTCCGCGATAGGTATCCGGAACGGTAATGTCTCTTAAAGCAGAGCCGATATCTTTGACTTCGTATTCCGTGTTGTTGTTGATCAAAGTAAAGACGAGACCTGTTTCGCTTTCTCTGACAAAACGGATGGGTTCAGACCAAGCGGAATCTCCTTTCCCTTCGCCGCCAAATGCCTTTACCGAAATATCGTACGTCCCTTCCGAAAGGAACTCAAGTTCAAAGTTACAGGCGACGGTGCGGTTATCCTGCTCCGTATCGTTAATTTTTACCTTATAGTATACGGCATTTGCAACCGGTTTCCAAGACAAAACCAACGTATCCGAATCTATTTTCAGATTGACCGGCCGACTCAGCGCATTACCGCTGCATCCAACCGCTGCGCCGAGGCAACAAGCAAGTATTGCCAATAAAATGAGATATCGAATTTTTTTCATTTATCTCTCCTCCGTAATAAGACTGACGGAAATACTCCGATTTTCATCAGACCAAAGCCTTACGTTTTCTGTTTTGCATCGTTCTCCTCTACCATCGATCTTTTTGTCCGGCGATCGCGCACGATTTCGTGAATCCATTTGAATTTGAACTTCCGCACCGCGATGTCGAGCAGGAACAGGAGAATCGCCAAAATCAAGAACAACAGACGCGGATCGTATTCGCGTTCCAGATTTTCTTCAAACGTGAGGAATATCTCGGCCGCTTCCTGAATTGCCGACCCCTTTCCTCCGGACGCCAGCGACGCCATGAATTCGGCGGCTGTAATCGCATTCTCCTCCGGGAAATAATTATATTCCTCCGAATAGGAAAACGTCTTGTACGTACGTAGTTCTGCGGTGACGTTACCTTCCGCGTCCTTGCGCGAGATATCCACCTGGTAGAGCCCCGGACAAGTGATTACAAAAGTAAATCTCGTATAGCCGGTCGTCCATTCGATGGGAATCGTACGCTCGCCGCTGTAGAAAGATATCGCGTCTTGGGAGAGCGGCGTGATTTGAACCTCCACTGAGCCGCCTTCCGCGAGATCCGTGATGACGTTCATATTCGTCGTATAATTGTCTTCAATGAAATTCACTTCGATGTCTTTCGGCACGATATCCTGCGTGGGAAACAGATTTTTTACGATGTTCGATATCAGTTCTTTCCCGACGGGATCGTTGATAAACTTTGCCGACCATTCGCCGTTCAAATCGGACATGAAACTTCCGACTTTTCCGTTCCCATACTGCCATTGCGCATAAATCGGTACGCCGTATTCTCCTTCCAGAGGAACTACCGCATCGCTCTTTTTGACCGTGCCGTAATATCCGGACAAAACGGGAATCTCCTCGTTCCGAATTCCGTTTACGACAGACGTAACATCTCCGATTTTGACATCGAATTCCTTACCGTATTCGATTTCCGCAATCGCTTTCGCCTCGAGATCGCTGAACATGAAGTCCCCGATCTGCCCGGAGCTCGTAACTTCATAATACAATCCGTTGGCGCGCTCCGCCGCAGCTTGCATATTGGAAGCGTTGGATCCGGGATTGATCGCAATGACGGACATTGTAATTCCCTTTGCTGTATTGATATCGATGTAGGATCCGTACTCTTCCAGCGAATCGCTCGGAGCACCGTCCGTTATCAACATAATGTGGCGATTTTTGACGTCTACACTGGAAAGCGCTTCTCCGGCCCGCCGGATCGCGCCCGAAAATACAGTACCGCCGCCGCCTTCCTCGGAAATATTATAAATTACTTCCCGAATTTCTTCGCGCTGCGACACACGCGTAATCCGAACCTCTTCGGAATATGTGTCGTCCAACGTCATGATGCCGCAATAATCTCTTGTATTCAGCTTCATGACACAGGCATCCGCACCTCTTTTAGCCATGTCCAAATTACTGCCGACGCCGCCGCCCATTGATCCGGAACGGTCAATGATGATCACGAGCGCGATCGGCGGCGTATAGTCGACGACCTGTACGGGCAGCATCTTCTGATAGGTGGTAGACTCCAGAGTACCCTTGTCGTTGATCTGCATCATGTCGGTCCGGTTATAAGCGTGAGGAACGACATTGCCGTCTGCATCCGTATCGTTTTTACCGCCGACCGTCAGAAGCCCTCCCCCGAGATCGGAGACATATTCTTCAATGACCTCGTCGAACCCCAAAGGCTCAATATCGCTGTTTGCGATATTGACGAAAATCACCTGTTCATACCGACTCAGCGTTTTCGCATCCGTGGGAATGGAATCCTTGTCGTTTTCGATACTCAAGACATCCACTTCATATTCCAGATCCTCTAAAATAGTCTGTAATTCAGCCGATTCGCCGGTATATTTTTCAAGAATCAGAATGTGATTGAAGGACTGCAGATAAATATAGGAAAAATAACTGTTGTTTTCCGCCATCGTATCCGAAGTGCCGTCCGAAAAGCGCAGTTCAAACCGAAGTTCGTGCAGGCCGTACTCCGAAAACGTGTGTTCGATCTCCACTGACTGCTCATTTTCGCTCAGCTCAACGGCAACGGTCGATTTTGCGTCTCCGTTATCGTAGACGATAACCTCGGCGCCTGCTACTTCTCCGTCAAAATTACTTTGAAAATTAAGCGTGAGATTAAACGGCTCGTTCAGCGAGATATTATCCTTGGGCCGCTCCGCGCCGACGATCTGCGCCTCGCTCTTCGTCTCATTGGGGAAATAAACCGTATCCACCTTGATGCCGTCCGCAGAGATCGACCGGATTACGTCCATCGCTTTGCTGTCCGTTTCAATCCCGTCCGAAATCAGTACGATCTTGGAGGTTTCCGGATACTCAAAAAGGGTGCGCGCGTAGTTTAATGCGGAAGCAATGTCCGTCGCGCTCGTATCCGGATCTTCTGATTCCAAATACTGCTGATAGACATTTTTTGCATCGCGGGAAAGTTCTGCAACGTACTTTTGATCAAACCCGAACTTTACAATGCCGATGCTGTAATCAGAACCGCCGGTATCGACGACGGATTTTATGAATTGATCTTTAGCTTCTTTTTCATCGGCGTTACTGTACGATGCATCGACCAGAAGAATAATCTGATTCTCCGCATTCACGACCGTATACCGGAAAGAAATGCCCGCCAGCAGAGAAATGCACAGCAGCATAACGAGACAGTGCAGCACAATGGATATAACCCGGTTTCTTGTCCGTCTGTATCTCTTGGCGATGCGGAAGTAAGGAATCAGCGCCAGCGCTACCGCCGGAATCAACAGCAACAGAAGCCACGGATTGGAAAATTCAATTCTGAAATTACTCATTTACCTGATTAACTCCTGTTAAAAGTATTCGCGCGACTGCAGCCACCATTCAACGAACAGCAGCGCAACCAATCCGATAGCAATGTAGAACAAGAGATCCAGATCATCGTTCTGCGGTTCCTCCGGATAGTAGAGCAGCGGAAGCGAATCTACCGACTTGGTGATATCGCTCTCGACATTCGGAATGTGAACAAAAAAGTGTTCAACGACCAGTTCTCCCAACATCGTCTCCTGAGAAAGAGTATACATACCCGGTTTCATCACGACCAGATCAAGGGGGAACGATTCAAATTCATAGGTCTCTTCCGGCGTCGAAAGGGTCAAAAAAGGCGAACGCGCGTTGATTTCTACCGTATTCCCTATCTCGAAAATGTAGCTTGAGATGGTTGCGGGCAGGAAATAATCGACGGTATTATAGAGCAGATACAAAAAATCGTCGAGCATCGGCAAATTGGATCTGTTCAAGTCAACGGCAAGAACCACGATCTTCTGCAGTTCATCCTCTTTCACCAACAACACCGGATCGCCCTGATAATACATCAGCTCCTGATAGCCGTCCGCATAGAGGATTCTTCCGTATCTTGCAATCGTGATATCATTTGCATTGATGCCGTTCGTGAGAGGATGAACCTCCCCCGAGGCGAGTGTCTCCGCGCTATCGACATCGATCTTGTCTCTTGCCAACGTAAAATCCGAGCCTTCCGGCGCGATATCCGGGTCAGCCAGGAAAACTACGCCGTCAGTCGGCAGGATTTCCGGCATTGCATGCTCAAAGATATATAAATCGTATCCGCTCGTTATAAAGTCCTCTTCGCGTTGCACTTTCTTTTCGTCAAATTCAATGTTCCAGATATCCGACATGGATTCCCGCAACGATAAAAAGAACACGCTGAAGAAACTATTGGGCAGAGAACTGGAATAAAGTATCCTCAGCGTCGGCTTTTTCCCTCCGTAAAGATAGAAAGTGTTATCCTCAGCAAAGGAATCATTTGCTTCCACATATACGTGCACATAGTCGTAAGAGTAAACGCCCATATCGCTGCCCAACTGTCCGTACGAGCTGAACGATATCGTCTGCCGCTGCTCCAGATTGCTGAAAAGGACTTCCTCCGTCATAGAAACTACCGCGTCCTCACTGCCGTTTACGCCATATACATCGCAATGCACGACGAGTTCCTGCGACTCGTCGCCGAAGCAGGCAGCGTCAATCTCAAACTGATAATAATTCAGATCATCAAAAGAAGCGGTCACCCCTAAAATCGCGGCGTTCCACTCACCGGCTTCCGCGACGCTGACAACAGAGATGTCGCCTTTTTCGATATATTCGGTCGCAGTATATAATAACACCTCGGTTTTAGGACTTTCATTGAGAATCAGCTCCGCCTTCTCAACCGCGCCGTCCATGTCAGCCGAACCGTAAGAGCACTTCAGGTTATTGGCCTCCACCAACGCATCCAGCGCTGCGTTAACTGCATCTAAACTGTCGGCTCCCGCACGCCGGACGGTAAATTCCGTGCCGGTGTCTGACATCAGGAAATCCGCATCGTCATCCGCCAAAATAACCGAAACCGTCCCGTTTTGCGACAGAGTCTCCTGTACAGCTTCCTTTACCTGGGAAACGGCGCGCTCAAAACGGGTTATCCCGCCCGCGTTCTCAACGCGCATGCTGGCAGAAGCGTCGACGATAAAGACCTTTTCGGTAAACTCCTGCGGTTTCTGTTCTGCGAGAAAAGGCTGCGCCAACAAAAATGCGCAGCAAGTCAGAATCAGCAACTGGCAAATAAAAATCAGGATGTTTCTGAAACGGTTTATCGGTATGCGCTTCTTCCTGTACTTTAAACTCAGCTTCCAGATATGCGTACTGGAAATTATCTTCTGCTGATAATTCGGCTTGAGAATATAGATCAGGATGAGTATCGCGATTCCCAATAACCCCAACAGACCCCAGGGTGTAAGTAATTTCAAAAAACTCATGCCATTATACCTGTCTTAAGCAATTCTCCGAATAACATCTTTTCGATGGGGCGATCGGTCCTGACCGAGAAAAAGCCTGCCCCGCGCGAGGTACAAAAACTTTTGATCTCCTCAATCGAATCATGCAGCGCCTCCGCATAGGCCATCTGCATGCTGCGGGTAATACGCAGTTTCATGTTTTTATCATCCAATACGTCTGCCGATTCCGAATCGATCAGATTGACGCGGCCGGAATAAACCGGATCGATTTCCTCCGGGGTTAAAACCTGAATCAGCAATACCTGCCGATTTTTATAACAGAGATAGTCGATCGCCTTTTTCCAGTCGTGTTCGGTGAAAAAATCGGAGATGATCACCGTGAGTCCGTCTCTTGACCCCGTATCCAGACAACCGGTGACGGCGGCGGAAATATCGGCGTCTTCGGAAAATTCCATTTTTTCAAGCTCGTTCATCGCGCGGAAAAAAGACTGCTTTCCGACGATCGTGCCGAAGGGATCTTCCGCGCGTTCCCCTTTCATCAGTTTGAAAGAGACTTTATCCATATTATGGACGGATAAGAAGCCCAACGCGGCGGCAACGCCGACGGCGTACGCCCCTTTCCTGGGATCAGCCATCCCCATCGACGCGGAATAATCCAAAAAAATCTGCGTGTGCATCTGCCGCTCGTCGGTGAACAGCTTTAAAAAATACTTTTCAAAACGGCTGTAAAGGTTCCAGTCGATCCGGCGGATATCGTCTCCGAGCATATATTCGCGATAATCGGCGAACTCCACCGTCTGACCGTAGGTCCTGACAAGGTGTTTTCCGCCGAAAAATCCAACCAAATCTGCTCTTAAATTCAACGCCAGCGTCTCTAACCGACTGAAAAATCCGTCGTTTAAATAGGAGAGCGCCATTATTTTCTCCCGAAGATACCGCGCTTCGCTTTTTTACCTTCCGCACTATTCTGCGCATTTTCTTCCGCCGCCTGCTCTGTTTTTTCTTCTTCCTGAACAGGATTTTCGGCGGGCGTCGCCTTGACGGGAGTAAACTTCTTTCCGTTCAGCTCGTTGATGATCATCATGATAATCTCATCCGGCGAAATGCGCTCGGCAATGGCTTCAAACGTGAGCTTCATGCGGTGACGGAGAACGGGATACGCCAAAACGTTGAGATCGCTGTACGAGACGTTAAACCGCCCCAGCATCAGCGCCCGCACCTTTGCCGCGGAAATCAAAGCCTGTCCGGCACGGGGGCTCGCCCCCAGCCGCACGTACTTTTTCGCGGCGGCAGAAGCGCAGTCGCTGTCCGGATGCGTGGCGGAACAAAGCGTCATCGCATAGCGAAGAACCTCTTCCGCGACGGGAATCTGGTTGGCGGTTTTGCGCATTTCCAAAAGCTGCTCGCCGTCGCACACCGCGTCGGCGACTTCCGCCATGGTCTTCTGCGTCATGTTGACGATCCCCATGAGTTCATCCAAACTGGGGTTTTTCACGATGATTTTGAACATAAAGCGGTCCATCTGCGCTTCGGGAAGCGGGTACGTTCCGTCCTGCTCGATGGGATTCTGCGTCGCAAGGACGAAGAACGGCTCGTTCAGTTTTCTGGAAACGCCCATGACCGTAACAGTGTGCTCCTGCATTGCTTCGAGCAGTGCGGACTGCGTCTTCGGCGTCGCGCGGTTGATTTCGTCCGCAAGGATGATGTTGCTGAAAATGGGGCCCGGCTGGAAGCTGAACTGCGAATTGCCGTCCTCTCCCTTGACGATGATATTCGTACCGGTCACGTCGGCCGGCATGAGATCGGGCGTGAACTGGATACGCGAAAAAGGCATATTGAATACCCGGCTCAGAGATCTTACCAGACGCGTCTTTCCCACGCCGGGAACGCCTTCGAGCAAGACGTTCCCGCCCGCGATCATCGCAATAATCGTACCCTCAATGACATCTTTCTGACCGACGACGTCTCTCTCCACCTGCGTGAAGATTCTGCCGCACTGTTCGCTGAAATGCTTGATATCTGCTTCTGTTATCATGGTTGTGTTTCTCTCCAATTCCTTTTAATGATTTTCTTCTTTTTTTACAAGTACAACCGGCTATTACAGGCTGCCGTAATAACGTTCAAGCAGATCACGAATGACGGAAGGAATCCCCTCGTCGCTTAAAACGCCGTCCTTAACCTGGTTATAATAATAATCGAGGTAATCGCGGAAAAAAGTTTCTCCGTCGATGATCTGATTGCTCTCTTCGAAGCGGCCGCCCATACCATCGCTCGGATCGCCGGGTTCCACAGGTTCACCCGGTTCGCCAGGTTTGCCTTCGGTTTCTTCAGAAGGCATATCTTCCGGCGTATCACCAGGTTCGCCGTCGCCCGGCTCGCCGCCATCGCCTTCCTCGAGCTGTTCAAAGATCGCCGTAACGAAGATCTCTTCGGTTACATTTTCATCCGTTCTGGACGGATTCGTTACGCCGTCGTCCCATTCGACAAAAGCCCATCCGTCATCTGCAACAGCCGTTACGGGAGTCGCAGCCTCTCCGGGTTTGACCAGCTGATCGGTCTCGCCTTCAATGCTGCCGCCCTCATCGACGATGTAGGTGACGGCGATATAATTTTCCGGGTTATCGGGATCGAACGGGGAAATAGGGCCTATTCCGTTTTCTGCCAAACCGGCAAACGTCGTCATAGAAGTTCCGCCCAAAGCGAATACGATGACGAGAACCACCATAGCCGTTGAAAAGTGAAATTTCAGCTGCTTCGCATTCACGGCTTTCAGACGTTCTCTCGCGTCTTCCCGCTGGCGCATCGCGATATAGGATTGATCATTTTCGAGTTCGAGCATTGTTATCACACGTTCGTCCAGCCTGAGTTTATCGACCTTGCGGGCGATATCCTTCACAGTAGGACGGAATCTGACAAAATACAAGATAACCCCGGAAATCACCGAGACGCCAAACCAAATGGCGATTGCCAGCAAAAATCCGCCATCCATTCCAACCAGCCAGCAGATCAAAGCGGCCGCGATATTAACCGCAAAACCGATAATCAACCCGCAAAGCGCGGACTTTAAAATCCCTTCCCATACCAAACGGGTATGGAAGCGCTTAAAAAGCTCTTTCTGTGCCATAATGCTCCTCCTTTTTAATTTAAATAATATTATTATAATTATACAACATTTTACGCCGTTTTGTCACGCGATTAAGCGCAATAAAGCAATTTTTTTACAAGATATTAAAAGATTATCGCCAATTTTGCAATCGGCGATAATCTTTTTAACATTTCGCCGAGAAACGATCCGACTGAACCGACCGTTAGTTTTTGCCGTATACGATCGTCGCCTCGCACTCGTTGTCCCAGCCATCCGTCCATTCGGAAGCCTGCGCCTCGCCGCCCTCGATCCTGATCGTCTGAGCTGACGTCCAGCCCTTGAACGCATCTGCATTCACGCTGGTAATACGCTCGGGAATCACAAAGTACTTTAACGATACGCATCCGTCAAAAGCATTTTTGCCGAACGTCACAATCTTTTCGTTGAGAATCTCCACACTTTCAAGCGAAACACATCCTTGGAAAGCACTTTGAGCAATCTGCGTTGTACTGCCTCCGTTGTAAACGACTTTTTTCAGATTTTCGGCATATCTGCACAGATATGATCCAATGCTGCCCGTTACGGTCTCAGGAATCGTGAGTTCCTCGATGCCGGAGCTCTCAAATAAGCCTGCCCCTAAGGAGTAAACCCATGAGGGAATCTCAAATTGCTTCAGAGAAGTGCAGCCCCGGAAAAGATAACTTCCTAATCCGTATGTTTCCGCTCCCTCTACAGGCTCGGCAAATGTAACGCTTTCCAAAGAGACGCATCCGTCGAACGAATAGCTGTAAATTCCCCAAACGTTACTCGTCGTTCTCCCCAATGCGGACGGGAATTCCGCCGATTTCAAAGAGGTGCAGCCGGCAAATACATATTGGGCCAAACGCAAGACTCCCTCCACGCCGCCGCTTGCAGGCGTTTCTTCAAATACAACGTCGAGAAGAGACGTACATCCGTAAAACGCATAGTTGTCAACAGGCGTGACAGAAGATGTATACGCCACCCGGACACGGGAAGGCACAACAAGATGTTCAAGCGAAGTACAGTTTGCAAAGGCATACGTTCCGATCGTCAGTCCCTCTGTTCCGCCGGATTCAAACGTCAAATTGCTTAAGGACGATCCCTCGAAGGCATATTGACTGATCGCGGTAACGGCGTTGGGTATGACGATACTGTCTATTTCAGCTCCCTGGAACGCATATTCCCCGATCACCGTGACGCCGGACGGGATTGTCACAGCGCCTATTTTGGCGTCTTTGAAAAGCGAGTCAGGCAATGTTTTCAGGGAAGACGGCAGCTGCACGCTCCCGTACGTTCCGCCGGCAAGCGCTCCGTCCAGAAGCGTCGCCCCGTCGGAAACAATCAGCTCGGACAGATCTGCCCCGGCAAACGCGTACGGCCTTACGGTGACGCCGTCCGCAACGGTATACGATCCTTCCTTACCCGCAGGATAGCTGTAAAGCGTCTTTCCGTCTGCGCCGAACAGAACCCCGTCAATCAGCATGAACGACTCGCTCTCTTCCGCAATGATATACGTATCGAGAGAAGCGCACCCGAAGAACGGATTGACCCCCAGGGAAACGACACCGGACAATATCTCGATTTCTGAGAGTTTCGCGCAGTTTTTGAACGCGTAGTCTCCGATCTCGGATATCGACTCGGTCAAAACCACTTTTTCGAGCGCAGCGCAGTTTTCAAACGTCCCTTCCGACAAGACAGAAAGCCCGGCAGGCAGCGTAATTTCTTTCAGACCGGTTCCGCTGAAAGCATAAGCCCCCAGAGACACTATGGCATCAGGAAGCACTGCCTGCACCAACTGAACACAACCGGCAAACGCATAATCGCCGATAAAAGTGACCGCTTCGGAAAAATACACGTTTTTGAGGAGCACGCAATTACGGAACGCCGCATCTCCGATCAATTCAACCGAACCGGGAAGCATGATTTCGCTTAAAGTTACACACCCCTCAAAGGCGCTATCCCCTATTTCGATCAGGCTCCCGGGAAGCGTAACCTGCGCAAGCGCCGTGCAGCCGCTGAATGCATTTGCACTGATCTCCTCTACGTTGGCAGAGAAGGCAACGCTGCTTAAATTTACGCATCCTTCAAACAGACTGGCAGAAACCGAGGTATAGTCGGAGCCGGAAGGCAGCGTCACGCTGACCAGGTCGACGCAGTTTTTGAACGCGGCGTCGGCGATGCTCGCCAAACTGCCGGGGAAAGAGATACTTTCCAAGCCGCTGCCCATAAAGGCCTGCTTTCCGATTTGCGTCACGCCTTCGGGAATATCAATCGATTTAAGCGCAACACATCCGTTAAATACATCCGTTCCAAAGGTAGTAACCGATGCCGGGATCTCCAAGCTTTCAAGTTTGACGCAATTTCCAAACAGATAATTGGAAAGCGTAGTGAGAGAACTCGACAATTTTACTGAAACAAGTGATTCACAGCCTTGGAAGGCATACGTTCCCAAAGTCTTTACAGAATCGGGAATTTCGACGGATGACAAATTGACACAGCCCCTGAAAGCATTGCCGCCGATCGAAGTAACCTTATCGTGAATGACGATTTCCTCGAGCATACTGTTCTGGAAAATGTTGCTGGGAAGCGCCGTCACCTGATCGGGAACCGTGAAAGAGGTAAACCCGGTGCCGTAGAAACAGCTTGTTCCGAACGTCTTGATCGCAGCAGGAATTTCCAGACTCGTCAATTTGATACAGTTTTGCACAAAAGACTGAGGCAAAGCGGTGATCTTTGTATTCAGTTCGGACAGGTCCAAAGACTCGAGATTGGAGCATCCGTTGAATATATTGGTGCCCAAAGAAGTGACAGATTCGGGAATCTTCATTTCTGTGAGAGACGTGCAGTTCTGGAAAACATAATTTCCGATCTTCGTTATATTGTCAGGGATCTCAAATTCTTCCAATGCCGAGCAGCCCGCGAAGATATAGTTCGAGAGTTCGGTGACCTGGGTCGCCAAAGAGAAATCCACCTCGGTCAAGTCCGCACAGTTCTGGAACAAATATGTTCCTAACGTCTTGACGGTTCCGGGAATCTGGAAGGATTTCAGCCCCGTCCCCCTGAACAGATAATTCGGAAGAGCGGTGATTGCCGTGCCCTCTTCAAACGTAACGGACTCCAGCGCCGTGCACTTTAAGAACGGACTGCCTTGTACGGCCGTCTTCGCACTGCTAGAATAAATTGACGGAACACTGGATACCGAACCGCTCAAAATGGAAGTAATGCTCTTGGGCAGAACGATACTCTTCAGGGAAGTACACTCCGCAAACGTGCCGTAATTCAGCTCCTCCAGCGTACAGTTATCCCCGAAGCTGAAAGAGGTCATTGCAGTACATTTGCTGAATACGAAGAATCCCAATTCTTCCAGCCCCTCCGGCAAGGTAACGGAAACCAGTTTGCTGCAATTCGTAAACGCGTAATCGCCGATCGTCTTCAAGCCGACCTGCAACGTGATCGATCTGAGCGCAGATTTTTCGAACATTTTTGCCCCTATTTCCGTCACACCCGCAGGCCAGACAATGGTTTCGATCCCCGAATTATAGAAGGTTCTGTCGCCAATCGAGGTGGTGCGCTCGGGCAGTGTCAAACTCTTGAGCGAAACAGTGCTGTAGAAAACGTCCGAGTAGTAATATTTGGCCGGTATTTTTGTATTCTCCATTTTTCCGGTCGGATTTTTTTCCGACCCGATTACCAGCGGAAGCGTACCTCCTTCCTCAAATTCCACTGTTTTGAGAGCGCTGCAGCCATAAAACGCAGCGTCGTCGATCAGCGTAACCGTGTTGGGAATATTGATCTTTTCCAGCGCCGTGCACCCCCTGAAGGCGGTGTGATTAATGACGCTCAAACCGTCCGGCAAAATTACTTCTTTCAGATAAGTGTTCTGGTAGAAGGCCTTTGCGCCGATCTCCGTGACGCCTGCCGGCACCGTATAGCTTTCAGCCTTGCGCGAGCTCGAATAATAAACCAAAGTCGTTCCGTCGGCATCGAATACAACGCCGTCCTTCGACTGATATTTTTCATTCCCCGCGCTGACGTTGATATTGTTCAGAGAAGTGCAACCCGTAAAAATAGCGTTGTCAAACTCAGCCAACTCCCGCGGAAGCGTAACCGAAGTAAGATTCGTGCAGTTTCTAAACGCATAGGTTCCGATTTCCGTCACGCCGTCCGGAATGACCATTTCGGTGATTCCGGCACAGTATGCAAACGAATTGGCGCCGATCTGATTCAGTTCGCTGTTTTCTCCAAACGAGATACCGGTGATGGACGAACAATTATAGAACGCATTGTCGCTGATCCTCTGCACCGTATCCGGCACCTCGATCACGCCGGTTCGCGGCAGCGGGCAATATACCAGTTCCGTAAAGTCGCCGTTGTAAACGATACCGTCTTTGGAAGCGTATACATCGCCGCCTTCTTCAATATTGATCTCTGTCAGCAACTTACATCCGGAGAACACACTAGTTCCTGCAAACGGCTCCAACACTGTTTTGCCGTCGGTAGTGGTATACTTCGCCATTCTGGCGGGGAGATACAATTCCGACAAGGTCATGCACGAGGAAAACGCCTCGTTGCCGATCGTCACCCCGTCCTCCGATTTACCGTTCTCCTCAAAGATTACGCTGGTAAGCGCGTAGCACCCGTAGAAAGTCTTTTCTCCGATTGCGGTACGATAGATTACCGTAGATGACGACGAATCAGCATAACATGCTGTAACCTCGGACAGGTTGCGGACAGTATTCGGTATGACGATTTCTTTCAACGAACGGCACATGTAAAATGCACCGGCGCCGATGTTGGTCAAGCGGCTCTCTTCCGTTTCGCTGCCGAAAGTAATTTCCGTCAAATTATAGTTGCTGTTGAACGAATACTGCCCCAATTCCGTAACGCGTGCAGGAAGCTGCACCACCTTCAGATCGCATCCGCTGAACGAGTAACCGTAATACGTATACGTTGTGGTACTACCCCTTATATAGCTATAATCGGTCGGAGCGCCAATGGTCAGATCTTTTTCACCCGGCTCAAATTCGACGCTCGCCAAAGAAGAACAACCGGAAAACGCATAGGGTCCGATCGCCGTCACCGATCCCGGAATCACAATGGATTTAAGGTTTTTATGATTCTGAAACGCGTTGCCGCCGATCGTCTCAAGCACAGTGCCATCCGCAAAGTTGACCGTCGTCAAGGTAGGATTATTGGTCTGGGCAGTGAAAGCGTACGCACCGATCGTCTTTACGGTAGCAGGAATCGTGATTTCCGTAATAGCCGAGGAATAAAAAGCAAAGTTCCCAATCGTTTCCAGCTGCGAACCGGCCGCAAACGTCACTCTCTTGAGGTTATAGTTAGAAGAGAAAGCACCTTCTTTGATTTCTTTCACCGTAGACGGAATTTCGACGCGCTCCAGGGACGCATTGTAATAGACAGCCATTTCGCCGATTTCAGTGATTCCTTCGCCGAATTGGACGAGACGCAACGAATCCATCCAGTAGAAAGCATAGTCGCCTATCTCTTTCACACGCCCGGGAAGCGTTATCGTCACAATAGAAGAACACTGCTGGAACGCACTGTCTCCGATGGTCAGGGGCTTATCACCGTCTTCGATCCTCACCGTTTTGAGCTCGATACATCCACGGAAAGCCTCGTTCCCGATCTTTTCCATATTTGCGCCGATCACGATTTCCGTAAGTACCTCGTTGCCGCGGAATACGCCGGTCGCAATTTCGGTAACGGTCTCGGGAATCGTATAGCTGCCGCCTCTTCCCAACGGGAAGAACACCAACTTTGTGACATTTTTATCAAAGAGAACACCTTCGATATCTGTAAAATACGGATTATCTTTATCCACTTCCACTTTTTCAAGCGCCGTGCAGCCGCTGAATACGCCGGGAAGCTCTGCTACATTTGCAGGCAGGTAGAACGTTGTAAGCGCCGTGCACTGATAGAAGACGTTTTCTTCAAATATGAGCGTTTTTCCATTCGGCGCAAACGATACCTCCGCGAGCGCAGAACAGCCGCGGAATGCCTGTTCCCGAATGTACTCCATATTGGCGGGAATCGTGAACGACGACAATCTGGTACAAGCGTAGAACGCGCCCGCTCCGATCTCGGAGACGAGATTTCCATCTCCAAACGTAACCGTCGTCAGATAATTACACGTTCTGAAAGCGTACTTGCCGATTGTTACCGGTTGGAAGCCGTTTCCTTCAAAAATAACTTCCTCTATATCGTCACAGTCATAGAACGCAAGCTCCCCGATGGTCGTAACCGTATTGGGGATGGTCAATTTAGTAAGCCCGTTACAATCCAGGAACGCGCCGTTGCCGATCGCGGTAATGCCGGCAGGAATCCTATATTCACCCGCAATCGCATCTGCTTTTGCCGGAGCGAAAATGATTGTGGTTTTATCCTTATCCGTCAGAATACCGTCGATCGAATTATAATATGCACTCCCTTCACTTACGTAAACCGCGGATAATGAGGTGCAGCCTACAAACGGGTTATCTACCGAGGAAGCACTGACGGTAACAGTCTGACTCGGCGGTGTTCCCGACGGATCTTTCAAAACATATTTGCTGAAAGAGGTCTCCTGCAGCCGTGCGGGAAGCGTAACCTCCCTCAATGCAGAGCAATTACTGAACACACGGGCGCCAAACGTCAGAGGAACAGCCGTTTCACCCGCAGCCGCATCTTCAAACACCACAGTGGTCAGCTTTGTACTCTTATTAAAGGCATCGGCATTGATGGCAGAAACCCCGGCAGAAATCGTAATCTCCGTCAAAGAGCATCCCGCAAACGCCTGTCTCGCAATGATTTCCACTTCATCAGGGATACGATAGCTGCCTTCTCTGGCCATCGGGAACAAAATAAGCGTCGTAACCAGCTTGGAAGTGCTTTCATTCAGTTCGGTTATTAATAACGCACCGTCACTGGAGAGATAGTTCCCGATTTCGGCAACGGGCATTCCGCTGTCATAAACTTCAAAAGCAGTAAGTCCCGTACAGCCGCTGAAAGCGTTGAGCATCGAATAGTCAATAAAGCTGATACTGTTGGGGATTCTGATCTTTGTAAGATTCGTCACATTGGCGAATGCCTCGCCGCGAATTTCTTTGACCATCTTTCCGCGATACGTCACGGGGATCGTCAATTCCGATACCATGGAAATTTTCTTTCCCGCTTTCACGGAGTATGTATCGTCAGAAAGCAGCGTATAGTCAAGGACGTCATCCTGCCAGAAAGCATAAACCGTAACATCCTCTCTCGTTTCCGCCCAGGGCTGGAGGCTGTTTCCCTTGTCATCCGTATACTGGGTGCCCGTGCCGAGGGGAACGGACCACCATCCGCCGAAAGACTTGGTCGCATCGTTGGATGTGGGAACCGGCCACTGATACATGGAATTAAACACGACTTCTGCCGTCGTAACGCCGAGGGAGCCGCCCTGGAGATCTAATTTTACGGTATACGTCTTGGGCGCATAGTAAGCATAGAGGACAAGCTCGCCCGATTCGGTGAACGTCTTATCTTCATAGCGGGCGCCGTTCGTCTCCGGACCGCCGGGCGTGGTATACCACGCGTCAAATTCGTATCCCGGCTTTTCGGGCGTTTCATATTCGTCGTACGGGTCGCCGTACGCCTTATACTGCGGCGCCACAGCCGTCCCCCCGTTGGTGTCAAAGGTCACGGTATATGCGTAAACCTCGGTTTTTGCCCAAGAGGAAGCAGCGTCGCCCTGCAGGTAGCGCACTTCAACGGTATTGATGCCAGCCTGCGTCAGGGAAATTTCGGCATAGTTCACGCCGCCCTCGACGGAAATCGACTCGCCGCCGTTGACTCTGACCTCATAGGAATCCGCACCGACCACGTGATTCCACGAAACGACTCCCGCTTCATAGGAAACCGTCTCTGCCATCATCTGGTAGCGGATATCTTCCGCGTCGCTCCACAGGGAATTTTCCGCCCCGATCGCGCGGATGGTTATCTGATAGCTCTCCAAAGCAGACCAGTTTACCTTGTCGTTGGCAGAAGCCAGATCAAAGCGATTGGTCTCCGCGGTAAACGTATGCGTGCCGATCCTGATTTCATAAGAATCCGCACTGCAGTCAGACCATGTCAGGATGGTCCCTTCGATGCGGAAATCGCTCGGCGCCGCCAGTCTGGTCTTTTCATAGACATACTTGCTCGCGGCCGGCGCGTTGTATCCCTTGGTCTTGGGATAGACGTTGACGACGATGCCGCCCTCGACGGGCGCGAAATTCTTAAGGCAGAACTGCGTTTTTCCGCCGATCTCATATTCGACGCCGTTCACGGAAACGACGTAGCCCGCAGCATCGGGGATCGCATCCCAGTAGAGCGTTTCGGTCGCATCGTCGAAGCGGAACTCCTCGATTGCCGCAAGCATTCTGTTGTAGACAAACGTCCTGGATACGGAAGAAGCGTATCCCTCCCCTTCCGCGGTAACCGTAAAGCGGATGCCGCCTTCCTGCATCGCGCAGTTGTAGAAGTTATAGGTCGTGGAAGAACCGAGATCGATCATCGTATGATTGTGAGCTTTATCTCCGCAATCGACGGTGATATAATAGCGATCCGCATGTTCCACAGCATTGAAGACCAGCACAGAGGGCTCTGCGACAGAGAACAGCGAAACACTCGCAAGCGCCTTGTTTTTATAATAGATCGTGGTCGTATCCGAATTGTTGCCCGAATTGGATGCGATCGCCGTGACGCTGATCACGTAATCTCCCGCGGGAGCAGAAGCAAAGTCGACGGCCTCCGTCGTACTGCCGGTCTCCTTGTCAATCGCCTTGAAGCCTTCCGGCCCCGTCACTTTGATAGCGGATTTGGTCGCTCCGGTTTGGCCATTCCAGCTGATGGAATTGCCGCTTACGGAAACAACGGGCGCGGACAGTTTGGAACCGGACTGATTCTCCGTCCAATAAGCGTAGAGCGTTGCGCTGCTCTCAAACACCATGCCTTCCGCATACGGATACGAAAGGCGCTCAGAGGGATCCTCCGCTTCTCCTTCGTACATGCTGATCCACCAGCCGTTGAACGTATATCCGTCGCGCACGGGATCGGCGGGCAGCTGATAGAGTTTTCCGCCTATCGTCTGCACGCTGCCGAGCGCTTCGGCGCCGTCGTAATTGAGATCAAAGTCGATCGTAAATTCTCTCTGACCGACGACATTCTCCCCCCAATAAGCATAGAGGGTCGTATTTGCCGTCACCGGCTGAGAGCCGAACAGGAACGGTTTGGAATAAGCGCTGTCCGTATACCACCCCAAAAAGGTGTAACCGGAACGCACGGGATCGGCGGGCTTTTCAATCGATCTGCCGTTCATCACGGTGACAGGATCAATTTCGCTGCCGCCCTCCGAGGAGAAAGAGACGGTGTAAGTGATCTGCTTATAAAAGCGCATTTCGCCGCCGTTATAAGTCACCACTAAGACATCGTCCGAAAGCACCGCGGTAAAGACGGTTGTCTCCGCATCCCCGACGGGATGGAAGGTCATTACGCCGTCCTCCTTGGTGTAGTCGCCGAAGCCGCTGGCGTTCCCGAAATAATAAGTATAGAGATCGATTCCGTCTAACGAAACGTTATACTCAATCCCGTTAGAAGCGTCAAAATAATAATTGCCCGCTTCTTCGCCGGGCGTCGACGGTTTTTCGTCCGGCGGATTTCCGACGCACGCCGCAGCTGCCGCCGCCGATAACACCATCACCGACAGCAGCACAGTCATAATCAGCCTTTTTACTTTCATATACTGCCTCCTTTTCTTCTATCTCCTCCTTCCCCGCGGAACCGGGGAAAGACGATTGCGTATAAATAATATATAACTATTCTATTATTGATTTATTTTATCACAAAAATATTATCAGGTCAATTAAATTAACCATGGAAATGCTATAAAAATAAATAATATTACCTATTTAAATTCAAATAATTGCATAAACAATGTATAATTTTACAAAAGACCGCCTTGAGCTACGCTCAAAACGGTCTTTTCAGTTTGAAATCCGCTCAGATTCAGGCGGCCTGCTCTTCCGCGGGCGCTTCGGTCGGCGTGAACGTACCGTCCTCAAAGTTTACTTTGTAGTACTGATACTCGCCCGTGCTCAAATCGTAAATCCCGATCACGTTTTCGCCCGAAACGACGTAGAAGGTCTCCGTCACTTTGCCCTTTTCGTCGATGAAAGTCACCGTTCCGTGCCCGCTCAGGATCATTACCTCCCAATCGGCGGAACTGAAACTGCGCTCCCATGTTTCGTCATACCTGGAGAAAACAGCATATCTGTCCCCCGAACCGGACGTTACCGTGGAGAGATAGAAGGTAAAGCTGTTGTCTTCCGCAGTGAATACCCAAGCGCTCTCGTCCGCATTGGCGGCATATTGCCCCGTCGCGAGAATGCTGCCGTCGCCGTCGACCAGCTGTGCGCCGCCGAGCCCGTCGAGCACGAGATAGACGGCAGTGCTGATCGTTCCGCCGATCAGTTCGTTGTATTTGCCGTACAACGTATCAAGCAGCGTCAGCTCCGTCCCGTCGATCCGGTAGATCGCAGTGAGAGAACCGGAAGTATAGACGTAGAGCAGACTGCGCCCCGCAACATAGCTGTCTTCAACGACGCGCGCAACAACGCTCGTCTCTGTTCCGTTTTCATCCGTATAAACCGCCTGGTTATACTTGTCGACGGCGATGCTGCCGCCTCCGGCGATCTGATAACTCTTTACCAACGACAGATCTTCCACGATATATACGGCGATAGCTGTTTGCCCCGAAGTCACCGTGCCGACGGTCATCGTAAACGACTCATAGCCCTCCACCGTAAACTGCAAGACGATATCGCCTTCCGATCTGGTATACGTTCCGTCTCCGCCGGTAACTTTTTCAATCGTCGCCTGCGTTCCCGCTTCTTCATCGGCAGGGATATATTGGTACAACGCGGCTTTGCCTAATCCGTCCAGTTGGATCAAATAGCGTTCAAGGGAAATCCCCCCGTCAACATAAGCGTAATAAATACCTCTTTCCGAACCGGACGCAGCTTCGATCGCCGTGCGGTCTTCGTTGAGTTTGACCAGAATGGAACTGCTGCCGTCCAGACTGACAATCGTAACGATATTATCGCTGTCGATCTGATAGAAGCACTGCGTATCGCCCAATTGCGCGACGCCGTAGCCGGAGAGAGACAACGTGACGTCATCCAAAGTGAAACTCAACACTTCTTCTTCGTCATATGCCGCAAATAAGACCGTCTGATTCAGCGTGATGCAGATAAACCGGAAAGACCCGTAATAATCTTTCAGATCCGCAGGGGCGCCTTCCGGATACTTTTCCGCCGTAAAGTCGAAAAAGTTTTCCATATCCGGAACCGCCGCATACCGGCCCTCTACTTCGACGTATTTTCCGTCGACAAAGACATGGACGATCGCTTTTCCGTCCGGGAAAAGCTGGAGGATTTCCTCATATCCCGCAATGCGGTTGTTCATATCTTCCAAACTGCCGATCAAAGCGTTTTCATTGGGCAGCAATTCAGTTGCCCCCACGCCGCGCAAGTCAACTTTGAGAAGATACACCGATTCTCCGTTCTGGAATACGATAAATCCCCATTCGCCCTCGTCGTCGGTATAACCCTCGTAATAAGTATAACGAACTTCCAACGGGGAGTTTTCGTCGACCGTCAGATCGGCAAAACCGAACCCGTCGCAATCGAGCGTGATCTTGCTTCCGCCCGCTTCAAATTCATACACGCCGGCAGACTCATCGCCGATCATAAACACGACGCTGCCCTGCGTAGTAGTGAAAGTCCCATAGGTAAATGAATCGTAATAGGGCTTCAGAATCTCCTCAAAGTAGATGACGGTGTTTCCGTTATCATATGTAATATATTCGGTCGCTTTAAATTCAAACGATACGCCTTCCGTTTTGGAAGAATAAGTGCCCCTGACTGCCAAGCGGTAGGTGCCGTCCGTCATCAGAACTTCCAGAGTCGCTTCCGTATCGCTATGCAGGCGCAGGCGGACGGTGACGCCGCTCTTTACGCGCGTCTCCGGATAAAAGGCGTATTTTTCCACCAATTCGGCATCCTGCAGGCCTGCCGCGTCATAGCGGAGGACGAGAGTCGCCGGAGATTCTTCCGAATCTTCGGGAATATACGGCAGGAAGAGGATATAACTCCAGAAGGAATCTCCATCCGCATAGCCCGAGCCCAACATATAGATGGTTTCGTGAGCGACGCCTTCCGCATCGGTATAGATTGCGCTGCCGTAATCTCTCCAGTAGCTGAAGCCGTCGCACTCAAGAGAGATGACGCCTTCGTCCGTCTGAGCAGTATGCTTGCCGCGCGCGGCGTCGACGAGCAAAAACGCCTTTTTTGTTCCGGCATCGGTTTCCACCTGGAAGGCTCTGAAACTGGCGGTCTCTGACCCTCCGCTTAAATACGTCAAGGTCGCAGTGATAACGCCGCTTTCCAAATCATCGACGCTATAGACCACGTCACCCATATTAGAAGTTTGCAGATCCAGATAAAGGCCGCTTCCGAAGCCGTCCAAAATCATCATGGTCAGCGCAGTAAGCGTATTTTGACTCAAATAACTATACGTCCCTTCCAGTCCGTCGCTGACGCGGAAGGTTTCCGTTCCGTCCTCCGTGCCGAGCCTGAATGTGAAAGAGGTCTCTCCGTCCTCCGAAGTAAATACGTAATTGCTGCCGCTCTTCGCATAAGTGCCGGCCACGCGCTTGTTGTCTTCGATATAAATCGCGCCTTCCTGTCCGTCGAGTTCCAGCGTCACGCCGTCGACGAGCGAACCGGCAATCCAGTCGTATTTCTGATAAGTATCCTGAAGCGCCTCGTCGAAATAAGTGAACGTCTTTCCGTCTTCGGCAACCTTGCCGCGAAGCGTTTTTCCGCCTTCGGTTTCAAAGGTAAAGATGCGCTGCTGCGGATCGTAGGTTCCCTTCTTTTCTCCGAGCCCGACACGCTCGAGCACGGCGGCGTTTTCTTCCGCGGAAAGAATATAAACTTTATCCGATCCGCTTTCCGCATCCGTGATGCCGTAATCCCAGCAGGCATACAGACTCACGCTACGCCCCTCGATGGTGAACTTTTCTCCCGGCTGATACGCCACGGCTCCGCCTGCCGAAGTTGCCCATCCGGCAAACCGGTATCCTTCCACGGAAAAGCCGCTCTCTTTGACTGAAACGGATGCCCCGTTGCGAACGCCCGTCTCATTCTGCATTTCTCCGGAGCCTTCCTCCCCCGCGGGTGTGTTGGCAAAGTAGAATACGGAATATGTACTGCGGTCGTAATAAGCGCGGAAAACGTTCTCCCCCGCCCCCAGCACGATGCTCTGCGAACGGGAAGAATTAAAGCGGTAACCGGTGGGCGCATCGAAGTCGATGGAGCCGCCCGTCACCGTGTCTCCCAGCCAGCCGGTCTGCTCAAAGGAAGCGGATTCGTCCTGCGTATAGCCGTCTCCCTCCACGTCCTGCAAAAACACCTCGACGGTGAAACCGACCTGATATTTCGCCGTCAGAGAAAGGCCCTCCGCCGGCATCGTCTGCTTATCAGACAACGCGACGTCACCGTCAAACCAACCGCCGAACGTCACGTCACCGGAGACCGTGGGAACGATATCCGCGAGAAATTCAGATACATTGGTGCCGACCGTCACCTCGAATTCCGAGGTTTCAAGCGTGCCGACCTCGCCCGCGTCCAGAGACAGCTTCGCTTTGGGGAGCTCGGTGAACTTCGCATAATACGTGATATTTCTGTCGGGCATTGTCGTGGGAATTTCCACCGCGTCTCCCGAGAAATTTTCCGTCTCGAACCAGCCGTCGAACGAATAACCGTCGCGCGAGGGATCGGAGGGAGGCGTGATTGCGGTTCCCGCTTCCGCCGTAATGGGGGCGATCTCCGTCCCCCCGTTCGTCACGAACGTGAGCGTATATGCCTTCGGCCCGCACGCCGCGGCAAACGCCATGACAGTACACACGAACACCGCGCATACTGCAATCAGCAAAGTTTTGCGAACAGATTGTCTCATGAGTTTCTCCTTATAAATACTTATCCGAAAGGTTCTGTCTATGTTAATTGAAATTATCAGTAAGTATAGCAAACAAACCGCATATTTGTCAAGTGAATAAACTGCAATTCAAAACATTTTCACAATTCCATTTCATGCCAGAATCGGCGCGGGAGAACTTATAAAAATGCCGGAAACTGCATCTTTATTCCATAAAAATACAGGGTTTCCCACTGCGGAAAACCCTGTGAATCCGACTGAAAGCGGCCGAACAAAGTTCTATCATATTATCGAATAGATGATAGAACGAAAACGAATAACCGCCGCATGCAGAATGTGCCCGCGCGCATCATTTGGAAGCGCACCACTCCGCGACCTGTCCGTTCGCCGCGCCGTTCTCGTGCAGGCGGTAAAACGCGCGGCGGATACTTGCGACGTTGCCCACGGAGAGATAATATTCGTAGCGGAGCGTCTCGAAGGTGCGGATCCGCATCCGCCCGATCAGCGTCGTATACGTGCACGCCTCCGCTTTGCTGAGCGCGGAAGTATATTGTTTGGTGCCGACTTTACCGGTCAGAATATGCGTGACGTCCGGCGTGTAAAGACCGACGCCGAAATCATCTTCATTCACCCACGCCGCCCAGTTTTCGGTGATGTTGTCCCAATAGGCTCTTCCCTGTCCCACCCAGTTGCCGAGGCCGGGGTGATTCGAGAGGTCGCCGCCCGTAAACGGAGCGTCCCCCTGATAAGTGACGAGCGTGCCGAGCGCAATCGTGCCGTAAAACGCGGGAAGTTCCTGATCGCGGTACGTATGCACCCAGCCCGAGAAATCCGTAAACGCGTTGCGCACCCTGACTACGCCGTCTTCGATCGAATACCAGTTCTCCATGTAAGAATCCGTGGCGGACTCTTCTTTCGCCCAATCCAGGGGGCGCGTTTTGACATAGATTTCATCCTCCGAAAACTCGAAATCGACAATCTGAGAGGAAGTCCCCGTATAGTCGCCGCCCTGCACGGGATTATACGGCCACGCCGTGCCGATATACTGCGCGCATTCGTACGGAGGCGAAGAAGTCCCGTAATACGACTGCTGAACCAACCTGCCCCGATCCATCTCGTTGATGAGGTTCACGCTGTCGTACATCAGCTCCGCGCCGTCCTTCGCCGCATAATTGATACCGATCTCCACGCTGCCGTCCGGCATTTTCACCTGTTCGACGCGCGCATTCAGCAGCTCGAGATAGTTGATCGCGCCGCCCGCGTTCATATCGACGCCCAGCCTGATATTTTCTTTCTCGAGAAAGACCTGCGCGGAACCGTACCACTCTTTGACCGCGCAGCCGACGGCATTCACGCGGACGGAGGCGCGCTCCGTCCCCGCGTTTTTCAGCGTAACGGATTCGAGCACTTTGTCGTAGGCGTTTTCAAAGTAAAAATCGAGAATCTGCCGGAAGGAAGTCTGTTCCCTGCCGATATAAAAATCCTCTTCGTTTTTTTCTTCCGGATCTTCCGCATTGTGATATGCGATGACGCCCCTCAGATCCGCTCCGGACTCCACCCGGAGTTCCAAATAGTTGGCGTCGCCGATCTGAGCGTTCAGCGCGACGGCGAATTCCTCGCCCGCATCCAGCGTCCTCTCTTCGGGCGCCGGCAACAGCCATGTCCATTCCATTTCGTTATCCTCCTTGTTTTCCCGGCAGCCCGCCGCGCCCGCGAGCGCGCAGAATGCCAGAACGCCGCACAACAGCATGATGATTGCATGTTTCATTATACGTACTCCTTTAAATCGATCAGGGTGTTTTTCGCGAGTTTACGGTACTCGTTGGGAGAGACGCCCGTCTTTTTCTTGAACTCGCGCGAAAAATAGAGGGGTTCTTCATAGCCGACGTAACGCGCGATCTCGTTCACGGCCAGATTGGACGTTTCAAGCATGTTTTTCGCTTTCGAGACGCGCAGATCGATAACGTACTGCTTGGGAGATTTGTTGACCCGTTTGGAAAAATAATTGGTGAAGTAATTGACGGAAACGCCCATTTTTCTGCACAGCTCGGACACGCTGAACGGCGTCATGTAATTTTCGTTCACGTACCGGATAAACTCGTCGATGGTGCCGCCGTAGCCGAACGTCGCGCGGTCGCTCCGTTCACTCATCTCGGCTAACCCCGAGGAGAGCAGGGAAACCGCTTCCAGTTCGCCGCGAAGCCCGCCCTCGCGCGCCGAAAACAGCTGGTCAAAGCGCTTTGCCAGCGCGTCCCCGCAGCGACGTACCTGAATTTTCTCGCCCGTGCGGAAATACTTCTGAGCGACGATCCCCCCGAACAGCAGATACCGATATTCGTATTCCGCCGAACAGCCGCTCATGCGGAACGCGGTAAAGGGCTGAGAAAAGAGCAGATCCCCCGCCTTCAGATCGAACTTCGCATTGTCCGCGAGGATGCCGAACCATCCTTTCCGGACAAACACCATGGCAAACTGCTCGGAAAATGCGGAAAACAGCTGATGTCCTTCCTGCGTGCAGACGCCCATCTTTTCGCATTGAAAGTCCCGGCTGACCGATTCGTTGAAAACGCAGCTGAATTCTTTCACGCTTCACCTCCTGCTCTGCCTGCCGGCGGTTTTTCCCCGCTGCACAGACGCAAACGCCCGCCCGATCTCATCCAGATGCCCCACGCTCAGATAAAAGTCATAGCGGATGGGCGCCAGACTTTCCAGATTGAAATTCACGACGCCCGCCACGTGATTGACGAACTCCGACCGGTGCGACGGGCCCCGGTACCTGCGGTTGGCGCCGAACTTCCCCGCAAAGTGGTCGGTGATCCCCGGCGTCAGAAGTCCCACGCCGTACTGCGCTTCGTTGACCCAGCCGGACCAGCAGGACGGCGTTTTGAAAAACAGGCGCTCGTTGGTGTCTTCATCTCCCCAGAAATCCAGCTCTTCCGCCACCGCGTTCTTGCGGTTGGAGAGCGGATAGGCAAAGCTCCCGAGAGACGCCAGGGTATTGAAGGTAGGCAGCTCCTGCCTTACCGGCTTCTGTTCCAGCCCGACGTGCAGCATGGAAAAATCCACAAAGCGGTTGGATACCCTCACATAAGCGGGCCCCAGCGCGTAAGATACTTCCATATAGCAATCCAACGGGCTGTTCCGTTTTGCCCAGTCCAAAGGGCGTATCTTGAAATAAACGCCGTCTTTTTCCAGCCGGTAGTCCGCGATTCTGCTGTGAAAGCCCGCGTGATCGCCCGCCTGTACGGGGTTGAATACCCAGACGGTGTCCTTGTAAACGTTCGCCTGATAGGGCAGCAGGCTCGCGCCCGAGTAGGACTGCTGCGGAAAACGCCCGTTATCATACGTATTGATGAGATTGCAGTTCGCTTTCCCGTCGACGTTTTCCGCAGCTTCAAAGAGAATGCGCGGGCGGGCGTCATCCGTCTCCCGGATGCGGTACTTTGACGACGAAAGGTAGGAAATGACCGGCCCCAGATCCGCATCGAATCCCATGCAGAGAAAGGAATTGGCATAATAGCGCTTTCCGCAGAACTTCTCCCGCATCTTCGTCTCGATCCCGTATATCTCGACGTTGCCGGCCTTGTTTTCCAGGTTGTTGAAGCGGATCCGGATCAGGCGGCAGACGGACGCGGCGCGCTCGTCTTCCAAGAAAAAGGAGACGGTCTCATCCGTCGGTTCGACGAAAAAATCCTGCCAGATAAATGCTTCTTCCCCGATTTCCGCGACGAGATACCCCTTCAGAAAGACCTCTGAACGGATATGAAGAGAGACGTAATTGAAGGGCGGCGTTTCCCGCTTGATATCCAGGATCTTCTCCTCCCGCTTCGCGAAAAATGCCTTTCGGTTGATTTCCATGTTACTTCTCCAGAGCGATGCTCTGCAGGATAAAGGAACTTCCCGCAGGCTGTTCGTAAATATCCCCGTCCGCCTGTTTGACTTCAAAGCGGAGCAGCCAGAGCGTTCCCGTCCAGTTCCCGCTCAGGGTCGCGGTATTTGCGATCTCGATGGTTGCGGTCGCAAATGCATCCGTCTCGGACATATTTGTCTCGAGTATGGGGAAATTTTCCCCCTTTCCGTCCCAGACCAGATCGGTCGTGCGGAAAAAATAGACCTTAAGGTTCTTCTGGGCGGACAGATTTTTGTAACGGATGACGATGCGCTTATAATCCGAAAGATTGGGAATGGAGAGCTCCGGACTCCTGAGATAGGTATCCCATGCGCTCGGATCGTCGAAATCCACGCGCATGCCGTCTTCCAGCGCGGTGATCGAACCGGCGCGGTCGGTGGTGTCCGCCTGTATGATCCAGCCCGTTCCGACATTGATATCTGCGGGAAATTCCCACTTCGTCTTGATGCGCGCGAATGCGTAGAGGTTGAGGTCTCCCGTGACCGGTTCCGTAAAGTCGTATTTGCGGAGAAGATCTGCTTCGGTGTACCAGTCCGTCACCTCCAGGCTGCCCGACAGATAGGTAATGCGCTCGGCGGCGCTCCCCTCGGCGACCTTTCTGCGCTGCAGAATTTCGCCGTTATAGTAATAATTTACATTGTAACGCGTCAGCCATTTCGCATAGACGGTGGTGTCTTTTCGGATGGGTGCGGAAAAATCGAAGGGGCGCGTGCACGCCTCGTCGCAATACCACCCCTCGAACGATTTGTTTCCGTTGACAGGCATCATGGGTTCTTCGATCAGCCCGCCGGCCTCGACCGTAACGGGGGCGTATTCGCTCCCGCCGAAGGTCTCGAACCGCACGGTATAGGCGGCGGGCGCGCAGGCCGGGCATGCGGCCGCCAGGACCGCCGCCAGCAGTACAGTTATAATCCGTCTCAGTCTCATTGTTTTACTCCTTATTCAAAAATTTTTCACAGAAAACGGGCGTTTGCGCCCACCTCTGCGCGGACGCGGCGGACAGCGCCGCAGCCGGAGCGGTCCCCGTCAGAAGGACGCTGCCCAGGAGAATATCCGTGCCGTTGTTGTCGCATGGCGCGGATGCGTCCGAAACGAATTCCATCCGGATAAACACCACCTTCCCCGAGAGATTGCCCAGATCCATTGTAAACGATGCGAACGCATCCGTCTCTTTCATTCCCGTCTGCAGACCGGCGTAATTAAAGGCGTGCAGCTGTATGATGCCCGATCCCTGATCGCCGTAAACGAACAGCCGCAGCGTTCCGTCCGTCGCGGAGAGGTTTTTATACGTGACGGTGAGATAGCGCATGCGGGCGGGATCGAAAGTCAGCGCCATCTGGTTCATTTCCAGCTGATTGATATGCGCGGAACCGGCCGGAACGGTAAAACGCAGGTGATCGGCGCCGTAAGCGATGCTCCCCTCAAAGGGCGCGCCGGCAGTTTCCGCTTTCCAGGGATTGGCGGCGTCGTACTGCGCATCCGCCGGCAGCTCCCAGGAAACTCTGTCTTCGAGATAGGAATACAGATCGAGATTGCCCGTCACCTCCGCGCCGAAATCATAGCGGCCGCTCAGCTCCGCCACGGTCGGAGCGGACCGCTCGGAGAGATACCAGTAATTCGCCTGCGTGGCGTAGACGACCTCCGGCAGGCGGACGTAAACCGCATACCCGCCATCCGCCGGGACGCTTCTGGATTCGATCAGCGTACCGTTTCCGTCCGCATAGCGGTAATTGACGGTAAAGTGATCCACCCACGAGGCGGTCAGAGTCAGGTCCGCGGTGACGGGTTCCGTAAAGAGATAGGGGTTGCCGTCTTCGTCCAGCCATCCGCCGAAAATGCTGCCTTCTTTCACTGGATCGTCCGGCTTCCCCGCCGGATAGCCGTGCAGGACGCTCTGCCCCGCCACGGCGCTGCCGCCCGCCGAATCAAAGGAAACCGCGTGCCGCGCTGCGCCGGACAGATCGTTTGTAAACGCCACGCTGCCGAGCATGATATCCGTGCCGTTCGCATCGTGCGGGTCGGATACGGCAGAGATGAATTCCAGCCGCACGAAGATGATCGTCCCTTCCATGCCGTTCAGGTCGACGACGAACGTCTCGAATCCGTCGCTTTCGCTCATCCCCGTCCGCAGCCCCGCGATGTTGTTGGCGTACAGCTGCTCCACCGCATTTGCCCCGGGCTTCATGCCGTAGATAAACGCGCGGACGTAAGCGTCGCTCTCCGAGAGATTCCGATAGGTGAATTTCAGATAGCGCATGGTCTGCACGTCGAACGGCAGCAGCATCTGATTCATCTGCAGCTGATTGATGTGCGACGCGCCCTGCCGGACGGTGAAGCGCAGGTGATCGGTCCCGTAGGAGATCTCCCCTTCCGCCGCCTGGCCGGCGGATTCGATGCTCCAGGGATTCGTCTCGTCATACGTCGCGTCCGCGGGCAGTTTCCAGGAAACCCGCTCCTGCTGATAGGTAAAAAGATCGAGATCTTCTGTCAGCACTTCTGAAAAATCATAGCGCTCGGACAGCTCGTTCACCGTTTCGTTGACGAGCGGGTTCTCCTTTTCGGAGGTATACCAATAGAGCGCGACCGTCGCCCATTTTGCCTGATTGTAGGCGCCCCAGTCTTCCGCCTTTCCCCCCTCGTAAACGCGCTTGGTCGCGATGGGCGTCCCGTTGCCGTCCGCCCAGCGGTAAGTGACGCTGAAGTATTTTACCCATTCCGGTTTCAGCACGATATCGCCCGTAACGGGGGCGTCAAAGTCGTACGGTTCCCCGGCTTCATCCACCCAGCAGACAAATTCGTGATTCGGCTTGGAGAGCGGAACGTCCGGATCGGTTGCTTTCTCTCCTTTTTTGACTGTCTGGCGGGGAATCGCCGTCAGGCCCTCCGTATCGAAGGTGACCGTAAAGGCGTTTGTCCAGACAGCTTTTACCGAGGCATTCTCTCCCAGCGCGGCGGTAAAGTCGAACGCATTTCCCTCCGCGTCCGCCCAGAACCCGAACAGACTCCCGTCTTTTACGGGGTCATCCGGCTTTTGTGGAACGGAACCCTTTTCGATGACCTGCGCAGGGACCGCACTGCCGCCGTCCGAATCGAACGTCAGGGTGACGCTCTCCGCCCATTTCGCATAGACGGTGACGTCTTCGGTGAGCGCTTCGCCGAAGACGAACAACTCCGTGAACCCCTCGTCTGCATACCATCCGCGGAACAGATACCCTTCCCTGACCGGATCCTCCGGCCGCTCGGTGACGGCATCCGCGCCGACGGACTGTGCGGGCACGGCGCTTCCGCCGCTGACCTCAAACGTGAGCGTGTGACTGCCCGCCGCACATGCGGCGAACGCCGCGGCTAACATGCATAAAAGCGCCGCGATCAAAAATTTTCTCATAACTTCCTCCTTTTCTGATTTTATAACTTCATGCCGGCGGCAAAGTCGCCGTCTTTAAAGTATCGCAGACTGATTGCGGTCGTAAAGATCAGCGGGATGCCGCTGATCAGATACATCGCGTAGTTTACCCCCTGTTCCTTTCCTTCAAATTTTTCCGCGTTCCGCTGCAGAATGGTCATCAGCAGCATCTTTTCATCCGTCTTGATCACCAGCGACGGCCACAAGAAGTCATTGTACTGCGAGGTGAAAATCGAGACGAAATTCAGCATCAGGATCGGGAGCGCCATGGGAAGCACGAATTTCAGATAGATATTCACGTCGTTCGCGCCGTCGATCTTCGCCGCCTCGAACACAGAGCCGGGCTGCTGGGAGAAAAAGGTGCGGAACAGAAACACCACTCCGACCTGCCCGCTGGAAAGAAGCGGGATC
>UQTB01000013.1 GCA_900543915.1 uncultured Eubacteriales bacterium | reverse complement strand
CCGCGCTCGTCTCCCTCTCTCCTCTTTCGTCTTCATACAGCTTCCCGCAGATTTCACACTGATAGTGCTCTCTGTTCCCTTCTTCTCTGCAACTACCTTCTTTTGCCTCTTTGTGTACCAATTTGTGAGCGGGTACGCCCTCGGTATCCGCCGCCACTGCCGGAGCCGCGTAAAAGTCGAATGCCGCCGCCATGGAAGAAGCGTTCCAGGGCGCCGCGACAAATACCACCGCAAGCGCCTCGCCCGCCTTGATCTCCACTTCGTTGACCGCAGCGACCTCTGCAAAGCTGTATACTCCGCCGCCGAGCGAAGCGATTTCCCGCTTGCTCTCCCCCAGAACATATACCTTTGCGGAAGCCGCGGGGTTGACGGCGGCTTTGCCGAGCAGAGAGATCTTCCCGTCCGCAGGTGCATAGCAGAGCATTCCAGCGGCGCCCGTCCAGGTATCGTTGGAATAGAATACGCGGTATTCCTGAATGCCGGTGGAACAGCCCGCCCACGTCATATCCGAGAGCAGGTAATCCGTTCCGTTATAGCCGAACGCTGCGAAATTGCCGTCCGTCCCCATAAAGCACATCTGCTGCGCCTTTGTCTGGTCCAGTTTCATCGATTCGGTCAGAATCGGATGGTAGTCGACCACGCCGCCCGTGACGGATACGCTGTGTGCGCCGGTCATCGGCATCGCCTCCATGGCGAGCGCGCTCTCAGGACGATCCGAATGCCCGCTGCGGGCCGTGAGGGAAATTTCGACGTCGAAAATCACGCCGTCCCACGCGGCAACCGACGGATCGGTTTCGGCGACGAAAAAGAGAACGTCGCCCGCATCGGCATGAAAAGCAGATATCCCGACGGCTTCCTCCGCCGCATTGGATACGGAGGCGGAATGCAGAAGAAGGTCTTGCGCGCCCGCCCGGCGGTAAACGACGGACGTGCGGATCGCGCGCGCCGACGCGCCGATAATGCGCCCCGTCAGGCTGACGTTCGCGTATTCGGGCACGACGTAAGCGAGAATCGCGTCGCTTCCCACCGGGTAACAGCAGTTGTAGTTCTGATCAGCGATAAAGTTGGCGTAATTGCCGTACCCCTGCCACCAGCTGCCGAAGCCGCCTGCCGTGCCTACGTTGTTCCGGTACATACGGTACAGCGCGCCGGCGTCAAAGTCGCCGGTCAGCGCATACCAGTTATCCTGTCCCTGATAAGAGAGGGACGCGCTGGAAAGCGTCTTTTTCGTCCCATCCTCCGCATTTGTCCGTTCCGCCGCCGGCAGCCCGACCGCAAACGCACAGATCAGCAGCAGCGCAAAGGCAAAAACGAGGAGCCTCCCGCGCAGTTTCGCATTGTTCATCATCATTCCTCCTGATAGTTCGTTTTTCAGCTTTTTACCGCCTGATTGATCTCTTCGATCACCGCCTGCCCCTTCCATTTGTTCAGAAATTCGTTCACGAATTCGCTCCATGCCGAATCGTATTTGGCAGACGGCAGCGCGATCGAATCCCATCCGACCGTCCCGACGGTTTCTTTGTTGTAATCGTAATCGTCGAAATCCGTGGAGATCAGCCGCACGAAATATTCATAGCTCTGGTTTCCGAGCGTATCCCAGTGGTCGATCACCAGCGGGGGCTGATAGTAGACCGCTTCGTCGATGTAAGAGTATTCTTCCGCCATCTCCATATAGCTCTTTACCAGTTCATAATTGGTAGAAAAGCCGGGATTGTAGCTCAAAGACCAGTCTGTGAACATGTGCATGTCGAACGCCGCGTCCTTGGACTTCGCGGTGAAATTATAGTCGTTTGCGTCCTGCCCCATGAGGCTCACTTTCTCTCCGTTCTCCACTTTGTAATGCACGCCCTCCACGCCGTACGTGAAGAGATCGGTTCCCTCTTCGCTCAGCATGAATTCAAACATATCGAGAATGGAGCGGATCTTGTTTTCGCTGATGTTGCCGTTGATACATGTGCCGCACCAGAATCCGGGATTGCCGCGCGTTCCGTACGTCCCCGTTTCGCCCTTCGGCGGGGCGATGACCGCGACCGCGGCTTCCGCTTCTTCCCGGGTCAGTTCGTTCGCCGCGCGGAGCTGTTCGACGTACGTATTGTAATAGAGATTATCCACCATGATGCCGGTCAGCCCCGAACAGAAATTTCCGATTTTGGTCGGATCCGTCATCGCGGTATAGTCCGGATCCATAATGCCTTCCCTGTAAAGCCGGTTGAGGAAGGCAACCGCCTGCTTGTTTTCCTCCGTGACCCAGCTGGCGTTGACGCCCGTCTCCGCATTGCCAACCCAGCCCCAGTAAGTGCCGCCCGTCGCCTGGAAAATCCAGTTGTTGTACCACATCAGGTTGCCGCTGCAGGTATAGCCGAACGTATCGTCTTTTCCGTTTCCGTCCGGATCGTAAATCGTGAACGCCTTTGCCAGGCGGTAAAATTCGGGCAGCGTTTCGGGCAGTACGAAGCGATGCGCCTCGTAGAGTTCGTCCGTCATCTGGCTCTCGGAGGAAATCACGCCCTCGCTGACCAGAATGGAGCCGAGTTTGGCGTTCAGATTTTCCACCCAGTCGTTGCGGACGTACATGACGTGCGTCTGTTTGATCGTGATGGGAAGAAAATAATATTTGTGATCGAGATAATCCACCCGGTCCAGGAGCCAGTCGTATTCGTGCAGGCGGGCATAGATATTGGGATACGTCTCTTTCGTCACGTATTCCCCCCAATCCAGCACGGCGCCGTCCCGGATCATCTTCTGAAAGACGATGGGTCTGTCGACCGCATAGTTGACGAATACGTCCGGCAGATTGGACGTGTTGTAGAGATTGTTGATCGTCGACTCCCAGTCCGCATAGCCGCAGGTGACGGATTTCAGATCCAGCCCGCCGTTCGCCTCCTTCAGCGCTTGGTAGATGGGCGTGTTCTGCCGCCGCGCGGCGTTGAGCGCGGCGAAATCCCACTTGAAAATGCTGATCTCCGTTTCGGGCGTGCCGCTGTCGCAGGCGGCCGCGGCCGCCCCCAGCAGCAGACACAGAAAGACGCATAAAAACCGCATCAGTTTTTTCATGTTTTACCTCCTCGTTTATCCTTTCACGCCGCCGAGCATGACGCCGCGGACAAAGTATTTCTGTACAAAGGGATACGCCGCCAGGATGGGAAGAATCGCGATGATGATCGTCGCGGCGCCCTGCCCTTCCGCAAACGTGATCGTGGAATCCACGCCGCCCGTGATATCCCCCGACGTATTGGACGAGAGAACGTTCCGGAGCGCCAGAGAAAGGGGCGCGTAATCCGCGTTGGTGATGAAGAGAAGCGGCCAATACCAGTCGTTCCAGCGGTCCACCGCGTAAAAGAGCGCGATCGTCGCCATCCCGGCCTTGCACAGCGGCATGACGAACTGCACCATGACGCGGAACTGGGACGCCCCGTCGATATAGCAGGATTCGATGATCTCATCCGGCACGGCGCGGAAAAAATTTCTGAGAATGATCATATTGAACCCGCTGATGCCGAAGGGGATGACGACGGAAAACACGCTGACGAAGTTGTTTGTCATGAGTCCCAGACTCTTTACCACCAGATAAAAGGGAATCAATCCCCCGCCGAAAAACATAGTGAACAGCACGAAGCCGAAAAAGGCTTTTCCCAAAAACAGATCCCGCCGGGACAGCGCGTATGCGCCGATGACGGTGAGCGTCATGCAGAACAGCACGCCGACCGCGGTGATCAGCATGGAGATCAGAAAGGAAATGTAAATATTGTTCTGTATAAAGATGAACTTATAATTTTCAAACGTGAAATGTCTGGGAATCACGATAAACTTGCTCTGCGCAAAATCCGCCTTGCTGGAAAAGGAAATCAAAATTTCATACACGAAGGGAAAGACGCACAGGAACGCGAACAGCAGCAGGACGGCGGCGTTCACGATATTGAATACGCTGACTTTCTTTTTCATTTTTACCTCCTTATTCGTAGAGACCCTGTCCGGAGATGAGCTTGACGATTTTATTGCTTCCCAACAGCAGAACGAAGTTGATCAGCGCCTTGAACAGCCCCAGCGCGGTCGCCCGTTCGACGTACCCCTGCGAAATGCCCAGGCGGTACGCATACGTATCCAGGATATCCGCCACGTCGTAGACGGACGTGTTGTACAGATTGAATATGGGATCGAACCCGGCGTTTAAGATATTGCCGACCTGAAGGGTAAACATCGTGACGATGATGGGAGAAATGCAGGGAAGCGTGATGCTGGACATCTTCCGGAAGCGCCCTGCGCCGTCGATCTCCGCCGCCTCGTAGAGATTGGGATCTATCCCGCTGATCCCCGCAATGTAGATGACCGTGCCCCAGCCGGAGCCCTTGATGATCTCCGTCAAAATCAGGATTAAATAAAAGTACCGGCTGGTCGTCATATAGCTGATGCGCTCCATGCCGAGCGCCATGCGGATGTTGTTGACGATTCCCCCGTTGACCGCGAAGATATCGTATACGATGCCTGAAATCACCACCCAGGAAATGAAGAAAGGCAGATAGATCGCCGTCTGTATTCCCTTCTTGAGATTTTTCGCCTGGATCTCATTCAGCATCAGCGACATGACGATGGGAACGGGAAAGCAGAAAATCAGCTTTAATACGCTGATCACGACGGTGTTTTTCAGGGCCCGCGTAAAATCCGCCGTGCTAAACAGCCAGATAAAGTGTTCCAGCCCGTTCTGCTCCGCCCAGGGGCTCCCCAAAATGCCGAGCTTTGCGTAATAATCCTTAAAGCCGATCACCACGCCGTACATCGGATAATAGCAAAACGTGATAAACCACGCGACGACCGGAATCAGCAATAAATACAAACTCCAATATTTGCGAAGGCTGCGCCTGATGAATCGCGCCCTGTCCGCCTTAATCAGCTGCATGCACCGTCTCCTTCCGCTTCCGTTTACGGAACGCATCATTGAACATATTGTATCATCAAATTTTTCTCGTTTATAGCTAATAATTGCGCTAAAAATAGCAAATTCTTCCCGCATTAAGAAAAATGAGAATGAAACAAAAAGGCGCTTTTTTGCGCTACAATGGCGGTACGGGGTGGGAACCGATGATCATTCATTACAAAAAAGAAGAACTGAACCAGATTTTATCCGACTTTCACAAGCTCACGAACATGACCATCAGCTTATGGGACGCGGAATTCAATCAGCTGACTTTTTACCCGACGAACATGCCTTCGTTCTGCAAAATCATCAAGAACTCGAAGATCGGGAATCTGCGCTGCACCAACTCCGACCGGGCGCTGTGCAAGGCCTGTTCAAAAAACGGGAAACCCGTCGTCCACCGCTGCCACGCGGGACTGCTGGATATGGCGGCGCCCATCATTCACGAAAACACCGTGCTGGGCTATTTTATGTTCGGACAGATCGACGACAAGCGGGACATCGACACGTTTGAACGTATCTGGAATCACTGCAAGGATCTGAAAGTGGACAGGGAGCGGCTCCGCAAAGCCTATATGGAGCTGAAGCCGTACGAGATGGAGACCGTATTCGCCGCGATGCGCCTGCTGCAGCTGTGCGCGCATTCTCTCTTTCCGCTGAACATGATCGAGGTGCAGAGCGACCAGCTTGCAAGCGAAATCGACGCCTATATTTCCGCCCATCTGCGCCAGCCGCTGTCCGTCACGCATTTGTGCGACGTTTTCCACATTTCCAAAAACAGACTGTATTCCGTATTCAGGAGCGTATTCAACGACACGGTAAACAATTATATTCAGAAAAAAAGAGTGGAAACCGCAAAACATCTGCTGATTTCCGTCAACGAGCCCGTGTATAATATCTGCGCCATGATCGGCATAGACGATTACAACTATTTCACCAAAGTTTTCAAACGCTATACGGGCATTACCCCCAAGAGCTATCAGAAGACCTATCCGCACAATCTGACCAGAAAAAACAAAGACGACGGCTGAGAGATCAGCCGTCCGCGCGGACACAAAGCTGCGTGCAGGATACGGGCAGCTTTGTATTATCCGGGGCAAATCAAGAAAAAGGAATCAAAAAGCAGATACAAAATTCATTTTTTATGATATCATGTTATTACTGACGGTTCGTTAAGGCTTGATTCCGGGAGGTGCGGCATGGAGGAGATTTCCTTCCATCATAAAAAAATCAATACGGAAAAACTGCTTCTTTTCGGTTTTACGGCGAGTGATGCCGGCTATCTCTATAAGACGGACCTTCTGAACGGACAATTTGAATTGCAGCTCTCTGTCACGGGAGAAAACAAAGCCGTCGCCCGCCTGATGGAAAAGGCATTCGGAGAAGAATATACGCTCCACCTGATTGCAGACGCCGCGGGAGCGTTTGTCGGTTCGGTCAGAAAAGCGTACCAAGCCGTAATCGCCGACTTCCTCGCTTCCTGCTGCGAACCGGATGCTTTCGGGAGCGGGCAGGCGCGCCTCGTCATCGGATACGTCAAAGACGTCTACGGGGACGACCCCGAATATCTGTGGGAAAAGTTCCCCCAAAATGCCGTATTCAGAAGAAAAGACACAAAGAGCTGGTACGGGGCGCTCCTCTCGCTGCCGCGGAGGAAACTCGGCTTTGATTCGGACGCCCCCGCCGAGATACTGGATCTGAGGTTACCGCCCGAACGAATGGCGGAAACAGTGGACGGACTCCGGTATTTTCCGGGATATCACATGAACAAAAAGAACTGGTTTACGATCGTGCTGGACGGCAGCGTCGACGCCGAAGAAATCTTTTCACACATAGACGAAAGTTATCGGCTCGCCACGAAAAAAGCAAAAAAGTGAGACAGTGCGGTCTCTGCCCGGCCCGGCAGGTTTTTCCCCCTTCCTTTCCCCGCGCGGCGGGGCAAAAAGGGAAATTTCTTTTTTTCAGCAATTTCGCAAAATAAAAAGCACAGACCGGATGATCTGTGCTTTTTCTGTTTTTCAGTCAGTTTTTATCTTTCAGCTTTTCATAGAGAAATAACCGGCTCGTCTTCCTTTCGGGAATGGCTATTTTCAGCCCCTTTGTCAAGAGCGCTTTCCCCTGATATTCGGCGGAAGGCAAACCGTCGAACGAATGCACCGCATAACGGCTTCCGCCTTCTATTCCCGATAAAGGAACAGCCGCGCTATCATACGGGCAGTCCTGTCGGCGAAAAGCGCATACGATGCCCGCATCTTTTTCCCTGCTGTGATATTGCCAGCCGCCCCACACGCGGTCGGAGCCCTCAAAGCCGAATACCGGATAGTAATCCTCCGTAAAGAAAGAACGGATCTGTAAATATTCCGAGACGTAAGCGGCGGCTGCTTTGAGATCGGGCGGCCAGGGCCTTCCCTCATAGGTAAAAAAACGCAGGTTCAGCGCAGACGCGTAGGCGCTGCGGAAATCGTACAAGTCGGTCAGTTCCGCCTTTGTTCCCGTGCCGCTGACCGGCAGCCACCAGGACAGCCCCGTCCCGTGTATCTGGGCACCCTCCGCAGGCGCGTCGAAGGGACACTGAAAATCGCTGCGCCAGAGCGGAATCGACCGTTTCGCCGTTTCCCAGTCCAGGCGCCTGCCGCCGCTCGCACAGTTGTCGATGACGAGGGCGGGGAACGTCTGTTTCAATCTGTCCCACAGCTCGTACAGCGCCGTAACGTGCCTGATCTGCAGAATGCCCTTTCTCCCCGGTTCATCATACTGATCCCAAAGAGGGAGGGGATCCATATTGAAATCCTGCCGGTAACAGGTTATCCCCAGTTCCTTGATCCGTTCGCACAGCATTCCAAAGACGGAAGCAAACGCCTGCGGGTCGTCCAGCCGCAGGAGGTTGCGGAAATCGTCCCCTTCCGTCCGCAAAAACCATGCGGGATGCCGCGCCACCGCGGGAACGCAGCTGTGCGCCCGCTCCGGCTCGAACCAGAGGGATAAACCAAAGCCGTTCCGCCGCGCGGCTTCGGATACGCATTGCAGCCCGTCGGGATGAATAGCGGTATTGACGCGCCAGTCCCCCGTTTGCCTGGACCATTCGTCCGTAAACTCGTCCTTGCAGGCGGCATCAAAGCCGCCGTGCCATCCGGCGTCGATCCAGACGTGGTCCGCGCCGTTTCCCCGCCGTTTCCGGATTCCCCGCAGTGCCTGCGGGGAATTTTTTAACTTTTTTCCGACATAAAAAAGCGGATCGCAGGCGATCCGCTTCTGCGCGGCAGTCCAGCCGCGTCCCAAAAAATATTAAGCGCCCCGTCAGAAGACAAATAAAACCGTTCCCGCAAGCATCAAGATCAGGCTGATATAGCCTTTCAGGGTTATCTTTTCCCGAAAGAACAGCGCCGCCGCAAGCGTCGTCAGGATGACCGAGCCGCCCGTCACAAACGGATATTGCATCGAAGCGGGCAGCTTGATGGCCGCGAGCAACTGAAGCAGAAAGCCGCCGCCCGAGACAACGGCGTAAGCCGCCGCGATCAGAAAGGCGTACAGCCCGCGTTTTCTCCCTTCCGTCGCGATCTCTTCTTCCCCCTGCGCTCCCGCCGAAGCGCCGTCCGCTTCGGCACGCTTCCTGCGGTGCGCGGCAAACAGCGCATACGCGCCGAACGCAATGCCCGAAAGTACGAACTGAAAGAGATAGTTCCAGATCAGAAAATCGTAGGTAGGCAGCGCGGCAGCGCTGATCTGATGCGCCTTCGACACGATGCCGATCCCCCCGTTCAACAGAAACGCCGCCGCGCACAGGAGATAAAATATCTTTTTGGGCTTTGCCCCGCTCCCTCCCCCTTTTCCGAACGCCGAAAGCGCGAGCGCCGCGGCCAGCACCGTCAGCCCCGCAATACAGAACGGAGACAACGCCTCTTTCAGGAAGAGAACGCCGTACAGGTAGGGCAGCAGCATGCCGCCGAGCATCATGAACATCGTATAGACGGAGACCTGCCCCACCCGCACGATCACGATGCCGAGGATGGCGGACAAGACGGAAATAACGGCGCCGCATGCCGCCATCCCGACGCCGAATCCCGTAGTATGCAGGGAAAAGGCGTTCAGGCACAAAAACATTGCCGCCGACACTGCCGAAACCGCGATCGGAAAAATCAACAAATGGTTTTTACTGCGCACGATGCGCTTTTCATACAGTTTATTCAGCGAAAACTGCCCCGCGATGGCGACGGCAGCCGCTGTCAACATCAAATATTCCATCATTTTATCTTAGAACGTTTTTACAATTCACACAGGGCGGCGCACCGCGGGAGCCGCGAAAAAACGCCGTACGTCAGACGCATGGCGCATTCGAGCTTCCATCATTTTATTTTTCTCTGAAGCAATTTTACGCCCGGCGCTCCCCTTGCTCCCCGTCGCCGCCCGCTTCCGCGCGGACGGGGAGATTTAAAAGCGCGTTCAGAGAATCCAGCTCATAGGAGCAGAACAGAATTTCAAATTCCCCCCGCTCGTCGCGCACGGGCAGCGAATAATACGGCTTGCAGAATACCGCGCCGTATCCGTTCATTTTCAGGCGGTAGGGCCGATACGCGGGAGATCGGACGCCCTCCTCCTTGTTCCAGGGCATAAAGTTGACGCTCTTGTCGACGCGGCGGATCTCTGACAGGGCGGAAAGCGGCACGGAAAGCTCGCTGTACAGGTCGGAAAAGCAGAGGCAGCCGTCCTTGCAGTATACGTACTGCTCGAGGTTGATGTAATTGCTCATCCGCAGGCTGTACGGCCGCTCCTTGCCGTTTTTCTTCCGGATGAGAACCGCGGAAAGCACGTCCATCCTCTTCGCCCCGGCGGGGATGTCCAGCGCATGTTCCGACCGGCGCACGGTCTCGTTCGTCGCCTGTTCCAGGCGGCGGAGCTCCTCGCTGTCTGCGGCGCGTTTCTTTCTGATCCGCTCCAGGAGAGAGAGAACGCCCCAAAGGACAAGACAGCCGATCCCGCCGTAAAATACGGCGGGGGTAAGTTCCATAGACTTCCGCAAACGACGCCTCTTTCAGGCGGCCGGCCATGAATAAAAAACAAAAGAGAAACGCGAGCAGGGCGAGGTATTCCAATGCCGTATACCAGACCGGAACGCCCCTCTTTTTCTCGAACGAATCGATTTCCGCGCGGCGCTGAGCGATCTCCTGCTCCTGCGCCACATCGATCCGATTGGTGATGAACGGCTCGCCGTAAAACTCCTCCGTTCCCGTCCTCTTATCCAGGACGGAGGAAAACAGATTTTTCATACTGACTCCCTTAAACGGTATATTTTCCGTCGACGGTGCGGATCACGAAACAGCCGTTTACCGCCGCCGCGACGGCGCGTTCGATCCGGTCGGATACCTGCTTGGTCTTTCTGGGAAGGCCGAAGAGCGCGATCACCTCTTTGACGAGCTCCTCCAGCTCCAGAGGCAGATTGCTCTCCGCGGCGCAGCGCACCGCCGAGACGATTTCTCCCAGGGAAACCTTCATGAAGTCGCGCTTGACCTTTCCGTCCAGCGGGCGGAAAAAGTCCGGCTCCTTCATGCGGTAATAGACGATGCCGTCCTCCGCCGCTCTGAGCTCGGTCAGCCCGTCCAGAACGGACTGCAGCGTCGCCATCGCGCGCTTCGAGGTCTTCGGGACGTTGTACGCGAACGCCAGGCGTTCGAGGAGATACTGCTCCTCCACGGGCTGTTCCGTCTCGATGATGGTCTCCGCCTTTTTGCGGATCGCGGCGGCATTGCTCTCCGCGAGCACGAAGTCCGGCCCCGCTTTTGCGGCGGGTTTGATATTCGCCGCGCGGTAGGGGCGGCGGTATTTTGCGAGCGCTTCGCGCACCGCCTTTTTGCCCGGCGTGCGGACCGCCGCCAGCTTGGCGACCAGTTCTTTCAGCTTCTGTATTTCCCGCTTGGGATTGTTGAGGTAGTTGACCGTCCAGAGATAGCAGACGTTCCAGCCGAGCGTTTTCAGGATACGCGTCTGAAGCGCCACGCGGTCGCGCACGCTGCGGATCCGCCGCTCGTTTTCGCCGTCGCAGATGACCGCCAGGATATAGCGGTTCTTATCCCGCGGGTCGACGATCGCGACGTCGATCCGGAAATCGGAAACGCCCAGATCGTATACGCAGCGAATGCCGCGCTCGGTGAGCTCTTTCGCCACCTCCCAGCCGATGCCCTGCCTGCGCGAAAGCACGTCTTTGCGATCGAACACCAGCATGTCGCTCCCCTTCTCGGCGTATTCCAAAAACGCTTTCAGGCAGCGCACGCCGCGGGAATCCGTGCGGTTGAGGTCGATCATATTGCCGCGCAGCGAACTGAATACGCGCATTTCCGTGCGGGCGCGCGTGACTGCCACATTCAGGCGGCGGTAGCCGTTCGCCTGGTTCAAGGGACCGAAATTCAGAGACAGCTTGCCCTCCCTGTCCGGCCCGTACCCTACGCTGAAGAGGATCACGTCCCGCTCGTCTCCCTGTACGTTTTCGAGGTTTTTGACGAACAGCGGTTCGCCGCACTCGTACGCGGCGCCTTCCAGCTTGTTTCTGCGGAGCTCTTCGTTCAGGCGGTCGTAAATGTAATTCTGCTGCGCGGTGCTGAACGTGACGATTCCCATGCTCTTGCCCGCGTGCACGGGGCTGGACAGGCGGCCGATTACCTCTGCGATGAGTTCTTCCGCCTCCTTCTGGTTCACCTTGGTGCCGCCGCGGTCGTAATAGCCGTCCACATAGCGGAGCGTCACCTTGGAATCCAGCTCGGAGGGCGACGGGAACGTAAACAGCGCGTTGTCGTAGAACATGGCGTTGCTGAACGCGATCAGCGATTCGTGATGCGAGCGGTAATGCCACAGCAGATGCCGCTCGGGCATGCCGATGGCGAGGCAGTCGTCCAGAACACTGTCCAGATCCTCCACGTCGAGGTTTTCTTCATCCTTGAACTCCACGCCGAAAAACGTCGTCGGGGGCAGCTGTTTGGGGTCGCCCACGACGATGACGCGGTCCGCGCGGGCAATCGCCCCGACGGCTTTGCAGGTGGGGATCTGCGAAGCCTCGTCGAATACGACGAGGTCGAACTTGTGCTTGTCCAAGTCCAGATACTGCGTCACCGAGGCCGGCGACATCAGCATGCACGGACAGGCCCGCGCCAGAATGTGCGGGATCTGATCGAAGAGATTTCTGAGGCTCACGCCCTTCACCGCGTTTTTCTCCGCGCGGTACAGGACGACCTTTTCGAGGTTGTGCTCGCCCTCTTCTTCCGCGCCGGGGAGATTTTCGATCAGGCGGCGCACGATTTCCGCGCGGGACAGGCGCTCGTATTCCTCGGTCAGGGCGCGGAACCGCTCGGTCGCCTCTTCCAGCTCGAGGCCGGAAAAACGGCAGAGGCGGTCGCTCAGCGAGATTTCGTTCTTGGCAAAGTTATAGTAGACGCACTTTTTGAAGCAGGATAAGATATCTTCCGCGGTGATCTCCCCCTCTCTCAAGGGTTCCAGGACGAAATCAAAGCCGTTTTCCCGGCATTCCTCCACGATCTCCTGGTATTTGCTCCAGCTGCCGACGTAATCCATGTTCCTGCCAAGGTTAGACAGGCTTTCCATCCGCTTGACGATGTCCTCGCTCTCGTCTTCCTCCTCCGCAATGGCGAAGACGGAACGGAATTCTTCCTCCGCCTGCGCGGCGTTTTCGTACGCCTTGCGGTAGAACACGACGGGAAGGTATGGCGCATTTTCCAGGATAAACCGGCAGCTTTCCCGATACACCCCGTAATCGGGATCCACATAGAGAACGGCCGCGCACGCGCGGAGCCTGCGGACGGCGTCCGCCGCTTCCGTCACTTTGCGCTCTTCCGCGGGCACGCCCACCAGGAGGGCGGCCTCCGCCAGCCGCTTGTCAAACGCCTCCGCCGTCTCCGCCAGCCGGCGAAGCGCGGCAAAATAAGCCTCCCGGTCGGTCTTTTCCAGCTCGAACCGGGTCTGCGCGGCGATGCGCCTGGAGATGCGGGCACGCGCGCGCTCGCTGTCTCTCGCGGCGAGAATCTCAGGGTAATTTTCCCGCGCGGGAAGCGCGCGGTAACGGCGGGTAAAATCCTCTTCCAGCCTCTTTTTGCTTTCCAACAGGCGGAAATACCCCTCGATCACGCCGTAAGCGGAATCCCCGGCGTTCGACAGATACGTCCCGACGGCGGGAATTTCCAGAAGCATGCAGGCCTCGTACAAACTCTTTAATTTGCGCGCGGTCAGCGAAACCGTGCGCATATTGAAGACGGAGACGAGATCCTTCGCGTATTCGCGCAGGCGGCGGAGTTCCCGCTGCAAAACGCCGAGCGCGTTTTCCCCGCGGATCCGCCATTTTTCCCCGTACGGAATGCGACCGACGCGGCGGAAAGGGGACTTTTCGATGTTGCCGCATTCCTTCGCGCGCACGGTAAGCTCCGTCAGCAGCGCGAGATAGCGATTAAAGGATTCTTCCGTCAGCTTTTCATAGAAAATAGGATCGATGCGGAGACAGTCCGGGGCGTCTTTATTTTCCAGATACCCCAAAATTCCCTCGTAGACGGAAAATCCGAGGCGCTGTTTTTTGTGGAGCGCTTCCAGCTCGCCCCCCAGTTTTTCCATCAGGAGGGAGAGTTCTTCGGGCGGCTCTTCGCCGCGCTTTCCCTCAGCGCTGCCCGCCATGCGGAAGGTATCGGCGACCTTGCTGACGACCTCCGTCTTCTGCGCCTTATCCGAATACAGCTCCAGGCAGAACGCGCCCGCGCCGATATCTTTAAGGCGCTTGTTCACCACTTCCAGCGCCGCCGCCTTTTCCGCGACGAAGAGGACGCGCTGCCCGCGCACGATGTTGTTCACGATGATGTTGGTGATGGTCTGCGATTTTCCCGTACCCGGAGGCCCGTGCAGGACAAAGCTCTTCGTCAGAGAGTCCTTGATGGCGGAAAACTGCGAGGAATCCGCGCTGATGGGCAGAAGAATGCGGTCCTCGCCCTCGTACGCTTCGTCCGAAGAATATTCCGCCATGCGTTCGGCGGTAAACTCGGAGCGGTTGGCGACGAGCGACCGGATCAGCAGGCTCTCCTTTAACTTTTCCGGACGGGTGCGGACTTCCTTCCACATCAGGTAATTGGAGAACGAGAGGCTGCAGAGATAGACGCTGTCGTAAACGTCCCACCGTTTCTGAGACACCGTCTCCTTTTTCAGCCGGTCGATGACGGCGGCGAGATTTTCAAAGGAACCGAGCGCGAGATCTCCCAGCCCGCGCACGTCGATGTTATATTGTATATACAGATATTCCAAGAGCGCGTTATTGACCTGCACGTCGTCCGTGTCCAGGGTCAGAAAATAGCGCGGCTTCGCCATGCCGCGGCGGCGCATCGCTACCGGGAACAACAGGAGCGGCGCGTACTTTGCCTCCGCATCCCCGGGCACAAAGTATTTCAGGAACCCCGCGGCGAGATAAAGCGTATTCGTCCCCGTCTCCTCCTGGCGGAGCTTATCGCGCCGATAGAGCGCGAGGAGATTCTTGTCGTATTCCTTCCCCTCGCAGAGCGTCATCAGGTGTTTCGCCTGATATTCATACCTGAGATATTCGGCGAGCGGCCTCAGCTGGCTGGCTTTCGCGAAGGGCGCGGAAAGCTCTTCCGCACCGCGTTCCGTCACCGGCAGAGAGGCAATTTCAAACTCGCCCCCGTCGAACGAATGGCCGATGAAGTCGGATAAGTTTGCCGTCGCGATTTTGACGGTGTAGGCGTTCACGCGGAAATTAAGGAGCGGGTTTTTCATATCCAGCTCCAAAAGCCGGCGCTCCCACTGCTTTTCGCGCGTGAGGTTTTTATCGCCCGAAAAATCCCCCGTCAGCTCCTGGATTTTCTGGGGCGCGGCGGAATTGTCGAAATCCGAAGACTCGACGACATTGTATCCCTTTCCCGTCTTGACGCGTTCGGGACAGGGGCGCATGCGCATGATGCGCGCGCGCTTCAAGTCGATTGCAAAGTCAAGCGGCGCTTTTTTGAGTTCGGATATCGTGCGGTTTTCGTTCCCCTCGAACGACATTCCCGCGAATATCCCGCCGACGGAGACCATGGAGATCTCGCGTACGCCCTTTTCCATGCGCTTTTCCAGCGCCGCGGCGTCGTCGATCAACACGTTCGGAAAACACTCGTCCGTCAAAAATGCGCCGATATACCAATCCTCGCCCCGCTTGCCGAACACCGCGTTGATCCCGGCCGCTTCCAGAACGGCGGCAAACAGCAGCGTCAGTTCGACGAAGGATGCGTTTTTCCCCACTAGCAGCGTTTTATGGGAGGCGATATAGGCGCTCTCCGCATTTTCCGCCGTACGAATGAAGCCCTTTTCCGTCAACACGGCGTAAGCGGCTGCAAAAAAATAACGCACGTCGTTTTTCCCCGATTTCGGGTATCCGCCGAACGGGGGCAGTTTCCACTCCGCCATGCGGCGGTCCGCCTCGTTTCTGATCAGGTTGACTTCCGCGGTCCGCCGTACGAAATACGCCAGATTGACCGGCCGCGCGCGATAGTCGCATTCGTCAAACCCAAGGACGGCGACCGGGAACGTCGCCTCGTTCAGAAGCGATTTGCCGCTTCTGATCTCCACGAAGATTTCCCCCTCCGCCCGCTGATCCTGTCCGACCAGAAAAAGCGGAGACAGCCGGATCCCGGCTTCAAAGTTCAGCGTGGAACGCCGCGGCAGCAGCGGTTGATCGAACGTGACCGGCAGAATAAACTCCGGCCGCGAAGTGACCGTCACCGTCACGTCCTTGATATCCTCATCGGTATTGTTCTTCACATACAGCCGATGAAAGGGCGATTCTCCCCCCGGAATCATCGCATAGCTGACAGTATCGCAGCACTCTGCCGCGATCAGGATCCGTTTTGTTTCATTACCATTATCCTTGCCCATGCTTTTATTATAACAGAATAAAGCCGAACTTGCAAGGGTGAAAGGAATACTATTTTGAAATATCGCGAAAAAAAGTTTTAACGATTGACAAGCAAACGAAAATTGTTTATAATGAATAAGGCTTCAAAAGGCTTGCGCTGCCGCTCATTTCTGTCATGCAAGGATGCAAACGGAACGGATATTCTTTTGTCTTCCAATTTTTTTGCCGTAAAAAGCCCCGTTCATCCAAAAGATAAGGCAGAAGTCCGGCGGCATAAAACAGCAGAATGCTTCCTATACCAATATGCTTCCGTAGTTAAATGGATATAACAAACCCCTCCTAAGCGTGCTTTATATCCACCCTGAACCACAAGATATAGTAGCGGAAGAACATTAACAACTCAATATATAGTGCTTCTTGACGGTAAAATCGGTATCTGGTATAATTTCTGGTATAAAATTTATCGTGAAATATCTTGCGTACCGTGAAGAAACTTTCAAAAACAAGCGATTCTGTTCACGTAGCGTAATAGGATAACGCAATCGCCTCCTAAGCGATAGACTGTGGGTTCGATTCCCGCCGTGAACGCCAAAAGACCACAATATGTTGTGGTCTTTTTCTTTTTGCGCACTATATATAGACGGTTTTGGTATAAAATCAATTTATACCAACTTTCTTGTCCAAAAATTCGTCAATGACGGGTTCCAACTCGTCGTAATTGATAATCCAACGGTTGCCGTGGTGATACTTAAAAACTTTATCGGACAGCATACACTTCTCTACGACGTGCTTGTCGATCTGCCGTTCGTGCGATTGGTTATACTCTTTTACTGCCGTCTGAATACAGCGCAGGCGCGGCATTGTGCTGTTGCTTGGATATTCTTTCGGGGCTATGGTTTGCATAAAGCCGTCTATATCGATGAGCCATACGGACTGAATGACATAGTAAGTCACGCCGTTCTCCTTCGCGTATCGTCTTATATTCGGTCTGCGTAAAATGGTGTCTCTGTCCGATTCCGCAAAAAGCCTTTGAATACAGCCTGAACTAACGAGTTTCATTCCTCATTCTCCTTTGCCCTGAAAAAGGCGTACAATTCGTCTAAATTGATCAGCCACGAGTTGCCGAACTTCATAGCGGTCAGGTTGCCCGTCTTGATCAGATGTTGAATGAAGTACCACGAAATCTCGGCATCGGCGTCGTCGGCTCGTATCTGCGCCATCACATCGTTTATTCTTCTTAATCTTGGTATGTACATTTTCATTCTCCGTATAAGAAAAACGACCACTCATAACGAATGGTCGTTTTATCGGTCTTTGTTTTCATATCAGGTTGTTCAACGCATTGATCGCTTTGTCTTGCGTGTCCGGGATAAAGTGGCTGTAAACTTTGAGCGTTACCGTCGAGTCGCTGTGTCCCATGTATTTGCTGACCGTCTGTATCGGGACGTTTTGCGACAGAAGCAAGCTGCAATAGGTGTGCCGTAGTCCATGGCAGCTGACAAGTTTCATATGCCATTTTTTCTCGTAAGCCTTTAACCAGCAGCCTATGCTATTGATGCAATTGCTTCTACAAGATAATCATATAACCCGTGAGATTTCAAGCCTAACGTTACACCACTAACAGTTGATTAAATTGGTTTACATTGTAAGTGTACTATAAAGTATATTGTTTGTCAAGGGTGATTTTTATAATTCTGCTCTTTATAAAAATAGCGCTCCGAAGAGCGCTATTTTTATTTGTCTTTCAGGATCATAACCTGATCATATTTAGGCGAATATAATATTTGGATTTCTCGATCAGAAAATCTCATGAATATTTTAGAATAACCATTAAAAAGTTTAATACCTGTACTTTTTTTTGTCCCGCTCTCTTTTTTTATCAATTTGCCTTGACAATAAAAAATAACAGATATTTTTGCTGTTAGAAGGGATACTCCTCCAGAATAAATGCAAGAACTTCCAAGAATTTTAGTTTTTGCTGTACACAATATAGCATCCTCTTTCCATAATTTTATCAATTTCAAATTATGATGATTGATTATTAATACAATTAATAATCCGATTGCACAAATGAAGAAAGCTATCATCCCGGCCAAAAAACTAATATCTTGTATTATCGCAAATATAGAAAAAATCACCGAAACACCAAACAATGAAACTAATGTTCCTATTAAAAAACATAATTTCAAACCAGTATAAACAGCTCCAAATTCTAAACTAGCAATAATATTTATTTTTCTTACATTCTTATCCATTTAAATATTTTGTATATCCAATTTAAAATAACTCCTTGTATCTCACCAGATACACTATCTTTTAAATTCTGTTCCCAATCATTATTATATCCATAAATTTTATTCATTTCATTATTAGCAAGTACGCCTCCAAAAACTGCTCCGGTAAATCTTCCGATAGAAGAAAACAACGACGTAAACATTTCTGTTCCCCCTAAATCAGTAAAAACCCTTGCAATATTATGTCCATGTAAGTTCATATTACTTAAAGACAGTCCTGCAAAATTGCCATAGGTACCGCCTATCGCACCCAAGCCATAAGACACTATGCCGCTTACTCCACCGATAATAGCGCCTATTCCACCAGATTTTAATGCCGCTAAAGGACTAATTTGACTAAAATTCCAATTAGTTGAAATTCCTTGTGTTATTATACTAGTTGCTGCAGCCCCTAAAAAGCCAATTCCGGCCCCAGATAGTGCGGAACCTACCAAACCTATAAACCCAAAACCCGCAACACCCCCGGTTAACATGGTTCCCACAACTATCGCTGTTACCGCAACTATTGCAGCAAATCCTAATAGCAACCACTCCCACCAAGCAGTCCCATTGGGATCAATGCGCATCACGGGATTGTTGCCGCAGTAGGCGTAGAGGTTCAAGCCGTTGACCGTATGCGGATCGAGATAGGAGATATCGTCTGCATTGAGAAATCTCCCCGTCTCGGGATCATAGTAGCGCGTTTTCAGGTAGTATAAGCCCGTTTCCGTATCGTAATAATACGAACGGTAGCGGAACGGATTCAGGTTCCCGATAAAATCTGCCGCAGTGTTCTCCGTCCCGTCCGGGTTTAATACCTCGTGTTCCCCCCATGCATTATATGTATAGTTTACCACGACATTCCCCGTATTGTCAAGGATCGTAATGATATCCCCCTGCGCGTTCTTGCGGTATGCGTATAAATTCCCCCCGTACTTCAGCCCCGATACTCCCTCGTGGTCGTATACAAATTCCATACCGTTGCTTTGGTACACCAGATCGCTCTCGCTCCCGTAGGTAAAACAGAGATTTCCCTTCTGATAGCGCCGCCCGAGACCGTCATACGCAAAGGTCACGCCGTTGTACGCAGTCATCTGTCTGCCTTTCGACCAGGTTACGCTCTTTCCCTGATAGGTCGTCGGATTCCCCATGACGTCGTACACATTCGTTCCGTTTCCGTTAGAAATCAGCCGATCGCCCTCATACCGCCAGAGAACGGGCGTTGACGTTTGCAGCGTTTCTCTTTTGCCGAGCGAATACGCAAAGCTCTCTTTGGTGAGGATATTGCCGTTATTGTCGTATGAAATCAGATAGGTCTTATCCAGCGCCTTGTTGTCCTCTCGGATCAGTCGGTTCAGCTTGTCGTACGTATAGCGGACGGATAAAGCCTCGTTTTCATAAATGCAAAACATCTTTTGTCAAAAATGATTTTTTCACAGTAAAGAGAAAGGCAGGATATTTCCTGCCTTTCTTCATTTTCACTGGTTAATTCAATAACATATTTTAAGTTAAAAATATAATTAACTGTAATATAAAAGCAATAAAAATTAAAATAACTAATACTGGTAAAACCGTATTATATGCTTTTTTTATGGAAACTGTTTGTATACCCCAAATATCATTTTCGATTGATTTAGTATACAATTTTCTTGTTACATTATAAAATTTTAAAAATATTTTCTTTACTAGTAACAAAGAATTAATTATAGCTAACAGAAAAATACCATTCGATAATATATATAGAACAAGGAGTTCAATTTGCTCATTAATTTGTGTATAATTTAGAATATCTAATAATATTACAATTATAGTAATAGATATATATATTATCAAATAAATTATTTTTTTCAATTGTTAGTCCCCCACTTATTACCAATATATTTAATAAAGCCTCGTACAATTCCAGGCGTCAAACTCGGTATAAACTTATTCCAAGACGAATTGAATCCCGTAATTATAGCCCTAAATATATTGGCTCCATCGACTTTTGCCATTTCAAAAAAATCCATAAATAGTAAGTCACTATTTTTAAATACAATATTGCTTACTGTTTTTTGAATGCCAACTCCTACTGACGCAGCTACTCCTCCAATCATTCCATTCGTAAAAATATTTGACCATGACTCATTTCCAAAAGCTGAATCAGCCATACTAGACGCCGCACCTATAGCAAATGCCCCGATCGTACCGCCTATTCCTGTAGCAAATGCAGCTCCCGCCAAGCCACTAATTAAAATTGATCCAATATTAATATCGTCAAAAAACGATTTTCCACTTAATATGTTACCTATACCTTGTGAAATTAAATTGACAGATGCTCCAACTCCAAAGCCAACACCAATAGCAATTAATGAAGAGCCCCCAGTAATAATAGCCGATGCAACAATAATTGAAACAAGAGTTATTACCAAAAAAACTCCGAATAAATTTTTCCAAAAATTTGTTCCATTCGGGTCGACGTGCATCACGGGATTGTTGCCGCAGTAGGCGTAGAGGTTCAAGCCGTTGATCGTATGCGGATCGAGATAGGAGATATCGTCTGCATTGAGGAATCTCCCCGTCTCGGGATCATAGTAGCGCGTTTTCAGGTAGTATAAGCCCGTTTCCGTATCGTAATAATACGAACGGTAGCGGAACGGATTCAGGTTCCCGATAAAATCTGCCGCAGTGTTCTCCGTCCCGTCCGGGTTTAATACCTCGTGTTCCCCCCATGCATTATATGTATAGTTTACCACGACATTCCCCGTATTGTCAAGGATCGTAATGATATCCCCCTGCGCGTTCTTGCGGTATGCGTATAAATTCCCCCCGTACTTCAGCCCCGATACTCCCTCGTGGTCGTATACAAATTCCATACCGTTGCTTTGGTACACCAGATCGCTCTCGCTCCCGTAGGTAAAACAGAGATTTCCCTTCTGATAGCGCCGCCCGAGACCGTCATACGCAAAGGTCACGCCGTTGTACGCAGTCATCTGTCTGCCTTTCGACCAGGTTACGCTCTTTCCCTGATAGGTCGTCGGATTCCCCATGACGTCGTACACATTCGTTCCGTTTCCGTTAGAAATCAGCCGATCGCCCTCATACCGCCAGAGAACGGGCGTTGACGTTTGCAGCGTTTCTCTTTTGCCGAGCGAATACGCAAAGCTCTCTTTGGTGAGGATATTGCCGTTATTGTCGTATGAAATCAGACAGGTCTTATCCAGCGCCTTGTTGTCCTCTCGGATCAGTCGATTCAGCTTGTCGTACGTATAGCGGACTGATAAAGCCTCGTTTTCGTAAATGCGAATGATATTTCCGCATTCGTCGTACACGTAACGCAGGCGCTTGCCGTCCCCGTAGGTCACCGTCGAGATCTGATTCGTCGCGTGAGCGTCCACCTTGCGGTAGCGGTAGCACACCCGATCTGTCTGTGTTCCGGTAATCTTTATCTCTTTTCCCGCATTTCTGCCCAGCAAATCTCTCTTGACGGCAATATTAAAGTTATTATCATAATTAATAGCTTTAATGTCTTTTTTCAGAGGATCGTTGAAACTGATTCCATTAATCGTCTCCTGAGAATCAATATTCATTATGCGGTGCTCCGATTTTCCATCCGGCATATATACCATGCGTTCGGTTACTTCCGATAATCCGGACGAAGCCCCGGTATTTTTTCTGTATTGATACCCGCCGAATCGTCCTAATTCATCATAGGTTTTCGTCGCAGAGCATTTTGTAACTTTGTCCGTAATTTTGCTGCATTTCCCGTCCTCGGTATACTCTATTTGCGCCTGCACGGCGCCGTTGTATTTGATTTCCGTGATGTTTCCGTTGACGTCTTCCGTCTTTTCCGCGGTATTGCCGTTGATATAGACGGATTCCGTCTTCGTCTGCTTTTTTCCGTCGACCGTGCTGTCCGTATAAGTATGCGTCACGTAAGGGGTATCCGAGTTTATTTTCACCGATTTTACGCGGCCTTTGGGATCGTAGGAATATTCGATTTCGTTATTTCCGCTCGTCAGCAGGGTGGGGAAATCGCCGGTGTAAACGATCTGCGTGCTGTTCTCTTCGCCGTCCTCCGTGCTCTGCGTCACCGCGCTGACGCGGTGTTCCGGATCATGCCCGTACGAGCGCCTGCTGCCGTTCGGCAGAATTTCCGTACGAACGACGTTCGTTCCACCCGCATACTCGTACTTCGTCTCGTACCTGCCCGTTTCGTCCAGATCTGCGAGAATCTGCCCGCGTTCGGAATAACGGCTTTCAGTGTAGAACTTACTGCCCGTATCCAGGCTGTTGTAGACGAAGGATCTGACTGCGTTGCCCCTTTCGTCATATTCGGTTTCTTCCACCGTCTTGCCATCCGTATACTCCTTGCCCTCCTCATATTTCTCGACGCGGACCAGGCTGCCCTGCGCGTTGTAACAATAATTTTTCATGAAATTACGCGTGGAAGTGATATCGTTGATCTTACTTGTTACGGTCGTCTTTTCCGTCACCAACTGTTGCAGACTATCGTAAGTATAATTGACAGTCTCCTGCAACGTCGCGCCTGTGGTATCGACCTTGACGGCGCTTTTAACGGTTTTCGTTTTCTTATTAAAGCCATTGAGCGTATCCGTCACGCTATCCCCCGCAACATACTGATATTCGGCTGTCGGCTTATAAAGGCAGCTCTTTTTCGCATATTCCGTCTTAACGGTATTCCGAGGCGAAATCGTATAGCGCTCTTCCTGCACAATTTTTCCGTCCAATTCCCGGATCAGCTTTGTCAATCTGCCGTTGCCGTCAAAAGAATAAGAAACTTTTTCTCCCCGATCCGTATCGGTAATTGTCGTCGTGTTAGAGCTGTATTCGACGTCCGCTGAAAATCTGTTAACAACTGTAGCTGTATTGTTAATAATATTACCATGTACAATTTCATTTCCCATAATATTACATTTAATCTGAGTAGTCTTTGAATTTGTTGAGATAATATTAGAATAGTAATTGCCAAAATTGAACGAATTGAGCAGATATCCATTATAAAAAAGTATTGACATTTTTCCATTATTATTAGTTATAACTAACAACTTATCCAACTTATTTGAAGAACCATCAGACGTATATGAATAACTCGTCCTTTTACCGTTCGCATCGGTGATAGAGGAAAGTAGTCCATCCGTATTGTAGGAAAAAGCTATTTCTTTTACTCCGTCGCTGATGCGGACGATGCGGTTTTCCCGGTCGCGCTCGATCGCCGCAGTGTTTTCATAGCGGTCGAAGATCACTGCGAGATCCCCCGCACGATTGAATCCCTTGACGATTGATCCGTCGGTCAGAAAGCGCACGGGGAGATGGCGCTCCATCGTCTCCAACTCTTCTTTCTTATTCCGGTACTCCTTGCAATAAGAATAGAACTGGGCGTAGTACTGATCTTTTTTCCCCTGAATATATGACAATTGATTTTCAATGAGTTCGGCCTGCAAATCTAAATTATCTTCTGCCGTTTTTATCTGCTCCAAAATCAGATTTCTCTGGCGAAGCTGTTCCCTTACCGTATACCCCTTGGTTGCAGTATCCGAATTCCCGGAAATAAAGTCGTAGCCTTTGGCAGAATCCAAAAACTTGTTGATATAATATGTGGATATGTAGTTATTTTTATTAATACATGTTGTAATTTCGGTTACGGCAGACGTATCGCTTTTAATTTCGTCATCAGTCAAATATCCTTTTATTTTCCAATTCAGCTCGTACAGGGCGGATTTCAGAGACACCAATTGCTTTTTTACGTCGTTGATTTCCGGATAGATATAAGTTTCACTTCCAACTACCGCCTCCAGAGAATTCTTCTGTTGCAACAACGACTGAAATTGAAGCGCCTCAGTTGCCGGTAAAATCAATTGCGTAGCGCTGTTATATTCGCTTAGAATATCCTCTCCGTCCGCTTCTTTTATTTTTCCGTCCGATAAATAAACCAGCTTGTATTCATTGATGATATCTTCATAAGCCTTTACCTGCTCTTCGAGCTGTTTGAGCTCCTCCCGGCGCTGTTCGTACCATTCCGCCCCCGCGATATCTCGGATTTCCGTAATCGCTTTGAGCCCGGTGGAAGAGCGCAGTTCTCGATGCACCTCATGCGTGCCGTCTGTCAGCGTGCCGTCCGGGTTGACAGTGACGGACGAACCCGAAACCTCCTGCCGGTTTCCGCTGTTGTCGAGATAGTAAAAGTATTCTCTGAATCCGTAACGATCGCCTTTTGCGTCCGTATAATAATAGTGCGCTTCCCCCGAAGCAGGGTTATCATGCGGCAGGAACGTCTCGTTCAGATTGAGGCGGACATTATTTCCGCAGTGAAAGTCCTCGTCGCTTTCCCGAAAAACATGTGCGATCTCCAGTCCCATGACCGAATCTTCCGCGGGAACATCCGTATACTTCGTCACGAAGTTTCCCGTCCAAACGTCCAGTTCCCCCGAAAAATTGCCGAAGAAAGAAAAGGCTTTTTTCGTCGGATAGACCAATTCATTATAAGGATACCACATGTCGACACTGTTCGCGGCAAAGGTCCCCGCCGCTTCGATGCGAGCTTCCCCGTCAAAGGCGGCCGACTCATTTTTGTCCGCATTGCCCTGCATTTGTTCCGTGCCGTCAGACACGATGTCTTTTTTCGGTTCCGACGTCAGTTTTTCAGTTTTTTCATTGCCCGCAGAATTGATTCCGCTGTTTTGTTTCATAGTATACCTCCCTTTCGCTCATTCGAGCGTATTGCAACTTCATTATAATGCAAATTAACGCCGCGTCAAGGGAGATATGACACCCGATTTTAAAAACAACCCCGACTAAAACGCCGCAATACAGAAATCCGTCTCCGTTTGGCGATACGGAATGCACTCGTACAAAACGACGCTGTTTTCTATGCACACCGGCTGAAAAAACAGTTTTTTCCTTTTCCAAGGACCTTTTTCCCTGTATTTGAATGAAATAATTTAACATTATTTTATAATTATTATCAATTTTATTGTTTCATTTTATCACATCGGTTACAATTTAGATATGGAAACGCTAGGTACCAATTTAAAGAAAATCAGAAAATGCAGTGAACTGACGCAAAGAGCGCTGGCGGAACAATTACATTCCTCCCAGCAGTACATCAGCAGACTGGAAAGAGGCTCCGCAAATATGTCGGTCGCCTTCCTCCTCGATCTGCTCGATGCGCTCGACACAACCTTCGAAGAGCTGACAGAAGGAATTAAGCGCTAAGACATTGCAGAAAAAACATCCCCTGGCCATGATTCCCTTTTTCTAAAACATTACCGAAAAAAAATCGCGGGCCTTGGGGGCTTTTGTCATGCCCAAAATCCACCGTTCCGGACAAAATAACAAGCGGGCAGGCGGCATTTTTCCGCATTGATTGGTCAGAGAACAAAGGAGGCTTTTTTTGCCGATCAGTAAAAAGGGCATTGTTAAAACAACAATGCCTTCTTTTTGATTTTGAAACCTGCGGCTAAGCGATCCCTTTGAATCTGCCCTTCTGCCTGCGTCTGCTGTGATGAGATTTTTATAATTTCTTTGTTATTTTGTATTATTTTTAAATCTTCGAAAAAGAGAAAAACGGCTGCTAAAATTTACCTTTTGTTTATAAAATATAATGCCTCGTTCTATAAAAGCTCTATATGCATGAATCGTTACTCCACTTGGCTCTTTCAATGGAAAATTTTTCCTCACATGGTTTTCAAAATCATTCCGGAACGGATCAAATTCCTGATGCAGCGCTTCTTCCATCAATTTCTTCCACTCTTCTTCCATATAATCTGATGGCAAAAAATTGCGAGGATTGATTACCTTTCTAATGTCATCTGTTGTATCAACATAAATATCATATCGTGAAATTAACGCCTTTTTTCCTAAATATTCTTCTTTAAATGAATGAATATCAACTCCATTTCTTTTCAAATAACTATCATTAACTTTTTTAGGACTAGTCGGCGCACACTTATGAAGTCCTCTTTTCCTGCCGGATTCCGTTCCCGTCGTAGCGGTACTCGTTCCCTCCGTATGCCTCCAAGAACCTTTCTCAATTCCATTTTAACACATTCCCCCGGTATTTGCAAGATTTATTCTTAAATTAAAAGAAAGGCTATTCTTTCGAATAGCCTTTCTTGTTAACTATCAAAAATGAATCCATTTCAGTTTCCTATTTGCTGACTCATTTTGAATTATTTACGTGAATTGTTCTACTATGCGCCTCTCTTTTGTGTCTGCATCCTCAAAATAATATTGCGTAAACATTGTTGTTTTTTCTATCTGTTTTTGATAGAGAAATTGCATTGGTTTGCCATTTAATATCGGCCATTCTGCTTCCTGAATCCATCTGGGATAATGATTTTTCTCTACGTGAAACATTTTTTTTAATTCCGTAGAAAATAATTTAATTCTTTTGGTTTTACTCGCATTCTCTTGTAAATTATTATATAATTCTTCTAAAATTCCAGCTTGTTCCACTTCATTCCCACCGATATAATTCGGACAGGCATCCAATAGAAAAATAAATTTATTTTTGATTGACTGATCTACTTGGATATTCTCATTCGGAAATGCTCCTAATACTAATCTGGAAACCTCACTGTGAATATTATATATTCTTCCTAAGGGCGTAGCTCCTTTACCATATCTTAGAAAGTGAATCATTTTTCTTATATCATAAAGACCAACTTCCTGACTAATACTTCCGTCTGGATTTTTTTTCACGTCGTAATATCCTATTTTTCCTTTGGGCACAATACTCTGTATCCACTCATATAAAGCATTGTTTCTATCTAATTCCTCCAAAAACAGCTCTATCTTAACCCTGCCTTCAACAAAATCTATCACAAATTTTTTTTCTTCTATCATATTTCTCCTCTATCTTATTTTATATAACCATGGATGTAAACTCTTATAATTTAAGTAATGATCTGTTCTTGTTATTTCTACAAAATAATATATGTTTTCGCCCTGTCTTCCATATACATGATGTAGATGTACAGAATAATTATCTATACCAATTGGGGCTTTTCCCTTTAACATTCGTGCAACGTTTTCTTGCGTTACCTTATATGTACCCGATTCAGAAAAATCGCCAGTCATTTTTGATTCATAAAGTTTACCTTGTTCTTTCCAATACTTTTCTCTTGTTTTTCTCCAATTATAATTTTCTTTACACTTATTATGAACGAGAATTTCGCATTCGGTTACGTAGTAGGTATGGAAATCTTCGACTTCAAAGTTATACTTCGTTTCTGGTTTTTCTAGCCGTTCAATTCGGATTCCTTCTGTCCCGACCTCTTTCCCGTCCGATAAAACCAGCTTATCTTCCCTCGTTAACTCCTTTGCCTTGACATATCCTTTCCCTTTTACGTAGAACGGGTGATTCCCCGTACACCTGATTTCTTCTCCGTTGACTTCAATATGATACCACTCGTTCGTTTCCCCGCGGAACAGCCTTACGACTCTCTTGTATTCCTGCCTCCCGGTCTTTTCGTCGTATGCTAAGACTTTTTCTCCGACTTCGATTTCCTCTATCTTTTTATAGCCATTCTCCGTCCTGACTTTTGTCCCTGCGACAAAACAGTCTCCTTGAATCTGGCTTCCTTCCTGCGTCGGCGGGCTCTGTTTCACTTCCAGCGGCAGGCTCTTTACTGCCGTCACCACTCCACGAACCGCTTTTACCACCTGCGCCGAAGATACCGCTACCCCTACCACTGCTATTACTACAAACAGCAGGTTCAGCCAGCTTGGCTCTTTGCTGAACGACTTTATCGCTCCTACCAGTCCGTATACGGCCAGTCCCAGCATCCCCAACGATACCACCAGCTTTACCACTGACCAGATCACGCTGATTACCGCCGTTACGCTCTGACCGCTCGCATCCCGGTAATTCACCGGATTATTCAAGCTGTAACTGTACAGGTTCTGTCCGCCCGGCGTCGTCAGATATTCCGTCGCTACAATTCCCACATTGTCCGCGTTTACAAATCGCCTCGCTGCCGGATCGTAGTATCTCGTCTCTACATAATACAGCCCTGTCTCACCGTCGTAATAGTACCCCTTATACCGGAACGGATTCACTCTCCCGATATGTTCGTCAAACCGATATATCATCCCCGGCGTTTCCACGTCGTAAGTGATTTCCGCTCCGCTCCTGTCGTAGATCCTGTGGTTCCCCCACGCGTCGTATTCATACCGCGCCGCAGTCTTCCCGTCTTCGTCGCAGATCCGCGCTATATCTCCCACCGCGTTGTACTGGTAATAATACTTTTCCGTATTGTTCTTTACCAGCCCTACTACTCTGTCGCCCAGGTATTCATACCGATACGTCGTTACCGTTCCGTTCTCGCTTACTTCCTCCCCGAGGATCTTCCCCCCTGACGTGTAGTACTTATGGACCGCTCCTCCCGCAGTCCTCTTTTCCTGCCTGATTCCGTTCCCGTCGTAGCGGTACTCGTTCCCTCCGTATGCCTTCAGGATCCTTCCTCGCTTCCATTTTAACACATTCCCCCGGTATTTGCAAGGATTTCCTACTCCGTCATATTCTCCTGCCGTATAAATTGTGCTGATTCCTCCCCCGTTTACGCTTTCTTTGGTGATACTGAGGAGCTGATTGGTCGGCAAGCCGTCCTTCGTTTGATAGGTATAGGTCTCCTTTGTCTCCCACGCGGAATTTCCGTGCTTCTTGGAATAGACGCTGACGATGTTTCCGGCACTGTCATATTCAAAATGATAATCCAGCCCCATAAACTCATTCTGTTCGTTGCTGAGGCGGTTGATCATATCGTACCCGTACTTGACAGAACGGTTTCCGATCTGCACCTGAGAGATTCCGCCGGTCGCATTATAATCGACGAATTCGGTGTAAGTCTCGTTTCTGCATTTGTGCTGCAATGTCGACAGGTAATTGGTACTGCCCGAATTGCACAGGTTGTTGCAGACATCCATCGCCTTACGCGCTGCGTAGCCGTAGGATTCTTCCAGCAGCTCTGTTCCGGAGGGCGAAAGGACTTTCCTGCTCTTGACTCTTCCGAGTTCGTCGTAGCCGAATTTCAACGTATTGATCAGCTCCGTGCCGGCGTTTCTGTACACCGCAACCGTTTCCAGCCGATCGTCCGGGACGGTTGCGCCCGCGTCGTTCTGATTGTAATCGTATATATAACACTGATCGACAAAACCGTTTTCAAAGCGGTAATCTTCCGAGCTGACGCGCCCGCCTTTGTCGCGGCAGACGCTGTCGCTTCCCGCGCGGTATCCCCTGCGGGCGACAGACCGCAGTTCTCCGTTTTCATCATAACAGTAGTCGCTGTACAGCCATTGGGAGGAATCGTCAGGCGTCCCCGCATCGATTGCGGGCATTTTGTCGATCGTATAACTGATTTCGCTCAGAACTTCGCCGTTTTCATCCGTTCTGTAAACGACCCTGAAACTTTCTGTTTCCGCACCATACTGCGATTCTCCGTTCAAAACGCCCGTCTGCTCCCGGATCTTTCTGCAAATCAGATCACCTTTGCAGTTTTTGATTTCCTTGATTTTACAGCCGTTCGCCAGCGTAATTTCTTCATAGTTAAACGTATTTTCATCGTCCGAGCTGTAAGTACTGTCTGCAAAGCGTTCTGCAGACACTACTTCGACGCCGTTGATCCGCGTCTTGATCAGATTGCCGAAACCGTCGTATTCATAGCCGTATGTAATTCCGCCCGTACCGGACTTGATTTCCGTCAGATATCCCTTTTGATAGGAATACGCGATGCCGATCTGATCGGCATGCGCCGCTCCGTTCACCGGGCTTACATAGAGAAGCATCGTGCTGATACCCAGCAAATACGAATTTGTCTCGTCATAATGGTAGGATATGGTCTGACCGTTGGGCAGCTGGACGGATTCCAACCGGTCTTTTACAAGAGAATACTGGTTCTCCGTATACAGCTCTTTCTGATTGAGGTATTGCCGCTCGTCATAGATTCGGCTCAGGTAGTGATTCCGCTCATAGGAATAATCGTTGAAAATCTTGTTCGCTTCCAGGCTACCGTAACGCTTCGTCTCAGAGGAGACGTTTTTATAGTTGGAAGACGTATACGCGTATTCCTTTACGACGCCCCTGAAATCAGTTTCCCGTTTCAGTCGGTTCTGTTCATCGTACTCGAATGTGCTGAAAAACGAATTGCCGTCCGGATCTACCGCTTCGATGCGCTCCAGCTGGTCGTCCTTGCGTTTCAGAAGACGAACGGTGCCCGACTTGTTGATAATCTCCGTCATCCCTGAAGCGGCGTACTCCAATTCAAACAGATTGTATTGATATTCTACGCCGTTCTGCCTGAAAACCAGGAAGGTTTTTTTATCGTCTACGTTGGTATCGATCACCCCGTTTACATCCAGAATCACGCCGGGATTATTCTGCATTGCGACGATATTGAGATAGGTCATCTGCACTTTCTTGACATCTACCGTCTCATCAGCCTTGATGTTGAAAAAATGGTCGGTATCCCTGTACTTAATCTTTTCCAATTCGGCAATATCGAAGATTCTATTGTCTTTATCCGTATAAAATCGCGGCGTTCCCCTCGTGCAGACGGCATTCCCCTTGCAAAGCTGCAATTTATCGAAATATGCCGTGCCGTTGTTATAACTGTAATCAATAAAGAAAGTAATATGATCTAGAGAGGAATTTTGATTCAGCACAACGGCTTTTGCTGCAAATTGCCAGTTTGTCTTTGTATAATCAAAATCCAAAGATTCGATACTGACAGAGTTATCTTCATAATAGAGCGCCAAATAAATTCTAAACTTCGTCGTATTGGTCAAGGGAAGCGAATCTGCTTTTGCAAAACCGCTGAAAATGATTCCCTCTCCCCGACTTAAATCCAGTTCTGAAGCTCTGATAATTTGCCTGATCAAACGCGATTCCGTCACCGCCCCAACGATTGAAAGGGCATAATCGCCGTCCACGCCGACTCCGTATTTTTTGCAGAACCTATCTTCGTCAATTCTCAGCCAGGCACTTTCATCCGAACCCTCGAAACTTCCGTCTTTCAATAAATTCTGCGATGTGGAAGAAGGCCTTACTTCATATGTATCGAACACGTCAAATCCCTTGTAATAGAAAATATCTGTTACTGATTTTTTAACTTGTTCTGCGTTTAATTCGTCTTTTGTCTCATAAACGCACTCGCAGAATCCCCCCTGATTGAACTGATAGTTCTGCGCATACCCGTTTTCCGCGATGACAGAAGTCAGGTTATTCTGATACCGGATTAAGAGTTTTTTCCCAGGTTTCTCGTATACGATGATATCGTATGCCGAAAATTTTTCAACTCCCGGCTCGCTTCCGGCTGTGTAAGGGACTACGCCGTTTGACGAGATCGAGCGAAAACATGCAAAATCCTTGAGCTGCGAAACTTTCCCGTCAGAATACGACACATTGAGGCGATATCCAGAACGGTCTCTGACCGAATTCAAGTCGAAAATGCTGTCGGGCCCGCCGTAGTAAAATTCTGTGGCGCCGGAATCGGGATAACAGATCTTCGTAAGGCATCCGTTCCCGTTATACTGATAGGTTAAAACCTTTCCGTCCGAAAATGTAAGGCGGCTCAAGCGGCAGTAAGCATCGTACTCAAAAACAGCGCTGTGTCCGAGAGAGTCGTAAACGCGGCTTATATTTCCGTAACACGCTTCCTTTACCAGTGTAACGGAGTCTCCGTTTTTATCGGTTATTTTATAGAGTTCATTGTTGTCGAAATATAAAATCGTACCGTTGTCATCCGCGATCCGGATTTCTCCGGCAACTTCGTAACACCTTAATTTTTTTCCCTGCTCATCCAGGAATTCCTCTGTCTCCTTGATTTCAGTGATCGTATCGCCGTCATATACCGGTTTTCTCGTTATATTTCTGGCAAATGAAATTTCATCCCCGTTTTGGTCGATATACAAGTATCTCAGAGAGTTATCGTATGCCGAAGATTGATCCGCCACCTTAAAGACGAATTGTTGGATATTGAGCTTCCATCCCTTTCCCATTCCCAAAGGCACGGTACGGCTTCCGCCCTTGCTTACTGTGTAGTATTCGTTCGATTTTTCCAGGCTGTTATAGACGTGAGATATCTCTAAGGAAAGCCTATTTCCGCCTGCAAAATCGTTGTCTTTATGAATAAATTTATTGTACCCTGTAAACAGGTCCACCATGTGTGTCCCAGCGCGTTTTACGTCGTTGGTCTGAAATTCTTCGCTTTTCAGCGTCCTGTTTAAGGTATAGTCGATTTCCAGTTTTCCCTTATAACCATACTGGTTTTCATCCTCCAATATCAGTAAGTCGTCTCTCTCATCCTTTTCATATCCGATCAGGCAAGCATAACGAGGATCTGTCGTGCTTCCATTTTTATATATCTTCGTTAAGTCATACTCTACATACATTTGATCCTCTATATTGCCTACCTGCTGTATATATTGAATTATTTCCCCCATGTTGCCATAAAACGGAGGATTTTCAATATCGACTGCGTCGCACTTTCTGATTAAAAACGGAGTAACCTCATCATTGCTTTTAAGATGATTGATGAAATGAAGCTTAAGAACAACATGATTGATTTTACATGCTTGAAGGTTTTTGGGAAGTGTAATTTTAAAATAAGTTCTGGCGTAGGTGCCGCTCTCCATGAGCATCTCGCTCTTTCCAGTTCCGCCGACGTAACGCAATTCCGACGTTATATGTGTGGTTCCAGGTTCTTTGTTAAAAGCGGTTCTTGATACAAAAATCCGTTCAAATTCATTGACCTCGATCGCGGGGTCGATCGTCACGGGAAAGACGCGCCCTTCGGCATTGATCCAGGTTTCGTCCGCGACGATGCTGAAGAGATATTTTCCGTTCCGCTGGCGGCTCAGCTCATAAGTGACGTCATACCCTTCGTTTCCCGCCCCGTCGATCATATACGGCGCGGGGATATCAAAGATCACTTCTTTTTGAGCGGCTCCCGTCGTTTCGTCCACCCGCTCGACAAACGCGAGCAGTTTGCGCCCGTCTTCGGAGAGCTCCAGATTCAGATATTTCGTCTTCAACAGGAAATCGAAGATATACGCCTCCTTTTTTTCTCTGACGATGATATTCTCCTTGACGCCTGTCGGCGTGACGACGTACTGCAGATCGCATCCGGGAACGAAATCGTCGTAACGGACCTCTCCGTTCAGGCGGTCCAACTCCGCCCCGGTACCGGAGTCGGCTTCGTTTGCCTTTGAAACGCGCGCCGACGCACTCGCAAGCGCGGTCTCTCCCGTCACCCGGTCTTTTTTGCCGAGCAGTTTCCAGATCAGCCGATAGCCGTCCTTTTCAATCGCCATCAGATTCCGGCCGTCGGTATTTTCCGCCAGCTTTACCCTGAAACTTCCCCGTCTGTTGACATAACCGCGGAAATCATCTTCATCCGTTTCGTCGCAGCCGCTTTCCGTCAGCGTATTGTCGATGCCGACGTATTTTCCCTCGTTCTCGTCATAATAATGCACGGGACTGCCGTAATAGACCGCGCGGAAGGATCCGTCGCTCATGCGAAAATGCTTTGCGTCAACCTCGCGCTTCGAGATATCTTCAAAGAGGACGTGCGCGGCCTGTTCCTCCTTCCGGTCCGCAGCAGGGGGTTCGTCAAGGCGTATCTCCGCTTTTTCCTGCAGCTCGGCTGTCTGTTCTTCCCCGTTCAGAAATTTGATATTTCCCATCGATTCTTCTCCTTTTTCCCGCGGGGGTTGAATTTTGCTGAACGCACGCCCCGCTTTTCCTCATTTTATACGATGGGAAAGACAATTTCAGCCCGACTATTTGCGCAAATAAAAAAACACCCGTTCAGGGTGTTTTCCTTTTTGTATCAATGAAAAAAAGCCGCATTCTGCGGCTTTTCCCCGAAAAATGAGCCCGGCGGGCTATGCAAAGAACTTCAGATCTCCCGACGTGACGGCAGTAATGATGTCGAGAACCCAGAAGATAAGCGTCCCGACGCCTGTGACCAACTGCAGGATCCCCGCAATCCAATGCCCTCTCATGAAGCGCGTAATCGCTCCCAGAATCCAGCTCGTAACGGGGATGATCGCCAAAATGATGGTGATGATTTTGCCCAGACCGAGATTCAGATAACCTTTCCCTTTTGCCATAACATACCTCCGAACAAATATTTTAGCGTTTTCCGCGCGGCTGTCAGGCCGCACGCCGAAAAGGCATGCCTTTTCGTGCAAGCGCTTTGATGATTTCAGTATAGCACTTTTTTTGTTTTTTGTAAAGGAATTTCAAAAAATCAACGCTATTTCTTGCTTTTTCCGCGGCGCTGTGCTATGCTGAAAACAGGAGATTGTGATGAATAAGGGCGAAATTGCAAGACAATATTTTCTGAATGGCTACAACTGCGCGCAGGCCGTCGCGCTCGCGTTCTGCGACGAACTCGCGCTGCCGCCCGAAACGGCGCTGCGGTTGGTCAGCGGCTTCGGCGGCGGCATGGGAAGGCTCAGAGAGGTCTGCGGCGCTTTTTCGGGCGCGATATTTGTTCTGAGCGCGCTGCGGGGATATGCCGAACCGGGCGCAAAGGAAGAGAAGGCCGCGCTTTACCGGGACGTCCAGGCGCTCGCGGCGCGCTGTGCTTCCGAAAACGGAAGCATTGTCTGCCGCGAGCTGCTCGGTTTGCGCCGGCAAAAAGATTCTCCCGCACCCGCGCCGCGGACGGAAGAATATTATAAAAGCCGCCCCTGCCCGAAGGTCATAGAGAACACCGCGGCGATATTGGAGGCATTTTTAGAAGAAACGTCGCGCTCAGATCATTTATGAACGGAACCATATAATCATAATATTCTTATCTGCTCCTTACCCTTTTCGGGCGTTGCGGGGTTCTGACGTGTTCGGACGCGGGCGGCGTCCGATTTTTTCATGCAGAGAAAACCCTGTCTATTATAAAATATGCCGCGGCCTTTAGTTTCCCCGGTATACCCCGGGTTTGATCAGGCGAATGTGCCAATCAAACCTACCGGTTGAATCGACGGGTATCGTATGTCTTAGCGTCTTATTCCCCTGCTCACCTGTAAAAAACCTTCCTTAAAATCGGGGAATCTTTCAAGCGAAAGCGTCAATCGGAACCACCGGTAAAACCGGTGGTTTGCACATATTCTGAAAGGGTAAACCAGCTGACCCGTTAACGGATATCGCTTTAACTATAGCGTCTCATTGCACTACACACCTTAACTTTATGGTTACTTTTTTTATGATTGAAATGCCTAAGCAATTTTTTATCTTCCACCGGTAGAACCGGGGGATGTTTCATACGAAAGCGCCATGAAAAAGGGGCGTGCACGGCATCGCCGTACACGCCCCTGTTCAAAAATGAAAACATCTGCATCAATCACGCGGCTTTCACGGTGATTTCAAACTGCATGTCCTCTGAAAGGCGAAGGATAAAACCGTCCTCCGTCTTTTCTCTCAGCCCGATGATTTCCTCACCCGCCATCATATACAATAAATCGATAATTTCCTGAACCGACATCTCTGTATCCTCCTTTTTTTCTTCTATTATAAAGAAAAAAAGGCTCTGAAAACAACTGTTTTTGGGGAAATTTTGTGATATTTTTTTTATTTTGGCAAAATATGACGGGGGGATTTTGTCGAATTATGAGTTATTTGTTTTTTCGACAAAATTCTCGCTTTTCTGCCGGGGTGCAGAGCGATCCTCCCCGCAGCGCGCCGAACCCGACCGATCTTTTGAAAAGAGAAGCGATTTTTGGGTTTCGGCGCAGAATCGCCGGCGCAACGCCCCTTAAAAGCAGCCGACAGGTTCGCAGGCCTCGCCTGATGCAAGGGCTTTTTCCCTTTCTCTTGATAAAATAACGGAGCGGAGAACGCGCGCCCTCTGCTCCGTCTGCTTTCAGTTAAATTTTATTGATGGAAAAAGCGACGTTGGTCAGGTGATCCCCGATCCGCTCGTAATCGCTGAGCGTCTGCAAATACACCGATCCGATGTTCGCCGAACACTGCCCCGCTTTGACGCGCTCGATATGGCGGTCTTCCAGCAGGCGCTGGGACTCGTCGATGCTCTCCTCCACCTGATCCGCCTCAGTCAAAACGCTCCTGTCGCGTTCGGCAAACGACTTCATCGTGAGCTCGAACAGGCGGTTCAGCCGGGAAAGCATGTCTTTCAGTTCGGAGACGGCGTCTGCGGAAAACTCCATTCCCCCGTCCTTCATCTTATAGCCGTATTCCATGATATTCTCCGCATAGTCGCCCACGCGCTCCAGGTCGCTGACGACGTGGTAATAGGTCGCGACCGAACGCTCGTCCCGCCCCGAAAGCTGGACGGACATGATCTTGGTCAGGAACTCCGTAATCGTGCGGTTCATGAAATTCAGGCGCTCTTCGTTCTTTTTGATCTCCTCCGCGCGGTCAAAATTGCCGTCCAGCAGGATCTCAGAGGCGAGATTCATATTTTTGCGGGCGAGATTCGCCATGTCCACGATGGTGCTCTTTGCCTGCGAAACCGCGACGGGAGGCGTCTCCAGAAGGCGGTCGTCGAGGAGCGCTTTCTGCTCTTTTTCCTCTTTGCGCCGCTTCTTGTCCGGCACGATTTTCATCGAGAGCTTGACAAGCAGATTGATGAACGGGAGAAATACCGCTACGATCAGAATTTTGAACAGCGTATGGAAGTTCGCGATCTGGCGGGACACATTGTCTCCGCTGATAAGCACGATAAAGTCTTCGATCTGATGCTGCCAGATCCACAGGGGCGCTAAAAACAAGAGAGCGCCGAAGCAGTTGAACAGCAGATGAATTACCGCCGTGCGCCGCGCGTTGGCGTTGGTGCCGATGCTGGAGAGCAGCGCGGTGACGCAGGTTCCGATATTCGATCCCAGGATCATGAACATCGCCATGCGGAAGGGCATCGCGCCCGAAAAGGAGATCAGAATTCCCGTCATGGCGGAAGAACTCTGGATGATCGAAGTCATCACAAGCCCGATCAAAAGCGCCAGAAGGGGCATCAGCGGATTGCTCGCATCCTGTTCGAAGAGTTTTGCAAAGAAGGGGCTCAGCGAGCCGTCTTCCAGATAAACGACCGCCTTGAGCGAGACGCTCATCACTTCGAGCCCCAGGAAAATCAGCCCCAGCCCGACTAAAATATAGCCGATGCAGTTCACTTTATTCCCCTTTAAGAACATGCCCATCACCATTCCCGCCGTCGTGATCAGCATGACGATCGCGGTGACGTTGACCGAGCCGATGTTGTTGAAGGACAAAAGCTGCGCGGTGATCGTCGTGCCGATGTTCGCCCCCATGATCACCGAGGTCGCCTGAAACAGATTCAGCATGCCGATATTGACCAAGCCGACCAGCATGACGGTCGTCGCGGAAGAACTCTGGATGATCGCAGTCGTCAGAGCGCCTACCCCGACGCCCGCAAAGCGGTTGCTGGTCATTTTTCCCAGCACCTTTTTCATCTTGCTGCCGGCCGCGTTTTCGAGGTTGACGCCCATGATCTTCATCCCGTACATCAATACGGCGAGGCCGCCCAGCACGAAAAAGATATTCTCGTAAAGATTATTACCCATAAACTCCTCTTGTGTGATTTTCCTCTCGATGTATTACACATCTATTTTACAAATTCATACTTTCCCCGTCAAGCGTTTTACACACATAATAGAAATTTATATCCATCAAATTTTTCATTATAAGAAAACGCACAATACGGTTTCGGCGGCGGACAGCCCGGTTTCTCATTGTAATCAGCCCCCCGCGGATTGTCCGCGGGGGGCTGATTACAAAAATATCCCCGCGCAATGCGCGGGGATTCGGTTTTGGAAAAAAGGGAAAAATGCAACCCCGCCTCTTTCTTGCGCGGCGGTTACTCCTGCTTTAAGCGAATCGCTTTCAGAAGGTTTTCGTTGCCGAGCGCGGCGCCCGCGCCCAGCATGGCGGACATCGCCGGTTCGGAGGGAATATTGATCTTCATATTGAACACCCTGCCGAAATAATCCTCCAGCCCCGTCATTTCCGCTCCGCCGCCCGCGAGATAAATGCCCGCATGGCGGATCTCCGCCGCGACTTCTGCCGGCAGCTTTGCGATGACCGAAAAGGCGTACTCCGCGATCTTGTCATAAAAGAGCTTGACGGGTTCGTGAATATCCTTCGCGGAAAGAGAGAGCGATCTGGGTTTTCCGGTGGCGACGTCCCTCCCGTTGACCACCGCGCTCAGGCGGTCGTTCCGATAGAGGCTTCCCACCTGCTTTTTCGCGCGTTCCGCGGTCAGCAATCCCACCTGGAGACCGAACGTCTCCGCAATATAGTCGATCAGAGCGCTGTCCAAAAGATTTCCGCCCACATTGAGGGAAACGCCGGCGATCACGCCGCCCAGCGAAAGCGCGGCGATGTTCGTTACGCCGCCGCCCAGATCGATGACGAAACAGGGGTTGGATTCGTTGACGGGCACGTTCTGTCCCAGCGCGCACAGCACGGGAGATTCCACAAAGTCGATTTCCCCCATCCCGCAGCGATCCATCACGCGCTCGTACTTTTTCAGCATGGCGACGTCCAGCCCGCAGGGAACGTTGACCAGGACGCTCCCTCCGCCGATCCCCGGACGGAACTGGATTTTTTTCAGAAAGTAGGAGAGCATGGCGACTGCCATCTTCTCGTTTACCACCTCTCCTTCAAAAATGGGAAAGCTGATGCGGGTATTGTCCGCAGTCTTGCCGATGATCCGTTTGGCGTCCAGGCCGATCGCGCGGATCTGCCCGTCCCCCTCCGCGTTCAGCGCGACTACGCTGGGCTCGGAGAGCAGAACGCCCCCGCCCAGGCGGTATATTTTTGTCGTGGACGATCCCAAATCGATCGCTAATTTCACACCCATAAACCTTTCTCCTTCAGTATTTCCGCAATTCGCTCCATCGGAAGCCCCATGACGTTCGTGTAGCTGCCCACGATCTGCCTGACGGGCGTATTCTCGTCCTGCACGCCGTACGCGCCCGCTTTATCCATCGGGGAGCCGGATGCCACGTACGCCCCGATCTCCTCCTCCGACAGCATCCTGAATTCCACCTCGGAGGAAACGGCGCCGGATACAGGCGCTCCCGCGCCCAAAAGGCAATATCCCGACCATACGGTGTGCTTCTTTCCGGACAGCGCGCGGAGCATCTCCTTCGCATGTTCCCGCGAGCGGGGCTTTCCCAAAACCGCGCCGTTCAGGCATACGACGGTATCCGCGCCCAGCACGACGCCGCCGAATCGGGCATAGACGTCCTCCGCCTTTTGCCTTGCCAGAGACTCCACCAGCCGTTCGGGGGAAAGCGCGGGATCCGCCCGCTCCTCGACGCCGGAGGGGATCTGCCGGAAAGAGATCCCGGCCTCTGCCAGCAGCGCCCTTCTGCGGGGAGAATTGCTCGCCAAAATCAGTTCTTTCATATATCGAAAACGCCGTGTTGCCACGGCGCCCCTTTTTCATTACAGAATTTCGAGGTTCTTTTTGAAGACCTTTCTGAAGTCCCCGCCGATGTTCAGCGCGGAGTTGATCTCCAGCGCGGCGTCGCCCTCCACTTCCGTCTTCATGATCACCGAATCGCCCAGGATATCGCAGTTGATGCTCTTGACGATGCTGCCCATGCTGCGGTCGAGCGCGTCCGCTATGCGCAGCATGATGCCCATTTTGCGGACCGCTTCCAGATCGTCTTCCGTCACGAGGTCCTTGTATTTCTGCCATTCCGAGAGATTCACGTCTTCCATGCTGTTGTTCGCCGCCACGAAGGCCGCCAGCACCAGGTCGCGGTGAGAAAGGCCGTTGATCTCCGAATTCAATATAATGTAGCCGCTGTTGTTTTCAAATCCGTAATAGCGGATGCGCGTGCCCACGTCGTGCAGCGTTGCGGCGACCTTCAGAATCTTGAGGTGCTGCCGCGGGAACTTATGGAGCACGCGAAGCTGCTTGAAGAGCTGCACGGAGAGATTGACCACCTGATCGGTATGCTCCCTGTTGCAGTTGAAAAACTGCGTCAGCGTGTTCAGCGAGAAGCCGAGCACGTCCGTAATCGGCTTGTCGACGGTGAGCGGAACGGCGTAATTGAACATCAACCCGGTGCGCACGCCGGATGCGCTGATGACGATATTGCCCAGATTCATGTATTTTTTGAAGGCGTTGATCGCCGCGAGCGCACTGGGAAGGATATCCGCCCGCCCCGAAGAAATGCCGCGGATCTTCTTCTTTTTATCCAGATCCAGGCTCTTCAGCAGATTGTACGTATGCGTGAAATCCACGTCGTGCACCACGTAATTGTGGATCATGCGGACGGGATACTTTCTCATGATCTTGGAGATGCGGCAGATATTGCGGAAAGAGCCGCCCACGCCGATCAGCTGAGCCTCGGGATCGACCGTCTTCAGCCAGGGAATCTGCGTGAGCTGTTCGGTAAAGAATTCCTCCACTTTCTGCGCCTGCTCCTCGGTGGAGAGCCCGTCGTTCGCGAACAGCTCGGTCAGCGTGATGGAGCCGAACGGCAGCGTCTCGTGCGCCAGAAGATTCCTGCGGTTGTAGTAGACGATCTTCGTGCTGCCGCCGCCGATTTCCAGAATGATCCCCTTGGGAATGTCCATCGTGTTGATGACGCCCTTATAGACGTACATCGCCTCTTCCTCGGCGGTGAGAACGCGGAACTTGATGCCGCAGGTCGCCGCGACCTCATCCAGAAAACTTCTCTGATTTTTCGCATGGCGAACCGCCGCGGTCGCGACCGCGATGATCTTTTCGATGCCGTATGAATCGCACAGCTTGCGGAACATCTTCAGCGTGCGGATGGTAGCCTGTATCCGAACGGGCTTTAAGAACCCGTCGCGCTCCATGCCCTCCCCCAGACGCGGCGTCTCTTTCAACTGATCGAGGACGACGAAGTGCCCGTCCTCCATTATCTGCATGATCAGGAGCCGCGCCGTGTTCGACCCGAGATCGATAATCCCTATTTTTTCCAATTCAATCACCATTTCTATTGATTTTTCTCAATTATACCACAATATATGGTGTTTGCCAAGACCCTTTTTTAATTTTTGTGCAATTTTTTGTAAAATTTTTCTTAACAAAAAAACACCTCCCCGAAACACGTGTTCAAAGGGGGTGTTTTTCCGCAAAATGATAGCTGTCTGCCGCAAAAACTCTCAATATTTTGTTTGAATTTATCATTTTTAACATTTATTGCGGACAAAATCCGTTTGTACATTCTGCACAACTATTTTTCTTCTTTATTTTCGCTTTCCGGCCGGTCGGCGCGCCTGAGCCCCGTGATGATCTGAAACACGGACAGGGCGATCAGAAAGCCGCCGAACAGCCGCTTCAAGAGGTCCCCTTCGATCAGGGAAGCGATGAAACTTCCGCCCGCGCTGAGCACTACGGCGGGGATAATCAGGTAGATTATTCCCTTAAAATCCAAAAGTCCATTCTTTATGTGTATGATGATCGCGACGACCGCCATCGGTATAAAGGCGATCAAATTGACCGCCTGCGCGGTGTGCTGTTCCACCGCGTAAAAGATGCTCAAAAGCGGAATCAGGACGGTTCCGCCGCCCATTCCCATCCCGCCCAGAACGCCGCCCAGAACGCCGGCGACGGCATACCAAAGGAACTCCATATTCTTTCTCCTTTCAAAAATGTGAATTTTTCTCTTTCATCTCAAAAAAAGAGCATTTTCACGCCCGCCGCCGCCATGACGACGGCGAAGATGACGACCACCCATTTCGGCGGCAGTTTCTTCAGCAGAAACGCTCCGATTATGCCGCCCGCCAGCACGCCCGCCGTAACGGGGATCCCCACCCGGATGTCGAAATTTCCGAACACGACGTATAAAATGCCGCTCACCAGGGAGATCGGCAGGATGACGGCGATCGCGGTGGCGTGCGCGACCTTGGGATTTTTCTTCATCAGCGCCACGAGCAGCGGGACGACGAGCATTCCCCCGCCGCCCCCGAAGATTCCGTTTACCAGCCCCACGAACGCGCCCGAGAGGAGCATGAGCAGATTTTCTTTCTTTTTCTCCATATCCCTAAAAGTTTCTGCAATTTTACCGAAAGTATTGAATTTTTTTCGCATAATTTGGAAAAACGAGCGCGAAAAAATTGCTTTTTCCCTTTAAATATTATATACTATTTTTACATGTTTCAAAAAACTACGAAAAAGGTGAACTATGACAGCAACAAAAAAGACAAAACGAACCGGACTTAAGACCCTCTTCATCCTGCTCCTGTCTTTTCTTCTCTGCTTCGCGGGCGCATTCGGAATCGCATGCAACAACGCCGAAACAGAGGAAGACGACACGAATTACACCAAGAACGAGACGGATGAACAGATCATTGCGAACGGGAATTTTGAGTTCAAAACTTCGGACTCCAAGCCCACCAGCTTCCCCATCTACACGGGGATCAGCTGGTCGAGAGCGACGGATAACGCCTCCTCTTCCGCAGTGAATTCCGGTATCGTCGATACGGACGATTTCGATACGTGGTTCGATACCCTCTATTCCGACCCCGATTTCGTCAGCTATCTGAAACGCTGCTATGCCGATGAGATCGAAGCGCTCGGCGAGGACGCTGACGACGACGCAGTGAAGAGCGCCCTGAAAGAGGCGTTCGGCAACCCCGGCGTCAGCGACGCGCACCAGGACGACGATGAGAGCAAGATTCTGATGATCAACAACTACGTCGCGTCCTTCCCCGGATACGGCACGGCGCAGCGCTTTACCAGCTCCTCCACCGTTACCATGGAAAGGGGCTCTTACGGCAAACTCTCCGTCTGGGTCAAGACCAAAAATCTCTCTTCCAAGCTCGTCGGATCGGACGAATACGGCGCGAACATCAATCTGACCAACACCATCGCCGGCACCACGCAGGCGCAGTACCGCCTCACCGGGATCCGCACCGAGGAGTGGACGGAATACACCGTCTACGTAAAGGCGAACGACTTTATGGCGACCACGCTCAAAGTCGTACTCGGCCTGGGATACGGCACCGGCACCTCCAGCGTGGAAAACAACGTGGAGGGCACGGCGTATTTCGACGACGTCGTATACGAAGAGATTTCCAAAGAGGAATACGACGCGGGCGTGACGGGCGCGGCCGTCAGCGAGGTCTCCCCCGAATTCAAGAACTCCGAAGACACGCTGGACGTCTATACGGCGGACAAGACGGTATTCGCTTACGACATGAGCACGGCTTCCTTCTTCCGGAACGCGAACGTCACGGCGGAAGGCCAATACGTCACCTCCGCGCAGGGCGTTTCGGGCGGCAGATACGATACGGACAAGTCCACCAAAGCGACTGTCGGCACGGTGGCGGAACTGGTGGACGGATACGATGCGCTCCCCTTTATGGATCCCGCTGCCAAGGCGCTGAAAATCGACGCCAATTACGCGAGCTATGAAGTGAAACTCGGTCAGGTGACGCTCGCCCCCAACAGCTATTATATTCTCAGCTTTTATCTGAAGACCGATCTCGCCTTCAACACCACGGGGCTCTCCTTCTACGCGATCGACGTGGATCCCGCAAACAGCGCGAACAACGTCACCAACACCGTGCTGAGCTCCGTCGTCACCGAGAAGGTGGACGAGACGCTGACGCCGGAGGACGACGGCTACGATATCCTCCGCGGCTGGAAGCGCTATACCGTGATCCTCAAGAATAACTACACGGAGGGCGACGACCGCGTCTGCGAGCTCATCCTCAACTTCGGTCCCACGGACGTCAATCAGACGGATAAAAATCTCTTTGCGAAGGGCACGGCGACGCTGGCGAACTTCGTGGAAGCGAGCGGAGAGATCCCCTCTTCGGAAGAGAAAGAATACAAGAACTATACCGAAGAAGATCACATCTATTCGATGATCAACAGCACGGCGGACAGCACCAACGTGTTCGCCTACGCGCTGTACGCGGGATATACCGAGGACTACACCGAGGAAGACGACCCGACTTACAACATGACCATTGCCCCCAGCAACGAGGGCGTGGAAACCAGCCGCCCGGCGACGCCCAAGGATTTCCTCGGCGTGGAAGGCGGAAGCGTTTACGTCAGCAACGACGAGGACGCCCCTGCTTCGGACGTCAACAAGAACGGCAATGCCGGCATCGTAAACACCAAATATCTGGATAACTACACGAATTTCCCGGGCATCGCGGATTTCTTCGCCGACGAGGAAGACCCCGTTCAGCCCCTGATGATCTACAATCCGGAGAGCGCCTCGTACGGCTATCTCGCGGGGACAAACGAACTGGCGGCAGATTCCTTCACGGTGATCACCGTCCGCGTCAAAGTCACGGGCAGCGCCGTCGCATACGTCTACGTTACGGACGCGAGCAACGACCATGAGACCCGCGCTTCCGTGCTCACGCAGTACGATTCCGACCGCAAACTCGCGGTCAAAGTCACCGCCGACATGATGAACGAGGACGGATGGGCGACGGTCAGCATCTACTTCTCCGCGGGGAAAGACGCGATCAATTACCGCGTCGAGCTGTGGAACGGCTCCCGCGACGCGCAGGAAAAGAGCGTCGGTTACGTCTTCTTCGACGATTACGCCGTGACTTCGAGCGACGAGAGCGGTTTCACCTCCGCCTTCGACACCGCGAACAACGAGGGCTATATCGAGGATAAGGATTTCATCCGGCACACGACCACGCTCACCGAAGAAGAGATCGAATACAACGAAAAATACCATAAGGACAACGACACCGAGGAAGATTACTTCAAGCCCAGAACGGACGTTGTCTGGGCGCAGACCACCGACGTGATCGAAGGCAACCTCTATCTCTTCGTGAGAAACGACACGCTCAACCGTTCGGATCCCGTGATTCCCGACGACAGCGAAACCGACAGCGGCGACGACAGCGGCTCAGGCTGCCAGAGCGTGGATCAGTCCACCTTCTGGCTCTCCCTCTCCTCCATCATCCTCGCAGTTGCGCTGGTAGCGGCGATCGTGGCGCTGATCGTCAAGAGAGTCGCCGCGAAGCGCAGGAGGAATGCGAGCGACGCGACCGCGCATTACGACGTAAAGAGCAGAAACAAGACGCACGAATCCATCTCCCAGAGAAAGGTCACCGCGCCCAAGGTCCAGAAGGCGGAAACGCCCGAAGCACCCGAAGCGCCCGCGGAAGAAACGACGGACGAGCCCGCCGAAGAGTATCAGTACGGCGAGGTGCTGGAAGATTTCGGCGACACTGCCGCGGAGGAAACGGACGAACCCGATTCTTCGGAGGAAAATAAGGACGAAGAATAAAGTCATTTTACCGCAATGTAAAGACAGCGCACTCTCCTGGCAAGGGGGTGCGCTGTTTATTTTACTTTTTAAGCCGCCGATGAGAGGCTCTCTTTCAAGGGATACTGCAACAGAACGGCCGACAGCCGACCCGGGATTGGGGCGAGCACGACGCAATCTTTTACGAGGAAAGGGAACGCCGCCGGAAAAGCGCGCTTTAAAACATTATATAATTATATATTATATTGCTAAAAAAAGCGGAAAACAGCGCGATTCTGCCGAAACCGTGCGTAAGAATTTTTCCGCCCGTTCTGCATATAAATAAGATATGCGTACCATTGTGCTTACGGGAGGCGGAACCGCGGGACACTGTATCCCCAATATCGCGCTTCTCCCCTATCTCAAAAACAACTTCGACCGCATCTGCTACATCGGCACGAAAGAAGGGATTGAAAAGCGGATTGCCGAACGGGAGGATCTCCCCTATTTCGGAGTGACTTCCGCCAAGCTCGTGCGGAGCTTTACGGTGAAAAACCTTTCCATTCCCTTCCGCGTGGTCAAGGGCTACCGGGAATGCAAGGCGATCTTAAAAGAGCTGGATCCCGCGATCGTCTTTTCCAAGGGAGGCTACGCGGCCTTTCCCGTCGTGCTTGCGGCTCACAAGCTGAAAATTCCGGTCATCGCGCACGAAAGCGATTTTTCGCTGGGGCTCGCCAACAAGATGGCGTCCAGATACGCTTCGATTACGCTGACCAGTTTTCCCGAAACCGCCGAAAAGCTCAAAAACGGCAGGTACATCGGGGCGCCGATCCGCAAGACGCTGCTGACGGGCGACCGGGAGCGCGCCTTTGCCACCTTCGGCTTTACGGGGGATAAACCCGTCCTTTTGGTCATCGGCGGAAGCCAGGGCAGCGCCGCCATCAACGGCGCCCTGCGCGCCGCGCTCCCGAAAATTCTTCCGCAGTTCGACGTGCTCCACCTGACCGGGCGGGGCAATGCGGACAGCCTGCTCTCCACCGAAGGCTATTGCCAGGTGGAGTTTACGGACGACATGGCGGACGTCTTTGAAATCGCGGACGTAGCGGTGTCCCGCGCGGGCGCCAATACCGTAGCCGAGCTGTTGGCGCTCAAAATCCCCACCGTGCTCATTCCCCTGCCCAAGGGCAACAGCCGCGGCGATCAGGTGGAAAACGCCGAATACTTTGCCAAAAAGGGGCTGGTCTCTCTCCTTCCCCAGGAAAACTTGACGCCCGAGTCGCTGGAGAGCGCGGTGGCAGCCTGCTATGCCAACCGCTTCAACATCAGGAGAAAGCTGGAGGAAACGCCCGTACGCGACGCCAGCAGGCAAATCACCAAGCTGCTCTCCGATTACGCCAGGCGCTAAGCGTGCTCCCGCGCGCGCAGCGCGGCGCGTTTGTCTGCCGCTTCTTTCCGCTCGCGCATATTCAGTCCCCTGCAGCCGCGGAAAAAGAACAGCAGATCTGCTTCCCCCGGCATATCCCAAGTTATCTTCCGCCCCGCGGCTCCCGCCGCGGGGTCTTTTTGCGCTCCGAGCACCTCTCTCAGCTGGCCGCGCGGAATGGGGAACGCTTCCGGAAAGGGCTTGTCCTTTTGCACAAAAAACGTATTCAGTATCCAGTCAAACATCGCTTTTTTCTCCTTTCGCCCCTATCATAACACTTAAATATGACAGATGTGTGTCATATTGAAAAAACTTTTTTCAAATTCTTGCTTTTTGCGGGGAAATTTACTATGATAGGAGTATGAGGAAAAAAGATGAAATATGAGACTTTGCTGAAAATTTATTTTGAACTCGCCGCTAAGCGGAGTATCTCCGTACACGCGCTCGCGGAAAAATACCATCTGTCCCCCCGCACCATTCACCGCTATCTCGAAGAGCTGGAAAAAGCGGGGCTCCCGCTCTATTCCAAACGGGGAAAAAACGGCGGCTTTGCCGTCGTGGACTCTTACCGCGTTTCCGCCACCTGCTTTACCGCAGAGGAATACAGCCTGATCGTCAATGCGCTGGAGGCGTTCCGCCGCGAAGTGGAGTCCGAAACGCTGGACAGCACGCTCAACAAGATCAGGGCGGCGAAACGCGGCGGGACGGAACTGCAATTAAAGAGCGACCGCCTGATCATAGACGCGTCCCCCTGGGGGGATTCCGGCGGTTACCGCGGAACGCTCGCTGCCGTACAGGAGGCGATTGCGGGAAATCACGCGCTCGCGATCGAATACCACGACCGCAACGGCAGCGTGACCGAGCGCGTGATCGAGCCGCACGCCCTCGTCTATAAGCAGGGGCTCTGGTACGCGCTGGCATTCTGCCGTTTAAGGGGCGAATTCAGGCTCTTCAAGACGGGAAGAATCGCCTCCGCACGCATTCTCGGCGAACGGTTTACCCGGCGGGACGCGTCCGAAATTCCCCCGCTGTTCACGAGCTGGTACAGCGAAGCGGACTGCGTGAACGCCGTGTTCGCGGTGAACCGCAATATCATGAGCGACGTCGAGGAATGGCTGGGCATCGGTTGCGTGAAGGAGGGGCCGGACGGTATCGTAGCAGAAGCGCGCCTGCCCGCGGGAAGGGGGCTGATCGCAAAGATACTGGGATTCGGCAAGGACCTGGAAGTGCTGCAGCCGCCCTCTCTCCGCAAAGAGGTGATCGCCCAGCTGAACGAACTGAGAGAGCGCTACTGCGCGGATTCGGACGGCGAAGCGCGGCGGGACAGAGCGGGACGGCAGGGGGAAATTTTGCCAGCGTGAAAAAATTATTACTTCACGATACATTCTATTGACTTATTTTTGTTTTTTCTGTAAAATAGATTGTATTGATTCCCATTCTATTTCAGAGGTCACAGATGCAGAAGATCGATCTTAAACTTTTAAAAACCGCATTGAAATCCATCGCCTTTATCGTGGGGGCGACGTTGTTTCTGATGATATTGCACTTTACGAAGGCCTTTACGGTAGCCCCTTCCAGCTGGAGATTCCTGCTGCTTCTGGTGGGCTTTTTCGTGGTGCACTGGATCGCCCTCCTGGCGATCGTCACCTATCAGTCGGATAAAATGGAATCCTCTCCGAAGGGAAAGACCGTCATGTGGGCGTTCGCGATTGCGGCGAGCTTCTTCATCTTTCTGGTCGTCACCATTTTAATGTACGTATTTTCCTCCGACCCCGACTTCTTCAAGATCGACGCGGGCAATTTCTTCGTGGGCTTTGCGATCATCGTCGGCATCACGGCGCTCGCCTATATCATCGACTATATCGTGCGGATCTCCATCCGCACGGTCAAATACGGCGGCGAAATGCCCGCCCCCGCGCCCGGCGAAGAAGCCGCCGCGGAGACGGCTTATGCGGACGCCGCGGGCGGCGATGCGGCGAAGGGCATGTCCTATCAGGCGGCCGGAGCGGCCGTACAGGAACCCGGCGAGCCCTCCGTATACTTCCCTGACCTGCTGGCCATCGACAAAATGTATGCCGACCGGCCGTACAAGGCGCCCGAGCAGGACGGAAAGATGACGCTCCGCAAGCTGGTGGACGGCTTTAACCGCTATCTCGAGACGTACGATATGTTCTATTCCATCGATACGATCCGCTCCTTTCTGGCGGGGCTCGCCTGCTCGCGTTTTCTGATCCTCGAGGGATTATCCGGCACGGGAAAGACCTCCCTGCCCAAGTATTTTGCGGAGTACACGCACAGCAACGTGTGTTTTACCTCCGTACAGGCTTCCTGGAAAGACCGCAGCGATATCCTCGGCTATTACAACGATTTCGCGGGGAAATTCAAGGAAACGCCGTTTCTGCGCGCGCTCTACCGCGCCAATTACGAATACGAGACCATCAACATGATGGTGCTCGACGAAATGAACCTCTCCCGCGTGGAATATTACTTCGCGGACTTCCTCTCCATCCTCGAAATGGACGGAAAACAGTGGAATATCGATCTGATGGCGGCGTCTACGCAGGGCGAGCTCCCCGCAAAATTGCAGGACTGCGCCATCGTGATCCCCTACAATACCTGGTTTATCGGCACGGCCAATAAGGACGACTCCACGTTCACCATCACCGACAAGGTGTACGACAGAGCGGTCGTGATCGACTTTTCGGAACGGAAAGAGGCGGTCACCGTCACCAAGAAGGAGCCGCAGATCCGCCTCAACAAGGAGACGCTCGTTTCCCTCTTCGAGGACGCGGTACGGAATTCCCCCATGGCAAAGCGCGATTACGACAAGTTCGCGGCGCTGTCCTCTTTCATGCTGGATACCTTCGACGTCAGTTTCGGAAACCGCATTATGAACCAGATCCAGGTCTTCGTCCCCGTGTACATCGCCTGCGGCGGAACGGCGGACAAAGCGCTCGACCTGATGTTCGCGCGCAAGGTATTGAGAAAGCTGGAGGGGCGGTTTGAAGAAAACCTCAAGCAGAATCTCACGCGGCTGGAAAAATACGTGACGGCGGAATACGGCAAAGACGCGTTCTCGTACACGCTCGCGGCGATCGCCAAGATGAAGAGAAGATTGATATGAACCTTTCTTTGGAGCGGTTTTACAGACAGTTTTCGGGCGAGCCGCTCACGCTGCAGACGGTGATCGACAAAATAAGGGACGGGAGTTTCCGCCTCTATATCCCCACGCCGCAGTCGGAAGACCAGCCCGGGACGATCGCGCAGATCAAGGCTTCTCTCCCGCACATCGCGAATATCGTCCGCGCGCCCTACATCACGCTGAAAACCGAGCACCCGAAGGTGCGCGCCGAGCGCGCCAGCGCGCTCTCCCCCGAGGGAATCCGCGAAACCGTGCGGGACGGCAGGATCTGGCGGCGGAAAAAGGACCGCGTGCTCCCCGAATACGTCTATGCGACCGAGCGGGAAGACGACTACAATTCCTATGAAAACCGCATGGTAAAGGCGCTGATCGACCGCCTGATCCGCTTTCTCAGCCAGCCGCTGAAGGTGGCGAAGGAGGGCGTTCCCTCCCTTTACGAGGCGTATTTTCAGATCTCCAACCTCAATAAGCTGGACTGGATGAAGATCATGGAGACGGACGTGTTCCGCCAGGATCCGGCAAAATCCTTTGAACAATACTCCGAGCTCTACCGCCTGAAAGGGCGGGTCAATCAGTTCCGCTTCAGCTTTTTCTACAAGACGATGTGCGAATTCCAGTCCTTCACCGGGCCGCTGGAAATGACCAACCTTCTCACGCACAACGAAGACTATCACCGCTGCGCAAAGCTGTGGGCGTTTTTGGACGCGCAGAGCGGCGGCGGCGCCACGCTGGAGGGAAAGGAGCTCGTAAACGCGTATGCGCTCTTTCTCTTCATCGGCCTGGTCAAGGCCTATACGGATATGGGGCTGACGCTCAAAGATCAGCCCATCCGTTACGCGCGCGATCTCTGGCGCATTCCCACGACGACGCTGGAAAACGAGACCTTTACGGTGGACGTCCGCATGGAGGACAAAGAGATCCTCATCGACGTAAGGGCCAAGCAGACAAAGCGGATGGAGCGCACGCGCATCAGGCTGGTGCTGGATTACGATATTACGCCCGAGCGGGACGTTTCTTTCTACGTTTCCCTCTTCCCTACCCCTTACAGCGACAACGCGGCATGCGTCGTACCGAACAACCTGAATTCCATCAAGGATTTGGCGGCAATCGCGCAGTGCACCGTGCTGACCTTCCGGTCGAAAAAGGACGTTTACAGCCGCTACTGCCTGGTGTGCGGCAATACGGACATCGAGGAAAAGGACGGGAACTTTATCTGCAACGACTGCGGCGCCAGATACGCCTTTTTGTCGGACGATCAGCTTTGGCTGCACAAATTCTCCATTCTGCAATAAAATTCCGTCGGAAAAGCCGACGGAATTTTTGATACGGAGGCAACATTTTTGCGCGGGCGGAAACGCCGCACAGCTTACTTTCTGCGGCAAACGAAACGAAATACTTTCTTAAAATAAACAACAGCCGTTTCTAAATTGAAACGGCTGTTAAAATGATTTTTAAACTTGTTTTTTAACCGATCATGTTCTTTAATTCTTCCATCTGCTCTGAGGTAAGCAACAGTTTCAGCTCTACGCCGCTGATTCCGATCATGCTTTCTACTTTTGCAGCCGACAACTCGACAACTGTTAAATTTCCGCTTGCTCCAATGCTGCAATAACCTTCAGATGCGTTATCTTCCTGAATGGAAACGGTATTCTTTACTTTCAAATTGTCTCCGCCGGAAGAAATCTGCATTGTATTGAGCGTGTTATTTGCGACGTCCACTTTCGTTACAAATTGATCGTCAAATACCACGTTGACGCCGTCCAGTAACTTGAGTGTATCGCTCATCTTTTCGTCAAGATACTGAAGCGCAAACGTGTTTTCAAACGTGACGATCTGATAACAGGGCATTTTGGGTTGCGTTCCTCCGGTCAAAACAATCAAAGTATCGCCCGCGGGGAGCGCAACTGCAAATTTTTCCTCTTTCAGCTCGGAGCTAGCGCCCTGCTTGTTCAGCACCTTGAGCTTATAGCAGTGATCGACGAAATCGCCGTTGTCGTCGCAGAGGTAAGCGTAGTCGTTGCCCCCCACGAAGACGGCCCGCTTCGCCGCCTCTTTGCTGCCGAAATATTCCTCCTGCGTCAGCATCTGCGTGTACGCGCTCTTGCATTCCTGCAGATCCGCGGTGCGCTTTGCCCTGTCTACCAGCGTGGTAAACGTGGGAATCAGAACCGCCGCCAGAATGGCGATGACCGCGATGACGATGACGAGTTCTACGATGGTAAAACCTCTTTTGTTCCTTTTCATTTTGACACTCCTTTTTTTATTGAAAAGAGCGTCTTTCTGAAATCTCCCTAAATGCTTCCTGCCGTGAAACGGCAGGAAAGGGCACGCCCTTTCTAAACAATTATATCACAGAAGAATCACCTTTCGCAAGGAAAATGCTTCTGTTTTATATAAAATTACGCAATATTTTTGTTTTCCCACGCCGCAGGCATCGTGCGGTTCGCTAAAAACCACGCGGTATCCTTCAGCAGCGTATCGTTATGAGATCCGCTCACCGTGACGCCGGACGCAGAGGCCGTCACCACGATCGTTCCGTTCATCGAGGCTTCGCTTTCGCTCTCCTCGTCGTACAGAGATGTGACGTAGACGCGGTCGGTATAATTTGCCACGCGGTCGATCATCGCCTGCGTGGGAAACACGTTTTCGGGTTTCGCGCCGTATTGATTATGCCCCGCGCAGCAGCAGACGCAGACGATTTTCGGACGGATGACAGACAACAGCGCTTCGGTAGAAGAAGTTTTGGAACCGTGGTGCCCCGCCTTGAAGAGCTCCACTTCGGGGAGATCGTTGTATTCTACGAGATATTCCTCCCCCTTCTCTTCCAGATCGCCCGTGAGCAAAAAGCTCCTGCCGCCCTGCCGGAACAGCAGGCAGACAGAGTAGTTGTTTTCATCCGAACTCTCGTTCTCGTAATAATAATTATACAGGATCTCCATGGTGATGCCGTCCGAGAGCTCGTAAACGCGCTGTGCGCCGCCTGTCTCCCGATAGCACTGCAGCGCCGTGTAATGCTTCGCGCCCGCTTCCGTTTCCGCCTCCCGCGCGGCGACGTAATTCTGATAGGTATTGGAGTCGGTATTCGTCAGGGGAAAATCGATGATGACTTCGCACTCGTAGTGCGTGAAGAGACTAGGATTTGAACCGTTCCCCGCAAATGCGGCAATGTGATCCTGGTCGGCGTGCGTGGCTATCACGTATTCCAGCACGCCGTCCGTACAGTATCGGTCGACGTAGGAGGAAATATCGTCCGCGCTGTCCGCGCGGGAACCCGCGTCGATCAGGATATCCGTTTCTCCCGCCTTGACGTAGATGCTGTCCCCGTTATACTTGTTTCCGAGCTCCAGAAAGTGAAACTGCAGATCCCCGCTGACCGGGGATTCGCCCTTGTCTTTCGGGAAAAAGTAGTAAGAAACCAGGATAAAGCCCAGGAGAACCCCCAAAATCAGCGCCAGCACGCTCCAGCCGAAGGTCTTTGCCGCGGAGTACTTTTTCTTTTTCTCAGCCATTTTCCGCCTCCGTCAACGTGAGATAGCGCACAAGCTGGCAGCCGCCGAACTTGATATCCTCTTCGATCCGGTAGACGATATAATACTCGCCCGCCGCGGTATAATCGACCGCCGAATCGTCCACAAGGACGCGGGCCGAGATATCCCGCCCGAAGGAAACGGCGGTAAAGCCCGCCTCCTCGTACCGCTCGCCCAGGGTGAGGGTGATATTTTTCTCCCCCTTCAGAGAGAAACCGTCTTCTTCGCATATCTTATAAGATGCCAGACCGCCGCCCGCAAATCCCAGAATAAAGATCACCAACGCGATCAGAACGGTAACCGGATGCGTCTTTTTGATCTCTTTTTTTGCGCGGCGGACATATTGATTCGCCATATAAAATCCTCCGAATCGCCCCGCTAGGGCTCAAAATTCCGTGCGGGCGCTCCTCGAAAAGAGGGTCAGAAACACCTGCATCGGATCGGTTTTATCTTTCAGTATCGAATACACCGCGTTGGTGATGGGGAGCTCTTCGCCGTACCGCGCGCCGAGAACGGTCATGGCGTGCGCGGTCGCAACGCCCTCCGCCAATTTCAGAAAGCGCTCTCCTTTTACAAACGCCTCCCCGTAAGCGCGGTTATTGGAGTAGGGAGAAAAGAGGGTCGTCTCATAGTCGCCCAGGTGGCACAGGCCGTAAGCGGACAATTCGTTTCCGCCCATCTTCGCGATGAGCCGCGAGACCTCCCGCGCGCCGCGCGCCATCAGAACGCCCTTCAGCGCGCCGTAGCCGCCACCGTCCAGCATCCCGGCGGCGATCCCCATGACGTTCTTCGCCGCGCCGCCGATCTCGCTGCCGATCAGGTCGTTGCCGTAATAAAAGCGGATCAGATCGCTCCTCAGCCAGTCCGCCAGAGCGATGGCGAGGGAATGATTTGCCGAATCGATCACCATGCAGTTCGGCTTGCCCGAGACGAATTCCTGAATGTGCCCCGGCCCCAGCCAGACGGCGACGCGCTCCGGGGGAACGCCCGCGCCGTTCACAATCTCCGAAAGACGCGCGCCCGTCTCTTCCTCCAGCCCTTTCATGCAGAGAAGGACGGTCTTATGTTCCAGCCCGTACGGCTTCAGCTCCTCTGTAAACGCCCGGAGCCCCTGCGCGCCGATGGAGATCACGATGAGCTCGCGCTCCATCGCCTCCCCCAGATCGGAGGTGAGGCGCACGTTTTCGGGCAAACGGAGGTATTCGTTTCCCCCTGTTTCCCGCAGTCTCCGGTAGCTGCCGCCCGATTCCCTTCCCCATAAAACCACGTCTCCCTTCGCGGAGAGATACCAGGCGAGAAAGGAACCCCATCTGCCGCAGCCCAAAACGCTCGCCTTCACAACGGTTTCCGCTCCACAAACGCGCGGGCGAGCGTCACCTCGTCCGCATATTCCAGATCCGTGCCGATGGGGATGCCGTGCGCGAGGCGGGTCACCTTCACGCCCAGCGGCTCCAGGAGGCGGTTGATATAGAGGGCGGTCGCCTCCCCCTCGACGTCCGGATTGGTCGCCATGATGACTTCTTTTACGCTTCCCTTCGCCACCCGTTCCAGAAGTTCCTTGATGCGGATGTCGTTGGGCCCCACGCCGTCCATCGGCGAGATCGTGCCGTGCAGCACGTGATAGACGCCGTCAAATTCGTTCAGCTTTTCGATGGCGATGACGTCTTTCGGCTCCTTCACCACGCAGATGACGTCCGCGCTTCTCGTCCGGCAGACGTCGCAGATCTCTCCGTCCGTAAAATTGCCGCAGATCTTGCAGTAATGTACGTTTTTCTTTGCCGAAAGGATCGCCGCTGCGAACGCCTCCGCCTCTTCGGGCGGCATATTGACGATCTTATACGCGTACCGCTGGGCGGTTTTCAGCCCCACGCCCGGCAGCTTGGAAAACGCGTTGATCAGCGTGCCGATCGGCTCGATATAAACCTTCATGAATTCCGCTGTAACTCCCCGGCCGGCATCAGAACATGCCGCCGAGCGCGCCGAACGCGCCCATCTTTTCCGCAGAGAGCTTCTCCGCTTTCTCGTACGCGTCCGAAATCGCCGCCATGATGAGGTCTTCCAGCATCTCGACGTCGTCCGGATCCACGGCTTCCGGCTTGATGGCGACGCCCTTGACGTTCTTCTTGCCGTCTACCGTGACGCTGACGATTCCGCCCGCCGCCGTGCCGACCAGTTCCGCTTCCTCCAGTTCTTCCTGCGCTTTCTGCATCTGTTCCTGCATTTTCTGCGCCTGCTTCATCAGATTCTGCATCTGTCCTCCGCCGCCGTAGCCGCCGCCGAATCCGCCTTTATACATGTTTCAAACCTCCGTTATTTCGTATTCTCGTTATCATATGCTACTTGACGATGACAATGTCCTCGCCGAAGATCTTTTTGATTTCATCCACGTCGCTGTCGAAGCTGTCCTTCCCCTCCGCGCCGCTCTCCAGCGCGACCTTGACCGTGACGCCCTCGTACTCGCTCAGCTGTTCGGTGAGGATCGCCACGTTGTCCGCGCGCGACATCACCGCAAAATCGCTCTCCGTCTTGCAGTACAGCGTGACCGTGCTGCCGACCACCGCCAGGCGCATATCCTGAATGGCGGTCCAGAGCATAAAGTGCCCGTTCTTGCGGAGCGACCGGGAAAGTTTTCCCTTTACCTCCACCGGATTGGAGGACAGCAGGCTCGCCTTTGCCGCCTGCCGCGGCAGCGGGATCTCCTCCATGGCGGGGAAGGGTTCCGCGGTCTCCGTCAGCACGGGGCGGACGGGCGCTTCCTCGCTCGCTTTCGGAACTGGTGCCGGAGCGGCTGCGGGCGCTGCCGGCACGCCGCGCTCCAGTTTTCGCTCCAGCTCTT
>UQTB01000012.1 GCA_900543915.1 uncultured Eubacteriales bacterium | reverse complement strand
CGATTCAAACGAGTGCGGGAAGAGCGCGTAGACGCCCCCGAATTCCTCCGCGCTGCCGAGCCCCTGTTTCTGGCGGTCGCCGCAGAAAAGGTTGCCGTTAAAAAGAAAGGAAGCGCAGAGGCGGCGGTCGAGATTGACGAGAACGGCGTTCTGGTCGCCGCCCTTTAACAAGCCGTATTTGGTCTCCGCAACCATTTCGTAGTCGATGTTCCTGCGGACGACGATCTCCTGAAGGGAAAACCGCGCGGCGCAGGCCGCAAGCACCTCCCGCTCCGTATCCGGATAGGACATGCCGAAAAGCCCCGCGGCGGGCACGCCGATGTAGATGCACTTTAAAATCTTATCGTTCAGGCGGGGATGCGATTTCAGGAATTCCACCTGCCCCGTCACATAGTTCATCAGGGAAGAAAAATCCGCAAACAGGTTGTCGCACGAAGTTTCATTGATCTGAAAACCGCGCATATCCAGATAATAGACATATATTTTTTCAGGGGAAATGACGACGGCGCATGCGATCGCGCAGTCGCCGTTGATGCCGTACACTTTGGGCGGACGGCCGGTATTCGCCCCCCGCACCTCGGTCGGCTGAACGATATTTTTCAGGGTCAGCTCCTTGATGACCTTTGCCAGCGCCGTATGGCTGAGCTTGAGCCGTTCGGACATCTCGAGCATCGTCGCCTCCCCTTTCAGGAGAATATCGATGACGGCGCTCTTGTTGTCTTCCCTGATATCGATTTGTTTTTTGCCGTATACACTCATATTGCTATTATAAGGTATGCTGAAATTTTTGTCAATCCGATTGCCCGAAAAGGTCGTCGAAAGATACGTTTGCATGGTTTTTCCTGGAACGCTCCGCACCGATCACCAGTAAATGACCGATAACGGAATCCTCGATAGACGTACAGGACACGGAGGGCTTTTCCCCCGCGACGCGCGCGGCGAAATCCGCCGCCAGGCGCAGATCTCCACCCGAGTGCGCGCCCGAGGTATCCTCCGTGATCGCCACCCTTTCCTCGTAAAAGGACGCGCGCTCCGCGTCGTACATGCGCACCGTAAACGCGTTGCCCTCCAAAAACCCCTCGATTTCTCCGAACTGGCAGACGATATGGATCTCCCTGCCCGCGCGGGACGTCCCGCCCGTCATGTCCAGCGTGGCGGTGCTGCCGTCTGCAAATCGGATCATGACGGACTGATGATCGACGAGGTCGCGGTTCTGATAGGCGCACGCGCCGTGCGGGTTACTTTCTTTCAGCAGCGCAATGCGCTGCTCCCGACCATTCACCTCCGTCCAGTCCTTGCCCGGAACGTTCGACCATATCAGGAAGGGAAACCGGTCATTTTCGACGTACAGCTTGCGCGCGGAATAGGGACAGTCCTTTTCAATCGGACAGTCGACGAGGCACCTCGTACCGGCTCCCGCGGGTTTATTCTCCTCCGTAAAAACCGAACGCGCGCCGAAGGATGAAATTTCTTCCGGTTTGACTCCGCCGTTCAGCCAGACGATGAGGTCGAGGTCGTGGCAGCACTTCGCCATCAGCATGCCCGATCCGCATTCTTTCTCGCTGCCCCATTTCCCGCGGACATACGAGGAGAGCATGTGCGGAATGCCGACGTTCTCCGAACAGTAGATGTGTTCGATTCTGCCGAGATCCCCCTTTAACAGGCGATCTTTGATCTTGCGGTAAAAGGGCGCATAGCGCAGAACGTGGCAGATCATCAGCACCCTGCCGCTCCGCTTTGCCTCGTCCGCCAGCGCCAAAAGCGCCTGCGGATCGCTCGTGACGGGCTTTTCCAGCAGGACGTCATACCCTTTCCGGAGCAGCGGCAGGGTCGTCTGCACGTGCAGGCTGTCCATCGTGGCGTTGATCACCGCGTCGCTGAACTTTTCCCTTGCGTAAAAATCCGCAGGACGGATAAAACAGTTTTCCTTTTTCAGATGATACAGCTCTTTCGCTTTGTTCAGGCGGACGGGATCGGGGTCCACGCAGCCGACGATCTCCATTTTATCGGGCGCCTGCTGCGCGTAAGACGCGTAAATCTGTCCGCGGTCCCCGAATCCCATGATTACAGCCGTAATTTTTTTCATAAATGCCTCTCTTTGAAAGCGGGGGAAGATCCGTCTTCCCCCGCGCTTTCGTCAATTTCTCTTCTTGCCGATCGCGTACGCCGCGCACGCCAGCAGCAGGGCCGCCGCGGCGAGAGCGGAGACGCCGTCGATCGAACCGCCGCAGCTTCCGCAGGAATCGGAATCCCCGCCGTCATCCGGGGGCGTAACGGGGTCAGAACCGCCATCATCCAGCTCGACGTATTCGGTCGACCCAATCTTGGTGACCAAAAGTTCGTTGTTCGCCGTGCCGGCATAGCCGCAGCCCGTGACGGTGATATACACGCCGTCCTTGAACAGATCCGCGCTGAACGCTTCGTCTTCCACGACCATCTCGAGATCGTTGACGAAGATGGAGAGCGTCCCGTCGTCGTTCGCGGCTAATTTCACCGTGTAATCGCTCTGCGTGTAATCCAGTTCGTCCGCCTCAAAATCAAAGAACTCCTCGTCCGGCAGGGAGAGCATCGCGTCGCCGCAGATGGACTCCTCCGTCCGCCCGTTGACGGGTTTGATCTGCGTGACGTTCTGCTCGGAGAGCCAGAAGTCCACGCGGACGCCGTCCGTATCGCCCTTGGTCATCGCGCCGGCGACCGGGTAGAACCCGATCTGCATCTGGAACGCGCCCAGTTTGCGCAGACCGTAGATGAGGTTGAAGCGGATCTCGCTGTCCACGCCCAGCGTCATTTTCTCCTGAAAGGAGACGGCGTTGTCCGTCGCGGGATAGACGTCCGGCTTGACGCTGAGGTACAGCCCTTCATCGTACAGCTGGACCTTGCTCTCCGTGCCGCGGTAAATAAACCCGTGGTAGAAAGACGCCTCCAGCTTGCCCTTGACCGCCGCCATGCGCTCTTCCAGTTCGGTCTTTTTCGCATCCGCGAGGTCTTCAAAGTAATTGTCCGCTTTATACTGCGCCCAGCCGTCGACGGAAGCCTTCACCGAGAGATATCCGTCCGAGGAGGCAAATTCCGCCGCCGTAGCCGTCTCCAGCTTTTCGATCGTCGCGGAGAACACATCGTAAATCGCGCTCTTGAAGAAGGTCTTTTCCTTCATCGCGGCGACCAGTTCGTCGATCTGCCCTCTGAAGCCGTCGTTCAGACTCTCGTACAGGGACCAGTCGATGGCGTTATACGCCTCCGCCGCGGCGGTATGCGTTGCGGGATCGTCCAGATCATAGGCGTCCAGCGCTGCCGTAAACGCCTCGATTTGCCCTTTCAGCTCCGCAAAAATGGCATCGCCGTTGAGTTCGACGATCTTATCGCGCGCTTCCGCGACCGCCGTTTTCTGTTCTTCCGTTCCGTACTGCGCGAGCAGCTTGCCGTACGGCTGGCTGTCGCCGAAGACGTTTAATGCGACCGCAGCGTCCACTTTGTCCTGATCCGCTCCGTCGCCCGCCGTTTCCACCGCGTCGATAAACGCCGCGATCTGCGCGTTCAGCGCTTCCTGATAACTCGATGCGGGCGTCTTTCCGTTGACTTCCGCCAAATTGAAGGTGACATTTCCCGTTTTCTGCCCCTGGTTCGCGTTGTAACAGCTGAAACTCAGATACGGTTTCGTGCTGTGATAGATACCGTCGGCCGGAGAAACGTCGTCATCGGCAAAATCATCGAATAAATTGCCGAACCCCGCGGCTTCGTTCAGCGTGACTTCCGCAAAATCACCGCCGGTAGCGCCCTGAAAAGAAACTCTTAAAGCCTCCCGGGAAAAGAAGATATTTACGGTTTCCGCCGTCCAGACGGGATTTTCCGCGTCCAGAACTTTATAAGCATCCTCCGGCGCCCATTGCACCGATGTGGCGTTATTCCATACGATGAGCCGGAAATTATAACCGCCTCCCTCCTTAATCACACGGAACCCGACATGTACGCCGCCGCCGTTCCCCTGGCCGATCGTTCCCGTCGATACCGTCTGCATCGCTACGGTAAAGCAGGCTTCCGCCGAAATGGTCAAATTTTTGATTGTAATCGAGACCCCGTCGGCAATGGAATAACGGGACGCTTCCCCCAGCCCGTTGGAATTTGCCCTTCCGCCGAATCCGGTGGTCGGGGCAAGATTCCCCTGCACCGTGCCGTCGGACATGATCTTCATCGAATCGCCCGCGCCGAACGCAATCATCTCATAAGTCGGGTCTTCCATCACTTCGGTAACCTCATCCGCGTATGCGAACGCCGCGCCGAAGAACATCGCGATTGCCGCGCACAGCATGGCAATCGCCGCAATCAGCCTGATTGCTACGGTCTTGTGTTTACTCATTGTATTTCCTCCTATTTTTTAATACTTCCCGTGAGGGAAAGATTTTTTACCGTTGCGGAAACATCCCACGCGCCAGGGACTTCCCAGCCGAGGTTCATTCCCGTGATCACGCAGTCCGACAGCTGCGTATTCATCATAAATCCGTTTTCCGCCGCCTTTTCCAGCGCGGCGGAAATATACGGCAGAATGTCGATCTCCACGCTGTATTCCGTCCCGACCGCAAAGGGTTCCGCGCCGATCGTGGACTCTGCGCCCAGGCAGTAGATGAAATTTCCCGCCGTTCCGCCCGCCGTATCCTGCAGATACGAAAGGGGCATTACTTCGTAACGGGTGTCGAGATACCCCAGGCCGAACCATAAAAAGCTGCCGAACCCGGGCGAATCCTGATTGTAATTCACCACGTAGAAATATTGCAGGAACTGCGCCGGCAGCGTGTCCGCCGCGTCTCCTGTCTCGATCGCCCCCTTATTCGCTTTCGTCACCGTAAAATCGAGGGCGGCGACGATGGAATCGAACGCGTCCAGCCGGTACGAGGGAAAGGAATCAAAGGCCTGTTCGATCAGAAGATGCGCCCACATGACGCGGCTGTCCTCGCTCGTGTCGTATTCCGCCGTCGCGTTCAGCGCCAGCGTCAGCGCGTTTTGACTGCGGTCGAGCGAAACTTCCTTGGAGCCGTCCCGGAGCACCATCGCTTCGGTGGTAACCGACTTTAAATCGGGTTCGTTGAGGTTATAGCGGCTGCCCCATTGACCGATCCGCCAGACGGGCTCTTTTCGCCCGAATTTGACGGTGGTTTTGACCGCGCTGCCGTCCGTCGCGGAGTTCAGCCCCATGATTCCGAATCCGTCCTGAAAATCGCCGTCCGCGATCGCCTCGATCCGCTCCTCTGCGGGCTCGTCTCCGCCGGGGATTGTGATATCCGGCGGCGTGATTCCGCCGTCATCCGGGCTGTCGGGCGCGCATGCCGGGAGTGAAAAACAAAAGAGAAGCGCCAATAACACGGCTATCTTTCCGATCATGCTTCCTCCTTCAGCGTATAGGAGACACCCATATCGTAGATCGTTGTGGAAATATCCCACACGTCGAACATCTCGTAACCGATGTTCATGCCGGTGATGGAGCAGTCTTCCAGCTCGCTGTTGGTCATAAATCCGGCCTCATGAGCCGCTGCAAGCCCCTTTTCCACGGCGGCGATCAAATCCATGCTGAATCCCGTGCGCTCGCCGACCTTGACGCGCGACGTCCCGATGCATTCGGTCGCGCCCAGCGTATAGATATAATTGCCCGCATTGCCGCCGGCAAAATCCTGCTGCTCGTTGTGCGGCGCATACAGCTGCGTGGGATCGTAGAGGTTAAAGCCGAACCACAGGAACTCGCCGTAGCCCGCGCTCCCCTCCGTCAGATTCTGCACGTATACGAACCACGCGAACTGCGCCTGCAGACCGGGTTTTTCCGCGCCGAAATCGGCGGCATGGTGTTCGGATTTGTCGATACAGAAGTCGAGATAGACGGTCATGGTCTCGCAGTCTGCGATTTTGACAGGCTCTGTCTCCGTCGGGGAAATCAGCAGGTGCGGCCAGTAATAGCCGAGCGAACCGGCGTTCTGTATGCCGTCGTACTCTTTCCCCGCGTTCATCGACAGCGTAATCGCCCCCGATTTGCGGTCGACGGCGACCGTCTTGGACGTATCGGAGATGGAAAAAGTGTTTTCGTTCAGGATGTATTCGCTTCTGTCCAGCTTGTAGTGCGAATACCACTGTGCGATGCTCCACGCGGGAGCGCTCTTTCCGAACTTGATCGTCTTCTGCAAAGCGCGCTCCGCCTGCACGACGTTTCCCGCGTCGTCGTATCCCGTGCCGAAAATATCGAATCCCGTTCCGAAATCGCCGTCGTCGAACACTTCGTAGACGGTGGGATCGTTCCCGGACGGATCGTCCGTCGGGTTCTTTTCGCCGCAGCCGGCACACGCGCACAGGAGCGCCGCGCTCAGCAGAAGCGAAAGCAATCTGCTTACTTTGGTTGCCATCCGTTTTCCTCCTTTTTGTCAATCAGATTATGATCTTCAGGTCCTTCACGCTGACCTTGCAGCGGAAAGTGCCCGTGATTTCAAAGCCCATGTTTGTGCTGCTGACGATCAGATCTTCTTTTCTGCTCCCCGTCATGAATCCGCGGCTCTGCGCGCAGGCGAGGATTGCGTCGATGCGGGGAAAAAGGTCGAAGTGCATCAGCGCTTCTTCCCCGTCCCAAAGGCTCTTTTCCATAAAATCGCGGCCGCCGAAACTGTAGATAAACTCGCCGTCCGGAAGCGCTTTGTCCTGCTGCGTGAAGAGGGGGGCGAACTCATAGCGGCTGTCGAACGGGCAGAATACCACCCAGATAAAGGAATTATAGGAGGGGGAGTCCGGATTGGCGTCTTTCAGCGTCACCACCCAGACAAACTGCGCCGCGTGATACTCCTTTTCTTCGCCGTGCATGTAGCTCTCGAATTCCAGCAGGCGGAACCGCGCGTGGCACACGAGCCGCCCCAAGTCGCGGATCCGGTTGTTCTCCGTGATTTCCTGCTCGATGAGAAGGTGCGGCCAGGGGTCGTTTTCTCCGCGCGGAGCGGCATACTCCTTGTTTGCGTCCAGTTCAAAGACCAGTTCGCTGTCTCCCTGCACGGTCAGACTCTTGCTGGCGTCCCGAATCCGGTAGCCGTCCTTTTTTACGTTAAATTCCCCGCTGATGAGGTTGTATTTCGAGTTCCACTGACAGAGAAACCATTTCGGCCGCCTGTCCGTCAGCTGAAAGGACTTGATCGCCCCGTGCCCGTCCCTGATGCTGTTCAGCCCTTTCAGGTTGAACCCGTAGCGAAATCCCTCGTCTGCCAATAATTCCATGTCTCACTCCTAATGTCACATTTTGAATGCGCCGCTCGTCATCCCGCTGATAAACTGCCTGGACGTAAACGCGAACAGCACGAGAATGGGAATGCTTACGATCACGCTGCCGGCGAGCGGCGCCCCGTAATACAGTTCCGTTTTATAATAGTCCGTCGTGAACGCGTTGAGCATGACGGGTATGGTGTATTTTCCCGTCTCGTTGCCCAGCATGATCATCGGCCAGAGATAGTCGTTCCAGCTGGTCATAAAATTCATCAGCACGAGCGTCATCAGGATGGGCGTGCTGAGCGGCAGGCACACGCTGAAGAACTGCCGCACGGAGTTTGCCCCGTCCAGATCCGCCGCGTCGAAGAGATCTTTCGGCAGGCCGTCGAAAAATCCCCGCAGCAGGAGGATGCCGAAAGGCACCAGCCCCGCCGCCTGCGGTAAAATAACGCCGAGAAAACTGCCGTACATGCCGAAGGTCGTCGCGACCATCACGTATTTCGTGGTGAGCGTCAAAACGCCCGGAATCATCATCAGCGCGAGGAAACAGCTGTACAGAAGGTTTTTGAAGCGGAAGCGATAGCGTGAAAAGCCGTACGCCCCCACCGCGCTGAGAAAGAGCGTGATGAGCGCTTCCATTCCGCTGACAAAAAAGGAATTCAGGATACTGCCCCCGATCTGCTCCCACGCCACCCGATAGTTTTCCCACGCGAGCGGGAACGTAAGCGTCAGGGGCGACTCCACTTCCTGCATGAAGGACTTGAAACTCTTGACCAGCATCAGCCAGAAGGGAAACAGCACCAAAAAGAGCAGAATCAGCAGAACGATTGCCAGAATAATCTGGGAAATGAGCGTCTTTTTGTTCTTTAAATTCGTCATACGCCGTTCTCCGCATTCAATCGATCGGAAATTTTATTGGACACCGTGCTGACCGCCAGCGTAATGACGAACAGCAGAACGCCGATGGAGGCCGCATATCCGTATTCGGGGGAAGCGAACGTATAATAGTAGAGCATATACCCCGGCACCGTGCTCGCCGGATCGATCGCGCTCAAGCCTAAAATCAGCTGAATATCGTATACCTGCACGCCGTTGATCACGCCGATGATGATAAAATACTTGATCTGACTGACCAAAAGCGGCAGATCGATGTAAACGAGCCGTTTGAACGCGCCCAGCCCCTCCAGTTCTCCCGCCTCGTAAACGGATTCGGGAATCGCCTGCAGCCCGGAGAGATAAATCAGGAAGCTCACGCCGCCCACCCACGGAAAATTGGTGAGGATCATGCTGAGAATCACCTTGTCTTTATCGAAATACCACCCGCTGGGCTCCGCGCCGAAGAGGGCCAGAATCGTGTTCATCAGTCCCTCTTCCGCCCCGGAAAGAATCACGTTTTTCCAGAGGAGCACCGTGACCATGCCCGGCACCAGCGCGGGCAGAAGGAAGAGATAGCGGTATACTTTTTCCAGCCGCCGCAGTTTCAGATTGAACAGCAGCTCGGCCAAAAGCAGCGTCATCACGTTGGACGTAATCAGCGAAAACAGCACGAGGATGAGCATGTTCCCGAACGCCTGGCGGAAGAGCGCGTCCGAAAACAATTCTCTGTAATTGCCGAACCAGATCCACTCAGCGGAGGACGGCGACCAGTCCATAAAGGAGCGGAAAATCGCGGCGACCGCCGGGTAGACGCAGAAGACGGCTACCGCCGCAAGGGGCAAAATCAGCCAGGCGTACGCGATATTCTGATACCGTTCCTTCGGTTTCGTTTGCTTCGTCGCATTCATTGTTTAAAATTCCCAGTGATATTGTCTGATGAGCGCATCGATGCAATCGTCGATGTATTTTTCGAGATCTTCGATCACCGCGTCGATATCCCCCGTCTTTACCCCGTCAGAGTCTTCGTAAAAAGACCCCATCGCCAGCTGATAATGGTCGTTAAAAGCGGTTCCCAAAGAATCGGGGATGTAGCAGGCGCTCCAAAGCAGCGCGTTCCCGGAAGCGAGATCCTCTTTATATTCCGCCACAAGCCCGTCGAACAGTTCGACCGTGCTGTTGTCCACGTTGATGGGGAGGGCATAGCCCAGGTCGTTGACCAGACGCGCGTTGTTCTCCGACGCGGTGAGATACATCAGGAAATCCACGCAGGCGTCCACCGCATCCTGCCCCTTCGCTATGGCGGAATTGGTCACCCAGTAAGCGCTGCTCAAGCCCGCGCAGCCGCGTATGGTCGTATATCCGCCCAGCGGCGAAGCCTCCGTGTCCAGCACGGGATATCCCTTGATTTCCACGTCGAATTTCGCGTTTTTGGTGAGCGTTTTCATTACGTTGCCCACCGCGTCCGTAATCGCGAGTTTTCCGCGCGCAAAGTTGTAATTCGTGTCGTAACTCAGATAATTGTCCGGATAATACTGCCCTTTCTCATAGCAGAGGCGCAGAAATTCGCGGAAGAATTCGTCATCCAGCGACCACTTCCCCTCCCGGTAGCTCTTGACCAGTTCGTACGTAGACACCGTGCCCGTATCGTCTTCGTCCCATTCTTCGATTTTGGAGCCGTACACGGAATTGCCGAGATAGCTTTCCTGCCATAAGCCGCCGTGCATGAAGATCTCCGCGTCGATTTTGCCCGCGTCCTTTGCCTGCTGCAGCGTCTTTAAGCAGGCGAGAAATTCCGAATACGTCTCGGGCGCCTCTTCAATTCCCGCGGCGTTCAGAATATCCATATTATAGAGCATGCCGATCGCGATCTTATCCAGGCAGACGTAATAATTTCTGCCGTCGGAAGCGGCGGATGCCGCGATGGAATCCGCGCCGTAGATATCCTTCCAGGCGGTGTTCCCCTCCTCGTACGGATTGGGCTGATCGAGATAATCGGTTAAATCGACGTACCAGCCGTTGCCGATATCGTCATTGACGACGCTTCCCACCTGCATCAGCATATCGGGCGCGGTCCCCGCGGTAAGCATGCTGGTGATCGCGCTGCGGTTGCCGTTCAGAGAAGCGGAGTTGATGACAATTTCAAACCGGTCGTTGTTCGCGTTCCACTCTTTTGCGAGTTCTTCCAGCGTATCGTAGCTGCTCGTCGTCGTGTAATTGCCCGATCCGCCGCCGCCGTCGAAATAGAGTTTTGTTTTCCCCGAAGTATCGCACCCGGTTAAGCCGCCGAACACTGCGCCTGACATTGCCAGAATGACGAACGCCAAAACAAACCGCTTGATTCTCTTCATAAAAATTCCTCCTTGCATATTATTTCCCTTTCCCGTAAAAAAGCGGAAAAAAGATTGAAAAAATAGTTTTTAAACTTAGTTTTATAACTTGTGAAATTATTATAACACAGCACAGAGGGTTTGTCAATACCCTTTTTAAAAAAAGTTTCAAAAATATCGGAAAGAAAAAATCGCCAGGAATCACATGGCGATTTTCCATCAACAGAGAGAGCGTTGCAAAAATATGCGAAATTTTTTTCTGAACGGGAAGAAAAATCGGCGGGCGGGCAGTTCCCGCCAAAGATCGGTCAGCGGGCTTCTTCGGGGTGATCGGAAGGCGTCACCGCGGGAGCCGCTTCTTTTTCGGCGGAAACTTCGGCAAACGGGCTGCCGTCCGCACACGCCGCTTCGGAAACTGCGTTCTTTTTTTCCCGCCCGATTCGGTAAAGAGAGATCGCAACGGCGGCGGCGACCGCGCCGAGCGTATTCAGGAACATATCCTTCATCGTATCGCGGAGCGCGAGATGCCCCACCAAAGGAATATCCGTATCGGTGACGAACGTTCCCGTCGTCGTCTCCATGAATTGCTGCGAATTGGTGCCGAGCAAGCCGTCGCTCGCATATTCAAACAGTTCCCAGACCGCGCCGAGCGCGACCGCAAAACAGACGGCGAACAGCGCGAGGAAGAAAGCGTTGAGCTGACCGCCCTTTTGAATCTGCTTCTGATTGAAGATATCTGCGAGCAGATAGCCCACGTAGCAGAGAACCACTCCCGAAAACGCGTGCATGATCGAGTCCCAGAAAGGGATCACGGCAAAGGCGTTCAGCATATCGCCGACGATTGTCCCGCAGAACGCGTAGAGGGCATATACCATTTCAAAGCCCGGCGGCAGGCGCAGTTTGCCCTTCGTCAGCGCATTGAGAATATAGGGAACAAAGAGAAAAAGGATCGCTTCCGCGCAGATCATCAGGCGGAAAAGCTCGGAGCCGAGCGGTTTGCCCGTCGCCCCGGCCTGGATCGCAGCGACCAGCGCGGCGATGAAAAAGCCGACAGACGTCAGCATCAGCGCGCTTTCCAACAGCCAACAAGCGATCTGTACGCCCGAATAACGCTCAGTTAAAGTTGCTTTCTTCATGTTTGGTTTCTCCTTTTCTGCGGAATTTCCGCTCAATTTGTTCCCAAACTCTTCCCCATTGAAACCTGGTCGACAAAAAATAAAACACGAGCGCGATCGCAATCCCGCCGAAAATATCGACAACGTAATGCTGCTTGGTAAAGACGACCGAACAGTAAATCAGGAGCGCCGTGACGAGCGAGTAAATGCGGAACCACAGCGGAATCTCTTTTCTGCGCATTACGCCGAGATAGGACAGCGTGCTCAGCATGCAGTGAAAACTCGGAAAGAGATTGTAGGCGATCGTGCCGCCGTCCAGCCCGTACACAAAGCGCAGCAGATCCCCGAAAATCGAATCTCCCGCCAGCTCGGCGAGGTTCTCCCCCGCGCGGTCCATATACGATGGCGCAAAGATAAAGATCAGCATGCCGAACAGGCAGGAGCAAATGTACGCGGTGATAAAATTATAAAAATAGCGCTTCTCGCACTTCGACACCGCCATGGGCGCCATCGCCCAGAAGAAATAGGACCATATGTACGGCAGGACGAAAACCGGAACGAGCGGGATCAGGTCGTCTATCGCCTCGATTTTGGGCAAAAACGGCGGGATCCCGATCCAGCCGGCAATCACATTCGCCAGCAGATACATGGAGTGCTGAAAGATCAGCAGCCCGATCCCCCAGACGACGCCGTACCACTTGACGCGATTGTTTTTCTCTTTCTGCTCCGCCGGCAGCGCCTCAGGGAGCGTTTTGCGGTCTGTTCTGTCCTTCATCTGTTATAAAACCCCTCCGTACGATAGCGATCTGATTGCGGAACCTGCGCGAAATTTCCTCTCTGCGTTCATATTCGCTGAACAATTCGGAAATCGCTGAGCGAAAGAGCAGCGCGGAGAGATGAATGACATCGTAGATATCCTCTTTCGTAAACTGCCCGCACGCGCGGCTGCTCAGATGTTCATATATAAACTCTTTCAGGCGCTCCACCTCGTGCGGAAACACCTCCAGCGTGTTCACCTTACTTATGCGGAAGCTCTTGCCGAGATTGCTGAGAATGAGTTTTTCTCCGCTCTCCTCACAGTATTGCTTCAGCCGATCGAACAGAACCAGCTCCACTTCAAACAGGTCGTAACGATATTCTTCCACCAGCGCGGGGATGAGCGCTTTCAGATTGGAAAAATAATCGTCCAGCACACAGAGCACCGCGTCGGGAACGCCGTCAAAATACTGATAAAAGCTGCCCCGCGCGATTTCCGCCCGTTTCGTCACCCTTCGTATGGAGAAATCTTCCAAAGAAACGCGGGACAGCTCTTCTGCGATCGCCTCTTTAACGCGCTTCTTTTTCTCCTCCGGCAATCGGAGATAAACTTCTTTCGGCATAGCTCCTCGAATGACAGGTTGTCATTTTTTTCTTTTATTATAAATGACAATCTGTCATTTTGTCAACCGATTGAACAAAAAAGTATAAAATTTTCTTTTCTGGCGTTGCCTGCGGCGGTGAAAAAGCGGTTTTTTTGAGCTAAAATTAACAATCTATTTATATGATAAACGGGAGCTATTCGGAACACGGACCGGGAAAAAACGGTTTCATAAAAAAATCCCGAAATTACAGAGACTGTAAACCAAGAGACACCCCGCTGCTGCGGTTCATGAAATCAAATTACAAAAAATACCGGGCGAAAGCAGCTTCTCCGGCTCAGTACGATAAAACTTTTATAATCAATGAAAGCCTTTTCTTGTCTGCCATATCCTGACTTGAAATAAAAATCCTCCCCCGCCGCCGATCGGACTTGCAAAAATCGGACTGCCGCCAATGGGTCTCTTTTCAGATTCCCGAAGTTTGGATCCCTTAATGAACTCTTAAAAATAACTGGAAGATAAGAGCGTATCCATAACCGCACCGCGAAAGATGGTTTATTTTCTGCATTTTGAGAGATAAAATCGCTTAAAAAATCAAATCCACCGGTAAAACCGGTGGTTTGCTCATACTTTAAAACGGTAAAATACCAGCCGCCCCGTTAACGGGTATCGCTTTTACTATAGCGTCTTATGGCTCCACACACCTGTAAAACAGGTTCCTTATTCTATGACGAACCGTATTAACTTTAACTATAAGGTTACTTTTCTATTATCGAAATTTGCTTTAAGCAATTTATCTCCCCCGGTTGAACCGGTTTTTCTTGCGAAAGCGCCATCAAAAAAAGGCGGTGATTTCAACCTTGACCGGTCGAAATCACCGCCTTTGGTACACCATCAGGGACTCGAACCCTGGACACCCTGATTAAGAGTCAGGTGCTCTACCAGCTGAGCTAATGGTGCATCGGTTTGGTGATCCATCCGAGATTCGAACTCGGGACACCGTGATTAAAAGTCACGTGCTCTGCCAACTGAGCTAATGGATCCTGCAAGTCTTGGCAGGGGTGGCAGGATTTGAACCTACGTAATGCTGGAATCAAAATCCAGTGCCTTACCGCTTGGCGACACCCCTAAAAAAAATGGGGCGAGCGATGGGGATCGAACCCACGACCTCAAGAGCCACAATCTTGCGCTCTAGCCAACTGAGCTACACCCGCCATTTTAAGATAGACTGGCGCGCCTGAAGGGAGTCGAACCCCTGACACATGGCTTAGAAGGCCATTGCTCTATCCTACTGAGCTACAGGCGCATAACCTGTACGGTGCTGAAAATTGGAGCGGGTGATGGGAATCGGACCCACGCGACCAGCTTGGAAGGCTGGGATTCTACCATTGAACTACACCCGCAACCGTTTTTTTCAATGCTAAAAAATTATACCAAAACGAAAGGAACGTTGTCAACTGATTTGAGTCTCTTTTTTCCAATTTTCAGAAAACAGTTGCCGTTATTTTGCTCCGTTTCGCAAATTCGGGATGTTTAAAAGCCGGCGCTTGCCCCATAATCTTTCCACAGCGCTCCGATAAACGCCGAAAGGTACGTTTGATCGATCTGAAAATTAAAATTCAATTTCTGAAACGTGTCGCTGACGAGGACTCCTTCAAACAAAAAATACCCTTGCCCGTCGCACGCAATCCACAGGCAGGAACCGTACCCTTTGTCTTTTAAAACGGTCTTTCCCCGCAAAACACGGTGCATTTCGTTCAGTTCGCAAACGAAATGCTGAAACTCTGAAAAGTCCAGCACCCATTCCGCCTTTCCGCTGTAGCCGTAAGCGCTGACAAAGATTGAAAGAAGCGTGTTGTAAGGATTCCCCGATCGCGCATCTTCTTCATAGTAATTCCCAAAAATCAGCTCAAATCTGAGATCGGGCGCTTCAAAAAAATACATACTCTTTTTAGCCAGATATTCTGCATTTGATCCCGCCTCAAAAACAGGGGACGATTTTCGCAGTCGCGCGCTTCTCGTCGAATGCCAAATACGCATAAGAGGCGTGAGCGGAATACGGGGACAGCGTGCCGGGATTGACGAACAGCGTCCCGCCGACCTGTTCGGAGAGCGCGGTATGCGTGTGACCGAACAAAACAATATCCGCGCCGAGTTCTTCCGCACGCAGGGAAAGCGCGCTGAAAGACCGTTTGACGCCGTAACGATGCCCGTGCGTCAGAAAAATTTTCTTTTTCTCGATTTCCAAAAAGAGCTCCTTATCTCCGCATCCGTCGCAGTTGCCGCCGACGGCATACAGTTTTCCGGAAAGCTCGTTCAGGGACAAAAGATCGTAGATGCCGTCTCCGCAGAAAAAGACAAAGTCCGCCTCCCGCATCAGCGGCAGAAGCGCGTTGACGCGGGCGCGGTTTCCGTGCGTATCGGAAAGCACAACGGCTGTTTTCATAGGATTTTTTTCAGCGCCTCTGCGGCGCGGGCGCGGTGGGAGACCGCGTTTTTCTCCTCTTCCGTCGCCTCGCCGAAGGACTTTTTCAGATCATACGAATAAAAGAGCGGATCGTAGCCGAAGCCCGCCGTTCCGCGGGGCGCGCGGAGCACTTCCCCTTCCGTCTCCCCTTCCGCCGAGACGACTTCGCCGTCCGCGCGGCAGAGGACGAGCGCGCACACGAACTTTGCCCGCCGGTCGGAGACCGCTTCCAGCGCAGCGAGAAGTTTCCGGTTGTTATCCGAATCCGTGCAGCCCTCTCCCGCGTAGCGCGCGGAGTAGACGCCGGGCGCGCCGCCTAAAGCGGCGACCGACAGACCGGAGTCATCCGCCAGCGCGTCCGTGCCGAGCGCTTCCGAAACTGCCCGCGCCTTGATCAGGGCGTTCTCGTAAAACGTATCTCCCGTCTCCTCGATCGCGCCCGTAAATCCGGCTTCCTTCATGGAAAGCACTTCATAAGCGGGAAACAGCGCGGCGAACTCGCGCGCCTTCCCCGCGTTGCCCGTCGCTATGATTAGTTTTTTCTTCATGCAAAAATACCTTTACAGACACTCTTCCAAAATATTGACCACGTCTTTTGCCGTCAGCGGGACAAAGCGGTTATCCGGAACCGGGATGGCGACCTTCTCCGCCATGCGCTCAAAGTTCTCCCTGCCGATGCCGATTTCCGTGAGCGTGGAAGGAATGCGCAGCGTTTCGAACAGGAATGTTTCCGTCATTCCGATCGCGCGCTCGGCGATCTCGCTGTCCGGAAGAGACGCGTCGATCCCCCATACATTCACGCCGTACATGCGGAAGCGCCAGAGCGTCTCTTCGCTCAGGACATAGCGCATCCAGCGCGGCGTCAGAATGGCGAGCCCGACGCCGTGGGTGATGTCGTAAAAGGCGGAAAGCTCGTGTTCGATGCCGTGCACCGTCCAGTCCTCCCCCTTTCCCTCTTTGATCAGGTCGTTGATGGCGAGCGAAGAAGCCCACATCAGATTGGCGCGCGCCTCGTAGTCGTCCGGCTTCTCCATGGCAACCGGCGCGTAGCGGATGACCGTTTTCAACAGCGCCTCCGCAAACCGATCCTGCACGTAGGCGGTCCGCACTTTGGAAAAATACGATTCAAAGATATGAGACAGAATATCCGCGCTGCCCGCCGCCGTCTGATGTGCGGGCACGGTAAAGGTATAGGATGGGTCGAGCACCGAACAGACGGGGCGCGCCACGACGCAGCCCAGTTTTTCATTTGTCTCGAAGTTGGTGATCACGGCGAATGCATCCATCTCCGACCCGGTGGCGGAAAGCGTCAGCACGGAAAAGACGGGCAGCGCCGCGGTGAACGCAGAACTGACGACCAGATCCCAGGCGTCTTCGTGCGGCGTCGCCGCGCCGCCGGCGATCGCCTTCGCGCAGTCGATGACAGATCCGCCGCCCACCGCCAAAACGCCGCCCAGGCGATGCTTCTTCACCAGCGCGATTCCCGCCCGCACGCTCTCGATGCGGGGATTGGGATCGATCCCCGAGAGCTCTTCATAACGCACGCCGTTCGCTTTGAGTTCGGCAACCGCCGCGTCGTAAACGCCGTTCTTCTTGATACTGCCGCCGCCGTAGCAGAGCAGAACGCTGTCGGTCACCGCGGCGATCTTTTTGCCGAAGCCCTTGATTTTCCCTTTCCCGAACAAAATTTCGGTCTCGATGTGATGATCAAAGTTTTTCATATCTTCCTCCTGTTATCCTGATTTATAAACTTATAAATTACAACGATAATACAGTAATGCTATCTTTCTTTAAAGCAAAAGCGCATTCATCCTCCTTAGCCGCAGAAGCCCGCCCGGGCTCAGCGCGCGGCGAAAGCCGACGAATCGGCGCTTTTTTGGGCAAGGCGCTCGGCCAGTTCGACATAAGCGGCCGCCGGGAGCGTCTCTCCGCGCGCCTTCAAATCGATCCCGCAATCGTCGAGCAAGGCCTCCGCCTCCGCACGCGAAAGCGAAAAGGACTGCATCAGGTTGTTACAGAGCGTCTTCCTCCGGTTATTGAACCCCGCGCGGACCGCCGCCCGCAGGAGTGCCCGGTCGGGTACCCGGAACCGCCCGCGGTCGATCTCGATGCGAACCACGGCGGAATCCACATTGGGACGCGGCGTAAACAGTTCCCGCGGGACGCGCCGGAGCTTTTCCGCTCGGCCGGCGACGTTCACCGCGACGGTGACCGCGCCGTAAGCGGGCGTCCCTTCGCGCGCCACGAGGCGGTCGGCGACTTCCTCCTGCACCATGACGACGAGCCGCTTGCAGCGCGTGCTCTCCTCCACAAAACGCATGATCAGCGGCGTCGTGATATAATAGGGCAGATTCGCCACGACGAGATAATCTTCGCCGATCAGCGACTCGATCGCTTCGGTTTTTCTCTTCAAAATATCTTCAAAATAGAGTGAAACATTCTTTTTGTCTGACAGAATCTCACCCAAAATCGGCTGTAAACTCCTATCGATTTCAAAAGAAATTACTCTCTTTGCCTCTTTCGCCAGTTCACGCGTCAGCGCGCCTGCGCCCGCGCCGATCTCCAGCACCGTTTCCCCCGCGCAGTCCGCCCCCTTCACGATTGAAGCGAGAAGGTCTGCATCCGTCAGAAAGTTCTGACCGAACGACTTTTTAAAATTGAACCCGTAGCGGGCCAGCACCTCTTTCAGCGTTTCCATAAATTACTAAATTATTTTTCGCATAAACGGAGTCATTCCGCTCATACTGCTACTGTAAGGTTCATTCCTTACAGCGCGATTTTCTACTAAAGAAGAGAAATGCGTCGGATTTTCATCCGGCGTATTTCTTTTTTCAGCTGTTTTCGATCATGGCGCGCACGCGCAGCCTGAGGCCGTTTTCCTCCGCCAAAGCCCGGCATGCGGCGACCGCCTCCGCACCGATACAGTCGACGACGGAGAGGACGACGTCCATACTCTTATCGCGGCAGCACTTCGCAAAGGAGATCAGCGCCGAAAAAGCGCTCTCCCCGTAAATACTGCGGCACACCGCCTGATAGGCTTCCGCCGTGGGCGCATTCAAACTGACGTTTACCTTGTCAACGCACATCGCAAGATCGGTGGTGATATCCCGCCCGTTGATGAGATTGCCCTGCCCGTTGGTATTGAGGCGGACGGTATGTCCGCGCTCCTTCAACACGCCGGCGATCTCGACCAGCGCGTCCAATCTTTCGGTCGGTTCTCCGAATCCGCAGAACACGACCTCGGGATAAGCGCGGTCGGGGATCGCCTCGATCACCTCTGCGGCGGAAGGCTCATGCTCCAGCCAAAGCGCATTGCCGAAATAGCTTTCCTTGTCGTTCCGCACACAGAACGAGCATGCGTTGCTGCAGCGGTTGGTTAAATTGATATAGAGGTTTCCGTCCAGCTCATAGACGAACGTATTTGACTTTTTCATTGGATATTTCTCGGTTGAAAGAACAGTTTTTCTGCGTTATGCGTGACGTAATCACACATTGTTTCATAAGGAATTTTCTTAAATTCTGCCAATTTCTGAACGATGAGCGGCAGAAGCGAAGGCTCATTGCGCTCCCCCCTTTTGGGATGGGGAGCCAGGTAGGGAGAATCCGTCTCCGCGATACAGCGGTCCGCCGGCACATACGCCGCGATCTCCGGGAGATTTCTCGCATTGCGGAAGGTCAAAGGCCCCGCAAACGAGATATAAAAGCCGAGATCCAACGCCTCTTTCGCCGTTTCGCGGCTCCCCGCAAAACAGTGCATCGCGCCGCCCTTCGGGAGATATCTGCGGTTCTCTTTCAACAGCTTCAGCGTGTCCTCCGTCGCGTCCCGCATGTGGACGGAGACGGGAAGATTCAGGCTGCCCGCCAGGCGGATCTGCTCCGCGAACGCCTCTTTCTGCCGCGCTTTCCGCCCGGTATCCCAATGATAATCCAACCCGATCTCTCCGATGGCCACGCATTTATTGCCGTCCGCAAGCGATTTTAACGCGCCGAGCGCGGAATCCGTCGCCTCGTCGCAGGAATCCGGATGAATCCCCGCCGCATACCAGACGGACGAAAATCGCTCTGAGAGCGCCTGAACGCGAAAAGAGGAAGCCATATCGTAGCCCATCGCGATTGCGCGCGTCACCCCCGCCGCCTCATAGCGTGCGACGGCCGCTTCGATATCTTCGGCAAAGCGCGCGTCATCCAAATGGCAGTGCGTGTCGATCATCAGAAAATGCCGCTCCCGTCCGCAAAGCCGGCTTTCTCGGGCGAAACGAGCGAGAGGTTGCCCTCCGCGTCTTCCGCACAGAGAATCATGCCGCGGCTCTCGATGCCGCGCAGTTTTGCCGGCTTTAAATTGGCGATCATCACGACGCGTTTCCCGACCATTTCTTCCGGCGTATAGAATTTGGCGATCCCGGATACCACCGTGCGCGTCTCCTCTCCCAGCTTTACCGTGAGCTTTAACAGCTTATCCGTCTTTTCCACCTTTTCACAGGCGGTGACGAGCGCGACGCGCAGATCGATCTTTGAAAAATCGTCGATCGCGATCTCCGCTTTCCTCTCTTCCTTTTCTTCCGTCATTTTCGTTTCCTCCCGTTTTGCCGCGGCGACCAGTTTCCCGATCTCGGCGATTTCCTTTTTCAGATCGATGCGCGGAAAGATGGGCGGCAGCTTTTCCACCCGCGTTCCCGCGGCGAGCACGCCGAAGCGCTTTGCGGTTTCAAAACTTTCGATCTTTTTCCCGTCCAGCGAATAGGAAGCCAGGATCACGTCGGCAGCCTTGGTCAAAAAGGGCTTTAATAAAATCGCAGCGATGCGGATGCACTCGGAGAGATGATACAGCACCGTCCCCAGCCGCCCGCGCCGGCTCTCATCCTTCGCGAGGATCCAGGGCGCGTTCTCATCGATATACTTGTTGGCGCGCTGCACGAGGCGGAAGATCTCCGCGAGCGCGTCCGGCGCGTTCAAAGCCTCCATGGCGGCGTTTGCGCGGTCGTAGAGCCCCTCCGCCAGCGCGATCAGCTCTTCGTCCGTCCCCTCCCGTTCGCCGGGCGCAGGGAGGATTCCGCCGAAATACTGCACGATCATCGCCGTCGTACGGGAAACGAGGTTCCCGAGGTCGTTCGCGAGATCGGAGTTGATGCGGTTCAGCAGACTCTCGTTGGTATAGACGCCGTCCGAACCGAAGGGAATTTCCCGCAGCAAAAAGTAACGCACCGCGTCGCTGCCGTAGCGGGAAGCGAGCTGATGGGGATCGGTGAGTTCCGCCTTGACGAGATCGCCCTTGCTCTTGGAAAGTTTATCCCCGCCGATCAGCAGCCAGCCGTGCCCGTATACCTGTTTGGGCACCGAAAGCCCCAGCGCCATCAGCAGCGCCGGCCAGATGATCGCGTGGAACCGCACGATCTCCTTCCCCACCATGTGAAGATCCGCCGGCCAGAATTTTTCAAATAAAGACGGATCCTCTCCGAGATAGCCCAGGGCGGAAACATAGTTTGCCAGCGCGTCCACCCAGACGTAAACGACGTGCTTTTCGTCGAAGGTGACGGGGATCCCCCATTTCAGGGAAGTTCTCGAAATACAGAGATCCTGCAAGCCCGCTTTCAGAAAGTTGTTGACCATCTCGTTCATGCGGGATTTCGGCTGTAAAAATTCCGGATTCTCCTCGTACAGTTTCAGAATCCGATCCGCATATTTGGAAAGGCGGAAGAAGTAACTCTCTTCCCTTTCCTTCTGCACGGGGCGGCCGCAGTCCGGGCATTTGCCGTCCTTCAGCTGGGACTCCGTCCAGAACGCCTCGCAGGGCGTGCAGTACCAGCCCTCGTATTCCGCCTTGTAGATTTCCCCGCGGCGGTAAAGCTCCTCAAAAATACGCTGCACGCACGCGACGTGCTCGGGATCCGTGGTGCGGATGAACCTGTCGTACGACACGTCGAGGAGTTTCCATATCTCTTTCAGATCCGCAACCAGGGGATCCACCAGCTCGATGGGGCTCTTTCCCAGGGCGCGCGCCTTCTTCTCTATTTTCTGCCCGTGTTCGTCCGTCCCCGTGAGGAAAAAGACGTCCTGCCCCAGCATCTTGTGCCAGCGCGCGAGCGCGTCGCAGATGACGGTGGTGTAGCAGTGGCCGATGTGCCAGTTGCCGCTGGGATAGTAAATGGGCGTAGTGATGTAGTAGGTCTTTTTCATCTCGTTTCCTCTTGTTTTTCTATAAAAATATTATACCTGCTTTTTTCAAAAAAGTAAACATAAATGCCGCGGCGTTTTCATAACTTTTTAGAGATGAATGTAATTTTCGCGCTCGTGACCGTGCTGTCGCTCGCAATCCTGATCTTCACTGACCCCGAAACCGTGCTCGCCGCCATGATGAACGGCGGAACGAAAGCGCTGGAGCTGTCGCTGAAAATGGCGGTGATCTATGCGGTCTGGTTCGGCATCTTTGAAGTTCTGAAGCGGACAGGCCTCTCCGAAAAAATCGCAAAGCTCTTAAAGCCGGTCAACCGCTTTCTGTTCGGCTCCATTCCCGAAGAGGCGGGCGGGCTGATCGCGCTCAACATGTCCGCCAATATTCTGGGCGTTTCGGGCGCGACGACGCCCTTCGGCATCAAGGCGACGCACGCGCTTTTAAATCAGAAGGAAGACTATACGCACGCGGTGCAGATGTTCTTCGTCATCAACGCCACGAGCATCCAGCTGATTCCCGCCTCCATCATCTCCCTCAGGACAAGCCTCGGCTCCGCCAATCCGTCGGATATTTTGCTCCCCACCATATTGGCGACGCTCCTCTCCACCGTCGTGGGCGTTCTGCTGATGAAGGTATTCCGCAAGAGGAAACAGCCATGAAATACGTGCTTCCCGTCCTGATCCTCCTCCTGTTTTTATACGCCTTTCTCTTCAAAAAAGTCAAGCTCTACGATGCGTTCACAGAGGGCGCGGGCGGCGCGATTCCCCTCGCGGTCAAGTTATTTCCCTTTCTCGCCGCCATCTTTCTTCTGACCGAGCTCTTCGAGGCGAGCGGACTGTCAAAGGCGGTCTCCGACCTCCTGTCTCCCGTGTTCGGCATATTCGGCATTCCGAAAGAGCTCACCAAACTGGTGCTCGTCAAGCCCTTTTCGGGCAGCGGCTCTCTGGCGCTGGTCAACGAGATCTTCACCGAATACGGCGTGGACAGCTACCTGGCGCGGTGCGCCTGCGTCATCTACGGCTGCAGCGAAACGGTCTTCTACATCGCCGCCGTCTACTTTGCCGGCACGAATTTCAGGCATCTGTTAAAGCCCATCGTCATCTCCCTCGCCGCTACGTTCGCCTCCGCCGTGTTCGCCTGTTTTATCTGCCTCGTACTGTAACCGCCGCGTCTGCACAAAAATTGCGCAGACGCGCTTTCTTTTTCTCCGAATCGGTTGCTTTTTTGCTCAAGGTGTGTTACAATAGCTATCGGCACAATATCTTGTGTTTAATATGCAAAGTTACATCTATATCTAGTGAGGAACAGGATGAAAATCATCAAGCGGGACGGAAAAGAAGAGCAATTTGCTCCCCAGAAAATCAGAAACGCCATCGCCAAAGCCTTTGCCGAAGGCGATTCCCCTGCGAGCGAAGCCGTATTGGACGCGCTTGCGGACAGCGTGATCTCCAAACTGACCGGCGCGGTGACCGCGGTCGAGACCGTGCAGGATCTCGCGGAAAAGGCCATGATGGAGGCGGGGTATTTCGAGGAGGCCAAGCGCTTTATCCTCTACCGCGACGCGCGCGCGAAAAAGCGCGCGGTCCGCAACGAACTCGCGGCGCTCTTTCCCGATCGGCAGCTCGGCGAGCTCTTCAAGGGCATGCAGGCGGACTTTCCGGAGGAGGAATACGATTTGGGAAAGCTGCTCCACAAATACCGCTCCTTTCTCAGCGAGGCAATGGACGACGCCGCACGCTACGGGGCGCTCGTGCGCGCTGCCGTCGAACTGACCACGCAGGAAGCCCCGAAGTGGGAATTTCTCTCCGCGCGCCTCGTGATGCACGACATGTACGCCAGGCTCGCGCAGGAAGAGGCAAAGCGGAAGATTTCCGGCTTTGCGCAGAAAATCGACTATCTGGCCGCGCGCGGGCTGTACGGCGCTTATATCCCCGAACACTATACCGGGGAGGAACGCGCCGCCTGCGCGGCGTTCATCGACCGCGAACGGGACAAGCTGTTCACCTACTCCTCCCTCCAGCTGGTGCTCAAGCGCTACGTCGTACACGATTACGACGGCACTTTGCTCGAGACGCCGCAGGAGATGTTTTTGGGCATCGCGATGCACCTCGCCATGCAGGAAAAGGACAAGCTGCTCTGGGTAAAGAAGTTTTACGACATGCTCTCCCGGCTGGAGGTGACGATGGCGACGCCCACGCTCTCCAACGCGAGAAAGCCCTACCATCAGCTTTCCAGCTGCTTTATCGACACCGTGCCCGATTCCCTGGACGGGATTTACCGCAGCATCGACAACTTCGCCAAAGTCTCCAAATTCGGCGGCGGAATGGGGCTTTATTTCGGTAAGGTCCGCGCGACGGGCGCGCCCATCCGCGGCTTTCAGGGCGCGGCGGGCGGCGTGATCCGCTGGATCAAGCTGGTCAACGACACCGCCGTCGCGGTCGATCAGCTGGGCATGCGGCAGGGCGCCGTCGCGGTCTATCTGGACGCCTGGCACCGCGATCTTCCCGAATTTTTACAGCTTAGAACCAACAACGGAGACGACCGCATGAAGGCGCACGACGTCTTCCCCGCGGTCTGCTATCCCGATCTCTTCTGGAAGATGGCGCGCGACAATATGGACGGCACCTGGTACATGATGTGCCCGCACGAGATCTATACCGTCAAGGGATACCGCCTGGAAGACGCGTACGGCGACGACTGGGAAAACAAATATTTCGACTGCGTGGCGGACGACCGCATCGCCAAGCGGGAAATTCCCGTCAAAGAAGTGGTCCGGCTGATTTTAAAATCCGCCGTGGAGACGGGCACGCCCTTCTGCTTCAACCGCGATCACGTCAACCGGATGAATCCCAATGCGCACGCGGGCATGATCTACTGCTCCAATCTCTGTACGGAAATCGCGCAGAACATGGCGGAGATCCGGCTCGTTTCCCGCACCGTGAAAACGGAGGACGGGGACGAAGTCGTCGTCCAGGTGACCAAGCCCGGCGAATTCGTCGTCTGCAACCTCGCTTCCCTCGTGCTCGGCAACATCGACGTTACGGACGAAGCCTATCTTTCTTCCGTGGTCAAAACGGTGGTCCGCGCGCTGGACAACGTGATCGACCTCAACTTCTACCCCGTCGAATACGCCAAAATCACCAACAAGCGCTATCGCTCGATCGGGCTGGGCGTTTCCGGTTATCACCACATGCTCGCGAAAAACGGCGTAAAATGGGAATCAGAGGCGCACCTTTCGTTTGCAGACAGGGTATTTGAGACCATTAACCGCGCGGCGGTGGAGGCGAGCGCGGAACTGGCCGCGGAAAAGGGATCTTACGGCTGTTTCGAGGGCTCTGACTGGCAGACCGGCGCATACTTTGAAAAGCGCGGATACACCTCTGATGCCTGGAAAACAGCCCGCGAACGCGCGGCCAAGGGCATGCGCAACGCGTATCTCGTCGCGGTGGCGCCCACCTCTTCCACCTCCATCATCGCGGGGACGACCGCGGGGCTGGATCCCGTGATGAAAAAGTTCTTCTTCGAGGAAAAGAAGGGGGCGATGATCCCGCGCGTGGCGCCCGAGCTTTCCCCCGATACGTACTGGTACTACAAGAACGCCCATCAGATCGATCAGACCTGGACGGTGCGCGCGGCGGGCGTGCGGCAGCGCCACGTCGATCAGGCGCAGTCGCTGAACCTCTATATCACCAACGAATACACCATGCGCCAGATTTTGAATCTCTATATCGCCGCGTGGGAGGAAGGCGTAAAGACCATCTATTACATCCGCTCCAAGTCCCTCGAAGTGGAGGAATGCGAGTCGTGCAGTTCTTGACGAAAGATTACAGAATAAAATACGGGAGGTAACGAAATGGAACAGCTGACCAAAAAGCCCCTGTTCAACGAAAACGGGGATATCGAGGTGGTAAAGCGCCGCATGATCGGCGGAAACACCACGAACCTGAACGACTTTAACAACCTGAAATACGCGTGGGTATCCAACTGGTACCGCCAGGCGATGAACAACTTTTGGATCCCGGAGGAGATCAATCTCAACCAGGATGTCAAAGATTACCGAAAGGCACTCACGCCGCCCGAGCGGCGCGCCTACGACAAAGTGCTGTCCTTCCTCGTCTTTCTCGATTCCATCCAAACGGCGAATCTGCCCAACATCGGGGCGTATATCACGGCAAACGAGGTAAACCTCTGCCTGAATATTCAGACCTTCCAGGAGGCCGTTCATTCGCAGAGCTACGGCTATATGCTGGATACCATCTGCTCCCCCGAAGAGCGGACGGAGATCCTCTATCAGTGGAAATTTGACGAGCACCTGCTCGCGCGCAACAAGTTTATCGGCGACGTCTACAACCAGTTCCTGGTCGACCAGTCCCCGAAAGCGCTCCTGAAGGTGATGATCGCAAACTATATTCTCGAGGGAATCTACTTCTATTCGGGCTTTATGTTCTTCTATAATCTCGGCAGAAACGGAAAGATGCCCGGTTCCGTACAGGAAATCCGCTACATCAACCGCGACGAGAACACGCACCTTTGGCTCTTCCGCTCCATCATCATGGAACTCAAAAAGGAAGAACCCGCGCTCTTTACGGAAGAGACGGTGGAAGAACTGAAAGAGATGATGCGCGAGGGGGTGCGGCAGGAAATCAAATGGGGACAGTACATCATCGGAAACGACATCCCCGGCTTAAATGAACAGATGGTGGAAGATTACGTGAAGTATCTGGGCAATCTCCGCGCGGACGGCGTCGGATTCGGAAAACTGTACGACGGCTATGCCGAAGAGCCCCCCTCCATGGAATGGGTAAGCCAGTATTCCAACGCAAACCTCATCAAGACGGACTTCTTTGAGGCGAAATCCACCGCCTACGCGAAATCGGGCGCCATTGTAGACGACCTGTGATTTTTTTCAAAAAACTGAAACCGCCTGCGCAAATCTGCGCAGGCGGTTTTTTCGTATTTACGGCGCCCGACGGAAAATCTAAATTGTCTCTTCCGCCAGGGCGGCGATGACTTCCCCGATATCCGTGCGGAAGACGAGATCTGCGTCCATGCGGGAAGCGGTTTCCCCCTGATTGAGCAGCACGCGTTTCCCGTGCGCAAAGGAGACGAAGCTCGCCGCCGGCTGCACGGAAAGCGAAGTTCCCGCCACGATCAGCAGATCGCATGCGGCAATCGCCCGGACAGCGCGCGCGATCACATCGCCGTCGAGCGGCTCTTCATATAAAACCACGTCCGGCTTGACGACGCCGCCGCAGGAACAGCGCGGGATATCGTCCGTCTTCAGAATTGTTTCCACGCCGTAAAATTTGCCGCATTGCATGCAGTGGTTGCGAAGGACGCTGCCGTGCAGTTCGATCACGTTTTTACTGCCCGCCTCCCGGTGAAGCCCGTCGATGTTCTGCGTGACGACGGTCACGCGCTTTCCCGCTTTTTCAAGTTCCGCAAAGTAGCGGTGCGATGCGTTCGGCAACGCATCGGGATAGACCATCTTTTCCCGGTAAAAGCGGTAAAATTCCCGCGTATGTCCGGTGAAAAACGAATGCGATACCATCTGTTCGGGCGTGTATCCGTCAAATCCCGGACCGCTGTAAATGCCGCCCGCCGAACGGAAATCGGGGATACCGCTCTCCACGCTGATTCCCGCGCCGGTAAAGAGCACGAGGTTCTTCGATTCCGCAATCATGCGGCGCAATAAGCCGATGGATTCCATCCTAACCCACTCCTTTGGCGGCGTTCCCGTTTTCGGCGCCGCGCACGGTTTTCAGAAAAGAGAAACGGCCGTCAGCCGGCCGTTTGGTTTCTTCTTTATTTCGCGTATTCGGTCGCCCGCCATTCGCGGATGACGTTGACCTTGATCTGACCGGGATATTCGAGCTCCGCCTCGATCTTCTTCGCGATATCCTTCGCGAGGAACAGCGTCTGCGCGTCGTCCACCTGATCGGGTTTGACCATGACGCGGATCTCTCTGCCCGCCTGAATGGCGAAACACTTATCTACGCCCTTAAACCCGCTGCCGATCTCCTCCAGCTTCTGGAGGCGCTTGACGTAATTGGTGGTCGTCTCCCTTCTTGCGCCGGGGCGCGCACCCGAGATCGCGTCCGCAGCCTGCACCAGCACCGCCTCGATGGTCTTGGGCTCCACGTCTCCGTGGTGCGCCTGGATGCAGTTGATGACGTTTCCGTTCTCCCTGTATTTTTTGGCGAGGTCCACGCCGATCTGAATGTGCGTGCCCTCCACCTCGTGATCGACCGCCTTGCCGATATCGTGCAGCAATCCGCCGCGCTTGGCGAGGTTTACATCCACGCCCAGTTCCGCCGCCATGACGCCGGCAAGGTGGGAAACCTCGATGGAATGTTTCAACACGTTCTGCCCGTAGCTGGTGCGGAATTTCAGCCTTCCCAGCAGTTTGACGAGTTCGGGGTGCAGGCCGAAGATGCCGCATTCGAACATCGCGCCCTCGCCCGCGTCTTTGATCTGCTGGTCGAGTTCCTTTCTGACCTTCTCCACCGTCTCCTCGATGCGGGCGGGGTGGATTCTGCCGTCCTGAATGAGCTTTTCGAGCGCCACGCGGGCGATCTCCCTTCTCACGGGGTCAAAGCCCGAACAGATCACTACTTCGGGGGTATCGTCTATGATGAGTTCGATCCCCGTCGCGTTCTCCAGCGTGCGGATGTTTCTTCCCTCCCTGCCGATGATGCGCGCCTTCATATCGTCGCTGGGCAGGGGGACGACGGATACGGTGATCTCGGAAGCCTGCTCGGTGGAGCACTTCTGGATCGCGAGGCTGATGATCTCCTTCGCCTTGCGCCCGGCTTCTTCCTTCGCCTCCGCTTCGATGTTCCGCACCAGCCCGACGGCCTCTTTGCGCGCGTCCTCTTCGATCGCCGAGACCAACTCACGCTTTGCCTCTTCCCTGCTCATCTGAGAGACCTTTTCGATCTCGACGAGCATCTTTTCGTGCTGCTGGGAGACTTCCTGCAGTTTTTTCTGCATCTCCGCGTCTTTCTGCTGTAATTTCTGCTGCTGTTTGTTCAGTTCTTCGTTCCGTTTCGCGAGCGCGTCTTCCTTCTTGTCCAGAGAATCCTCTTTCTGGATCAGGCGGTTTTCCGTTCTCGCGAGTTCGGCGCGCTTTTCCTTGGATTCGCGCTCGAAATCGTTGCGAAGTTTCAGTTCCTGTTCTTTCGCCTCTAAAATCGCTTCTTTTTTCAGTGTCTTGCCTTCTGCCCGCGCTTCGTCGAGCATTTTCTCAACCACTTGATTGATTTCACCGACTTTTTTTTCGTACGACTTCTTGTGGACCAAAAGCCCCAATCCGATCCCCGCCGCCAGCGCGACGACGAACGCCGCGGCGGCGATGCCGATCGCTCCGCCCGTACTTATCAAGAACAGGGAGCCAAATACGTTGCCCATAATTATGCCTCCTGTCTGTTTATAGAAAACAAAATCCAGTTAAAAATTTTGCTTTTATACAATATATTGTAGTATAATTCGCTTCAAATGTCAATTAAACCGAATGGTTTTCGGTCAATTCGCCTTGTTTTTCTTTTCCTTTACCGCAGCGACGATCTTCTCCTCCACCTCTTTTGCAATTTCGGGATTTGCCTTGAGATAGTCGCGCGCCTTATCCCTGCCCTGGGCGATCTTCTCGTCGTTGTACGAGAACCACGCGCCGCTCTTTTTGATGATCTCGTACTGGATTCCCAAATCCAGGATACAGCCCTCGCGGGAAATTCCCTCGCCGTAAATGATATCGAACTCCGCCGTGCGGAAGGGAGGCGCCAGCTTGTTTTTGACAACCTTCGCCTTCGTATGGTTGCCGAACTGCCCTTCCGTATCCTTCAAAACGTCCCCGCGGCGGACGTCGATGCGGACGGAAGCATAGAATTTCAGCGCCTTGCCGCCCGGCGTCACTTCGGGATTGCCGAACATAATGCCCACTTTTTCGCGCAGCTGGTTGATGAAGATCACGCAGGTCTTGCTCTTGTTCGTAATCCCCGCGAGCTTTCTGAGCGCCTGGCTCATCAAGCGCGCCTGCAAGCCCACGTGAGAATCGCCCATCTCCCCTTCGATTTCCGCCTTCGGCGTGAGCGCGGCGACGGAGTCGATGACGATTAAATCGATCGCGCCGCTCCGCACGAGGTGATCGGTGATGTCCAGCGCCTGTTCGCCGGTATCCGGCTGCGAGACGTAGAGGTTGTCGAGATCCACGCCCAGATTTTTCGCGTAGACGGGATCGAGCGCGTGCTCCGCGTCGATAAAGGCGGCGATGCCGCCCAGCTTCTGCGTTTCGGCGATGGCGTGCAGGGCGACCGTGGTTTTACCCGAAGATTCGGGACCGTAAATTTCGATCATTCTCCCGCGCGGAAATCCGCCGATCCCCAGCGCCAGGTCGAGCGCCAGGCAGCCGGTCGGGATCACCTCGATATTGGTATCGCCCGCGTCCTGCCCCAGCTTCATGATGGCGCCTTTGCCGTATTGCTTTTCGATTTGCACCAGGACGCTCTCGAGCGCCTTTGCTTTTCCTTCTTCCATTTTGTTTCCTCTCTTTCAGTTATTGTGAAAAATTCCGGTAAAGAATGTTTTTCCTCTCTCAGATATCCGCCGCACGCGCGAGCTGAATTGCAAGATACAGCGCCGCGTTCTTCGCCTGTTCAGTGATTTCCTCCCGGCTGCCGCGGAAATTGAACTTGTGAATGTGGATGCCCTCGATCGTACCGACGGCGATGTAGCAGAGACCGACCGGCTTTTCAGTATCGTCCGAAGCGGGTCCGGCGATGCCGGTCGTCGCGACCGCGTAATCGGCGTGATCCAACAGTCCGAGCGCCATCTCGTAAGCGGTTTCCCGGCTCACGGCACCGTGTTCCTTCAAAGTCTCCTTAAAGACGCCGAGGCGATTTTCCTTCGCCGCGTTGCTGTATGCGACGATCCCCTCATGGAAGACCGCGCTCGCCCCCGGCACGGAGATCACCGCGGCGGCGACCCTGCCCGCCGTAAACGATTCCGCAGTGGAAAGCACCCCCCTTCTCAGCGACAGCACGTTATAGAGCTGCTGCTCGGGGGAAATATCCGACTCCGCGTAGATTTTCCCTTTCAGCTGCACGGCGAGATACCGCTGCCCCGCGTCGACCGCCGCGCGCGGCGCGGCTTCGTCCACAAACATGCGCAGCGTGATGTCCCCGTACCGCTCCGCAGTCTGAAAAGTCATGGCTCCGCCCGAAAGCTCCGCAGCATACGCGAGATGCCGTTCCAGCTCCCGGCTTCTGACGCCCCAGAGCTTCCACGTCTCGATCTCGCGCTTCTTTTCCCCTTTATCCTGCAGATAGGGGAGCGCATACGCCGCCGCGACGCTTTCCGCCTGATCGGCGTCGTCCGGCAGAACGATGAGACAGACGTCCTCCGTCTCCAGCAGATACCCCTGCCGCGCGCCCAGCGAATTGGGAAAGACGATCGCGCCTTCGGGCAGAAGGGAATATTCGCCCACGTATTCCGTCTTATTGACCTGATTGAACGCATCCACGAACTTTTTGGCGGTCGCGTTTTCGGTGAGTTCGACGCCGAAAATGCGGGAAATGCAGTCGTTTACGTTAAAATTCACCTCTTCCCCGTCCGCGATCACCGCGCAGTCGAAGAGGTCTTTCGCCTCGCCGAGCTGCTTTAAAAAGGACAGTTCGTCGTCCGCGGAGAGGATCCTGACTTCATCGAAAGTAATCCCCTTCGCCCCGAACAGGCGGGTGATCCGCCCGATGTAGCCGCTCTCCCATACCAGCGCGGAGCGGCGGAAGGTGAACAGCACGGTCTTCATTCGCTCTCCTTGAGTACCTCTCTGTTTTTGACGATATAGGAGACTCCCGACCAAATGGTCAGGACGGCGGCGATCACGAGCAGGACGAGCCCCGCGACGTTGATCGGATTCACGGAATCCGGCGAAGAGTCGAACACGCCGAAAAAGTCGTAGCCCGCGAGCAGCACGAAGATCGCGAGATCTTGAAACACCGTTTTGACCTTGCCGATCTTATCTGCGGCGAGCACCAGCCCGCGGGAAGCCGCCACCATGCGGAAGCCGCTGACGATGAGCTCCCGCGCCAGAATCACCGCGACCGCGATGGAAAAGAGCGGCGGCAGGATCGCATCCACCGTGAGCATGAGGATGAGCGCTGTGGATACCAGAACTTTATCCGCGATCGGATCGAGAAATTTTCCCAGATTGGTCACAAGATGATATTTGCGGGCGATATAGCCGTCCAGAAAGTCGGTCGCCGCCGCGAGAACAAAGACGATCGCCGCAATGAAGTAGTTGTACGGGATCATCGTCAGGAAGAAAAAAGCCATAAAGACGGGGATCATGACGATCCGCAATATCGTCAGCTTATTGGGCAGGTTCATATTCTTTCTCCATATAAATCGTAGTCGCCGCAGTCGGTGATCTTCACCCGGACGCGCTCGCCCGCCTTTACCTCTTCCGAGGAAGCAAAGAACACGCTGCCGTCGATCTCCGGCGCCTGGCGGTAACACCTCCCGACGTAAGAGAGCGCCTCGCTGTCAAATCCCTCCGCAAGGACGGAGAGCGTCTTTCCCACGTAAGCCGCATTCCGCGCGCGCGATATTCCCCGCTGCAGATCATACAGCGCCCGCACGCGCTTTTGCTTGACGCGCTTAAGGATCTGCCCGGGCAGCTTCGCCGCCGCCGTGCCAGGCTCTCTGGAATAGGCGAAAAACCCCGCGTTGTCCAGTTTCGCGGCGCGGAGAAACCCGCACAGCGCCGCGAACGCCTCCTCCGTCTCACCGGGAAAACCGGCGATAAACGTGGAGCGGAGGGCGATACCCGGGATTTCACTGCGCAGTTTTTCAAACAAAGCGAGATATTCTTCCGCGCTTCCCGGGCGGTTCATGCGCTTCAGGACGCCCGGATCGGCGTGCTGCAGGGGGATATCCAGATACTTTACGACCTTGGGAAGGTCGCGGACGGTTTTCACCAATTCGTCCGTGATACAGTCCGGATAACAGTAAAGCAGGCGGATGCTCCCGATATTGTCCAGCGCCGCCAGCGCGCGGATCAGCGCGGGAAGGCGCTTTTCTCCGATCAGATCCTCGCCGTACCGGGTGATATCCTGCGCGACGAGGACGAGTTCGGGAATCTCGCCGAGCCCCGCCGCTTCTTCGATCAGCGCCGCTTCGGGCACGGAGCGGTATGCTCCCCTGATTTTGGGAATCAGACAGTATGTACAGTGATTGCAGCAGCCGTCCGCGATTTTCAGATAGGCGTAGGCGGTGGGCGTCGTCAGTACGCGCGCCGCGTTCGTTTCGCAGTTCCCCCCTCCCACCGCGCTGATCTGCCGGTTTTCCCGATAGCTTTCTTCGATCAGCGCGGGCAGTTTTTCATAATCGGAGATCCCCAGAAGGAGATCCGCCTCGGTAAGCGCCCCTTCCAGTTCGGACGCGAACCGCTGGGGCAGGCAGCCGGTGACGACCAGTTTTTCCAGCTTTCCCTCCGACCGCATGCGGTCGGCAGCCAGAATCTCTTCGATCGCCTCGCGCCGCGCACTCTCTAAAAAGGCGCAGGTGTTGACGATTACGATCTCCGCCTCGGAAAGCTCGTTCGTCAGCTCGTAATGCTCCCGCAGAATCCCCAGCATCTTCTCCGTATCCACGCGGTTTTTGTCGCACCCCAGAGAAATAACGCCCACTTTCTTTTGTTTCATTCGTCTATTTTACCGTATTTTTCCTCAAACTGTTCGCGCGTAATCAGCACCTCGCGCGCTTTGGAGCCCTGGAAGGGCGACACATAGCCCATCCGCTCCATGGAGTCGACCAGACCGCCCGCGCGGCCGTAGCCGATTTTGAAGCGGCGCTGGAACATGGAGATGGAGGCGACGTTGTTCAGCACGGCGAATTTCACCGCCTCGACGAACAGCTTATCCTCCTGCGGATCGTCCCCTTCCTCGTCGTCCTCCGTCGCGACCACGGGCGGGCGCACAGACTCCTCGATAGACTTCGCCGCCTCGTCGTTGAAGTAGGCCTCGTTGTTCTCCTTGATATAGTTGACGATGTTCTTCACTTCCGCCGTGTCGATAAACGCCCCCTGGATCCGGTCGCACTTCGCCATACTGGCGTTGCGGTAGAGCATATCGCCGTTGCCGAGCAGCTTTTCCGCGCCGCCCTCCGACAAAATGGTCATGGAATCCGCCGCCGACAGGACGCGGAACGCGATGCGGGACGGGAGGTTGGTCTTGATGACCCCCGTGATGACGTCTACCGACGGGCGCTGCGTCGCGAGCACCAGATGAATGCCGGCCGCGCGCGCCTTCTGGGACAGCGAGAGAATCTTCGCTTCGAGATCCCGCTTGTTATACATCATGAGGTCGGAGACTTCGTCCACGATGATGACGATCTTCGGCATCTTGGGAACGGTATCCGAGGCGATAAAGGAGTTGTATTCGTCGATATCGCGCACCTCGTTCTCCTTGAACTGCGTATAGCGCTTTTCCATCTCGTCGATCGCCCAGGTGAGCGTGGCGATCGCCTTCTGCGGCTCGGTGATGATCTCGTCGATCATCAGGTGCGGCAGATGATTGTAGATATTGAATTCGACCTGTTTCGGGTCCACCATGATGAGGCGGAGCTCTTCCGGGCTGTATTTTGTGATCAGGCTGATGATCATGGTGTTCAGGCACACGCTCTTTCCCATGCCGGTCGAACCCGCAACCAGATAGTGCGGGCCCTTTGCGAGGTTGTCGCACACCGCCTGACCGACGATGTTCTTGCCCAGCGCGAAGGTCAGCGCCCCCGGCTTGTCCTTCTGAAACGCGGGATCTTCGATGATGTCGCGCAGACCTACCATCTGCTTGACCTTGTTCGGCACCTCGATTCCGACGAGGTTCTTCCCCGGAATGGGCGCTTCCACACGGACGCCGTTCTCGGATTCCAGGCGCATCGCCACGTCGTCCGCGTGATTGGGCACGCGCTTGACGGGAATGCCCGCCGGCATCATCAGCTCGTAGCGGGAAACCGTGGGCCCCTGCACGCAGTTGACGACCTTCGCGTCGATGTTGAATTCGGAAAGCGTGCGCTCGATGATACGGCTGCGCTCCTCGTGGTTTTCGTGCGCGCCGTTCGGATCCTGTTTGTAAATCTTGAACAGATCGATGGGCGGGCGCTTGTAGACGCGGTGAATCATCGCGCGCGCCTTGTCTTCCATCGTCAGCTCGTCCGCAGAATCCTGCGCCTCCGAAAACTCCTCCGCGGGTTCGGGAATCCTGCGCTCTCTGCGCCGCGTAACGGGCGGGAGCTCCGGCTCTTCCTCTTCCTCCTCCTGCTCCGCTTCGACGGGGGGAACGACGGGTTCTCTCCGCCTCAGCATGGGCGGGATATTGGTTTCCTCCGGCGCTTCTTCGGCGAGGTCAGCCCCGGAAGGCTCCTCTTCGGCGGGTTCGGACAGCGTCTCTTCCGCGCGGATAAAGGGTTCCGGACGCGGTTCCTCTCTGCGGGGAGGCTCCGCCGGCCGCTGCGCGAACAGGTCCGGCGTTTCCCTGCGGGCGGGCTCTTCCGCCTGCACGGCGGGATCCGCATACCGCTCGGCAAAGGTCTCCGCGCGCCGCGCGGTGTCGCTCTTGGGTTCGTCGTCGTAATCGTACGCAGGCGGGAGCGGATTGTCGTTTCTGTCCCGTTTCAGCTCGCGGATGGGAGCGGAAATGCCGGACGCGGGAATATGATAGGACGCCGCAGGTTTCGGGTCGCCTTTCTTCCTGGAATTCTCCAGCAGCTCCTCCACGTTGACGGGAGAGGGCGTCTTGATATAATTGAGCTTGGACTGCATGTCGTCGCCGTAAACGGCGGAATACGTCCGCTCGGATTCCCGCGAGAAGCCGAGGCTCTTCCCTTCATCCCCGTTGGGATAGAGGATGCGGAAGGAATCGTTTTTGGTTTTTTCCTGCTGGCGGCGGGTCTTCAGCTCAAAATTATCCTCCCGATAATAGAGCTGCGGACCGGAAGGCGCTTCTTCCTCCTCTTCCGGCTCCTCATCCTGCGGCTCTTCTTTCCGGCGAACGGGAGCCTCGCGCACCTTCTTCGCGCGCGGCGCGCGCACCTTTCCGCCGCGGAAATACAGGCTTCTGCCCAGTCCGTACAGGCAGAGCGCGATCAGAACGGAGAGCAGGACGTAACAGCCTACGGGCGTGATCAAAGACATGATCAGCCCGTCCAGCAGGCCGAACAGCCACCCGCCGCCCGTCGCGCCGGCGGCGCCCTCCGCCCCCGCGCCGTAGCATGCGGAAAGATACGCCCCGTACCCTTCAGAAAGCAGGGAAGCGGATGTGACGGCGTGCGTCAGAAAGAACGCGAGAACGACGATCAGGTAGGAAAACAGCCTGTTTTTCGCGGAAATGCGAAGGGCTTTCCCCGCGACGAGATACACGCCCATGACGATCGCCCAGAAAAAAAACGGAAAGGCAAACCAGCCGAACACGCCCAATAAGAAGCCGTTGACCGCCTGCCCCACCGTGGAAAACACCGCCTCGCGCGTAAAAAGACACACCAAAGCGAGCGTGGAAAACAGTATCAGAACCATGCCGAACGTCTCTTTGGAAAAAACGTCCGACTCCCTCTTTTCTTTTTTGCCTCTGCCCATTGCGTTCAAAAGAATACCCCTGTCACAAGCGCGCACAGCGTAAGCGCGCCGATCTTGAAAATTTAAATATATTTATATCATACCAAATGAGCGAAAATTTTGCAATCGATTTGGGACAATCTTTCGCCGAAATGAAAAAAAGGGGACGGCTTTGCCGTCCCTTCGACATTTTACGCGCGCTCCCCTCTGAGAATCGACAAAAGCCTCTCTCCCGCCCGGTCGCCGTTCGGAAAACGCGCGGCGATTTTGCCGCCGTCCATGACCGCGATCTCATCCGCGAGATAAAGCGCCTCCTCTGCGGTATGCGTGACGAGGACCGCCGTCGACTCGTTTTCCCGCAGGAGGGCGGACAGTTCGTCCATGATTTTATACTTCAAGGCGACGTCCAGGTTGTGAAAGGGCTCGTCCAGCAGCACGAGATCGGCAGGATACGCGAACGCGCGCAGGATCGCCGCCCGCCGCGCCATTCCCCCAGAAAGTTCGCGGGGATATTTATTCCTTGCCTCAGACAGGCCGACCTTTTGCAGGAGCCCGGCGACGTCCGCCTCCGGCGCGACGAAGAGGAGATTTTTCTCCACCGTCAGATTGGGGATCAGCCTGTCGTTCTGAAAGACGCAGGAGACGCGCGGCTTTTCGCGGTATTCTTCGTTCGGGAGAAGCCCCGCGAGGATCTTTAAAAGCGTCGTCTTGCCCGCCCCCGACTTTCCCATCAGCGCGAGCACTTTGTTTGCGGGGATCTCCAGAGACAGATCGTCCAGCACGCGCTCGTTTTCGTACGAAAAGGAGATATGTTCCAGTTTCACGCTTTCCACCTCCCGATACGGCGGGAAATCAGCTTCGCCGCCCCCTCGAACAGCAGCCCCGCCGCCACCGTGACCAGGAGCAGCGCGAGCAGTTCCGCCGTCTCCAGATACGTCTTGGCGAGATTCATCAGTCCGCCGAGGGAATTCGCCGTCTGTGCGAGCACTTCCGCCGCAACCATGAGCTTCAGCGTGAGCGCCAGCCCCGCCCCCGCCAGCTTCACCGCGGACGGGAGCACCACGGGGATATAAAAGGAAAAGAGCACCCGCTTCGCCGGCACGCGGTACAGCTTTGCCATTTCGGCGAGGTCGGGATCGATCTCGCCGAGCAGGGCGGACAGCTCCGAAAAGAGCGTAGGGAGCATCACCAGCCCTGCGACGACACACGCGACCACGCGGCTGGGCGCGAAGGCAACCAGCCAAAGGGCGATCACCAGCGTGGGAAAGGCGCGCAGTACGCTCATCGTCCCCTCTACGCTCGTGCGGGCGGGCGGAACGTTGCGGGCGAGCAGGGCAAACCCGAACGCCGCCAGAAAGGAGAGGACGAACGTGATCGCACACCGCCCGAGCGTCGCGCCGAACGCGGCGTAAAAGGCGCTGTCCGAGAGCACCTCCCAAAGTTTCTCCAGCGTGGCGGCGGGCGTCGGCAAAATGTATTCGGAATCCGCCTTTACCGCCAGTCCCCACCAGAGCGCGACGAAGGCCAGCAGCAGGAGGACCGGGAACAATATGTTGTAAAGCGCGCGGCTCTTTTTCATAGCGCGTAGAAGAACGCGTCCGAAACGTCACCCACCGCGCTGGGCTCGATCGCCTTGATTCTCGCGAGATAGCCGTAGACGGCATCCTCCGCCCCATCACCCGTCGTCTGAACGGATAGGTTGCAGTTTGCGATAGACGTATGCGTCAATTTAGAACCGTCGAGGGAGGACTGCAGCCCTTCTTCCAGATACGGGGCGAGTTTTGCGACCGCCGCCGCGGGGCGCCCTTCGACGTCCTCGTTTACCCAGGCGATGCTCTCGGCGAGCGCCTCTAAAATATCTTCTACATACTGGGCAGACCAATCGTCCAGCGCGGTCGTTTTGATCATCAGCACCGCCTGCGGATAGTCATTTTCCCCGTACAGCTCCTGCAGGGAAAAGCGGACAGGCAGCGCGCTGTTGGTCGCGGCTGGCTCGGGCAGAACGCCGAAATCGAGAACGCCCTGCTTCAATGCGGGCAGCATATTGGTCGCCACGTCGTAATATTGAATCGCGACCTTTCCCTCTACGGCAGTTTCGGATTCCACGTATTCGATTCCCTTCTCCTCAAAGATCGCCTTCAGCGTGAGATCGGGCACGTTGCCGCGCTGAATGACGCCCAGCGTCTTGCCGTACAAATCGGTCAGCGCGGAAGCCTCCCCGTTGCCGACGATAAACAGATTTCCGTGCGTGACGACCGCGACCATCTTCATCTTTTCGCCGTTTCCGAACAGCTTGGAAGCGGCATTGACGGGCATGATCGCGAGATCGGCATCCGTCGAAGCGTGCGCGGCGATGGAATTCGCATTGACCACGTGCAGCGAAAAATCCGTAAGCTGCGCGGACGGCGCCGTAAAATTCGCGACGGCCAGCGCGGGCGCGCCGTCCGGCACGAAAAACCGATAGGTTTTCGTGCCCGGGGCGGGCTGTTCGGGATCTCCCGCGCAAGCGGAAAACACGAATGCAAGAGACAGCAGAATTGCCAGTAATTTTTTCATAACACTCCTTTATTTTGCCCGAAAAAATCCCCGCCAAACGGCGGGGACGACTTTTTCCGAACGGCGGCGCGCTCCAAGCGCGGCGCACAAAGCGCGGCGAAAACCGATGAGCCCCTTTTCCGTCAGGCCGAACCGTTCGGGTCAGGTTTTCTTTGATTATACCTCCAAAACGCAGACTTGTCAAGAATTTTTTATCGTCAGCGCCCCGTTTTCGACATCCACCGTGACGACGGAGCCGGCGGCAAAGCGGTTTTCCACGATCGCGCGGGCGATGAGCGTCTCCAGCTCGTGCTGAATATAGCGCCGCAGCGGCCGTGCGCCGTAGACGGGATCGTAGCCGTTCTCCACGATAAAGTCCTTTGCGGCGTCCGTGACGGCGAGCGAAAGCTGCTTTTCGGCGAGACGGCCGCGCAGCTCGTTCAGCATCAGATCGACGATATTTTTGACGTTTTCCTTCGTCAGGGGCTTATAGAACACGATCTCGTCCAGCCGATTCAAAAACTCGGGACGGAAAGAGGCTTTGAGCAGTTTCATGACCGTATCGCGCGCGGAAGCGGTGAGATTGCCCGCTCCGTCGATGCCCTCCAGAATGTCGTTGGAGCCGAGGTTGGAGGTCAGGATGATGACGGTATTCTTGAAATCCACCGTCCTCCCCTGCGAGTCGGTGATTCTGCCGTCGTCCAGCACCTGCAGGAGGATATTGAATACGTCCGGATGCGCCTTTTCGATTTCGTCGAACAGAATGACGGAATACGGCTTTCTGCGGACCGCCTCGGTCAGCTGACCGCCGTCTTCAAACCCGACGTATCCCGGAGGCGCCCCGATCAGGCGGGAAACGGAGAACTTCTCCATGTATTCGCTCATATCGATGCGGATCATGTTCTTCTCGTCGTCAAAGAGACAGGCGGCGAGCGTCTTGGCGAGCTCGGTCTTTCCGACGCCCGTCGGCCCCAAAAAGAGGAAGGAACCGATGGGGCGGTCGGGGTCGGCGATCCCCGCGCGCGAGCGCAGAATGGCCTCCGAAACGGCTTTGACCGCTTCATCCTGCCCGATGACCCGGCGATGCAGGATATCCTCCATCTGCAGCAGTTTTTCGCGTTCTCCTTCCATCAGGCGGGATACGGGGATCCCCGTCCAGCGGCAGATGATCTTTGCGATCTCCTCCTCCGTGACGCGGTCCCGGAGCAGCGTGCTGTCGTGCGTTTCCGCCTCCTTCTTCTCGAGCGCCGCTTTGGCCGCGGGCAGCTTTGCGTAGAGGATTTCGGACGCGCGCTCGTAAGCGCCGTCTCTCTGCGCGCGTTCCAGCTCGTTGTTGAGCGAGGTGATCTCCTCCCTCAGCTTTCTCACTTCGGCAATGCGGTTCTTCTCGTTCTGCCACTTCGCCGTCATGCTCTGGTATTTCGAGCGGAGTTCCGCGAGCTCCCGTTTGATTTCTTCGAGGTGCGCCATCGAGAGATTGTCCGTCTCCTTTTTGAGCGCGGTTTCCTCGATCTCCAGCTGCATGATCTTGCGCGCGATATCGTCCATCTCTGCGGGCATGGAGTCGATCTCCGTCTTGATCATGGCGCATGCCTCGTCCACGAGGTCAATCGCCTTATCGGGCAGAAACCGATCGGAAATGTAGCGGTTTGAAAGCGTCGCCGCGGCGATCAGCGCGGAATCCGCGATCTTTACGCCGTGGAAGACTTCGTATCTGTCTTTGAGTCCGCGCAGAATGGAGATGGTGTCCTCCACCGTGGGCTCCGCGACCAGCACGGTCTGAAACCGCCGCTCGAGGGCGGGGTCCTTTTCGATATACTTGCGGTATTCGTCCAGCGTCGTCGCGCCGATGCAGTGCAGCTCGCCGCGCGCCAGCATGGGCTTTAAGAGATTGCCCGCGTCCATCGCGCCGTCCGTCTTGCCCGCGCCGACGATCAGGTGCAGTTCGTCGATAAAGAGAATGATCTTCCCCTCGCTTTTCTTCACCTCGGAGAGCACCGCCTTTAAGCGCTCTTCAAATTCCCCCCTGAACTTCGCGCCCGCGATCAGCGCGCCGATATCCAGCGAGAACACCTTTCTGTCTTTCAGCGATGAGGGGACGTCTCCCTTCATGATGCGGATCGCGAGCCCCTCGGCGATCGCCGTCTTGCCCACGCCCGCTTCCCCGATCAGCACTGGGTTGTTTTTGCTCTTGCGGGACAGAATCCGAATGACGTTCCGGATCTCGTTATCCCTGCCGATGACCGGATCCAGCTTGTGCGTGCGGGCGAGTTCCACCAGATCGGAACCGTATTTGTTCAGCACGTCGTAAGTTGCCTCCGGATTATCGCTCGTGATGCGCACGTTGCCCCGCACTTCGGAAAGCGCCTTCAAAAACGCTTCCCCGGTGATGTGAAAGCGCGCGAACACCTCCTTTAAATCCTTCGATTTTTCCAGCAAGCCGTAGAACAGATGCTCCACGGATACGTATTCGTCCTTCATGCGGGCCGCCTGCGCCTCCGCTTCCGCGAGCGCCGCGGAGAGATCCGCGCTGACGTACATCTGGCCTCCCTTCTGCTTGGGCAGCTTTTCCGTCAGCCGTTCGGACTCCCGCGCCACGGCGGAGGGGTCCGCGTTCATCCTGACCAGCAGCTGCGCGATAAGGCTCTCTTCCTGCGCGAGGAGCGCGGAAAGAAGGTGCGCGGAGGACAGCTCGGGGTTTCCGTTTTCTACCGCGAGATTTTGCGCTTTGCCGAGCGCTTCCAGGCTCTTTTGCGTCCATTGATTGGTATTCATACCGTTTCCTCCTTTTCTCTATAACGTTGTGTCCTTCAAAGTTCTGCGATAATTTTTTGCGAGGACGGCCGCCGCGTCTTCTCCGCGCTGCGCCGCCCTGATATAGGCGTTCATCAATTCATTCAATCTGTCCACGTAATCGGTGATCAGACGCCCCAGCTCTCCCGATTCCGCCTCCTGCGGCGGGCGGAAGAGGATACGCCGGTACCTGCCGCGCTCCAGCTCCCATCGGACGTACCGTTTCAGATGCGTCCGCTCGCATTCCCGCCAGAGAAGGAAAAAATCATCCAGTTCATCCAGCAGCCGCTCATTTTTCGTGCGGAACGTCACTTTCAGTTCGCCCAAAAAATCGCTGTTTTCCGCATAGAGCTCGATCGCATACCGCACGGCGGGCCGATACGGATAGGAAAGCGCGCCGCTGTAATACGCCATCGACGCGGTGGGGAGATTGCAGAACCGAAGCGCGCCGGACGCGGCGGAAAGCTGTTCCAGCGCCTGAAAGACCGTCTCCATCCGCTGTTCGGGCGTCTCGTGCGAAACGCGTTCCGCCAGAATGCGGTTGATCATCTGAGAGCGGGAGATCCCCCGCCGGTATGCGAGCAGATCCACCTTTTCCACGATTTCGTCATCCAGCACCAGGCTGTAAACGGTTTTCTTCATATCGCCCTCCTTCTTTTGACGGCTATATTTTAAATCAATATTCATAATTTGTCAAGCAAATTATATAATATTATTTACAAAATTTTTTCTGTGAAAAAACGGATCGCGCTTGACTTTTCGTCATACCTTATATTATAATATAAATAATAACACAGGCGTAGGAAGAGGATTCATGGCCGAACAAGCGGAAAAACCACCGCGCGCGTTTCGCGCGCCCGATCTCATTCTGTACGGATGCGTTCTCGCGATGGCCGCCCTGGCTTTTCTGTTCTTTTTCCCGCGGGAAACGGGGCGCGCGGAGGGCATCAGCGGGATGATCGACGGGGATTCCGCCTTTTTTTATGCGTTTGCCGAGGAAAAACTCAGCCTGTTCAGCGACGCCGTTAAGGCGGAGGAGAGCGAATCTGCCGTGACGCTCACCGTCACGTTCGGGGCGGAAAAAAGCGTGATCGTGATCGACAAGTCCGCCCGCACGGCGCGCGTGGCCGAGACGGACTGCGCGCACAGGGACTGCACGAAAATCACTGTCGAACGCGCGGGAGACGCCATCGTCTGCCTCCCCTACCGGCTGGTGGTGGAGGGAACGGGAAACAGCGTGCCTTCGCCGGGGGTAGGATGACCGCCCGGCGCATCGCGGGGATCGCGGCGCTTTCCGCGCTCGCCCTCGTCTCCTTTCTGATCGAAAGCCTCTTCCCCCCGCTGCTTCTCCCCGGCGCAAAGCTGGGGCTGGGCAATATCTTCGTGCTCGCGGCGCTCTTTTTTTACGGCGGGACAGGCGGTATGATTGCACTGGCGGTCAAGCTGCTCCTGGGGAATCTCATCACGGGAAATCTCTCCGCGCTGATGTACGGGCTGCCCGCAGGCGCCCTCTCGTATCTGGCGGAATATCTGCTCATCCGCTTTGTCTATCCGCGCGTTTCGGTGATTGCGGTGAGCGTGTTCGGCGCTGCGCTTTCCAACGCCGCGCAGACCTGCATTTTCGCGGCGGTGATCCGCTCTTCCGCCGCGCTCGTTTATCTTCCCTACCTCGTTCTGCTGGGCGTCTTGTCCGGCGCGGTCGTGGGGACGGCGGTCCATCTGATTTTAAAACGATTCCCCCGAAGGAAACAAGGAGGTTCTCAAATTGATCAAAGGTAAGTATTTTCCCTACGGCATTCACGTGCGGGACGAGAAAGCGGCGACGCGCGACAAGCCCATCGAACAAATTCCCGCCCCCGCCGAAGTGGCGATCTGCGTTTCGCAGCACATCGGCGCGCCCGCCGTACCCGTCGTCTTCGCCGGGGACATGGTAAAAAAAGGACAGCTGGTCGCGGAAGCCTCCGGCGCGCTCTCCGCAAACGTATTTGCAAGCGTTTCCGGCCAGGTCGTCGGCGTGGAAGAACTGGTCAACCCCTTCGGCGTCAGACAGAAATACGTGCGCATTAAAAACGACTTTAAGGACGAAGCGGTCACGCTCCCCGACATGAAGGACTTTTCCCCGCAGTCCATCGTCGGGCGAATCCGGGAAGCGGGCATCGTGGGATTAGGCGGCGCGGGATTCCCCACCGCCGTCAAGCTGTCCCCGCAGAACCGGCTGGATACGCTCATCGTCAACGCGGCGGAATGCGAGCCCTATCTGAACTGCGATTTCCGCCTGATGCTGGAAAAGACGGACGGCATCGTCAAGGGGATCCGCTACGTCGCCCAGGCGCTGGGCATCAGACAGATTCTGATCGGCATCGAGGCGAACAAGCCGGAGGCGATCGAGCGGTTTGAAGGCGTCGGCGGCATGACGGTCGTGCGGCTCAAAAAGCAATATCCGATGGGCTCCGAAAAGCACCTCGTCTATTGCTGTACGGGGCGGAAAATCGCGCCCGGAAAGATGCCCTTCGACGTAGGCTGTCTGGTGCAGAACGTCAAGACACTGCTCGCGGCATACGAGGCGATCGACCTCAATCTCCCGCTGACAGAAATCGTGATGACCGTATCCGGAAAAGGGATCCGGTTCCCGAAGAACGTGCGCGTGCCGATCGGAACCTCGTTCGAGGATATCGCGGCGTTCTGCGGCGGCGAGACCGACCGCCCCGTCAAATACGTCGCCGGCGGGCCGATGATGGGGAAAGCGCTCTACAATCTCAGGCAGTACGCGAAAAAGACGGATTCCGGCCTGCTCTTTCTGACTGAGGGAGAGACCTCCCTGGAAGCGCCGTCCAACTGCATCAACTGCGGCAGATGCGCCAAAAACTGCCCCATGCGGCTGATGCCCATGTACATCGAATTTTATACCCTCGCGGGAGACTATGAAGCGGGGAAAAAATACGGGGCGCTCAGCTGCATCGAGTGCGGCAGCTGCGCCTATAACTGCCCTGCCAAGCGCGCGCTCGTACAGTCCATCGTGCTGTGTAAAAATAAGTTAAAGGAGAAAAAGTAGGAGCCGTATGGAACACGTGGTATCCAATTCGCCGCACGTCAAGTGCGGCAACAGCACGCGGAAAATCATGCTGGACGTGGTGATCGCGCTGCTTCCCGCCGCCGTCGCCGGCATCGTGTATTTCGGCTGGCGCGCGGCGCTCGTGATCGCGCTCTCCGTCGTCAGCGCCGTGCTGTCGGAGGGGATCTTCCTTTTGTGCATGAAAAAGAGCGTCGGAGAGATCGTCAGGTCGTTTGACTGCTCTTCCGTGGTCACGGGACTTCTGCTCGCGCTGACGCTTTCCGCCTCCGTTCCGTGGTACGTCCCCGTTCTGTCCGCGGCGTTCGCGGTCGTGGTCGTCAAAATGTTGTTCGGCGGAACGGGCAAAAACCTCGTCAATCCCGCGCTGGCGGGCAGAATCTTCGCGTTTATCTCCTTCCAAATGGTGATGACCTCCGGCTGGCTGACGCCGCTGTCCCCGAACGTCGAAGCGGGCGCCACCATCTTGCCCTCTTTGATTCATCCGACGGAAGACGCGGCGCTCTCCGTATGGGATTTTCAATGGTGGGAGCTCTTTCTGGGAATCAACGTGGCGGGCTGTATCGGCGAGACCTGCAAGCTGGCGATCATTCTCGGCGGCATCTATCTCGTCTGCCGCGGCGTGCTGGATTTCCGCTGGCCGCTCGTCTATCTTTTGACCGCAGGCCTCTTCACCGTGGCGCTGAACGGCTTTGACTTCGCGTACTTCTTCCCCTCCCTTTTCACGGGCGGCATCATGCTGGGCGCGGTCTTTATGGCGACCGATTACGTCACCACGCCCAATACCAAGGCGGGCAATTACGTCTATTTTATTCTCCTGGGGTTACTCACGGCGGGACTCCGGCAGGCGACGGGAATCGAAGTGGTCTCGTTCGCGATTCTCCTGATGAATCTCACCGTCCCGCTGATCGACAAATGGATCTATCCCCGCCCGTTCGGGTACCGCAGAATCAAAAAGGAGGCGAAATGATGCGATTTTTCAAGAGCAACGGATTTCGATGCGTCCTCGTGCTGATGGTCGTCACCATCGTCTGCTGCGGCCTGCTCGCGGCGCTGCGCACGCCGCTCTACGTCTCGAGCGAAGAGCGCACCGCGCGCATCATCAAAAAGATCTACGGCGAAATCGTGGACTACGACGATCTCGGCGTGACCGAAGAACAGGCGGAAAACAGCTACGGCACGATTGACGACGTATTTCTGGTCGGAGACGAATATCTGATCAAATCCACCGGCGGAGAAGGCTATAAAAACGGCACCATCACCCTTTGGACGGTGTTCTCCGTGAGAGAAAAAAGCATCGCCGCGATCAAGCAGGTAGTCGTCGAATCAAACGAAAAACAGACGCTGATGTCCGAAATCGACGCGGAGTTTCTCGCCGTCTACGTAAACGCGGGAGAATCCTTTCTGAACGGAGACGGCGTATTCGCCGTCACGGCGGCGAGCGGCGACATCCAGAACGTCACGACGGGCGCGACCAAGTCGTCCAACGCCGCGGACAATGCGGTGAATGCGGCGCTCTATTATATGAGGAATTTCGTGACGGGAGGGCTGGACTGATGAAAAACAAAGTTTCCACCCTCGCGCGGGAGGGAATCCTCACTTCCAACCCCACGCTGAAGCTGGTGCTCGGAACCTGCCCCACGCTCGCGCTGACGACCGCCGCCATGAACGGCATCGGGATGGGCGCGGCGGTCATCTTCGTTCTCGTCTGCTCCAATGCGTTCATCTCCCTCCTGCGGAACGTCATTCCGGACCGCGTGCGGATCCCGACCTTCGTCCTCATTATCGCGACGCTCGTCACGATCGTGAGAATGGTGATGGAAAAGTTTCTCCCCTCTATCTATGACGCGCTGGGCATCTATCTGCCGCTCATCGTCGTCAACTGCATCATTTTGGCGCGCGCGGAGTCCTTTGCCAGCAAGAACCCCGTGCTGGATTCCGCGCTCGACGGGCTGTTCATGGGGATCGGCTTCACCTGTTCGCTGACGCTGATGGGGCTCTTCCGCGAGGTACTGGGCGCGGGGACGTTCTTCGGAGTGAAACTATGGGATTTTAAGATCGCGTTCTTCTCTTCGAGCGCGGGCGCGTTCTTCACGTACGGACTCTTCATCGCGGTGTTCAACCTCATCATGGCGAAAGTTCACAAAAACGCCAAACAGCGCGCTTATAAGCGGGAAAATCCCCATTATAAGGAGGTAAAATAATGACCGAGTTTATTCTGATCATCGTCACCGCGGTCTTCATCAACAACTTCGTCGTCGTTCAGTTCCTGGGGATCTGCCCGTTTCTGGGCGTCTCCAGGAGCACTTCCGGCGCGTTCGGCATGGGGATCGCCGTCACCTTCGTGATGACGCTCACCTGCTTCATCACCTATCCGCTGTACGAATACCTCCTCGTCCCGCTGGGGCTGGAATATCTCGAAATCATCGTGTTCATCTTCGTCATCGCCGCGCTCGTGCAGATGATCGAGATGGTAATCAAGAAGTTTTCCCCCGCGCTCTACCGCACGATGGGCATCTATCTCCCGCTGATCACGACCAACTGCGCCGTGCTCGGCGTGGCGGAGCTCGTGATCGACAAGGCGCAGATGATGAGCCTTTTGGGGCTCTCCTCCATGAATCTCGGCGTGGCCGTGCTGTACGGATTTTTTGCAGGCGTCGGCTTTACCGTGGCGATCGTGCTGATGAGCGGGCTCAGGGAAAAAATCGAGCGGACCGAAATAGCAAGGCCGCTCAAGGGATTCCCGATCGCCATGATCACGGCCTGCTTTATGGCGATGGCGTTCTACGTCTTCGGACTGATCGGATAAGGAGGCAGCAAAATGGATATACTGATCGTAATCGGGATCGCGGCCGGGCTCTCGCTCATATTTGCCCTGCTGATCCTGCTGGTTTCAAAATTCTGCGCGGTAAAGGAGGACGAGCGCGTCGCCAAGGTATTGGAACACCTGGCGGGCGCCAACTGCGGCGGCTGCGGTTACGCCGGCTGCGAGGGATTCGCCAAGGCGCTGGCAGAGGGAAAAGCCCCGCTCAGCGGCTGCGGCCCCACCTCCAATGCGGAAAAGGAAGAGATCGCCAGGATCCTCGGGATCGAATTTGTCGGTTCCGAGCCCGCCTATGCCGTCGTCAAGTGCGCCGGCGGCGAATTGGCGCTCAACAAATACGAGTTCGTCGGCAACGAGGGCTGCATCAGTCAGAACGCCTATATTGACGGAAAAAAGGTCTGCAAAAACGGCTGCATCGGCGAGGGCACGTGCGAAAAGCTCTGTCCGTACCACGCGATCAAGGTGGAACACGGGGTATCCCACGTGGACAAGGCGCTGTGCGAGGCATGCGGCCTCTGCATTGTCAACTGCCCCAAAAAGATCATCGAAAAGATCCCCAAATCAGCGCGCGTCTATGTCGCCTGCTCTTCGGTCTGCCGCGGGAAAGAAGTCATGAACATGTGCAAATCCGGCTGTATCGGGTGCGGGCTCTGCGCGAAGAACTGTCCGGCAGGCGCGATCGAGATGAGAGACAATCTCCCCCATATCGACTATTCGAAATGCACCGGCTGCCTGACCTGCGTGGAAAAATGCCCCAGAAAGACCATCCGGGAGATTTAAAAAAATCAATGTCCTGCCCCGGAAACAAAGGCCGACTGACCTATATGGCAAAACACTCCGGGAAACCAATCCGGGAGATTTAAGATCATAAATCAAACCCTCGAAACAAAGGTCGACCGACCTGCATGGCAAAACACCTCGGAAAGATGATACGGGAAATATAAGACAATAAATCAAAACCCCCGGGAACGCATTTACAGCGTTCCCGGGGGTTTTGATTTGCCGCGCAATTTCTCTTTCCGTTTTCAAACGTACTATCTAAATTCCCATAAAGCAAATAAAATTCAAAAAGTTCGTCGTAGGTTTTCCCGCCTGATCCACTATTCCGGCCAAAATAAATTCCACATGCTTTCCGTCCTTGAACGCGATGTGAAACCAAATCCATGTGCCGCCCGATGCCTTAACGGTGCAGTCCGCAATATCTTCCTTGGTAAATACGTAGTCCTCTTTTAACGCCGTTCCCGAGATCATCAGCTCCTGCGCGCGGTTATTCACCAGGTTTTTGGGCCCGAGATAACACGGCCCCGTGAAATCCTGCGAAGTACATACGCCCCAATTGTTGTTTGCCCCTTTTAACGCATTCAGAAATCCCATTTTTTATCTCCTTTTTCTTTTTTGATATTATTATATTCCCATTTTACTGGGAAGTCAAGTATTTTTCCCAATTTTATGGGAAAATATCATTCAGGAGACAATCATGGAAGGATTCGGAGAGCGGTTAAAGAGTTTAAGAACGGAACAGGGCTTAGGGCAGATTGCGCTCGCTCAACACCTGGGCGTAGGCAAATCCGTTATTTCTCTTTGGGAATTGAACAAGAGCGAGCCGACGCTCGGCAATCTCGTGCGGCTTGCCCGATTTTTCGGCGTTTCAATCGACTATCTTGCCGGATTGGAAGATTGAAAGTTCTCCTTGATCAACAGTATGACAGCACGGCGATCCCGGAAGGCCGCGTTTTTCATTGCCAAGAAACATCATACTTTCTGCGGACTTTGAGAAAGCTGACACCTTAGCTTCAGCCAAAGGCGGCGCAACGAAATGTCGGTTTGAGCGTCTTTCGGGATTCGTACCGTTCCCCTTACTTCCGCCGGCGCCTTTGCCGCCCGGACAGCAGCGATCGGTTACTGCAAGGCTTGGCTTTGCGGCGCCGCCTCGGCACAGCCATTTCAGAAAATCAGCCTTTCCCGATTTTTCTCTGCTTTTTCAAAATTACGTTTCTTTTTTCCCTGCTTTTCTATTTTGTTTGCCGGCACCCATCTGTCGCGGAGGCAGAAGACAAAAACCCCCGGCGGCGCACTTCGGCGCCGCCGGGGGTTGATAAAGACTTTTCCGGTTAAATTTTACGGTTGACGTAAGAAGTATGCAGAATCTCGTGCGCTTTGTGGCTTCCCGGTTCGCCGAGATACGTCTTGTATACGTCCTGCACCACGGGGTTATCGTGGCTCTTTCTGATCTTGGACTTTGCATCCTCATCGTAGAGCGCCTTTGCGCGGAGAGCCTTATAATCCACTTCACGGCGCGTATAGGTATCCAGAATCGGCTGACCGCCGCCGTTGATACAGCCGCCCGGGCAGCACATGATCTCGATAAAGTGATAGTCCGCCTCGCCGTTTCTGACCTTTTCGCACAGCTTTTTCGCGTTCTTGACGCCGCTGGCGACCGCGACCTTCACCGTCATGCCGCCGAGATCGTAGGAAGCCTCCTTGACTCCCTCCATCCCGCGCACCTCGCTGTATTCGAGGTGATCGAAGGTCTTGCCGGTAATGCTCTCCGCGGCAGTGCGGAGCGCCGCCTCCATGACGCCGCCCGTCACCCCGAAGATGACGCCTGCGCCCGTAAATTCGCCCATCGGGTTATCGTACGCGCCGTCCGGCAGTTCGTTGAACAGCAAGCCGGCCTCTTTGATCATGCGGGCGAGCTCGCGCGTCGTGACAGAAGCGTCGATATCGGGATAGCCGGACGCCGCCTGATTCTCGCGGTTCTTCTCAAACTTTTTGGCGACGCAGGGCATCACGGTGACGACCGCGATGTTTGCGGGATCGATGCCGTTTTTCTCCGCAAAATACGTCTTGACCAGCGCGCCGAACATCTGCTGCGGCGATTTGCAGGAGCTGACGTTTTCGATGAGATCGGGATAATACTGTTCCATATAGCGGATCCAGCCGGGAGAACAGCTGGTGAACATCGGGAGCTTGCCCCCCGTCTTCACCCGTTCGATCAATTCGTGCGCTTCCTCCAGAATGGTCATATCCGCCGCAAAATTGATGTCGAACACCTTGTCGAAGCCGAGCGCGCGGAGCGCCGTGACCATTTTGCCTTCCACGTTGGTGCCGATCGCGTTGCCGAATTCCTCTCCGAGCGCCGCGCGCACCGCGGGCGCCGCGCCGACCACCACGACCTTCCCGGGATCGCGGAGGAAGGATTTTACTTTTTCGATCTCACTCTTTTCATAGAGCGCGCCGACCGGGCAGACGTTGATGCACTGGCCGCAGGCCACGCACCCGGCGTTTTCCAGCCCGTTCTGAAACGCCACGTCGATATTGGTGGAAAATCCGCGTTTGTTCGCGCTGATCACCCCCACTTCCTGCACGTGCTTGCAGACCGCAACGCAGCGGCGGCAGAGAATACACTTGTTGTTGTCGCGGATCAGCCAATCCGTCGAAGTATCTGGCTGAAATTCGTTCGTCGCGCCCTCGAAAGCGTTCGCGTCGCAGCCGTATTCGTTCGCCAGGTTCTGCAGCTCGCAGTTGGTGCTGCGGATGCAGGAAAGGCATTTTTTCTGGTGATCGGAGAGAATCAGCTCGAGCGTGGTTTTTCTCGCCTTGATCACCGCCGCCGAATTGGTGGTGACCTCCATTCCCTCCGCCACGGGATAGACGCACGCCGCAACCATGCTGCGGGCGCCCTTTACTTCGACGACGCAGATGCGGCAGGCGCCGATCGCGTTGATCTCCTTCAGATAGCAGAGCGTGGGAATGCGGATCCCGACGGAGCGGGCGGCTTCGAGAATGGTCGTTCCCTCCGGAACGCTCACGGGTATATTGTTGATCTTCAAATTTACCATTTTCTTTTCCTCCTCTCTCAGCCTCTGGAAATCGCCTTAAAGCGGCATTTTGCCTCGCACGCGCCGCACTTGATGCACTTATCCTGATCGATGACGTGCGCTTTCTTCACTTCTCCCGCGATTGCACCCACCGGGCACTGGCGCGCGCACGCCGTACAGCCGATGCACTTTTCGGGATCGATGGTGTATTTCAGCAGGCTCTTGCAGACGCCCGCGGGGCAGCGCTTATCCACGACGTGCGCTTCGTATTCGTCCCTGAAATAGCGGAGCGTGGAGAGCACGGGGTTGGGCGCGGTCTGCCCCAGGCCGCAGAGAGAATTGTTCTTGATGTAATAGCAGAGTTCTTCCATCTTATCGAGATCTTCCAGCGTGGCTTTCCCCTCGGTCACCTTGGTCAGAAGTTCCAGCAGACGGCGCGTGCCCACCCGGCAGGGCGTGCATTTGCCGCAGGATTCGTCCACCGTAAATTCGAGGAAGAACTTGGCGATATCCACCATGCAGTTGTCCTCGTTCATGACGATGAGCCCGCCCGACCCCATCATGGAGCCGATCGCGATCAGGGAATCGTAGTCGATCTTGGTATCGATGAGGGACGCGGGGATGCAGCCGCCCGAGGGGCCGCCCGTCTGCGCCGCCTTGAATTTCTTACCGTCCGGAATGCCGCCGCCGATCTCGTAGACGATCTCGCGGAGCGTGGTCCCCATGGGCACTTCCACAAGTCCGGTGTGCTTGATCTTTCCGCCCAGCGCAAAGACCTTCGTCCCCTTGCTCTTCTCCGTCCCCATGGAAGCGAACCAATCCGCGCCGTTCAGGATAATCTGGCACACGTTCGCGTAAGTCTCCACGTTATTGAGAAGCGTCGGCTTGCCGAACAGCCCCTTGTTTGCGGGGAAGGGAGGACGCGGGCGGGGCTCGCCGCGGTGTCCCTCGATGCTGGTCATGAGCGCGGTCTCTTCGCCGCAGACGAACGCGCCGGCGCCCAGACGGATCTCCATGTCGAAGGAGAAATCCGTCCCGAAGATATTGTTCCCCAAAAATCCGTATTTACGCGCCGCCTCGATGGCCTTTTGCAGGCGCTCCACCGCAATCGGATATTCCGCGCGGATATAGACGTAGCCCTGATCGGACCCGACCGCGTATGCGGCGATCGCCATCGCCTCGATCAGGCAGTGCGGATCGCCCTCCAATACCGAGCGGTCCATAAACGCGCCCGGATCGCCTTCGTCCGCGTTGCAGGCGACAAACTTTTTGTCGCCGACCGCACGCTTGGTGAAATCCCATTTCATCCCGGTGGGGAATCCGCCGCCCCCTCTGCCGCGCAGCCCGGAGGCCTTGATCGTATTGACGACGTCGTCCGGCGTCATTTCAAACAGCACCTTGCGCAGCGCCTGATAGCCGTCGAACGCTATGTATTCTTCGATGCACTCGGGATTGATCCTGCCGCAGTTGCGGAGGGCGACCCGGTTCTGTTTTTTGTAAAACGCCGTGCCGGAGAGGGGTTTTACAGAGCCGTCCTCTCCCAACGTCTCTTCGTATAACAGTTCGCGGACGACCGTGCCCTCCTTCAGGTGAAGGTTGACGATCTTATCCACGTCTTCCACTTTGACCTGGCTGTAAAACGCGCCTTCGGGATAGACGATCACGATGGGGCCGAGCGCGCAAAGCCCGAAACACCCCGTCATGACGACTTTGACGTTCAGCTTCTCCCTCTCTACCGCCGCGTGGAAGGCGTCCAGAATTTTGCGGGAATTGCCCGAAGTGCATCCCGTTCCGCCGCAGACCAAAACGGTGCGGTCTTCCGTGTATTCCCCCGCGGTGCGCGCGCCGATTTCTTTCAGCTTGTTGATTTTCAGTTCATTTAAAGTCTTTACGTCCATCTCGTCCCTCACTGCGCTCTGTATTTATCGATGATCGCCGCTACCGAATCCACGGTCAGTTTGCCGTATACGTCTTCGTTCACCGTCATGACGGGCGCCAGCCCGCAGCAGCCGATACAGCGGGTCGCATCCAGAGAGAAAGCGCCGTCCGCCGTCACGCCGCCGCCCGAAATCCCCAGGATCTTCTGCAGCTCTTCATAAACCTCGCCCGAGCCCTTGACGTAGCAGGCGGTTCCGAGACAGACGCCGATCTTGTATTTTCCCTTCGGCGTAAGCGAAAACTGCGAATAAAAGGTCGCTACGCCGTAAACCTCTGCCAGAGAGACGCCGAGCGCATCCGCAATCATTTTCTGTACTTCTTCGGGAAGATAGCCGTAAATCCCCTGTGCCGCCTGCAAAGCCGGCATCAGGGCGCCTTCCGTCCCTTTCAGCTGAGACAGCGCTTCTTTTAACTGCGCTTCCTGTTCCTTCGTGCCGGTAAACGGCAGTTTGTTCTGAGACACTTTATTTCCTCCGTCGTTTCAACGATATGCGGGAAAAACCCGACTTAAATATTTTAACATATTTCCCTATAATTTTCAACATTTTATCGAGGTTTTTGAACGGATTTCGGGGCGCGCGCAAAAGTTCGCATAAGCTAACGCAGGGCGGTTTTCCGATAATTGGAAAAAGGCGGGTGAAGCAAACGCTTCGCCCGCCCGGATCTGTTGATTCAATTTACGTTGATTGAATTTACGCCGCAGCCCAATTCTGAGCATCCGCATTGATTGCCGTGCCGTTCACCAAAATATCGCCCGCCTTGCAGACCACCGTTCCCTTTTCAACAGTTAGATAACGGAAATAACGGAGGTTTTCCCCGACGGTCAGCTGCGTTCCGCCGCTCCAGTTCAATCTGGTCGCCGTAGACGGCTTGCCCGTCCCGGCGAGATAAACCAAGGGAACGCCGTTTTCGCTTGTCACCGTACAGTTATAAAGGTTGATTACCGCGTCTCCGATATAACCGCCCGTAGAGCTTCCCGCAGCTTGCTTCGCTCCCATCGTAATCGCTGCCGTTGCAACGCGGTTTCCGTCTCCCCATGCGTTTTGCTCCTGAGAATAAGGATACTCAGACGTATTGGAGGAATCGGGAATCCATCCCCTACCGTTGATCCGGCAGTTCCGGAAGGTCGCCGTCCCGGCGCGGCACACGACTGCCTGTCTGCCGCCTTCAATGTCGCAGTTTTCAAAGGTAAGCGCACCGCGTACGTTCAGCAAAATCGCCGTGTTGTCGTCACTTTCAGTCTCTTCGGTTTTAATTACGGTGCCGCTGATCGTTCCGTTCACGCCGTAGTTTGCCGCTGTTTCCGCACTCGTCGTAATGCCGTAAACATCGCCGACAATTTCGCTGTCCTTGATAATAATTTCGGCAGCCTCTCCTCCGATCCAGACGCCGAGTTCATTGGGGCGCCCCGTCACTTTTACTTGATCCAAAGACAATCTGCCCGCGCCGAGAACCCTCAAGCTCCCATTGACGCTTCCGTTTGTAAGGGTGACTTTGTTGTCGTCTGAAATGATAAGATCACTGTTTGTAAGCGACAGCGTTTTTTCGTTCAGATCGATGTTCGTGCTCTTGGTTTCGCTGTAATTTGCCTGAAACTCTGCCGCAGTCATCGAAATATCTCCGGCAATCTTTATCGTCTGGAAGGTCGCCGCGCTTTTCAGAACTTCTTTCAGCGCTGCGGCCGAGTCGATGGGACTGCCGGACGGCGTCTTGTCGAGGGTAACGTATTCGTTGATATTCAGCGTCTTGAAATTAAGGCTGAATTCGTCTTTATAATCCTTATACTTCTCGGCGGCGTCCTCGGGATATTCGATCTTGTTCCCGTTGTTGTTATAGAGAACGACGCGATTGGTCGACTGATCCCAATAGAACTGATAGCCGTCCGCCAAAGCGATATATTCGTTCGCCTTATAGCCCGCCTTGTTCAGCACGTCGAGCGCCTGCTCCACCGTTTCGGCTCTGCCGTTCTCCGCCTCGTCGATTGCCAGCGCGGTATTCATCTGACGGACCGCCTGCTGATCTGCCGAGATATTCGCTTTGTTGATCAGGCTGGTGAACGTAGGAATCAAAACCGCCGCCAAAATGGCGATCACCGCGATCACGATCACCAGTTCCACGATCGTGAAGCCTCTCTGATTTCGCTTCATAAACTTTCTCCTTTTCCGTAAAATTTTACAGCAACAGACAGGCGCGGATTTCACAGGATAAATACCTTTTCAACGGCGCCTGCCGATAACCGTCTGCCATTCCGTTAAAACGCGCTTGCCTTAAAAATTAAGGCAAGCCAAAAAGGGATCCCTTTTTGCTCCGTTTCTTTTACCTTGCTATTATATCAAACTTTTTTTGAGAAAACAACTTATTTCGCCGTTTTTATCTCAATTTTTTATATTTATTTCAAAAAATACTAAATTTTTTTCCCTTTTATCGTAAAGACAACGCGGCGGAAAAATGCTTTGCCGCTTTACTTGTTCTTCTCTTCCTCTTTTTTCATGAGCGATTCCAGCTCCTGCATGAATGCGGAGACGTCCTTAAACGAGCGGTACACGGAAGCGTAACGGATATAGGCGACCTCGTCAATGGACTTCAATCCGTCCATCACCATTTCGCCGATCTGCTTGCTGGAAATTTCCTGATCCATGGAATTGTAGATTTCCTTCTGAATGGAATCCACCAGCCGGTCGATCTTATACATGGGGACGGGGCGCTTTTCGCACGCCTTTACGATGCCGCCCTTGATCTTGCCGACGTCAAACGCCTGCCGGTTGCCGCTCGACTTGATCACGAGGACGGGCGTTGTCTCGATCGTCTCGTACGTCGTAAAGCGTTTGCCGCAGTTCACGCATTCGCGGCGGCGGCGGATCATCGTTCCCTCTTCGGTAGAGCGGGAGTCGATCACCTTGCTTTCCAGACACCCGCAGTACATACACTTCATTCCAACCCTCCGTTCAGGCACTTTTTCTTTATTTTACCACATAAAATGACTTTCGTCTATAATTTGACGCAAATTGCACAAATTATTTTTAAATTGCGGAGGTTTTATGCAGTTACTGGCTTATATTCTGGGCGCGGTATACCTGATCGCCATCAACGTATACGGCGTGCTGATCCTCAAATTTCAGAAACAGGCGCGCGAAGAGGGCGATGAAGAGAGCATAGCGATCGGCGACGGAAAACTGTTTCTGACCGGTTTTCTCGGCGGCGCGCTGGGGATCTATGCCTCCATGTTCATCTTCAAATACCGCCTGAAAAGCCTCTTTCTGATGGTCATGATGCCCGTTCTGATCGCGCTCAACGTCTATGCGGTCGTACTACTGTTCACGACCAATTTCGGGTTTATGCTCTAAGCGTCGATCTCTGTGAATGCAAACTTCTTTACGTCAAACAAGCCCCTGTCCGTGATCTTCAGATCGGGAATCACCGCGAGCGCCAAAAAGGACAGGCTCATAAAGGGCTCCACCGCGCGGGAGACACCCATCCGATAAGCCTCTTCCACCAGTGCGGAGAGCTTTTTTTCCATTTCCCCGATGGGCGCGTACGTCATGAGGCCGGCAATTTCCAGCGGAATGGAACCGACCACCGCGCCGCGGCGGACAAGCGTCATGCCGCCGCCCAGGCGCACCAGCTCGGAAACCGCCGTATTCATATCCTCCGAGTCGTCCCCGAGGACGATCGCGTTGTGACTGTCATGCGAGACGGTGAGCGCGATCGCGCCGCCGCGCAGCCCATACCCCTCGATCAGGCCGAGCCCCACGTTCCCCGTCGCGTGATGGCGCTCTACGACCGCCAGTTTCAAAAGATCCGTGCCCTTCACTTCCGCGAACCCGCCGCGGAGGGGAACGTCGCGGATCACCTCCTCCGTGACGACGTTGTCGGGCAGCAGCCGGATGACCCGTGCCCGCCCGCTCTCGCTTCTCCCTGTTGCCGAATATGGCTGATGTCTTTGGGTGCGACACAGCC
>UQTB01000011.1 GCA_900543915.1 uncultured Eubacteriales bacterium | reverse complement strand
CGGTATTGCCGCTGGTCGGCTCCACGATGACCGAGCCTCTCCTGAGAACGCCCCGCCGTTCGGCGTCCTCGATCATCTCCTTCGCGACGCGGTCCTTCACCGAGCCGGCAGGGTTCATCCCTTCCAGCTTCGCGAGGATCCGCGCGTTCGCCCCCATCTTTTCTCCGAAGCGTGACAGCTCCAACAGGGGCGTACGCCCCACCAATTCTGCGACCGACTGATAAATTTTCATATTCACTCCTTTTTCTTTCCCCTGATCTCCGCCCACGCGGGCAAAAAACCGCATGCCAGCGCGTTGCGGACGGACGGGATATTCGGCCATACGGCGCAGTAGAAGGGCACTTTTCCCATATCCATCACTTCCCGCGCCAGACGGCTCGTCAGCGCTTTCGCGATTCCCCGGCCGCGGCAGGCGGGCAGAACGTCCACGCCGATCTGCGCCATCTCCGCACAGTCAAGGGAAGCGCCCGCAAGGCCGATCAGCCGCGATCCGTCGTACGCGGCCACCGCGAGCAAATCCAGTTCCCTGCGCTCCGCACAGAGCGCATTGCGCCATTCCTCCCGGTACAGGTCTTCAAAATCACGCGGATAAAGCACTTTCAGCGGGAATCCACAGGGGATTTCCTTCATCTTTCCGGGATCGGGCAAAAAGTACATGCCCGATTCGAGGACGGCGATCTTGTGCTCTGACAAAAGGTCAGTCAGCGCGCCGAGGGCGGGAAAGACAAAGCAATCCCGCGGTTCGCGTTCCTGCAAAAACGCCGCGAGCGCGCCGCAGACGTTTGCTTCCGTCCGCGCCACCACGCAGTGACCGTAAGACGCCATCGCAAACGCCGTGCCTTCCAGATACCGCCGCGCCCCCTCAGGTACGGGCGCGCAGACAACCTTGGGAGATTTTTGCAGAAAATCCCCCGCCGCACAGCCGTAGTCGCGCGCGGACTGCCGCAGCGCGGTTTCCTCTGTTTCCCGGCGGGTCATCTTTTGCCCTCGTCCAGCCCCAGAAGGTAGTCGGCGGAAACGCCGAAAATCCCGCAGAGCCTGATCAGCGTATCGGTATTGAGATCCAGCGCTTCCCGCTCGTATTTGCTCACGCTGAACTGAGAAACGCCCAGCAGCTCGCCCAGCTGCTGCTGCGTCAGCCCCTGTTCCGCCCTCAATTCCCTGATTCTTTCTCCGTACATAGAACTCCTCTTTTTTATTATATTCCAAAACAGAATAATAAAGTTAAAATATTCCAAAACGGAATATTTTTGGAATGGAAAAAGGACATCGCGGTGAGCAATGCCCTTTTTCCATATATTTTAGGGAGAGAGTATAGGTGATCCTGATGCAAAACGGAGGAAAAACAGTTTCCGTATCCGTTTTACGCCCTTATTATAACCGGCGAACCTTGAAAGCGCCTTGAAGTTTTCCCTCTTTTTGTAATTTTTTAATTTATTTTACAAGCCCGTAAATATACAGCCGCAAACCTTTTCTCCGCCGAAGCCTGCTTTTTCGCCCTTCCGGATCTTCCCCTCTCATCCGGCGGGAAAGAAAAAATACGCGCCGAAACGCGTATTTTTCCTTGTGTATTTTTTAGGGAGAGAGTATAGACAATGAAAACAAAAGCTGTCTTTATTGTTTACGCTTACAGTTTAACCGATCAAACTTGAAAATATCTTGAAATTGCTGCTTCTGCGTCGGTTTTTTTTGCATTTTTTTAAGTTTTCTTCAAGTGATTTGTGGTATAATGCTCTTGAACAACCGGAAAGCGAGGGCTTTTATGAAAATTTTAGTTGTCGATGACGAAGTGCAGCTCGCCGACGCCATCGTACAGATTTTAAAACAGCATAAATACGAAGCGGAAGCGGTTTACGACGGGGAGGACGGTTACCACTACGCCATGACGAATCTCTACGACGTCATCATCCTCGACATCATGATGCCGAAAATGGACGGAATCACCCTCCTGAAGACCATCCGCAGGGAAAAGATCTCCACTCCCGTGCTGATGCTCTCCGCAAAATCGGAGATCGGCGACAAGGTGCTGGGGCTGAACGTAGGGGCGGACGACTATCTTACCAAGCCCTTCGATTCCAGCGAACTGCTCGCCCGCATCAACGCGATCTCCCGCCGCAAGGGCGAATTTATGGGAGACGAGCTGGTGTTCGACGATCTCAGTCTGGATAAGAACGCGCACGAGCTCTGTTCGGGCGGGAATAAAATACAGCTTTCCGCCAAGGAATATCAGATCATCGAAATGCTGCTGAAAGACGCCGGGAAAACGCTCCCCAAGGAGAAGTTCGTGGAAAAGATCTGGGGATTCGATTCGGAAGCGGAATACAACACCATAGAAGTTTACGTCTCCTTTCTGCGCAAGAAGATCAGCGCGATCGGCAGCACCGTCACCATAAAATCCCTGCGCGGCATCGGATACAAACTGGAGAAAAAGGATGGTTAACAGGGCGCGGCGGCAGTTTGTCGCCGTCATCATGGGAATTTTGCTGATCGTCTTTTTCTGCATGGGCGCGGCGATTATCCTGACCGCGGAGACCACGCAGAAAGAAAAGATCAAAAATATGCTCAACCCCTTCGACACGACGGCGAAATTCAACGGTTACCGCCGTTTCGTGCTGGGCTGTTCGTGGTCGGGCACCTTCGTGGTGGACGCCAACGCGGGGAATCTCTTTACTACGGACGAAATCGAAAATATCTTCCGCTTCATCTACGAGCGGGAGAATTTTTCGGTCTATCTGGAAAATCCGCCCGCGCACGGCACGGAAAGCTGGGGGGAATACGAAGATTACTTCTATCGCATCAATTTTGTGGAAGACGGCTTTCTGATCTGCGTAATAGACGGCTCTCCCGCGCAGGCGCTCACCGACCAGGTGATTTTGAGCACGGTGCTCTGCAGCCTCATCGCGCTCGCCGTTCTGTTCGTCATCGTCTATTTCCTCTCCTACTGGATCGTCAAGCCCATCGACGAAGCGCTCAAAAAGCAGCAGCAGTTCATCTCGGACGCCAGCCACGAACTGAAAACTCCCCTCACCATCATTTCCGCCAACACGGATATCCTGCAAAACGATTACGGCGAAGTGCAGTGGCTCTCCAATATCCGCCAGCAGACCGCGCGCATGAACGCGATGGTCGGCGAAATGCTGAATCTCGCCAAGCTGCAGGAGGACGCCCCCCTGGTGATGTCCGATTTCAACCTCTCCTCCGCCGTATTAAACAGCGTTCTGCCCTTCGACTGCGTGGCATTTGAAAAGCATAAACTTCTGGATACCAACATCGAGCCGGGCATCACTTACCACGGGGACGAGGGCTGTCTGAAAAAAGCCGTCACCATCTTAGTCGACAACGCCCTGAAATACGCCTCCGACGGCGGCGAAGTGCGCGTCTCCCTGAAAACCGAAAACAACCGCCCCGTGCTCGCGGTATACAACACCGGCTGTACGATGGACGAAAAGGACAAAAATCACATCTTTGAGCGCTTCTACCGCAAAGACAGCTCGCGCAACTCCCAGACAGGCGGCAGCGGCCTGGGGCTGGCGATCTTAAAAGCAATGGCGGATAAGAACAAATGGAAGCTGTCCGTTCAGTTAAAGACGGGCGAATATACCAAATTTATCATGATTTTATAGGGAAAATCCCCTGCGCCCCGGCACAAATCAATGGTGCCGGGGCGTCTCTTTTATCTGTTTTGCACTCTTTTCTTTCAACATTTTCCCTATAATTATACATTTTGTAAATATTTTGGGGACAACCTTTTCAATTAAAACGGGGATTTTTACAATTACGCGCCGCACAAAGAAAGGAAGAAAAGCGCATGGCGGGATAACGGCATTTTATCTCGCGGGGCAGAATCCCCGTACGGGAAAAATATCCCCTTTTTTTCTCTTTCCCGTTTGCCCGCTGATTTTTGCGGCGAGAGTGTTCACCGCAATATTTTCATCCTTTTGTAACGGGCGGAAAAAAATTAAAAAGGGCACCCCGGCGGGAGGCGGGAGGCGGTTAAAAAACAGGTTTTTTTGTTTGAGCGAACTGATTTGCCGAAGATTTTGTGATATGTTCCCGGTTTTTCCGTCAGATTTTTCGAGAGCGAGCGAAAACAACCGGAGGCGCGGGCAAATGCCCGCGCCTCCGGTTAATATGACTGATCTGTTTTTACTCCATTTCCTTAATTTTATCTAATTTTACTAAAGACTGCCAATAATCGTCATTGACGGAGCGATACGCTTCTAAGCTGCCCCGCGGCACATACACGGTAAACTCCGTATCCCCCCACTTATATGGGAATAAGTGGCTTCCGATTGCGGGCGGAACAGAAGACAGGAAAACAACCTTTTTTATATTAAAACAATGATCAAAAGCCTGTTCCCCGATCTCGGTTACACCTTCCGGAATTTCAATAGTAATCAAGGAGCTGCAGTCGAAAAATGCCTGTACTCCAATCCGTTTTAAAGACGTCGGCAGTGTTACTGTTTCCAATTTGGTACATCCGTTAAATGCACTATCAGGTATTTCGATCACGCCTTCCGGTATTTCAATTGAAATCAAGGAACTGCAACCGAAAAATGCACTTGGTCCGATCAGTTCCAAAGTTGTCGGCAGTGTTACCGTTTCCAATTTGGTGCATCTGTTAAATGCACTATCAGGTATTTCGGTCACGCCTTCCGGTATTTCAATTGAAATTAAGGAGCTGCAATCGGAAAATGCCCTGAATCCAATCCGTTTTACAGTTGTCGGCAGTGTTACCGTTTCCAATTTGGTACATCCATTAAAAGCACTATCAAGTATTTCAGTCACGCCTTCCGGTATCTCGATTGAAATCAAAGAACTGCAACCAAAAAATGCATTTGCTCCAATCTGTTTTAAAGATGTCGGCAAAGTTACTGTTTCCAATTTGGTACATCCGTTAAATGCACTATCAGGTATTTCAGTCACACCTTCCGGAATAACAATTTCCGTCAGCTGCGAACACCCGAAAAATGTGGAGGATCCGATTGAGCGCAGTGACTGCGGTAAGGTCACTGTTTTTAAATTTCCGCATTCATAAAATGCTCGGTTGATAATTCCACACGTTCCCTCCCGGACGACGGCGTTGACCACCGACTGATCCCCTTTCATCAGCCATATGGAAAGGTACGTTAGGCCGTTTTCCTTTTCATAGATCCCTTCGTCGCATCCCTCGAACGCATTCTCTGCCAGCTCACTCAATGTAGAAGGAAGCGTTACTCTTTTTAAACTGGTACAACCCCAAAATGCGAAGGTAGCAATCACCGTGACACCTTCCGGAATCTCAATTTCCTCCAAAGAGATACACCCCATAAAAGCCTGCCAACTGATCCGCGTCAATGTCGAGGGGAAATTTATTTTTTTCAAGGAAATACAATTCATAAATGTTTGAAAGCCAGGATCTGTCCAGCCTTCCGGAAGAGAGACTTCCGTCAAAGCGGAGTAGGCGAATACACTTCCCCCAATCTCGGTCACGCCTTCCGGTATTTCAATCGATGCTAAGGAACTGCAGTTTGAAAATGCACTTGATCCGATCAGTTCCAAAGTTGTCGGTAAAGTTACTGTTTCCAATTTCGTGCACCCGCTAAATGCATTTTGATGAATCTCAGTCACGCCTTCCGGTATTTCAATCGATGCTAAGGAACTGCAGTTTGCAAATGCATTTGGTCCGATCAGTTCCAAAGTTGTCGGTAAAGTTACTGCTTCCAATTTCGTGCACCCGCTAAATCCATCCCAAATTCTAGTCACTCCCTCGGGAATTACGACGGAACGAATAAACTGATATTCGCTAAATGCGGAATTGCCGATCTCCATAACCGGAAGGCCGTTATAGGTAGACGGTATCACGATATCCTCATCCGTCACCGTGCCGATTCCGCTCAATATGTAATAGGTGCCATCCCTTGCCAATGTAAATTCAAACTGCCCGGACGGCTGAACGGGGCTTCCCGTTCCCAGTCTGCCGTTGATCAGGTCGTCCAGCCACTCCTTTTCCGTGCCCGCATACTCGTAGTATTTCTTATAGATTTCATAAGCGGAGAGTCCGTCTTCCCCATCCTGTCCGGGGTCTCCCTTCTCGCCCGGTTTGCCGTCGGCGCCGTCCTCGCCTTTCAGGCTTTCCAGCCACTCTGCTTCCGTACCCGTATAGTCCGGGTGATACTTCCGATAGATTTCATAAGCGGAGAGTCCGTCTTCCCCGTCCTGTCCGGGGTCTCCTTTCTCGCCCGGTTTGCCGTCGGCGCCGTCCTCGCCTTTCAGGCTCTCCAGCCACTCTGCTTCCGTCCCTGTATAGCTTGGGTGATACTTCCGATAGATTTCATAGGCGGAGAGTCCGTCTTCCCCGTCCTGTCCGGGGTCTCCTTTCTCGCCCTGCGTGCCGTCCGTCCCCGTTACCACGCCGAGATTTACCGTCTTTCCGTTTGAAAATACAATCATCAGCTCCCCTTTGCTGTTGATCAGCGCCTCCGTCACCGAGAGCCCGTCCGCCCCCGGCGCTCCGTCCGTCCCGTCCTCTCCGTCTTTTCCGGGCGCGCCGTCAGCGCCGTCTTTTCCCTTCAAACTTTCCAGCCATTCCGCTTCCGTTCCTTCAAATCCATGTTCCACCGCGATTTCGTAGGCGGATTTTCCCGCTTCGCTCTCTCCGCACGCCGCGACCCCGGCAAGGCTCAGCGCGAACAGCGCGCCCAACAGCACCGCCAACACCTTTCTCTTCACAATCTGTTTCCTCCTTCCTTTAATTCGTCTGTCGCTTTGTTATCGGTTAACAAAGCGACAAAAAGGCTAGCCTTTTTTTTATTATACGATACCTTTCTGAAAAATGCAAGTTATTTTTCGCTGTTTTCCCGCCTTTGCGGCGGGCCTGCAAGCCCCTGTAAACGCAAAGACCGGGATTCCCGCTCTGTCCGGATAAGCCCGGAACGGCGCCCCGCTCTCCTTCCAATCAAAAAGCCCGCCGCGGCATGAAAAAATCCGGCAGAACCGCCGGATTTTCACCTTTCTTCCGTTAAAGCCCCTCTGATTATTCCGTGCGCAGCGCGACCACGGGGTCCTTTTTCGCGGCGATTCGCGAGGGAATCAATCCGGCGACGAGCGTCAGCAGACAGCTGATCGCCACCAGCACCGCCGCGTGCCAGAATACCAGCTGCGCGAGCCCGGCAATTTCCGTCAATGAGAACAGAATCGCGTTGATGGGAATGGTCAGAAGATACGTGACCACCACGCCGAGAAGCCCCGCGATAAAGCCGATGACCAGCGTCTCCGCGTTGAACACGCGGGAAATATCCTTCTTGCGGGCGCCCAGCGCGCGCAGCACGCCGATCTCCTTCGTGCGTTCCAGCACCGAAATATAAGTGATGATGCCGATCATGATGGAGGAAACCACCAGCGAAACCGCGGTAAAGGCGATCAGCACGTACGAAACGCTGTCGATAAAGGTATTCACCATGCTGACCATAATCTGCATCAGGTCGGTGACGGTGATTTTATTTTCCTTGGTCTCCTCCGTCAGCGTTGCGTTGTATTCTTTAATGATGTTCTTGATCTCTTCTTTGGTATCGAAATCCCGCGGATAGATGGCGAGGGTAACGGGCAGTTCGTCCGCTCTCCCCTCCGCTTCCAGAAAATACTGCGTAAACGCGCGGGAATAGCCGATAACCGTCGAGGAAGAGAGCGCCCCTACCGACGTCCCCTGGTTGACGCGGACGATGCCGACGACTTCCAGTTCGAGCGTTACTTTCTCGCTCTCCTTTGACGTATAGGTAAATTTCTTACCCATAAAATCAGAGAAGTCGTATTCTTTGTCTTCAAAGTATCCGAACATATACAGCGCAATGTCGTTGATGCGGTTGTACTGATCCACCAAAAGGACGATCTCGTTTTCCTTTTCCGGCCACATCCCGGTGAGCACATCGTACTGCGAAGACAAAAGCTCCTCCGAATCCACGACTTCCTGCCAGAATGCGGAAAAGTCCACCGAACTGCTCCCGCTTCCCGTGTCCTCGCTTGAAAAGATTTTCGAGAGATCTTCAAACGGCACTTTCCCGTCCGGATAAAGCATGGTGACGCGGGGATCGTCAATGGCGGGGGTTTTCAGATACGCGTTGAGCTCGACGTCGTAACGCTCCTGCACGGCGTAATAGAGGCTTTCATCCACGTTTTCCGCGAGGAATTGGCGCGCATGCGCGATATCGTTGGTGATTTTCGACTGCTCCATCATCTTTTCGATCAGGTTGTTGACGAAAATCTTGGTTCCTTCCGGGTATTCCTCGTACGCCTCGCTCGTCTGCAGCTCCATCATCTGCTGCATCATCGACATCATATCCTGTCCCTCTGCGGAAATCGTCAGCGGATAGGAAGAGAGCGTATCTCTCTGGAGCTTCTCTATGTACATATTAAGCCCGCTGGAAATGGCGAGAACGAGCGCGATGCCGATGATCCCGATGCTCCCCGCAAAGGCAGTCAGAAACGTCCGCGTCTTTTTGGTGAACAGGTTTTTCAGGCTCAGGGAGAGCGCGGTCAGATAGGACATGGAAGTTTTCCCGCCCTTTTCCCGCTTCTTACCCGTTTCCGGCGCGGGGCTCTGTTCCGCCTCGGCGGGCATACTTTCCGTTTCGGCGGGCAGAACGCTCCCGTCGAAGGGATTGGTATCGTCCACCACCTCGCCGTCCACCAGCCGGATAATGCGGGTGGAATACGTTTCCGCAATCTGCGGGTTGTGCGTGACCATGATGATCAGGCGGTCCTTGGCGATCTCCTTCAGAATATCCATGATCTGCACGCTGGTCGCCGTATCCAAAGCTCCCGTCGGTTCGTCCGCGAGAATGATCTCCGGATCGTTGACGAGGGCGCGCGCGATGGCGACGCGCTGCATCTGCCCGCCCGAAAGCTGGTTGGGGAGCTTGTGAATCTGCGATTCCAGCCCCACCTCTTTGAGCGCTGCGATCGCGCGTTCCCTTCTCTCCTGGCGGGATACGCCGGAGAGCGTCAGCGCGAGTTCCACGTTGGCGAGAACGGTCTGATGATGAATCAGGTTGTAGCTCTGAAAGACAAAGCCGATCGAGGCGTTCCGGTACGCGTCCCAGTCGCGGTCCTTATACTCCTTGGTCGATTTTCCCGAGATCACGAGGTCGCCGGAAGTGTACTGATCCAGCCCGCCGATGATGTTGAGAAGCGTCGTCTTTCCGCAGCCGGAAGCGCCCAGCACGGATACGAATTCGGACTTGCGGAAATGCAGGGTAACGCCTTTGAGCGCCTGTACGCGGGCGTCGCCTTCGCCGTAGTCCTTTTTGATGTTATAAAGTGAAAGCATGTTCCTCCTTGTGCTTTTCGGCAAAGCGGCGGAGAGCTTCCTGAAAACGCCCGCACAGCCGGATAAACGTGCGGATATCCTCCTCTCCGATCTCCTCGCTCAATTCCTCGAGCATCCCATTCATTCTGTCCGTAAATTCTCTCACCCTGTTTTCGCCCCGTTCGGTAAAAACGATATACGTGTTGCGCCGATCCGAGCGGTAGATCCGCCGCTCGATCAGATCTTTCTCTTCCAGTTCGTCCACGATCTTCGTCATCGCGGGCTTGGAGACGCCCATTTTGCCCGCAAGCGCGCTCATCGTCATCCCCTTCCATTCGTCGCCCTTCTCCCGGCGATCGTTGGAGAGCGAAGCGATCAGCAGCTGCTTCGTCATGTTGATATTGATGACCCCGCACAGAATCGAATTGATGTTTTCCGGCTTCAACCGATTGAGGGCGTTAATCAACGCCTGCGCGAGTTCGCCGACCCTGCCTTCCATGCCGTCCCTCCGTAAAACAATTCATCAAATTAACTATTATTATAGTGAATCAATATGGATTTGTCAAATGTTTTCGGTCGCCTGCGACGTGATTTCCAAACTTTTCCCCGCTCTGACGCGGCACCGAACGGTGCCGAAGAAGTCCGTCCGATAGATTGCGGCGCCGCTCCGGTAAAGCCGCTCGAGCGTATCCTCCGCGGGGTGACCGTAGGCGTTTGCCGCGCCCACCGAAATCACCGCGCAGTCGGGCGCGAGAAGGGAGAGAAATTCCGCGGAGGTCGCCGCGTCGCTGCCGTGATGGGAGACCTTCAAAACGTCGATCTCCTCCAGATTGACGCCGAATGCGGCGTAAAGCCCCGCTTCATAGCGGCGCATCACGTTTTTCTCGACGGCGGAAGAAGCGTCTCCCGTCAGCAAAAAGCGCGTTCCTTCGTATTCCAGATAAAAGACGGCGGAAAGATCGTTGGCGGAGTCCCCGGCGGCGCCGTCGAACGCGGCGTATTCGCCGTTCGGATCGCTCACCGGCGCGGGAGAGAGCGCGACAAACCGCGCGCCGCCGATTGCAAACGAATCGTACAGTTCGGTATATTCAACCGCGCAGCCCTTTTCCCGCGCAAGCCGCGCCGTCTCGTCGAACAGTGGGAAAAATCCCTCTTCTATGTAGGGGAGAAAAGCGCGGCGCACGGGGATCTCTTCAAGCAGAGCGGGAAGATAAGCGACGTGATCCCGTTCGGGATGGGTTATGATGAGGCAATCCAGCGCATCCACGCCCGCGCGTTCCAGTTCTTCCGCAAAGGAAACCGCGAAAGACGCGTCTCCGCCGCCGTCGATCAGCAGATTGCCCTCGGGCAAAGTGATCAGGATTGCATCGCCCTGCCCGACGGAGAGAAAGGAGACGGTCAGCCCCTCCCTTTTTGAGCCGTTCTCCTCCGCGCAGGAGGGACAGGCGAGCAGGATCGCCGCCAGCAGGAATACAAGGATAAGGCGCAGCGTCCGTTTCATCGTTCAGTCTCCCTTCTTTTTTCCGCGCCGCAGCCGATCGAGATCGCCGAGAATCTGCGGGAGGACGGCGAGCGCGGCCTCGTACCCCAGATCGTACATCTCATCCGCAGAGGAAAGCTGCGTCGCCTTGAAGTTTTTGAGGTCCGGCTTCACCATGACGTCGCTGTTGCGATAGCCGCTGAGCGAGGCGTTCCCCGTCACGATCTTGGAATTGGGGAAAAACTCGCTTAAAATTCCCGTTTTATTCTGTTTGCGGAAGGCGGATAAATCCACGCCCACGACGTAATCCGCCCCCATTCCGCGCACGAGATCGGCGGGCACGGAATTGACAAACGCGCCGTCCATCAGCAGGCGGTTTTCCACCGGGACGGGTTTGAAAAAGGGCGGATAGGCGCTGGAGGCGCAGAGCGCCACGGACAGCTTTCCCGCAAAGAGATCCACCTCCTGCCCCGTCTGAAAATCGGTCGCGACCGCGGCAAAGGGGAGCTTCAGATCCGAAAATTCCAGATCTCCGATCGCCTTCTCCAAAACACGCTGCACGCCGTCCGTGTTCATGCGGATCATGACGAGGCGCTTGACGTCCGAAAAATCGACGGTGCGCATCAGCTGCAGCATATCGGTGGCGGAATAGCCGTTCGCGTAAAATGCGCCCACGATGCTGCCGATCGAAGTGCCCGCGACGACGTCGAACTTCACACCGTGCTCCTCGAACGCCTTGAGCGCACCGATGTGCGCAAATCCCTTTGCCCCGCCGCTGCCGAGCGCCAGCCCGACCTTGATCGCCTTCGGCGGCTTTTTCTTGAATAACTGTAAAAATTTTTCCAGAAACATCCGTTCATCCGCTTGCGTTTTCCCCCTCTTTTTGTATAATGATAGGAGAAACGCGAGAGTTTTCATTTTCTATTATTATAGTATATTGCGGAAAAAATAGCAATCGATTCGAGGATTTATGACCACACAACAGCTGCTCTCCGGCCTGCGCCGGGGGATTACCGATTTCTCCATGATCCGCCCGGGCGACCGCATCGCAGTCGGTCTCTCCGGGGGAAAAGACAGCGTGACGCTTTTAAAGCTGCTGGCGGCGTACCGCCGCTTTTCGCCCGAGCCGTTCACGCTGACCGCGATCACGGTGGATCTGAATTTTAAGGATAACCCCGCAGATTTTTCTCCCCTCGCCGCCTTCTGTGCGGAGCTGGACGTCCCCTTTCTCCTGGAAAAGACAGATATCGGAGAAGTCGTGTTCGACGTGCGAAAAGAGGAAAATCCCTGTTCTCTCTGCGCCAAAATGCGCAAAGGCGCGCTGAACGCCGCGGCGCTCTCCGCGGGCTGCAACAAGATCGCCCTGGGCCACCATGCGGACGACTTTATCGAGACGATGTTTCTCTCCCTGCTCTACGAGGGGCGGCTTTCCACCTGCGCACCGAAGGTCTATCTGGACCGCACGAAGCTCACCTTTATCCGCCCCATGGTCTACCTGGAAGAAAGGGACATCGCCGCCTACGCGAAAAACCTCCCGGTCTGCAAGAGCTGCTGCCCCGCGAACAAAAACACCAGGCGGGAATACGTCAAGCAGGCGATCGACCGCATCAAAAAGGACGTGCCGTTCGCGCGCGACCGCATGTATTCCGCCCTCTTCCACCCCGAGCGCTACCACCTGTTCGACCGCTTTTTCGCAGAAAAGGACGAATTTTAATTTCGTTTCGTACGGCAAGCAAAAAGACCTCCGCTTGTTTCGGAGGTCTTTTTTTCATGCGCTTACGCCGCAAGTGTCGATTATTTTATCGTATAATATATTGTGTTTTGGGGATCGTTATCGTTTATTTTTTCCGCTCCCTCGAGGATACAGCTATTCTCGTTGCAGGTAAAGTTTTCTACGGTGACTTTCTGTTTGGAAGCATTTGGCGTAGTACAAAGCCCTACAACTAAGCCCGCACCGCGATTTTTAGTATCGCTGATCTTCGTCGCGGATTTTAAAGTATTACCCGTCAGCGTAAAGTTTGTTATATCGATATCCGCCAAGCCGACCTTACCGTCGGCCTCTTCCTTCATGGTATTATACCAGCCGATCGCGCCGCCCACGCACGCGGGTGTGGTAAACGTGCAATTTTTCACCGCACAGTCTTTGATCGATACGGATAACGTCCCCGTACGGGCGATGTAGCTGACGATGCCGCCCAGCGAGCCGTAATTCAAGCTCTTAATGCCCGCCGTCGCAGTCACGCCTTCCACTGTGCAGTTTTCGATCGCAACGGTGCTTCCGTCCGCTAAATATTGATTGGAAAATCCGCCGATGTACCCGACCAGCCCACCCACGCGGCCGATGCCGTTTATGGTGCAATCCTCCACCGTCACGTTGCGGATGGCGACGTGCACCGGATTCCCCGGATTGACTTTATCCGGAATGATCGCGCCGATCGGCGCAAGCACGTTCGCATTCTGTCCGGAATTGCTGGTCTCTGGATTGTAATCGGAACCCGGCAGAGTGAGCGTGACGTTTTTGAACACGAGATTTTCAATCGTGGTAGGATTCTCCGCCGTTCCTCCCGATAACGTATTGATAAAACCGTATACGTTATATTTACTCAACGTGGCGTTCACACCGGATCCTTCAAACTGCGTCGACTCCGAATAGGGAACGCTCTCGCTCAGCTTTAAATTCTGAATCGTCGTCGTTTTCCCCTCTCCGGCAGGCTTCATCACGCCTTGAAAGTTCTTGATCGGCGACCAGTTGTAGCTGCCGAGATCCACCGTTTCGGGCAGTAAAATTTCCTCGGCGGAGAGTTTTTCTTCATTTATCTGAACGGAAAGCGCGTACAGCGCCTTGCCCGTCTCCACCGCACTCAGCGTTTCGCCGTCTTTCTGATTTGCCAGATTATACTTTCCTTCTTCCGTCTTGGCAAAGTCGAAATCATAGTTGATCGCATCCGTATAAGTCTCGTTCAACAAAGACCAGTTGCCGTCGTTGGTTACGACTTGATCCCGATATTCCTGCGGGAAGATAATCTCCCCCTTTTCTTCGCTGCCCTTATACAGCACGACGCGGTTATCCGGCTTATACCAGTAATTGATCGCGTTCTTGCTCAGGGGATGATACGTTCTGACGTTATACCCCGCTTTCGCGATGATATCCGCCGCCTCTCCGATGTCCGCCGGCTTTTCGCCCGTCAGCGCCTCCTCGTTCATCAGCGCGATGTTCATCTCCCGCACCGCCTGGATATCGGACGACTCGTTCGCCTTCTCGATCAAGCTGGAAAACGTGGGGATCAGCACCGCCGCGAGAATCGCAATGACCGCGATTACGATCACCAGTTCTACGATCGTAAACCCCTTTTTAACGCTCTTCTTCAATTCCTTCCTCCTCCTTTTTTCGTTTTAACCGAACGGCCTTGCCCCTACAAATAAACGTTAATTTCCCGTTTTTTGTTTATGAAAAACAAAAAACGGGAAAGGACTAGTCCTTTCAGCTCCCTCATATCTTAACACAGAAGAGGAATTTTTGCAATGATTTTCACAATTTTCGGCAATAATTTTTCTCTTTCACTTTTTTTCCTGTCCTACATTCTCGTAGTTTCGCCCTTCACCGCGAAAAAAAAGCCCCGTGCGGGGCTTTTTTACATCATGCGGCGTCAGGCGGCATTCGGTGTAAAGCGGTAATACCCATTTTCATCTTTCTCAGAGGAATAAGTTCCCTGGTCAGCAAAACCAGTATTTTTAATTTTTACAAAAATCTCGCCGCCTGTAATCTGATACGCGCTGAGCGTAGATCCTTTTGCAAATTCATTTTTAGCTTTAAACGTTCCGCCCTCAATCTTGATAAGCTTAGTATCCCCACTGGCGTTGCCGCCCAAAATACCTCCACTGCTACCAGTAGCACTGAACATTTCGAAAGATGCTTCGCTGCCCGCGGGAACGGTTATTTGGCCGCCGGTCGACTTTAAAAAAGCACTACTTTGCGAATTCGCACCGATGAACATCCCTCCGTTTATCGTTATCTCTCCGCTCGATGCCGTCACACAGTCGCCCTGCGTCGTAAATGTTCCGCCGTTCACCGTTACGTTTCCGCCCGCACAGGAGACAGGGACGCCGCCCGTGCCTGCATAAGAGAAATTTCCGCCGTTGATTTCGACCGAGCCGGCCGAACACTGAACCAACGCACTTGTATTTTGCCCCTCAAAATTACCATCGTTAATCGTCACGTTTGAATTGTTCTTTACTTCGATACAATAATTCGTCGCATAGAAAGAACCACCGTTAACGATTAAATCGCCGCCGCTCGCCTCTATAGACTTACCGCTTGAAATTTGACAAAACGCTCCGCCGTTGATGACGGTAGTGCCACCCCCCAGATAGAGGGTACCGTTTCCCGTTATCGTTTGTTTTTCCCCGTTATCGATTGTCAGATTGCCGCCTCTATTTGCAATCGGAACATTTGACGAAACGCCATCAAGTATCAGCGTTCCCTTTTTTAATTCTATTTGTTTTCCCAATTCCAGGTTACCGCCGCTCAGCGTAACCTCTGCTTCCTCCGAATTGATTTGGAGGGCACTTGATTTTAAAGTGCTTCCGTTCAGATAAATATTGACTGACTGATTAAGCTGTGACAAATCTACGCTGACCTCGACGCCCGCCGCCAACGCAATCTTCGCCCCGTCCGTCAGCTGATCTGCCGTCAGCTCGGTCACGCCCTTTAAACCTTCCCAAAAAGCCGTCTTTGTGCGGTCCTTGTATTCTGCGGGGAAGAGAACTGTATCGTTTTCGTCACAGTAGAGAACGCGATTGATCTCGCCGTCCCAATAAAAGGAACACCCGCTGACCAGCGGAGTATAATTCTGCGCGTCGTAGCCGGCTTCCTTTAAAATTTCCCATACGGCGGAAATATGATCGGGTGTATCCTCCGACGCGGCGAGCGCGGTATTCATATTGCGCACCGCCTGAAGATCCGCCGATTCATTCGCCCTTCTGACCAAACCGGAAAACGTGGGAATCAGCACCGCCGCCAATATGGCGATGACCGCGATCACGATCACCAGTTCCACGATCGTAAACCCTTTTTTGTTCCGTTTCATCTTTTTTCTCCTTTTCTTTTTATGACGAAAAGTCCCTTAACCCGCCTTTGCCTGCTTTCAGCAGGCAAAAAGGGCATGCCCTTTTCATCCGATATATAGCATTATAGCATAAGATCTCGGCTTATGCAACCTTATTCAGGAAAAAAGTTAAATTTTTCCTCTTTGTTTTATATTCAGTAATAATTTATCCGCCAGACAATTCACTCGTCCGCGTGCGGCGCGACCGTATAGCGGTAGAGATCGCTCTTTTTAACGCCGCGGTCTTTTGCCGCCGCCTTCAAAGCCTCCTTTTTATCCAGCCCCAGCGACAGATAATGCGCGATATGCGCTTCGGGCGACAGGGCGTTCAGCGCGTTTTCGCTCCCCGCACCCTCTACTAAAAGGACGAATTCTCCCCGCGGCTCCTTCGGATATCCCGCGGAAAGACGAAATTCCACCCGTTCCTCGTGCAGCTTCGTGAGCTCGCGCACCGCGACCGCCCGCCGCTCTCCCAGACAGGAAAACAGCGTTTCCACGTCCCGCCGCACGTCGTGCGGCGCGGAATAGAACACGAGCGTCGCCCTGACGTTGCGGTATGCCGCCAAAAGCGCCTCCCGCTCGGCGTTCTTTTCGGGAAGAAACCCCAGAAAGCAGAAGCGATCGGCGTCCAGTCCGCCGAATGCCAGCGCCGTCACGCAGGCGCATGCGCCGGGCAGGACCGTATAGGGTTCTCCCGCCTCGATGAGCATTTTCACCAGCAGATTGCCCGGATCGGAGACGACGGGCATTCCGGCGTCCGTTATTACGGCGACGGTCTTTTCCTCCCGCAAAAGCGCCAGGATCTTTTCCCCGCTCGCCCGCTCGTTGAATTTATGGCAGGAAAGCAGGGGCTTTTTGATTCCCAGATGATTTAGAAGCGCCAGCGAACGGCGGGTATCCTCGCAGGCAATGACGTCCGCGCTTCTCAGCGCCTCTGCCGCGCGGAAGGTAATATCGCCCAGATTGCCGATGGGCGTCGCAACCAGATACAGCATAATTCTCCTTTCAGTTCCGCTCGTTCGTCACCGAAAGCCCGGGCTTTCCGCCCTTGACGCCTTCGATCAGCACGAGATAGCTCTCTTTTTTCCGCCCGCCCGTCAGCAGCATGAGGCGCTTGGGCTCGACGCGGTTTTTTCTCATTTCCGTCAGCACGTCCGTCAGTCGGTCCGCCCGGTGCGCGAGCGCGAAGCGCCCGCCGAACCGGAGGGCGTTGGCGGCGCTCTCCACGAGCTCGGGGAGCGTCAGCGCGATCTCCCAGCGCGCGAGCGCGTCCGAATCCCGCTCGCTGACAAAGCCCCTCTGCCGTTCGCAGTAAGGAGGGTTGGCGGTGATGAGGGAAAACCTCCCCGCAAATTCTCCCCTCGAAAAGTCCTGCACGCGGCGGTTCTCGACCGTAAACCGATCGGAAAAGCCGTTCTCCTTCACCGACCTTGCGGCGAGCGCGGCGAGTTCGGGCTGCAGCTCCACCAGGGTGACGTGCGCGATCTCCGGGTGCAGCAGAAATAAATTCATCCCCACGATCCCCGCGCCCGCGCAGAAATCCGCCGCGATATCCCCCTTTTTCGCGCCGGCAAAGCGCGACAAAAGAACCGCGTCCGAAGTGAAGCGGTAGAGCGCGTCGTCCTGATAGATAAAGTGCGTTCCGTCCAGATATTCCCGCGTAATCATGCGATAAAAAAAAGCGCGCCGCGACGCGGTGCGCTTTGACTTTCCGTCAATTACTCTTCCGAAATCGCTTCGACGGGGCAGCCCGCCGCGCAGGAACCGCAGGAAATGCAGGTATCCGCATCGATCACGTACTGCGTATCCCCTTCGCTGATCGCGCCGACGGGGCAGGTGTCCGCACAAGCGCCGCACATAATGCAGGCATCGCTGATCTTGTAAGCCATAATGATTTCCTCCACTTAAATTACTTCTTTTATTCTAACATAAAATTTCGGATTTGTTAAGGGTTTTAATCCAAAATTTCTTTCAGATCCGCGGGAATTTCCTCTTTTTCCCGTTCCGGGGCGTTCCCCCGCCGGAATTTCACGTCCGAAAGCGGGAAGTCCTTGTACACTTCCTGCCCGTCGCTCCCAACAATCTTCACCTTGACGACCATCGTGAGCATGTTGTTGGAGACGACCGTCCCCTTGCCGTCCGGCGTTTCCACCGTGCTCCCGACCTTGGGCACCTTCTTAAACGCGTCGCTGTAATAGTAGTTTTCGTATTCCAGACAGCACATCAGCCGTCCGCAGAGGCCGCTGATCTTGGACGGATTCAGGGAAAGCCCCTGCGTCTTCGCCATCTTGATGGAAACCTTTTTGAAATCGGACATACATCCCGAACAGCAGCACGCCCGCCCGCAGGGCGCAATGCCGCCCAGCAGTTTGGTTTCGTCGCGGATGCCCACCTGGCGCAGCTCGATGCGGATGTGGAAGGAGGAAGCCAGATCCTTGACCAGCTCCCGGAAATCCACCCTGCCGTCCGCCGTAAAATAAAACACCACCTTTTTCCCGTCGAACGTAAACTCGCATCCGACGAGTTTCATTTTCAGCCCGTGCCTGGCGATTTTTTCGGCGGCGATCTTCATCGCCTCCGGCGTGCGCTCCTCGTTTCTCTTTACGTTTTCCTCATCCCGCCGCGTCGCTTTGCGCACGATGGGCTTTAAGGGCTGAACGACCTCCTCGTCCGGCACTTCTTTCACGCCGAACGCGACCGTTCCGTATTCCATGCCCCGCGCGGTCTCCACGACCACGCCCGAACCCGGCTCGTACGAGCCGTCCGATGGGGCGAAGTAGTAGACCTTCGCGGTGTTTTTGAATTTGACTCCTACAATCTTTGCCATTTATATTTTCCTTCCAAAATCTGAAATAACAGCCATTCGGCCAGCATATTGTCCTGCGCGTTGAAATTTTTACGCACGTACGCCTCGGTAATCGCTTCGGACGCGTGATAAAGCGCGCCCTTCGGATAGCGCCCGAGCGCCCCTTTCGTGCGGGCGAACACGGCTTTGTTCTGCACAAGATCCTCCCGCCCCTCCGCCGCCGCGATCAGGTCGCGGTACGTAAGCTGCAAAACGGACATCAGATCGGCGAGCGATTCCTTTGCGACCAGTCCGGAAAAGGTCAGAACGTCCGCGCTCGAGTCCATTTCCGTGACGATGCGCACTGCCAGATCGGTCACTTCGGCGAGCTTTTGGTCGCCGTACAGCGTCTCCGCCCTGCCGAGCGTGCCGTCCCCGTTCATAACGGCGGCCGTCAGCTTTTCCCGGTCGGGGAAATCCCCTTCCATCGCCGAAAGAAGCGCCTCATCCGGAAACGCCGGGATCTCCAGCTTCCGGACGCGCGACTTCACCGTCGGCAGCAGCCCGTATTCGGACACCGCCCCCATGAGAATGTGGACGTTGGCGGGCGGCTCTTCCAGCGTCTTCAGCAGTTTGTTCTGCGCCGCGGGCGTCATGTTCTCCGCCCCCGCCAGCACGTACAACTTTTTATCCCCTTCAAAGGGCTTGATATAGCTGTCCTCCACCAGAAAGTCGATGTCTTCCGTCTTGATTTTATCCCCTTCTTCCGCAGGAAATACGGTCATATCCGCATATTTTTCCCGCCCGACGAGCGAGCAGATGCGGCAGGTTCCGCATCCGTTTGCGGGGCAGAGCAAAAGGGCGGCGAACAGATCGAGATACCGCCGCAAATACAGCCCGTCCTGACAGACGACGAGATAGGCGTGGGAGAGCCTCCCCGCGGCCTTGTCCCGCGCCGCGATCTTATATGCGGCGGTGTTTTTCACGAGCGATTCGTAGATCATGCCAGAATTCCCCTCCCGACGAGCGCATCGACGATTTTGCGGTGCGTTTCCTCCCGGCTCCCGCTGCAGTCGATGGGAACGATGCGGCCGGGCGCTTCCTTCAGAACCGCGAGATAGCCCTCGTAGACCCGCTCGTGAAAAGCGCGCCCGGCGAGCTCGACGCGGTCCGCCTGATCGGCGCCGCCCTTGCGCCGGAATGCCAGCGCGGGCGGAAGATCCAGAAAGATCGTCGTATCCGGCAGATATTGCAGAGCGAATGCGTTGATCTTCCGCACATAATCCATGCCCAGGCCGCGCGCATGCGCCTGGTACGCGTAGGAGGAATCCAGATAGCGGTCGCAGATCACCAGCTTTCCCCGTTCCAGATTGGGGATCACCGTATCGTGCAGGTGCTGTGCGCGCGCCGCGGCGTAAAGGAGCGCCTCGCAGACGTCCGTCATCTCCGCATTCTCCCGCGCGAGGATGACGCGCCTGATCTCTTCGGCGACGGGCGAACCGCCCGGTTCGCGCGTCAGCACGTAATCGACGCCCGTCTTTTTCAGATGTTGTTCGAGCAGGGCGATCTGGCGGGACTTCCCCGCGCCTTCGCACCCTTCAAACGTGACGAATTTACCCTTCATTCTTTTCCTTTACGACCTTGATCTTTCCGTCCGCGACGCCGAATGCGCCCGAGGCGTACTTTAAAAACGAAATCATCTCCTCCGTGATCTCTTCGCCCGCGATCACCGTCGGCACGCAGGGCGGAAAGGAGCCCGCGTTCGCCGCGGCGACTCTGCCGACCGCCTGCTCGAGGGGAACGCGCTCGCTCCTGCCGCGCTTCACCGCCTGCAGATAGGGGATCTTGCGCTTGCCGCTCGACGCAAAAGCGCGGGCGCGGTAAGTATCTTTCAAAGAGCGCTTTTTCGCGATGCGGGAGAGCGCTCCCTCCAGCACGTGCAGTTCCTTGACGTTGTAATACGGGGAGAGCATGAACACGAGATACCGCCCGTCGTTCATCTCGATAAAGATATCGTGCCACTTCAGATAGTCTTCCGCGCGGTAGGGAGAGATATTCACGCTCTTGAAATCGACGACCAGCTTTAAGGGATCGTCGTTCTGCAAAAACTTATAGCCCGCATTGGAGAGGCGCTGCTTCATCAGGATGAGTTCTTCCCGCAGCTTCATGAAAGCCTCCCTGCCGCTCTCGTTCATGTACTTTTCCGCATATTCGGCGGAAGCCATGATGGGATAGCTCGGGCTGGTGGTGCGGAAGCGGTTGACGCTGTCCTCCGCGTCTTCGAGATAAGCGGTGTTCCCTACGTTCAGAATCGCCGCCTGCGTGAGCGCCGGCATGGTCTTATGCACGCCGTCCACCCAGAGATCCGCATACTCGCCCGCATAGACGCAGTTGCGGTCATAGCGGAAATGCCCGCCGTGCGCGCCGTCGATTAAAAGCACCTTCTTCGCGCGCTTCACCGCTTCGGCGACCTTTTTCAGATCGAACGCCACGCCGTAGTAATCGGGATAGGTCAGAAGCACGCCGATCGCGTCTGGGTGTTCCTCCAGCGTCTTTTCCACGTCGTCCGCGGACGGAGGCACCATCACGCCCTCGATGACGTTCTGATTGAGCACCACCGGTTCGATCTTCATCACCTCGCAGGCGTTGAACACGCTCTTGTGCGCGTTGCGGTTGACGATGATCTTTTTCCCCTTGTGCGCCACGGCAAAGAGCATCGCGTAGATGCCGCACGTAGAGCCGTCCGTCAGAAAGAAACTCCGCTGCGCGCCCAGACGCGCGGCGACGTCATTTTCCGCAAGGCGGATGACGCCGGTGGGATCCTGCAGGTTATCCGAAAAATACAGTTCCGTGATATCCAGCCGCGCGCCCTTAAACAGGCGGGTAAAGCGGGCGTCTCCCTTGTGCCCCGGCATGTGAAAGCGATGCGGGAACTTGCGGGCGTATTCCTTCAGTACCGATAACAGATGTAGCTTATCCATAATTCCCCCGCTTAATCCAAAAGCGTGCTGTACGTCCTTACGATATAGTTGAGAAAGGAGATCGCCTCAAACTGCAGATCGGGCTGATATTCCAGGTAATTGTAGAGCGTGAGGACGACGTGCTCCGCGCTGGGCGATTCGGAGGTATCCTCCGACAGCCAGAACATGGAGGAAATGCTCTCCTTGTCCCCGCGGTTCTGCGCGAGATAGCCGAGATTCAGTCCGTACGGTTTTTCCTGCCCGATGTCGTCCCTGGAGGCTTCCCCCAGATAATACCGATAGGTGTTGCGCGCGTAAGTGACGAAGAGACCCTCGTGATTTTCAAGGAGCCTGCGGAAATCGGCAGCCTCTTCTTTCAGGCGGGCAATCCGCCCGATCTCCTGCTGCACGCCCTCTGTTCTCGCCTCTTCCTTGCGGTAGCGGTTGTCCTTTTTCATGCGCTCGTTAAAATGCGCTTCCACTTCGCTCTCGATCAGCGTATCGCCGTCGTAAAAGCGCGCGAGATAGCTCTCCGCATCCGCAAGGAGCGCTTCCATGTCGTACATGGGATAGCCGTCCACGAACGCCATAAAATTGCTGACTTCCACCTCCGTTTCCTTGCCGTCGACGGTGACCGTGTCTTTCACCGGCTTGCTGTCGATGACCATGACGTCCCCCTCGTGGGTGGACGCGCGCGCCTGCAGAATCTGCGCGCCGTACTTTTCGTCCAGCGCTTCCGTCCCCACGCCGCCGATCACGTCGTAGGAAAAAACGTTTTTCTCCTCGAGGTCGTCCGCCAGTTCGCCCGACTTGCTCGCGCTGACCGTGTAATAATACTGAATATTGAACGTCTGCCCCGCCGACAGCCGGACGCCTGCCATGGTATAGATCAGCGACCACGCCACGCACGCGACGACGACCACCACCAGAATGAAGATCCAGTCGTACGACAGCATGTTGGACAGCCGGCGCTTGGTAATTTTATTGTCCATATCGATCCTGTTTTTTCATCGGTTTCATCGTGGGGAACAAGATGACATCGCGGATGGACGCACTGTCCGTCAGCAGCATCACCAGGCGGTCTACGCCCAGTCCCAGGCCGCCCGTCGGGGGCATGCCGTATTCCAGAGCGGTGACGAAATCCTCGTCCACCTCCGCGTTCGCGCCCTGCGCGCGCTTGGCGTTCACCTGCTTCACGAAGCGTTCCCGCTGGTCAATGGGGTCGTTCAGCTCCGAAAAGGCGTTCCCCATCTCCCGCGCGTAGATGAAATACTCGAACCGCTCGGTAAACGCGGGATTGTCCTTTTTGCGCTTGGCGAGCGGCGAATTTTCCACCGGATAGTCATAGATAATCGTGGGCTGAATGAGCTTGTCCTCCACGAACGCGTCGAAAAACGCGATCAGAACATGCCCCTTGGTGGCGTTCTTTCCCTCGTCCACCGCTACGCCGCGCGCGGCGGCGCAGGCGCGGGCATCCTCGTCCGTCGCCCAGTCGTTATAGTCCACGCCGGCGTATTTTTTCACCGCCTCCGCCATGGTGAGGCGCTCCCAGGGACGGCCGATCGCAATTTCCACGCCCTGATAGGTCACCGTATCCGTCCCGCAGACTTTCCGCGCGACCTCGCGGTACATGTTCTCGATGAGATCCATCATGTCGCGGTAATCGCTGTATGCCTGATACATCTCGATGGTGGTAAACTCGGGATTATGAGAGGTATCCATTCCCTCGTTGCGGAAAATCCGCCCCACCTCGTACACCTTGTCGAAGCCGCCCACGATCAGGCGCTTTAAATAGAGCTCCGTCTCGATGCGCAGGTACATATCGATGTCCAGCGCGTTGTGGTGCGTCTTGAACGGCCGCGCCGCCGCGCCGATCTCCAGCGTATGCAGAACCGGCGTATCCACCTCGAGATAGCCGAGGCGGTCCAGATATTCGCGGATAGCGGAAATGATGCGCGAGCGCGCGACGAACGTCTTTTTCACCTCCGGATTTGCGATCAGGTCGACGTACCGCTGGCGGTAGCGCATATCCTGATTGGTCAGCCCGTGGTACTTTTCGGGGAGCGGCAGCAGGGATTTGGAGAGGAGTTCCAGCGCGGTCACGTGGACGGAGGTCTCTCCCGTGCGCGTTTTGAACACGAAGCCGGTCGCCCCCACGATGTCGCCGATATCGTAGTCTTTGAACGCCTCGAAGGCTTCCCCCAGATCGTCCAGCTTTAAATAGAGCTGAATCTGCCCCGCACCGTCCAGAATGTGCGCGAAAGCGGCCTTCCCCATCAGCCGGCGGGATAAAATCCTGCCCGCGACGGATACCGTCTGGCCTTCCAGCGCTTCGTAACGGTTGAGAATGTCCGCTGAACAGTGCGTGCGGGGAAACTTTACTTTTTCATAGGGATTTTTCCCCTCCGCAATCAGGCGGTCCAGCTTTTCGCGGCGGATTTTTACGATCTCGTTATAATCGGGCTCTTCCTGCGGCAGCGCCGGATTCGCCCCGTTCTTTCTTTCTTCAGCCATAAAAAACCCCTTACAGAATCTTCTTGACGACCATCACGGATTCGCCCGCGGGCACCTGAACGGTGACCCGTTCCCCTACCTTTCTGCCGAGCAGCGCGTTGCCCACCGGCGATTCGTTGGAGATGCGGTTGGCGTCCACGTCCGCCTCGGTGGTGCCGACGATCTCGAAGACCATGTTCTCGCCGTACGTCTCGTCAAAAATCTCCACCTTGCTGCCGATCGAGACGACGCCCTTCTTGATCTCGCTGTCCTTGATGACCTTGGCGTGCTTCAACTTCTCTTCGATCTCGAGGATTTCGCCCTCGATCATCGCCTGCTCGTTTTTCGCCGCGTCGTATTCCGCGTTCTCGGATAAGTCCCCGAATTCGCGCGCGACCTTGATGCGCTCGGTGATCTCCGCGCGCTTTTCCACTTTGAGATATTCCAGCCGTTTCTCGAGTTCTTCCAAACCCTCTCTGGTTAAAATGACTTCTTCCGCCATGATATCCTCCGTTCGGCGCAGACTGCGCCTATTTTCGCTATTTTAATATTATAACCGAACCGCCGCCGTTTGTCAACTTTATGGGCGAATCTGCGGAAAAATCGGGCGAAACGGGCGCTAATGTGAAAAAATTACAAATTTTTTGGAATTTTTTTCAAATAACGGTTGACAAACGAAAAAAATATGGTATAATGCTATTGTAGTAAAGATTTTCCGAAATTTTTATTTCTCTGAATAATATATGGACAAATCCCGCGCAGATTTGCGCGGGATTTGTCTTTTAAAATGTTTTTCCCCGCCTTTCGGCGGGGAAAAGGTTCAGTCGTGCTTTTCTTTGAAGCTGCCGCAGCAAGTGCATTCCTTGCAGCCGCAGGTTACCTTGATGGTATCCAGCGTACAATTGCAGCCCTGCGCGTTATAGCAGCATTTCTGTACGTCGCAGCGGATCGCATTGTTCTTTTCCATTCCATTGCCTCCTTTTGACATTCATACCACGATTATGCGCTTTTTTCCGAAAAGTATTCAAACCATTGACTTTTCGGCGGAAAAATAATATAATACTTTCATTATGAAGGTAATATTGTTAAAAGATGTAAAAGGAACGGGAAAAAAGGGCGACCTCGTCGAGGCGAAAGACGGATTCGCCCAGAACTTTCTGATCAAAAAAGGCTTGGCGGAAGCCGCGACGCCGCAGAAAATAAACGACAACAAAATGAAGCAGGACGCGCTCGCCTTCCACATCGCCGAACAGAAGCGGCTGAACCGCGAACTGGGCGACCGGATGAACGGGCGGACGGTGCTCGTCAGGGTCAAGCTGGGCGAAAACGGAAAATTTTTCGGCAGCGTGACCAACAAGGAAATCGCGGATGCGCTCGAAGCGGAAGGGCTCGCGGTCGACAAGAAAAAGATCGTGCTGCCCTCTCCCATCAAGACGGCGGGAGAGCACCAGGTATTCGTTAAAATTTCAGCGGAAGTAACCGCCAAAATCACTGTAAAAGTAGAGAGTATATAATGGAAGAAAATAAAAATTTCCACGGGGAGGAAGAACAGCTCCGAATGGAACTGCCCGAAGCGATCGCGCAGGAAGTGCCTACGGCGGAAGCCTCCCCCGAAGAGGAAATTTTGCCGCCGGCCGCGGAAGGAGAACAGTTTTCCATCCGCATCCCCGAACCCCCTCTCCGAAAAAAGAAGGGAAAAGCGCACTATATTTGGACGACGCTCTTTATCCTGATGAACGTAGCGGTGCTTCTCTTCACCGCGATTTCCGATTTCGGCGGGAGCAAAGAGCCGCCCGATTCGCTGACGGCGATCGGGGTCATCAGCAAAAACTGGTACTATATCATATTTGCCGTCATCGCGTTCGCGGTGGGAATTCTGCTGGAGGTGGGGAAACTCTCCTTCATGACCAAGCGAACGACGGGGAAAGGGCGCTTTAAGCTCTGTGTGCAGACGGTTCTGCTGGGGAAGTATTACGACAACATCACGCCGCTCGCCTCCGGCGGACAGCCCTTCCAGATCTACCACCTCTCCAAAAACGGCGTGGAGACGGGAAAGGCGACTTCCGTCATCATCTCCTCTTTTTTCCTCAATCAGCTGACCTTTATCATTCTCTGTCTCGCTGCGGTCATTCTGGACGCGACGGGCGTTTTGAGCTGTTCGGCGGAGATCTTTCAGGAAGGCTCCGCGATGCGCACGAATTTTCAGATTCTCAGGATCTTCTCCTATATCGGCATCGCGCTGGGCTCCTTCCTCCCGCTCACCGTCCTCCTGTTCTTCGCGTTTCCGCGCACCAGCCTGGGGATGCTGAAGGGAGGCATAAAGGTTCTGCACAAGCTGCACCTCGTCAAAAACCCCGCGCTGACCAATATGAAGGTCTTCCGCACCATCGTGCAGTCCTCCAGGAGCATCAAGCAGATCGCAAAGAGCTTCTGGACGCTGTTTTTAAGCGTTCTCTTCTCCGTCGCGCTGAACTGCGCGGCCTGCTCGGTGACGTATTTCACGCTGCGCTTTTTCGGCTACGATATCCCCGCGAACGGAATCAAAGAGTGGCTCCTGATCTCTCAGCTTCACCTCTTTATTTCCTCCGCGGTCTCCCTCGTCCCCACGCCCGGCACTTCCGGCGCGGCGGATCTGACGTTCTACGGCGCCTTCAACGAGCTGATTCTCGTCCCGGGGCTCTCCTTTACGGCGATGATCACCTGGCGCTTTCTGAGCTATTATTCCTACATCATCATCGGGCTTCTGACCCTGCTTTATCTTTCGGTGAAAAAGAAGAAACTCTCCGTCTGACCGTCAGGTGAAAAGCACGACCTGTCTTCCGACAGAACAACAGCCCCCGGCCGTTCGCCGGGGGCTGTTTCAGATCGCGCCTTTTCTGTCATTCAGTAATTTGTTTTATGCTTCCCGGTTTGCCTCGACGAGCGCCTGTTTCCGCTCTTCGAGCGCACGCTTCACTGCTTCGATCTCCTCTCCGTGCGCCTCCTCGAACCGCTCGAACGCGCCGTCTTTTGCGGCGTTCATTTTATCCTGTATGCTTTCCGCCTGCTCGCGCAGCTGAGAGGCGATTTCCTCCGGAAGTTCCGCTTCCAGCGCGGTCAACCCCTCTTCCGCCTTTTTCATCGCGGAGATCACGCCTTCCAGCGCCTTGTCTGCCAGCGCCGCGCTGGCGGAGAGCGCTTTTTCGGCGGCTTCATAGGCCGCTTCCTTCGCGGCAAGCACGATCATCGCCGCGTCTTTCTCCATTCCCTCCTCCATCTGCGCGACGAGGTTCTTCTGTTTCAGCAGGGCGGTTTTTGCGTCCCGCAGCTCGTTCATCGCGCGCTGATAGGCAGAATCCTGGGAAGCGAACGCGTCGAAGCGCGCCTCCTCCACCGCGGCGATCGCCTTGCGGTACCCTTCCAGCAGTTCCGAATAGGAAGATTTGATCGACTGATAAGCGGCGTCCATGCCGTCGATGATCTCAGCGGTCGCCTCTTTCTGTGCAAATGTGAATTCATATTCCTTCGCGGCGAGATACGCCTGCCTGAGTTCCTCCGTCAGCAGTTCCGCCGTCTCGATCCGCGCCGCTTTGAGCGCGTTCAAAAGCTCCGTTTCGCTCATCGCCGAGACCGCTTCTTCCGTCAGTGTGGGATCCGCCGCCAGCACCATGGCGCGCAGCGCATCCAGTTTCAGCGCTTCTCCCCGTTCGACCGCGGCGGCGATGCCGGAGTCCTCCAGAAATCCGTTCACCGCGGATTCTATTTTGCGGTAAGCCTCGTCCGCCGCGGCGGCGTCTCCCGTGAGAGAGACCGTCACGCCGTTTTCATCCGCGTTCAGTTCTCCCTTGACGAGATATCCCGTCTCCGCCGAGATGGAAACCACCATGCGGACGGCTTCCTCCGCCGTCTTGCCGACAAACGCCTCTCCCGCAATGAGGATTGCGCCGTCGTCGTTCAAAGCGGCGACGCTCAGCACGCGATTTTCTTCGTCCAGAATAAACTCCACGCTGGGATTGATATCCACCGTCATGCGGAGAGCCGCATCCTCCTCTTTCGGTCCGCAGCCCGCCAGCGCGCCGGCGCCGACCGCCATCGCCGCGCTCAGAACCAGCGCGGCAGCCCTTTGCAACATCTTCATACCCGTTACCTCCTTTGGGTTGGTTTCACATATTAAACAACCGAGGCCGACGTTTTATTGTAAGAATTCCAATAATTTTCCAGAGATCCGAATTTTTCCGCGATCGCGGCTATTTTTTCTTCGTAGGTTTCGCGCGCGATCGGCTCGCGTTCCCGCTCGGCATCGGCGCGGTTGCCCTCTTTTGCCAGCGCGCCTTCCCGCTCGAGCATCACCACGCTCTGCGCGGCGAATTTCTGCGGCGTATCCGGCGGCGCGGAAACGCATGCGTCAAACAGCCCGTTCACGCGCGTCTCCATCGCCTCGTCCCCGCCGATCAGCGGTTCCAGCAGACCGGGATCCAGCCATTCGTCCAGCTTTTCCGCCATGCTGTTAAAGGAATCCAGCCCCTCGCGCAGCGCCGTCAGGTCCAGCGCGCTGTACCAGGCGTTCAGAATCCCGAACACGGCGGAAGAGGAGAGCTGCTGCAAAAAGACCGTTTCATACTGCAGTATCAGCGTGTCCGCCCGCGCCATGAGCTGCTGAAAAGCAGGCGAGAAATCCGCCGGATCGCACCGCTCCTTCACCGTCCAGTACGAAAGCGCGATGGGGATCGGAAGCGCCTGCCCGGGATTATCGGGATGGGCGGCGACCGCGTCCGCCGCAACCTCGATTTCCGCCAGCGCCGTCTTTTTGGCGCTCGAAACGTCGTAAATATAATCGGTTATCGCGCGCGTGTACCGCAGAAAGGAAAACCGGTATTCGCTCTCGATCTCGCTCGCGGGCGTGTTGCGGGCGGCGTCTTCCGCCAGCGTAACCGCCCGGTCGGAGAGCGCTTTTACCGTCTCGCCCGCCGTCTTTCCCGCGCCGAACGCGGAGAGCTCCTCCGTCCCCGCCAGCACGGGCGCAAATACGCCCTTGCTGCAAAAATGCGCCACGAGCGCCTCTTCCAGTTCCCTTCCCGTCTCCTCCGCAAACGCGGGCGAATCGCCGGCGACCGTCAGCCGCATCGGCTGATCTTCACCGAGGTAGCCCATGGAAAACGCCCGGTCCGCCACGGCGACCGCGGCCTCAGCGGCGGGTCTGCCCGCGAGCGAAAGCGTAAAGGCGCTGTCCGCCAGCAAAACGTCTCCGTCCGCATTCATGCTGTAAACGCCCGTCACACAGTCGGATTCGTCTGTCAGAATACGCACGGACGGGTTCATCTCCATCAAAATAATGCTGCCCGTCTTGACGACGGCCGGGCGCCCCGCCCAGACGGCGAGCGGAATCAACACGGCGAGCGCCGCGCAGGAAGCCGCGAGCGCCGCCCAGCGCAAACGGGGCCGCCTGCGCGCGGAGGGTTCTTCCGGCGCAAATTCGGAGGGCATGCGCTCTACGACGCGGCCCAATTCTCGATTCAGTTTCCGCTTTAAGAAAAACCGGTTCATTCCGTCTCCTCCTTGAGAAATTTTTTCAGCTTGGCGATCGCGTCCTTGTACTTGGAAGTCACCGTGCCGAGGGGCAATCCGAGCTGTTCGGCGATCTCCCTGTGCTTAAAGCCCCAGAGCACGTGCAGCAGGACGATATCCCGCTCCCGTTCGTTCAGCGCCCGCTCCAGCGCCTCGAAAGCGCTGGTTTCCGCCCGCTCGCCGCGCAGAATCCGCTCGAATTCCTCCTCGGGCAGGTACGCCTCGCGCCGTTCCCGCTTCAGGTCGTTCAGCGCCGTGTTCTTGGCGATCTGCAGAAGCCAGGCGCGCGCATCCGTCCCCGGGCGGTACGACGCGACGTTCTTCAACGCCTTGAGATAAACGTCCTGCGTGGCGTCTTCCGTCCGGTGGTACGCGCGGTAATATCCGTACAGAAAGGCGAACACCCCTCTGGCGGTTTCGGCGTAAAAGCGGGAAAAAGCCCCTTTATCTCCCTTTTGCGTCCGCACCAGACATTCGTCCAGTTTTTTACGATCCAAACTTCTCTCCTCACATGCGATGTTCTCTTTCCCGTATATTAAACAATCGCGCGCTGCATTTTATTGGGCGCGGCCGGTATTTTGGCCTGCCTGTTTTGTATTATAGCACGATTGCCCGCCGCGGTCAACCCCGGCGGGCGGTTCCGGCGGAGAAAGTAAGGCTCCGCGATTGAGCGGAGCCCCTTCAGCGCTTCAAAAGCATGCCTGTTTTTCGTTCGTACTCGGCTGCGCTCAATTCTCCCCTGAAAAAAAGCTCCTGTATTTCCTCGCACTGATCGACGGCGTCGTCCAGACAGGCAAGGCGGTCTTCCCGCGAGAGAAGAAAATACCCCTCTTTTAATACGAGTCGTTTTTCCGCATTTTTCATATACTCGTCCTCTGAAAAGACGCCGACTCTCCGCAAATTGCGCATTCTTCTGAGGTGTTCGATCGCGTCATACGTCTCCCGCAGAGAAAAAACGGCCTTTTTCTCCCCTTCTGCCGCCTTTGCCGACGGCGATCCCGCGGGCACGGACGCTTTGCAGAGCTGATTGCGGATCCGCTTGACGTCTCCGAAAAAGGTGAATAACACATCGTAAAAGAGCCAGCCGAGTCAGCAAAACGGCGGGGTGAGAATGGCGGACAGCAGACAAATCGGATGAACCAGAATCGCCAGAATCACCCCGGCGAGAAAGCTCCCGACGCTGCAGACCCAAGTCAGGATATAACAGAACATACGGGTAAATTTCAACGAAAAATCCACACTGTAAAACATTTTATAGTCCTCCCTTTTTGATTTTTTTCGTCGCCCGGGAACGAAGGCTTTTTCCGCGCGCCTGCGCGGAAAAAGAAACGGGATCCCGTTTCCAGACTTTTTTCTATTATAACAAAAAAAATTTCCATAATTCAATCAAATTCGAAAAATTTTTCTGAATTCTCCCCCAAAAAGGTCTCCTTTTTTGCAAAAGACCGCCCGCGGCGCTGCCGCGGGTGGTCTTGAACGATCTGTGTCCGTTTAATTCAGATTTTTCTTGAGGGTTTCCAGCTGCCGGTAAAGCTCTTCGGGAACGCGGGTCAGCTCTCCGTAGAACTGCTCGATCCCCGCGGCTTCTTCCTTCCACATATCGCGATCGACAGTGAGAAGCTCGCGGACGGTTTCGGTCGTCACGCCGTCCAGTCCCTCGACGTTGATATCCTCCGCCTCGGGCACATAGCCGATGGGCGTTTCCACCGCATCTACCTTGCCCTCGCAGCGGGCGATAATCCACTCCAGCACGCGCAGATTGTCGCCGAAGCCCGGCCAGATAAAGTGCCCCTCGTCGTCCGTGCGGAACCAGTTGACGTTGAAAATCAGCGGCTTATGCGCTGTCTTTTCCCCCATTTCAAGCCAATGCGCGAAGTAGTCGCCCATATTGTAGCCGACAAACGGGCGCATCGCCATCGGATCGCGCCTTACGACGCCCACCTTTCCGGTCGCGGCGGCAGTCGTCTCGCTCGCCATAATCGAGCCCACGAAGACGCCGTTGTTCCAGTCCCTGGACTGATAGACCAGCGGGGCGGTCTTCGCGCGGCGGCCGCCGAAGACGATTGCGGACAGAGGGACGCCCATGGGCGCCTCGAACTCGGAAGAGAGGCAGGGGCAGTTTTTGGTCGGCGCGGTGAAACGGCTGTTGGGATGCGCGCCCTTGACGGGCTTGCCCTCCGCATCCGTCATGCCCGCATGCCAGGGATTGCCCTTCCAGTCGACGGCGTTGGCGGGAGCCTCTTCTCCCATTCCCTCCCACCAGACGGTGTTATTGTCCAGATTGTGCACGACGTTGGTGAAGATCGTCCCCTTCTTCGTGGATAAAAGCGCGTTGGGGTTGGACTTCATGCTCGTTCCGGGGGCGACGCCGAAAAAGCCGTTTTCGGGATTCAGCGCCCACAGCCGGCCGTCCTCGCCGACGCGGATCCAGGCGATATCGTCCCCCACGCACCACACTTTATAGCCCTTTTTGCGGTAGAGTTCGGGCGGGATCAGCATGGCGAGGTTGGTCTTTCCGCAGGCGGACGGGAACGCCGCCGCGATGTACCTGATCTCTCCTTTCGGGTTTTCGATGCCGAGGATCAGCATGTGCTCCGCCATCCAGCCCTCGTTCTTGCCGAGATAGGAAGCGATGCGGAGCGCAAAGCACTTTTTGCCGAGCAGAACGTTGCCGCCGTAGCCGGAGTTGATGGACATGATCGTGTCGTCCTCCGGGAAGTGGCAGATATAGCGCTTGCTTTCGTCGATATCCGCCTTGGCGTGCAGTCCCTTGACGAAGTCGCCGTCCCCCAGCGTATCCAGGACGTTCTGTCCCACGCGGGTCATGATCGCCATATTCAAAACGACGTAAATGGAATCGGTCAGCTCGATGCCGATCTTGGAAAAGGGCGAACCGACCGGCCCCATGGAGTAGGGAATGACGTACATGGTTCTCCCCTTCATCGCGCCGCGGTAGAGATCTTTCAGCATCGCGTAGGCTTCGTCCGAATCCATCCAGTTGTTGATGGGGCTGGAAGAATCCCTGTCTTTCGTGCAGATAAACGTGCGGTCCTCCACGCGCGCGACGTCGTTGACCGCCGTGCGGTGCAGATAACATCCGGGGAGAAGTTCCTCGTTCAGTTTGATGAGTTCGCCCGTGGCGACGGCTTCCGCGCGCAGCGCGTCCAGCTGCGCCTCGCTCCCGTCGATCCAGACGATCTGGTTCGGCTGACAGAGATTTTTGCTTTCTTCCACAAAAGCGAGTACCTTTTTGTTGCTTGTCATAAAACCGTTCTCCTTATTTATTTCCCTCCGAGCTCTCGTCCGAGGGGGATATTTGCCTTTTTTACGGCGGCGAATAAATCGCTGCCGCCGGTTTTTCGGACGGAAAACCGGAAAATACGTCAGAGCAAACGATCAGAATCAAAAAAATTCATCTTCTGCCTCATTATATAGTTTAATCATTTCAGCGTCAATTGTCAACGATTTTCCCCTTCTCTCCCGGCCTTTTCGACAAAAGGGACAAAAAGTTGAGAAAATGCGTCATATTTTTCCGCCGATCCTCCCTTATAATAGACTGAGAGGTCTGAAAATAAGATGGCGTTTTATAAGAAAATTCTCGTATTAAAGCAAGTCGCCGCCGGGTTTTCCACCGACGGAAAAAACGTATCCGGCATCGCCCGCGTGGAAGCGGACGGGAGGGAAGCGACGTTATATCTCACCCTTCTGAACCTCGCCTCCGCCGCGGAAGGCGATTACGGCGCGTATCTCGTCAACCGCGAGGGCGCGGTTTTCCCGTTCTCGACGGGGAAAAATCCCGTCAGCTTTTCAGAGCGGATCACGCCCTATCCCGATCTCTCGGGCGGGTTCGCCTGCGAAATCGCGCACCGCAGAAACGGCGCGCTCACACCCGTCGCCTACCATGCGACCGCGGAGTTCCCCCTCCCCTTTGACCGCGTGAAAAAGCGGATCGAGGAGAGCGAGCAGCGCCCCGCGCCCGCAGAAAATACGCCCGAACCGCCGCAGGAACAGGTGCCGGATCCGCCGCGGGAAGCGTACGAGGACGAGGTGGTGGCGACCGAAAATTATTACCGGAAGGAGGACGTCGACCCGCTGCGGCTGACGCTGATCGAAGATGAACAGAACCTACATAGCGAGACTGTCGGGGAGACTGCGCCGCGCGCGGATCCGCCGGAATGCGAAGAAACGGACGCGCAGCCTGATCCTGATGAAACGGACGCTTTCCGTCGCACACAGACAAAAACTCCGGGACACGGATACTACCAGACCGTGCGAAACGAACTGGAAGGGCTCTTCTCCAAATATCCCGCCGAAGAGCTCCTCGAGCGAAGCGTCGAAGGAAGCCGCTTCGTCAAAGTGAATTACGCGGAAGGCAAATACTACACGGTCGGGCTGATCCGTCTGGACGGGCTTCCCCGCTATATCTGCTACGGCGTGCCGGGGAAATATTCCCTGCACCCGCCGAAGGAACTGGCGGGATATTGCAGCTTTCTTCCCCTTTCTCTGTTCGATCTCAAGGGCGACGGCTACTGGATGCTCTATCAGGATGCGGATACGGGCGACGCCGTCAAGATGAATTACGTCGAATAAAAAGAAGAAAAAAGCGCAGCCGGATGCAACCCGGAAAGGAAAAAAAGGACGCTATCGGGAAAAGATAACGTCCTTTTTTTGTTCCATATAAAACAGCTTTCGCTCCGCGCTTTTCTGTTCCGCCCGCTTCAAAGGCGCAGATAATTTTTCGCATCGCTGCCGGAGAAAAACAAAATACGCGCTTTTTTGCAAAATCCGCGTCAAACGCTTTTCGTTTTTTCCGCTTGCTGTTATAATAAAAAGAAAACGCCGGGCGGCGCGCTTTTTTCCGCCCGGGAGGAATTTCATGAAAAAAAATTCGCTGAACGTCATCAACACCCTGCTCGAGCGCTATCCCGCGCTCGCACCCTGCGGGGAAGAGATTCTCCGCGCCGCCGACAACGTCATCGAGACATACCGCAGGGGCGGGAAGCTGCTGCTCTGCGGCAACGGCGGCAGCGCGGCGGACGCCGAGCACATCGCGGGAGAACTGGGAAAGCGCTTTTTAAAGCCCCGTCCGCTCGATCCCGCCTATCGGGAAGCGCTCTCCGCGTACGGCGCGGTCGGGGAGGAACTGTGCGGCGCGCTGGAGCGCGGCCTGCCGGCGATCGCGCTGACGGGACACATCAGCCTCTCCACCGCCTTTGCAAACGACAAAAACCCCCTCATGAACTTCGCGCAGCAGGTAAGCGTATTCGGCGCGCCCGGCGACGCGCTGATTGCGATTTCCACTTCGGGCAATGCGAAAAACTGCCTGTACGCCGCCGTAGCGGCGAAAGCGAAGGGGATGTCCGTCATTCTGCTGAGCGGAAAGCAGGGCGGGATCATCAGACCGTATGCGGATACGGCGGTCGTCGTGCCGGAAACCGAAACCTATAAGATACAGGAACTGCACCTCCCGATCTATCACGCGCTCTGCGCCGCGGCGGAAGAGGAATTCTTCGGATAGCCCTTTTTTATCCGGAAATCCGCCCTGCCCTTTCCCGCACGGAAAGCGCAATGCGGGATGCGGCAAAAACGCAAAACGAGAATCACGTTTCGTTAAACTGCAACGTCCCCGCGGCGCACACAATGCGCCGCGGGGACGTAATTCTTTTTATCCTTTTCCTCTGTCAGATATCAAGTTCTGTCAGGCGTTCAGATCAACAGCGTGCCTTCTGTCCCTTCGACGACCTTGAAGAGTTCTACCTGCTTTCCGGTCGCCGCGTCGATATACACGTAATAGGTCGCCCCTTCGTATTCTCCCGCAAATTCATACGCCAGCACCTCGGAAGAATTTCCGATGGGGATCAGCGTTAAGCGGGACGTAATGACGTCGATATCGGCGTTGATTTTTGCGCGCGCCTCTTCCGCCGTCAGCGCGGGCGCGGGGATGGAGCGCTCCGTATGATTGAGGTAATAGGAGCTCGCCTCCATGCCCGTCACCAGCCCGCGCTCTTCGCAGACCTTCACCTTCACGAGATCGGAATAGACGATTACGTCTTCCGCTTCATAGGCGAAGTTAATGGTGGCCACCGTACCGCTCTCGTTGGACCAGACGGGGCGCATCCCCTCTATTCCGATCGAGCGCAGGAACGTCACCGCGATCTCCACGCACGAATCGAGGTCGAAATTGGTCGCTTCGCAGTTCATGTTGGAGTCGAACATCAAAAGTTTGCCGCCCTTCTTGGAGATCTGCGCATAAATCGCGCTGCCGTCCGCCGCCATGCCTTCCGCATTGTAGACGGGGAACTGTCCCGCCGTCTCGCCGACGATCATGCCGTCCGCCACGTGATAAGCGGCGAAATACTTGTTGAACAGGTCGAGCGCGGTCGTCTCGTCGATCTCCTCGCCCGTCAGGCCCTTCGGCTCCCGCTCGCTGAGTCCGTCCGAAAACGGGCCGTCGTAGATCAGTTCGGGGAAATTGACGGACATATTCTCCAGCTCGGTGAAACCGTCGTACATAAAGTTGCCCTCGCCGGCATCTTTCAGCGAACTGAAATCGAAATCGTCGCCCATCTGCCTGGACATCTCGGCAAGACTCTTTTTCAGCGAAGAGAGCGCTTCGTACAGCGCGCGCAGGGACTCTTTTTCCTCCGCGGTCACCGTGCCGCCGTTCGCGAGCTTTTCGTTGAGATACTTGGAGTAATCGCCGATCTGGTTGACCAGCTTGGTCGTGTAATGCTTTACCTCGTCCTGCAGCGGGAGGCGCTGAAGGTCGTTTTCCGCCAGCTCGCTGTCGATTGCGAGGTCGACCAGGTATTTCTGCTGCGCTTCGCTGCCGCCGCTCGCCAGAACCTTGGAGAGCTCCGTCTCCATGTTGTCCACATAGCTGACCGTGTCGTAAAAAGACCGGCGGTAGGCGTTCTGCATGGTGATATCGTTCTCGGTGGGGACGAAAAACGTCATCGCGAGGACGGTGGAAACCACCAGCAGGGAAGCGCCCAGCGAGATCACGGCAGCCAGCCAGCCGCCGTACCCCTTCTTGGAGGTGCGCTTTTCCTGCCGGTAGCGGTTGCGTTCCTTCCGCTTGTTTTCGCGCGCGATTCTGCGCTCCTTTCTCTTTTGCAGCGCGAGCTCTTTCTTCTCCCGCCGAACGCGCGCCTTCAGCTCTCTCTTTTCGCGGATTAAGCGCGCCTTTTCCGCCTTCGCCTGCGCAATGCGCTTTTCACGCTGCGCCTTGGTCTCGTGCTTTAACATCTCGCGCTTTTCCTTGCGCTCCTGCTTTTTCAGCGCCACTTTCTCGCGGTATTCCTGCTTTCTGCGGTTCTTCTCCCGCTTTCTCGCCTCGACGGCCTTCTTATGCTCCGCCTGCTTTTTCTCTCTCAGCTCGGCGAGCGCGACGCGCTTTTCCGCGCGGATTCTCTCGCGTTCCGCTTTCTTCTCCAATCTCGCCCGCTTTTTCTCGCTGATTTCTCTCTTGCCTTTCTTCTCTTTCGCCGCCTTGACGCCGCGCGCGGGGGCGCTGCTCTTTTTGGCGTTCGCCTTCTGCGCCGGCTTTTTCGCGGCGGTTTTCTTTGCGGTCTTCTTCTCGGTGTTCTCCACTTTTTCTACCGCGTTGTTCTTTTCTTCCATCTTTCTCCCTCCTTAAATCGCAAAGACGTGCTTGCCGATGGTCACCACGGTCTGTCTGGAAAAGATCCAGGAGCTGGTCGCCACCGCGGGATTGTAGTAATACAGAGCGCCGTAACTGGGATCCCAGCCGTTCAGCGCGTCCTGTGCGGCGCGCTTCGCCGTCGCGTCGGGCGTCAGATTAAACTGCCCGTCCTGCACGCAGGTGAACGCATACGGCTGATAGATTACGCCCGAAATGCTGTTCGGAAAGGACGCGCTTTCTACGCGGTTCAGCACGACCGCGCCCACCGCGACCTGTCCGGTATAGCTCTCGCCGCGCGCTTCCGCATAAATGAGACGCGCCAAAAGGTTGAGGTCCGAACTCGAATAGGAGCCCGAACTGCCGGATGACGACGAAGAGCCGGACATGCCGAGCGCCTTCAGCGTGTTGGTGCCGACGATCCCGTCCACCGTCAGGCCGTTTTTCCTCTGAAAATACTTGACGGCCTCCTTTGTTTTGCTGCCGAAAATGCCGTCTACCGCACCGGAGTAATATCCCCAGTTCTTCAGCTTCTTCTGCATGGTTTTGACTTCGTCTCCCTGGCTTCCCTGCTTTAAGACCAGCGTCTGCACGGCGGCGGGCGTTTCTTCCGCGCGATAGGTCGTGATCCCCGCCGAGATGCAAACGCCGATGGAAGCGACCACCAGGACGAGTGCCATGATTTGTAAAAACTTTTTCATTTTTCCTCCTTGTATAAAACAGAGCGTCACCGATTTCTGAACCGCTCGATGATCTCCAAAAGTTTGCTTTTGTAAAGATAGTTTCCGCTGCCCTCCCCCACAAAGCAGAGGGGCGGATAGACCACGCACCACCAGTTATCCCCCTCGCCGCTTCCGAGTTCGAGGATCAGGGCGTCATATACGCCCGCTTCGAGCGTCGTATCGCCGTATACGCGGGTGGGAAATTCCTCCTGCCTGACGCTTGCGCGCGATCGGTAAGAAAATCCGTTGGCGGCGAGCACCGCGTCCGCCGTCTCCTCAATGCCGGATAGGTGTTTTTTCACCTGCTCCATCGCCTTCTGCTTGGTATCGCATTCCGCGATGCAGGGGGTCAGGTAATCCACCACCGCCGTCTTTACGCGGTATTTGACCGCCTGGTCGACCTCTCCGTTGGAGTTGGCGCGGATGTGAATTCTGAGATATTCGGGCGTGCCGGTAGGAATACCGAATGCCGCAATGGTCAAAATTATTATGGTTAACAACGCGAAACTTATGCAAACTTTTTTCATTTTTCCTGCCTCCGTTCTTACACGTAGATCATTCCCGCGGATGACAGAATTTATACCTTAATCTTTGAAAAAACAAAGGAGGCTCTCTTTTTTCCCGCCTGCCGGCCGCCCCCCCCGGGCGCAGCTTTTCCGGCGCTTTGGAAAAGGACGAATCCATTCCGCGGACAAACACGCCGCGCCTTTCCGAAGCAAACAAGGCGCTTCATCCTCCTGCATCGGGGCGCCGCATGAAAGGGAACAATCAAACTATCCGGTAAAATTGTCGGTTCGCTTGTACTTTATAAGCGTAAACTGTCCGTCTCCCCGTCAACGGGTATCGCTGTATCGTGTTAGACGCGACACGCCTGTAAAACAGGTTCCTTGTGCCATTAAAAAACTTTTATCATTCACTATAAAGTAACTTCTGTCATTATTGTGATTTACGAAAGCATTTTTAATTCTCCAGGTAAAACCGGTGGATTTTTCCGGGGAAAGCGCCATGGTACAGCGCGGGCTGCCGGACCTTTCCCCGTGCAGATCTCTTGACAGCACCGACTGCCGTCGTCCGGCGGAGCTTTTTATCTCTCCTTTTTCCTCTGTGATTGTCCTGATCCTCCTTCTTCGTCTCTTCTGTTTGCTGCCCGTTCCGGCACCCGCTCTTTTAACCTCCGCCTCGGATTTCTGACACAAAAAAAGACAGGAGCTTTCCTGTCTTTTATCCGTTCTTATTTTGTCCCGTCATCTGCGGGGTCTCTGTCGCGCCTCACAATCGCCGACATTTTCCGCAGCCGCACACCGGCAGGCGCGGTGCAGACAATCACGCGCAGAGCGCGTTCATGGCGCAATGAGCGGCAGAAACGCCGCGAAAAGCCCATAAAAAACCGGTAAATCGCATCGAATGGCGCGCAACCTCTCTTTTCGCAAGCGTATCCCGTGTACATTCCCGTCGGACAAGCCAAAAGGCCGCGCAGAGCCGATATGACAGCCGAACGGAGATTCCCCTCCTTTCCCGGCTGCTTGCAGAGATTCCGGAACGCACAGCGCTCCATTTTCTCAAAAAAGGGGGGAAAATAACCGCTGTTCCCTTTACAGTCCCGCTTCGATAAAGTGATTTTTATACCTGTTCCGGTACTGATCGTACGTTCTGTCCTCGTTTCCGTCCAGATTCATCAGATACAGGCGGAAAATGACCGGAATATTTTTCGGCTGCCAGTTCTCCTCGTAGGAATACAGGTATTTCATCCCGATCTGCCGCATGACGCCGCCGCTTCTCGGGTTGTTCCGGTCGTGCGTCGCCGTGAGGTAGGGAACGCCGTCCGTTTTTAACTTCTCCGCCAAAGCACGGCTCGCTTCTGTGGCGAGTCCTTTGTGCCAGAACTCTTTCCGGAGCGCGTAGCCGAAGTCATGGCTCTCGTCCGTTTCCGCCTTGACATAGCCCACGGGCTCGTCTTTTTCTTTCAGGCAGACGGCGCAATAATATTGATTTTCCTCTTTCTTTGGCGAAAATCTCCTCTCGTAAAAATCCTCCGTCTCCCGTATGCTTTTTACGGGGAACCAGGGCAGAAAGACGTTTACTTCTTCGTCTTTCAAGAGCAGATAGAGCGCCGCGATGTCTCTTTCTGTAAAGTTTCGCACGATCAGTCGCTGCGTTTCGATCCGTTCCAAATTATAATCCTCCGTTACAGCGCAGTCCCCGGCGGCAGAGAAATTTTTCGCTATACTTCCTTCCGGTCCACGTAGACGTAGCCGAACGCGTCCGGCCCGATATGCGTGCCGATGACCGGGCCGATGTCCTGCAGTTCCAATACCGTCTCCGGATCCAGCCCCATCCGCACGATGAGTTCGCGCACGTTTGCGTCCCGCATGCTGTAGAGAAAGCGGATGCCGTATTCCGGATCGATTTTATTGAGATCCACCATGCCGCACAGTTCCCTGACTGCCGTTTTGGAGCCCATTTTCTTTCCGATCACGTCGATCGTTCCGCCGTCTCCGATGGTGATGATCGGTTTTACGCGCAGAAGCGAACCGATCGCCGCCGTCGCCGTATTCAGGCTGCCGCCCTTCGCGAGATATTCCAGCGTATCGATTCCCGCAAGCAGATGCGCGCGGCTCCGCAGATCGTCCACAAAGGCGATGAGTTCCTCGATGGATAAGGTTTCCGCCCGTTTGGCGGCTTCGCGTACCAGCAGTTCGAGCATGAGCGTCGTACAGCGGCTGTCATAGAGATAGATGTTGTCGTATCCCCCGTTCTCCTTTACCATGCGCGCGCACTGAAGCGTGCCGGAAAGCGCGGAAGAAATGGGAAGCACGAGAAGCGTCGTCCCCTCCGCCCGCGCGCGCTCAAACCGCTCTTCGAATTCATACGGCGCAGGCTGCGAGGTATGCGGCAGAACGCCGCCCTCCGTCAGCATACGGTAAAACGCCTCGCTGAAAAGATCCACGCCATCGCGGAATGTTTCCTCTCCGAACGTGATGCACAAGGGAATCACGTCGATCCCCAGCCGCTTCGCTTCTTCCTGGGAGATCCCGCAGGAAGAGTCAGTCAATATTTGAATCATCTATCTCTCCTGTTTGCGATAATCGCCGTTTTTTGCACAAATATCATAATATACGGAGCCGTCCGTTGTCAAACGTTCCGAATCATTTTGCCGCATTTTTCGCCGTAACACCGCGAAAAAAATCCAAAATAAACCTGCTCTTGGCCCTCCGCCGCCGAAGGGCTCCCGCCCCGCAGGGCAAGTTCAAATGCCCGGAAAAAATGAGAGAAAGAAAAAATTCGGCGGCGATTTTCATTTACAAACGCCATCGGTATGGTATAATAGGAGAGAAGAAAGCGGAGGCTCTGACGGGCAATTCCGCAGGGAGGATGACGGAGATGAAAAAAATAAAGCTGGGCGTTCTGGGCGGTTACCGCGGGAAATCCATGATGGAATACGCCGTGCGGTCGGACGACTGCACGCTGACGGCAGTCTGCGATTACAGCAAAGCAGTGCTCGACGACTGCGCGCGCTTTTTTGAAGAAAGGCAGTATCCCGTCGCCCTCTGTTCGGATTTCGAGTCCTTTTTATCCTGCGACATGGACGCGGTCGTGCTCGCCAACTACGCCAACGAGCATGCGCCTTACGCCGTCCGCTGCCTGAAGCGCGGCTTGCACGTTTTCAGCGAAGTGCTGCCCGTAGCCACGCTGAAAGAGGCCGCCGAACTCTGCGACGCAGTGGAAGAAAGCGGTAAAGTATATTTTTATGCGGAAAATTACTGCTATTTCGAGGCCGTGCGCGAAATGCGGCGGCTGATGCAGAGCGGGGCGCTGGGAGAATTTCAGTACGGAGAGGGGGAATATCTGCACGACTGCGAACCGGGCTGGGCGTCGCTCACCTACGGCGACCGCCGCCATTGGCGCAACACGATGGACGCGTTTTATTACTGCACGCATTCCTTCGGCCCCCTCCGCCACGTCAGCGGCCTGCGCCCCGTAAAGGTATCCGGCTTTGAAGCGCCCTACAGCGAAAAGACAAACCGGATGGGATGCGCCGCGGCGCCGTTCGCGGTCGAAATGGTCACCCTGGAAAACGGCGCGCTCGTCAAGAGCATCCACGGCATCGCCCCTTCGCGCAATTCCGTCTGGTACTGCGTCTACGGAAGCAAGGGAATCGCCGAAAGCGGCAGAGAAGGGATCAGCGCCGGCACGCGCGTGCTTTCCGCCAGTTTAGACGGCGTAAACGAGGGAAAATATCGCACCTACGAACCCGCCGACGCGCTCACCGAACGCGCCAAAAACTTCGGGCACGAAGGGGGCGACCTGTTCGTGATGTATCACTTTATCCGCGCGATCAACGGACTGCCGAACGACGGCATCGACGTTTACGAAGCGCTGGATATGTATTTCGTGGGGCATTTTGCGCACATCTCCTCCCTGCGCGGCGGCGCGCCGGTGGAGATCCCCGACTTCCGGGACCGCTCCGTGCGCGACCGCTACCGGAACGACGACGCGAGCGTCATGCGCCCGGGCAACGATTTTTCCGTCAATCCTCCGAGCTGCCACCCCACGCCCGCCTATCCCGATTCCCTGTACAGGAAACTGCGTCAGGACTACCTGAAAAATCTGGGGAAATAATATTTTAACCGATAATTGATTATATTAACATAAAAACTGCTCTGTCCCTGCAGTTTATCTCACGCCTGTTATTCAAAGAAGCCCTGCCTCAATCGGCCATGTAAATTTTATTGACAAATTCCGCGCCGAAGAGAAGGCTTTTGCCAAAGCACCTCTCGACGGAGAACATTCATCCCCTCCGTATCAAACCGCCGCTCAAAAGCGTTGCAAAATAAAAATATTTTTACTTGCTCAAATCAGATTGCGCCAAAATTCATAACCCTTTGACAAACGGCAGCGGCGGGGACTTCGTGTGAAGCACCCGCCGCCATTTTATTAATTGGGGAAATCATACTTACCTACATGCGTTATAAAAATATCGGGAAATGTATTCCTTAATTCTGTTTCGCAACAACTTATTTTATTACACAATACTGCACCATAAATTATCTTACCTTTATCAAAATATTGATTTAGATATTGACGGCTGTCTAACTGCAAAGTTCCAAGACTATCTCTCGTATGGATATGACTAAAAAGCCTAAATCCTAAATTACTGTCTTTTCCCCAGTATAATGGATAGTAATAATCACCGATTGACTTCCATTCCTCGAATGTAATTATGTCTTTTTCATTATATTTTTGAAAAAAATCTTTTTTTCTCTTTTTATCTAATTTAATTGCTATTCCGTAAACGCCGCCACGAGACTCTAATGAAAGATTACCCTGATTATATTTTATTGTTCCCGCCAAGCAATCAACTAATTTATTTGATAAAACCGTTTTTAAAGTTGCAACAACTTGATTACTCATTTGTTTATCCCCCAAGATTATTCAAGATTTTGAAATATACGATAAAGGCGAACCCGTTTCCTAATGGAAACGGGTTCGCCTTTAACTTGTTTGGTGACTCCTACGAGAATCGAACTCGTGTTACCGCCGTGAAAGGGCGATGTCTTAACCGCTTGACCAAGGAGCCGTAAATGGTAGCGGCGGTCAGATTCGAACCAACGACCTGCCGGGTATGAACCGGCCGCTATAACCAACTAAGCTACGCCGCCATGCCATATACTTGCAATTTCGGTTACAATTGCTAAGATATTATACCGAAAAGAAAGGGTTTTGTCAACTCTATTTCCGATATTTTCTCATAATTTGCGAAATTTTTTAAAAGCGCATTCCGCCGCCATACCCGAAAAAAACAAAACCCGCTATTCCTTTTTCGCATTCGCCGCCGTGCGGCCGATGAACCCGAAGATCGCTTCGCGCGCGGCAGCCGCCTCTCTGTCGTTCAGATACTCGTGGCGGATTCCGTCCATGATCAGGCATTCCACGCTCTTGCAGCCGAGCTTTTTGTACATCGCCTCCAAACGCTTCACGCCCTTTCCCATCTGCCCGACCGGGTCGCAATTCCCCGCGATGAGGAAAATGGGAAGGCTTCTGTCTATTCCCTCCAGCTCTTTTTTGCGGTAGATCTTTTTCAGCCCGCGGAAGAAACAGCGGTAAAAATGATTGCTGCAGATAAAAGAACAGTAGGGATCGCTCCGATACCGCTCCACTTCGGCGGGATCCGAGCTGATAAAACTGCCGCCCAGTTTCTTCTCGTACGCCCCGAACGTCGCCTTCGCAATCAGTTTTGCGGGGGCGCGCTCGCCCTTGCAGGCGCAGCCGATGCCCGCCATCATTCTGCCGAAGCCGACGGAGGGATTTCCCTTCATACAGCAGCTCCCTCCGATCACGACGCCCGCGAGATAGGCGCTGTACCGCTCGATATATCCCTGAGTGAGAAAAGAACCGTAGCTGTGCCCGAATAATACCAGCGGCAGCTGCGGATACTCCGCCTTGTATTTTTTGGACAGTTCCGCCAGATCTTTCAACGTGTCCTCGAACATATCCCCCGGCGCGTAGCCGAGCGTGCTCTCGTCCGTCCTCCCGTGCCCGCGGTGATCGTCCGCAAAGACGAGAAATCCCTGCTCCGCGAGCGCGGACGCAAACGCGTCGTATCTGCCCGTGTGTTCCACCATTCCGTGGGAGATCTGCACCATGCCGACGAGTTCTCCCTCTCCCTTCCACTCCGCGACGGACAGCGTCTTGCCGTCGTGCGTTTTCCATTCGTACCTTCTCATAGACATCTTTTCACAGCCTCCAAATAACCCCGATAAAGTGCTTCAAATTTTTCGCGTTCCGCCGAGGGCTCGAAAACCCGGTCGACGGCGCGCAGATCTTCTACCTCTCCCGCTTTCAGGAGTCCCAGCGCGATCGCGCAGAGATACGTAGCGCCCAGCGCCGTGCTCTCCCGCTCTTTCGGCCGGTTGATGGCGACGTTCAGCACGTCCGCCTGAAACTGCATCAGAAAATCGTTCGCCGAAGCGCCGCCGTCGCAGCGGAGTTCGGACAGCGTTACGCCGCTGTCCCGCTCCATGCACGCCGTCAGATCCCGCGCGGCATAAGCCATGCTCTCGAGCACCGCGCGGGTGATGTGATATTTATTCGTCCCGCGCGAAATCCCCGTGATCACGCCGCGCGCATCCGGATTCCAATAGGGCGCGCCCAGCCCGGTGAAGGCGGGGATAACGTACACGCCGCCGGTATCCGGCACTTTGAGCGCCTGCGTCTCGCTCTCTCTGCTGTGGCGGAAAAAGCGAAGTTCATCCCGCAGCCACTGCACCGCGCTGCCCGCATTGAATACGCTCCCCTCCAGCGCATAGCAGACTTCGTTTCCCAGCGAATATCCGACGGTGGAAAGCATGCCCGCGGTCGACTTTGCGCGCCGTTTTCCCGTCGAAAAGAGCATAAACATGCCCGTCCCGTAGGTGATCTTCGCCGTGCCCGCTTTCAGGCATCCCTGCCCGAAAAGCGCTGCCTGCTGGTCTCCCGCGACGCCCGCAAGCGGGTATTCCCTTCCGCCGTACCGGAAAGCGCCCACTACTGCGGTGCTCGGGACGGGCTCCGGCAAAACCTCCCTCGGGATGCCGAAATAGGCAAGAAGCGAATCGTCCCACCGCAGCTTTTCGATATCGAAGAGCATCGTGCGGGAGGCATTGGTGTAATCGGTGACGAACGACCGCCCCTCCGTCAGCTTGAAAATGAGGTAAGAGTCGATCGTGCCGACGCAGAGATTCCCCTCCGCAAGCAGCCGTCTGGCGGCCGCACTGTGCTCTAAAATCCACTTGATCTTGCTCGCGGAAAAATAAGCGTCAACTTTAAGCCCCGTTTTATCCGCGATCTCCGCCGCGCGGGCGGGGGGTACGGAGGCGCAGAAGTCGCTCGTTCTGCGGCACTGCCACACGATGGCGTTTCCCACCGGATGCCCGCTCCGCCTGTCCCACGCGACGACGGTCTCCCGCTGGTTGGTGATGCCGATCCCGGCGATCTCCTCCGGCGCGGGGCACAGCTCGATCATCTCGATGAGATTGGCAAGCGTATTGGCGTAGATCTCGCTCGCGTTCTGCTCCACCCAGGCAGGCTGCGGATAGATCTGTTTGATCGGTTTGTTCAGGCTGTCGACGAACGACCTCTTTTTCAGGTCATAGAGCATGGCGCGGGTAGACGTCGTGCCCTCGTCGATTGCGACGATATATCTCATGCGTTCCCCTCTCTTGTTTCTATTGTACTACAAATGAAGGGATATTTCAAGGGGGAAAACGGAAAAAAAAGCAATTCTTTTTTGTTTTGGCCGCAAAAAACAGGAAAGCAGGGCAAAATATTTCAATCCGCTTCTCTACCCTGATCAGAAAAAAATGAAAATGTGAAAAAAACAGATCTCTCAGGGAATTTTTCTTCAATAAAAAACGCTCCGCGCTTCGTAGAAAACGAAGTGCGGAGCGCCTTCATGCTTGTTTTTCGGCTGAGCCCGGCGGGCGGTTTATTCCAGTTCAAACGCGCCGGTATAGAGCTGATAGTATTTGCCTTTCTTTTCGATGAGTTCTTTGTGGCTGCCGCGCTCGATGATCACGCCGTGCTCCAGCACCATGATGACGTCCGAATTCTGCACGGTGGAGAGCCGGTGCGCGATGACGAAGACCGTGCGGCCTTCCATCAGCTGATCGGTGCCCTTCTGTACGATCGCCTCGGTGCGCGTGTCGATGGAAGACGTCGCCTCGTCCATGATCATGACGGGCGCGTTGCACACCGCCGCGCGGGCGATGGAGAGCAGCTGCCGCTGTCCCTGGGAGAGGTTGGCGCCGTCCCCCGTGAGCATGGTATCGTAGCCGTTCGGGAGCCGCGTGATGAAGTCGTGCGCGTTGGCGAGCTTGGCTGCGGCGATGCACTCTTCGTCCGTCGCGTCCAGTTTGCCGTAGCGGATATTGTCCATCACCGTCCCCGTGAACAGGTTGGTATCCTGCAAAACGATGCCGAGAGAGCGACGGAGATCGGACTTCTTGATCTTGTTGATATTGATGCCGTCGTAGCGGATCTTGCCGTCCGCGATGTCGTAGAAGCGGTTGATCAGGTTGGTGATCGTCGTCTTGCCCGCGCCGGTCGCGCCGACAAACGCGACCTTCTGCCCCGGCTCTGCATACAGCGTGACGTTGTGCAGCACGATCTTTTCGGGAACATAGCCGAAATCCACGTCGAACATGCGGATATCGCCCTTCAGTTCGGTATACGTGACGCTTCCGTCCGCGGAATGCGGGTGGCGCCACGCCCACTTGCCCGTGCGGTGGTCGGCTTCGGTGATCGTCCCGTCCTCCGCGATTTCCGCGTTGACGAGCGTGACGTAGCCCTCGTCCTGCTCGGGCTCCTCGTCCACGAGCTGGAAGATACGCCCGGCGCCCGCGAGGCCCATCGCGATGAACGCCGCCTGCTGGGAAGCGTTGTTGAAGTTATTGGTGAAGACGCGGCTCATCGGCAGAAAGGACACGATGGCGCCTGTCGTGAAAGCGCCGATTCCGGTCACGGTCAGGTTGGGCGCGCCCAGCGTCAGCAGTACGCCGCCGATGAAAGCCAGGAGGACGTACAGCATGTTGCCGATGTTGCCGATGATCGGGCCGAGCGTATTCGCCGCGACGTTCGCCTCGGCGGAGACGCGGCAGAGCTCGTCGTTGATCTTGTCGAACCCCTCTTCGCTCTCCCGCTCGTGGCAGAATACCTTGATGACCTTCTGCCCGTGCATCATCTCCTCGATGTAGCCCTCGTTCTTGCCGACCGCAGTCTGCTGTTTGACGAAGTACCTGGCGCTCTTGCCGCCCACTTTCTTCGCCACGATCGCCATAAAGACGACCACCAGCAGGACCACCAGCGTCAGCCAGACGCTGTAAGAGATCATGACGAAGAAGAGCGCGATGATCATGATGCCCGCCGAAAAGATGGCGGGGATACTCTGCGCCACCAGCTGGTAGAGCGTATCCGTATCGTTGGTGTAATGGCTCATGATATCGCCGTGCGTGTGCGTATCGAAGTAGCGGATGGGAAGCCGCTGCATGCCGTTGAACATCATCGTGCGCATCTTCAGCATCAGATTCTGTGAGATCGTGACCAGAAGCTGCGTCTGGATAAAGTTCGCCAGCAGCCCCACGCCGTACATGCAGCCCATGATGATCGCCACGGACGTGAGGTTTGCGAGCCCCTCCTGCAGCCCGATGGACTGGATCAGCACGGGGCGGATGCACTCGTCGATGATGATGCGCAGGAAGATGGATGCCGTCAGCACGGAAACGGCGTTCAGCAGCACGCAGACCGCCAGCACGATGAATTCCAGTTTAAAGTTCTTGAAGATAAATTTCAGCAGGCGGGACAGCGTGTGCGTATCCAGCTTCTGTCTCTTCTTCACGGATTGATTCTTACTCATTCTGTTCACCTGCCTTGTTCTGGGAATAATAGACCTCGCGGTAGATCTCGTTGTTTTCCAAAAGCTCCCGATGCGTGCCGACCGCGTTGATCCTGCCGTTTTCCATCACGATGATCTTATCCGCATCCTCCACGGAAGCGACGCGCTGCGCGATGATGAATTTCGTGGTATCCGGAATTTCCTCGCGGAACGCCTTGCGGATCAGCGCGTCCGTCTTTGTATCGACCGCGCTGGTGGAGTCGTCCAGAACCAGGATCTTCGGCTTTTTCAGGAGCGCACGCGCGATGCAGAGCCGCTGTTTCTGCCCGCCGGATACGTTCGTGCCGCCCTGTTCGATGTATGTATCGTATTTTTCGGGGAACGTCTGAATGAAATCGTCCGCCTGCGCCAGTTTGCAGACGCGCGTGATCTCCTCGTCCGTCGCGTTCGCGTCCCCCCAGCGGAGATTTTCCTTGATCGTGCCCGAAAAGAGGACGTTTTTCTGCAAAACAAACGCGACCTGGTTGCGGAGCGTGTCGAGATCGTAATCCCTGACGTCCCTGCCGCCCACGCGCACGACGCCCTCCGTCGTATCGTACAGGCGGGGAATCAGCTGGACGAGAGAGCTCTTGCTGCTCCCCGTTCCGCCCAGGATGCCGACCGTCTCGCCCGCTTTAATTTTGAGGTTGATGCCCTCGAGCGCGTTCTTCTCCGCCTTCTCCGAATAGCGGAAGGAGACGTTTTCAAACTCCACGCTGCCGTCTTCCACGTCATAGACGGGATGCTCGGGATTGTGAAGGGTGGATTCTTCGTTCAGAACCTCGACGATACGCCGCGCCGAAGCGACGGACATGATGATCATGACGAGCACCATGGAAAGCATCATCAGGCTCATCAAGACCTGCGCGTTGTAGGTAATCAGGCTGGAGAGCCCTCCCGTCGTGAGCTCGCCCCCGACCGAAGCGTTCAGTTCGGGATCCCAGACCCCGGTCTCCATGATCAGCTTCGCGCCGAAGATGGAGATAAACAGCACGGCGACGTGCATGCAGAGCGACATCAGCGGGTTGTTGAGCGCGATGATGCGGTCCGCCCGCTTAAAGTCCCGCTGCATGTCTTCCGCCGCGCGGTTGAATTTTTTGATCTCGTAATCCTCTCTGACGTACGATTTGACCACGCGCATCGCCTTCACGTTTTCCTGGATGGACTCGTTGATCGCGTCGTACTTTTTAAATACGCGCGTGAACCGCGGATAGGAAACCCAGATGATCGCCGCCAGCGCCGCCACCAGCACGGGGATGACGATGAGATATATCATGGACATCTTCGGGCTGATGGTGATACACATCACCAGCGAGAAGACAAACATCAGCGGGCAGCGGATCGCAATGCGGATAATCATCTGAAAGGAGTTCTGCACGTTGGTGACGTCCGTCGTCATACGGGTCACCAGCGAGGACGTGGAGAACTTGTCGATGTTTGCAAAGGAAAATTTCTGAATCTGATAATAGAGGTCGTGGCGGAGATTTCTCGCGAACCCCGTCGAGGCGATCGCCGCGTATTTCCCGGCCAGAAACCCGCCCGTCAGCGAGACCGCCGCCATTACGATGAGAATTCCGCCGTACATGACGATCTGCCCGAGCAGATCGGTCGATCCCGCCTGCGCGGAATCGATCGTATCGATCATCAGCGCCATGACGTACGGGATCAGACACTCCATCACAACTTCGAGCGTAATGAAGACGGGCGTCAGCATGGTCGCCTTTTTGTACTCCCGCACGCTCTTCAACAGTGTTTTTACCATACTTTTTACTCCAAATTCCTTCTTAATTTCTCTAATAATGCGGAGAGGGTGTTCTTTTCTTCTTCCGTAAACCCCTCCGTCAGCGAATCTTCCACGCCGTTGATCGCCGCTATCACCTCTTCCTGCAGGCGGCGCCCCTTTTCGGTCAGCTCCAGCTTTTTAAGGCGGGCGTCCCGCTCGACGGGGACGCGCCTGATGTAGCCGTTCGCTTCCATGGTGTTCAAGAGTTCGGTCGCCGTCGAGCGGCGGACCTGGAAGGACCGCTCGATATCGCGCTGGAATACCTCCTCCCCGCTCCGCTCCCTGTCATAGAGAAAGCGCAGCACCCATCCCTGGATGCCGGTGAGATCGGCGTTTTCCCGAAACGCGAACGCGCCGTCGATCTTCTTCTTGATCATGCGGGACAGCGTTTTGATTTGAAACCCGAATTTCATTTTTTCTCCCAAATTAAATTGTTAGGTTATCTAACAATCCGCATGTTAAAATATTATAGTCGAAACGAATTTTAATGTCAAACAATTTTTCGGGAAAATCCCAAACTTTTTTAAAATTTTTTCCATTGATTTTGTCATCCGCGCGGCGGAAAGAGAATGAACGGAAAAGCGGTCCTCAAAGGACCGCTTTCTGTTGCGTAATTTTCGGCAAACGCCCTACTTTTCGTAGACGGAGCGCTTTAAGATGCCGATTTCCGGCAGGTTCCGGTAAGTCTCCGCATAGTCCAGCCCGTAGCCGACCACAAACTCGTTGCCGATATCGAAGGCCTTGTAATCCACATCCACTTCCGCTTCCCGCCGCTCGAACTTATCGAGAAGCGTGCAGATCTTCACGGAGGCGGGGCGGCGCTGGTTCAAAACGCGCTTCAGGTACGCCAGCGTGTGGCCGGTATCCACGATATCCTCCACGATGACGACGTGCCGCCCCTCGATGGAGCGGTCCAGATCCTTCACCAGGCGTACGATCCCGCTCGTCGTGCCCGCGCCGTAGCTGGAAATCGCCATAAAGTCGATCTCCAGTTTGATTTTCATATTGCGCACGATATCGCTGAAAAAGAGAACGCTCCCCTTCAGGATACACAGCATCAGCGGATTTTTATCCCTGTAGTCGGCGTCCAGCTGCGCGGCGAGCGCCCTGACTTTCTCCTCGATTTCCGCCTTTGTGATCAAAATTTTCTCGATATCGTCATACATCTCGGTTCTCCTTCTCTTCCGTATCCCTTTGATAGGTCAATTTTATCATATTTACGGTGTCTTTGTCTACCTTTATCAGGTCGGAAATCTCCATTCCCGCCACAAAATAAACCGTATTGCCTGCGGCGAGGACGGGAATCCGGTCCCGCAGACGGCGCGGCACTTTTTTGTCGATGAAATATTCCTTCAGCTTGCGCGTTCCCCCGCCGTAAGGGGCGAACACGTCGCCCTCTTTGCGCGGGCGCAGGCAGGCGCCGGGCGGAATTTTACCCGCGTCGGCATACAGCCCCTCCTTCCGTTCCACCGCGCGTTCGGCTTTCAGCGTCCAGCCGCAGAAGGAAAACGCCCCCTCTGCAAACGGGTAAGAGGGGATGGGGGTTTTGACCGGTCGGTAGAGCGCGATCTCCCCGTATTCGCGGGCGGCGACGATTCCGCCGCCCAGATCGCGGCAGGCGCCGTTTGCAAGCGATTTCAGCGCATACGCCCCCTCGAACTGCGCGCCGGCGTAATCCCCTCCTCCCAGCTCTTTCCAGGCGCAAAGCAGCGCGCGGGAGAAGAGCGGATCGGGCAGATCTTCGGGGAAACAAAGCGCACCGTCTCTCTTTGCAACCTGCGCTTTTGCGAGCGAAAAGAGGTATGCGTCGTCTTCCCTGGCAAGCCTTGCAAACCGCAGGAGGCTGCTTTCATATGCGGGGAAAATCTCCCCGACGGCGGGAAGAACCCGCAGGCGCAGGGCGTTGCGGGTATAATCCGCGGAAAAATTGGTCTCATCCGTCACATAGGGAATAGAAAATGCCTTCAGGTAAGCCGCGATCTCCGCCTTTGTCACGCCGAGAAACGGGCGCAGATAACGCCCCCGCACCGGCGCCATTCCGCCCGCGCCGCGCATACCGGCGCCGCGCAAAAGATTCATCAGCACCGTCTCCGCCTGATCGCCCGTATGATGCGCGAGCGCGACGAAATCGCACTTTTTCTCCGTCAAAGCGGCCTCGAAACACGCGTACCGCAGCCGGCGCGCAGCCGCTTCCAGGCTCAGCTTTTCGCGCTCCGCCAGCTCTCTCGCCCTCACCGCATAGCGATAAAAGGGAATTTTTTGTTCTCTGCAATACGCTTCCGCAAATTCGGCGTCTTTGAGAGAGGCCTCCCCGCGGATCCCGTGTTCCACGTGAACGGCGGCGACGCAGAAACCGCCCTCCGCCGCCCGCGCGCAGAGATAGTGAAGGAGTGCCATGGAATCTCCGCCGCCCGAAAGAGCGACGGCAACCGTTTTCCCGCGCAGCAAATTGCCGAAATCAAACGCTTTCATGAGCGTATTGTAACACGGATCCCCAGCAAAAAGCAAGTTTTCTTTGAAATTTGCAAAAATTTTGAAAATTCACTTGACAAACCGCGCAGAATATATTATGATAATCAAGCACCTTGAGAGGCGCTTGATCGCGGGGTGGAGCAGTTCGGTAGCTCGTTGGGCTCATAACCCAAAGGTCAGGAGGTTCAAATCCCCTCCCCGCAACCAGTGACAAAGCCATGGTTTTCACCATGGCTTTTGTTTTTCTTGCGGCGAGGGGACATTGTCCGTGTGACGCTTCGCTCTGCTACGCTATTCCGTCGCGGTTCCCGCTCCTTACAAATCCCCTCCCCGCAACCATTAAACACAATATATTGTAGTTTTTCTTTGTCAGGGATTCACTATATATTGTGTTTTATTTTTACTTTTTTCCGTTTGCGGGGATTTTTGGGGACTAAACTTCATAAATAAGCCGCTCTGCCTGCTCTCGCATATATGCAAGCGTAAAATGCGTGTATACTTTTGCCGTCATACCTTTCGGACTGTGCGCCGTCCATATACTTACGATTTCATTTTCAATGCCGCATTCCCTCGCCCGCGTTGTAAAGGTATGCCGCAAATCTTTCATTGTATGCCCCTTCATGATATGACCGAACTCGGTGGTCAGCTTATCCGTATTAAACTCCCACGGCTCTGTCTTAATTCTCTCTATATACGGGACAAGTTTCGGAAACATAGGCAAAATTAGCAACGAGCAAATCGATTTATGATTGCTCTTCTGTTTTGATATCCCGAAACGGTTCCCCGATCTCCCTCTTTGTAATTTTTAAGACCGATTGAACCCGACGCGGTCGTCGCCCCCCTGTCGCCGCCGCAGGAAAACGGCGGCTGCGGCAGTTCGATCGGCTTGACCGGATGGGGCGCGCTGCTTCCGATGGCGATGGCGGCATGGCTATGCCTCAGAAAGAAAAAATCCAAATAACAAAAAAGCCGGGGCAGCCGCCGCCCCGGCTTTTTGATTGCAATGCGTTTTCCGCCGTTCACACCTTCACGATATAGCCAGCTTTCCGCGGCGCGGCGGGCGCGGGGACCTGATCCGCATAGCCGAGCGCGACCGCGCCGACGCCGCGCAGCGTCTCCGAAAGCCCCCACTTTTTCAGGAGGGCTTTTCCCGCTTCTCCGTCGAACATCTGGCGCTCCCAGTGAATCCAGATGGAGCCCACGCCCAGCGACTGCGCTGCGATCATCATATTTTCCAGAACGCAGCTGCCGTCTTCGATCCAGGTATTGACCGTACCGTCCGCCAAAACCAGCGCGATCACGGCGGCCCCGTAATACGGATCCGTCTGGATTCCCCTGGCTTGCGCATTCATCTGCGAAAGCATCTTCTTTGTTGCTCCGTCGCGCACGGCGACGATGACCGGGGACTGTCTGCCCTTTCCGGTGGGAGCGTAGGTCCCCGCCTCCAATATCGCGTCCAATACGTCCGGTTCTACTTCTCTCTGCGCAAACGACCGCACGCTGCGCCGCTCTCTGATCGCCTTCAAAACTTCGTTTTCCATTTCGTTCCTCCTTTTACGCGTATTATACGTTGCCGCGCTGCTTTTGTCAATCGTTATCTTATGCTATAACAATATATACCGTGCGCATCATCTCTTTTTGAAAAAATGAATAATTTTACATTTTTTTAATTTTTTGAATTTTTATACATAAAAATAGTTGACAAACAAGCCTTATATGAATAAAATAGTGAATATCAAAAACAAAGAAGGACACATCAATGAAGACACTCAAAAAACTGTTCATCCACGCCGTACTCATCATCTGCCTGCTCTTCGGCATGACCGCATGCAGTACGGATACCGCTGCCATGGAAAACAAACTGGCCGAACTCCAGGCCGAAATCGCGGAATTGGAAGAGACCATCGCCGCTTATGAAAAGGAACTGTCCGATAAGCTCGACGCGCTGGCTCCCGCCGAGCCCGAAACGCCCGCCGCCAACACCCTGGCCGCGGATTACGGCGAGGAGTGCTACGAGAAACTCAAATACATCGATTCCGTCCTGCGCGACCGCGACTGCATCGACGGGGAAAATTTCCAACTCGCGCAGAAGTGGATCGTATGGAATCTCATCCAAGCCGGCTACAGCGAGGATACGGACATCGAATTCCAGCCCGTCGAATTCACTACCTACGCGAAAAAGGACGGACTCTCCGCCGTCAAGAGCTATGAGACGGACGGAAAATTCTATAACCGCGAAGGGCGCAAATACGTGGAAGCCGCAGACGGCGCATACGTAAAAGCCGCCGTTATCAGCGAAAATATCGTCGTGACGAAGCAAGGAAAGACCGATCAGCAGATCATCGTCGGCGCGCATTACGACGGAACGGGGACGGGTGACAACGGCTCCGGCATCGCGCTGGCGCTCACCACCGCGCAGAAGCTCTTCGCCGTGGAGACCGAGTACACCGTTGTGTTCGTTTTCTTCACTGCGGAAGAGCTCGGGCTTTACGGCTCAGAGGCGTATGCGCAGAACATGACGCAGGAAGAAATCGACAATACGCTTTACATGATCAACATCGACTCCGTCGTCTGCGGCGATTACTGCTATCTCTACGGCGGCGTGCAGGACAATGAAAATCAGACGGTCACCGATACCGAGGCGTTCGACAACGCCTGGGCGGTCGCCGAATCGCTGGGGCTCTCCTTCAAGAAGAATCCCTGGACGTGGGGCAATCTCTCCCCCGAAAATTACGACGACGTCACCCCCGACTACGCTTCTCCCTCGACGGGTGACTGGAGCGATCACGTGTACTTCAAGGATCTCGGCATCAAGTACCTCTATATGGAGGCGACCAACTGGGAGATCCCCGATTACACCGGATACGGCGAAACCTACCTCATCGGCATGCTGATGAACACGGAAAACGACTATCTGGAATACATTGAAAAATATTTCCCCGGGCGGCCTCTCGAACACCTCACGCAGTTCTCCGCCCTGCTGAACGCCCTGCTCACGCAGACCGATCTCAATTTCTGACGGGATCGGCCGAAAGCGCCCGGCAGGCAACCGGCAATTTCCTCCAAAATAAAAGAGCGGAACTTTTGAAAAGTTTCGCTCTTTTTTCATGTTTTTTTAATCAATGCTCCATTCTGCAGCATGCTCCGTACCTAAAAAATGCGGATTTCCGAGCAGACAGTCTCCCGCGCACGTCAGACGGTCTTTTCGGGATAACAGCCCAGCAGCGTAAAGCGGTCGGGGCTGGATTCAAATTCGGTCAGCAGCGCGGCGACGCCCTCTTCCCTGACGTTCGCCTCTACATCCAGATACAGCGACCACACGGAACCGTCTCCGTGCACGTCGCGCGTCTCCAGCTTGGTGATGTTGATTCCCATGGAATAAAACTTGGAAAGCACCGCGTTCAGCGCGCCGGGGCGGTTCTGAAGGGACATGATGAAGCTGATTTTATCCGCATCCGGGAAAATCTGCAATTTTTTGGAAATGAGCAGGAACTTTCCCTGCTTTGTCTCGCACCGCGCGAGGATATAGCAGCCGTGTTTTGCAAGCAGATCGTAGCCGTCGTGCACGTACTCCGCCGCGCCCGCAGACGCGGCGACGACGCCGTAATCGCAAAGCCCCTTGTCGAGCGCGTCGAAGAGCTCGCCCGCGCCGTTCAGTTTCAGGCTGTCCGGCCGGGAAAACAGCGCCCTGACCGCGAGCTCCGCGCGGTCGTCCCCGTACGCGACCGTCGCTTTCCCGGGAAGAACGGCGCTCTCTTTCAGCACGTCCTCCAGGATCTTTCCCAGCGAACTCTGATAGACGAGCTCGTTCTGGAAAGAATAGCTCAGCGACATCATGGTGGAAAAGAGCGCCCGCGCGTAGGAGGAATACTCCTTGGGCACCCGCCCGGCGATGCGGTTTTCGACGTATTTTCTGCGCTCCTCCGATTCGACGGGCAGTTTGTTTTTCCGCTTTTCCTCCGCGATCAGCGCGGCGCAATTCATGCGCTCCACGAACAGATCGGCGATCTTGTCGTCGAGCGCATCCATCTCCTTTCTGATCTCTTCAATCGTCATAGACAACCCCCTTTCCGCCCGCGGCGAAAAAGTAATCGATAAAACCGCCGGCGGCGTTTTGTATCTCCGTCACGCCGTCCGCGGCGGTAGCCGCCGCAATCAGATAGGCGGTGACGGCGGAATCCCCCGCCGCGTCCACGGCGGCGCCGCGCAGAGAGCCCGTCCCCGCAACCGTCAGCCCGTCTCCTTCCCGCGTCAGCCGCGCGCCCATCCGCGCCAGCGCGCGCTCCAGTACAGGCTGTACGGGCACGCCGGTAAACTCCGTCTTTCCCGTCGAATAGCACGCCGCAACCAGTAGGCCGGGGAAGATTGCGGCCGCAGGCTTCTCGAACAAAGCGCCGCTCTGGCGCAGTTTCAGAAATCCCGCCCTGAGCTCCGTCAGTTCCGGAGAGGAAAACCGGGTGCGGACGATGCTCCCCACGATGTTTGCGGCGGCGACCGCCAAAGCGGTCTCTCCGTCCGTCACGGGCACGTCCAGCGTCAGCCGGCAGGGAAAGATGTTCAGCTTCATGAAATCCCCAGTTTGATCAGCTCGCGGAACTTTTCCGTCTCCACGCGCATCAGCTTCGCCCTGCCGATCCTGTCCGCAAGCACCAGCCCGATGTAGTCGCCCGCGCGCTTTTTATCGGAGAGAACCGCCTCGTAGATCTCTTCCGCGGAATAGTCGCATTTGACGGGGAGCCCGTACTGCGTGAGCGCTTGTTCCAGCGCCGCCGCCATACCCTCCTGCAAAAAGAGATTTTCGGAAATTTTCGCGGAGATCACCATGCCGATCCCCACGCATTCCCCGTGCGACAGCGTAAAGTCGGAGAGCCGCTCGACGGCGTTCCCGAACGTATTGCCGAAGCCCAGGAGCAGGCTCTTTCCGGTCTCGTCTTCATCTCCTTTGACGAACTCGTATTTCAGGCGGATACAGCGCGCGACCATGTCTTCCAGATCGAACTGCCCCTCGACGAGGCGCGCAAACAGCTTCTTGTCGCCGACAAAGGCGTATTTGACCGCCTCCGCCATGCCCTGCATGAACACCGAACGCTTGAGTTCGGATAAGATTTTGGTATCCACGTATACGCCCACCGGCTGGCGGAATCCGCCGAGGAGGTTCTTGACGCCGTTCCCGTCGATGCCGATCTTCCCGCCGATCGCGGCGGCGATCG
>UQTB01000010.1 GCA_900543915.1 uncultured Eubacteriales bacterium | reverse complement strand
CAACCCGGCCAACCCTGCGGCGCACCGCAAAACGACCGGCCCCGAGATCTGGGAGGACACGGACGGAAAGCTGGATTTCTTCGTGGCGGGAGTCGGAACGGGCGGAACGATCTCGGGCGCGGGGGCGTTTCTGAAGGAGCAAGATCCGCGGATCAAAGTGATTGCCGTCGAGCCGGCGCGGTCTCCCGTCCTCTCCGGCGGCGCGCCGGGCGCCCATGGGCTGCAGGGGATCGGCGCGGGCTTCGTCCCCGCCACGCTGAACAGAGAGATCCCGGACGAAATCGTGAAAGTGACCGAAGAGGAGGCGTACGCCTGCGCCCGCCTGCTTGCAAAAACGGAGGGCTTTTTGGCCGGAATTTCCTCGGGGGCGGCGCTTTCCGCCGCGGCGGCATTGGCTGCGCGCGGAGAAAACGGCGGCAAGACCGTCGTCGTTCTCCTTCCGGATACGGGGGAACGCTATCTTTCCACGCCCCTCTTTGCGGAATGACCGGCAATGCAATCCCGGTTTGCTGAAAAAACTTTTTTATGCCCCGCCGGCTCAGCCGGCGGGGCGTTTTAACGGCGCTTTGGCATGAAAAATCTTTCAGTTCTACCGGGGGAGGAGATAAAAAGAGATCATCGACGAGAGGTCTGCAAAGGAAAGAGAGGAAGGTGTTTTACAGGGGAGCAGGGCAATAAGGCGCTATCATATATGCGATACCCGTAGACGGGCTGGCCGGCAGTTTCAGGTTCTATGCAAACCACCGGTTCAACCGGCGCTTTTAATATTTATATTTCCCCGTCGGGGATTTCGCATACCGGCGGATGAGAAGCGCGGAGTTCGCATAAAAACGGGGGATTTCCGCATACTAGCGAGCGGGAGGTAAGTATGCGCAGAAGGTTCAACAACATCGTCCTGTTTCTCATGGTGGCGGTTCTGACCGTCATCGGATTTTCCGGAATGTTCCGATCGGCGAAAGCGGAGGCGGAGAGGCTGCCGTTCGCTTCGGGCGGCGCGGAATTTGCGCTCAGGGGAAAATTTTACACGTCTTACGGCGGTTCGACGGAGGAGCGCAAGCACAATATCGCGCTCGCGGCGGCGGCGATCGACGGCACGCTGATCGAGCCGGGCGGGCAGTTTTCCTTCAACTTCGTCGTGGGAGAGCGGACCGCCGCGCGGGGATATCTCCCCGCAAAGATCATTTTCAACGGTCAATTTACGGACGGAATCGGCGGAGGCGTGTGCCAGGTTTCTTCCACTGTCTACAATGCCGCGCTGCTCGCCGGCATGAAGATTTCCGAATATCACCCGCATTCCCTCCCCGTCTCCTATGTGGCGCCCTCGTTTGACGCGATGGTCAATTCGGCGGGGAGCGATCTGCGGTTTGAAAACGAGACGGCGCTGCCCGTATACATCCGCGCGGAAGCGGACGGCGAACGCCTCACGATCTCCGTTTTCGGGGAAAAGACGGACCGGAGGTTCGTGCGCGAGAGCAGGACGGTGGAAGTGATCCCCGCTCCGCCCGAGATCGTCACGGAGGACGACAGGGGAGAATACCCCGATCTGCCTGCCGGGGAGATCAGAGTGATCTCTTACAGCAAAGAGGGGCTGAAGAGTATGGGCATTCTCTCCGAATATAAGGGAGAGCGCCTGGTATCCCGCAAAGTCATCCGCAAAGATACTTATCAGCCGCTGCAGGGCACGGCGGTCAGGGGGTGCGCATGAGCGTCTTGAAGTGGCTGCTGAAGACGGCCGCCGTGACGGCGCTTCTCTTTGCCGCATTTGTCCTCCCCGTGCTGCTATGGATCTATGCGCCCGCTTATCTCGCGCTGTTTTTTTTGTTTTCCGCATGCGCGGCGATCCTGTTCGGCGCGTATATCGTCTCCCGCGCGATGCCGCCGGAATATAAGATTTCCTGGATGTTTCCCGCGCTGATCGCTCCGTTTTTGGGGGGCGCTCTCTTTTTATTCTTCGGAAACAGCCGTTTCGGACTCAAAAACGACCGCTCTTACACGAAAAAATCCCTCGGGCTGGATGCTTATCTCCCCGCGCCCGCGCAGGGCGACGGGCTGTTCTTTGAAGCGGCGGAGACCATTTTCTGCGAGACGGGCTATCCCGCGGCGCGGGGCGACGTCTCCTATTACGCGACGGGCGAACGGTTCTTCGACGCGCTGCTCTCGGCGATCGAAGGGGCAAAGCATTTTGTCTTTCTGGAATTTTTCATCGCGAAAAAGGGCGTCCTCTGGGACAGGCTGGAAAGGATACTTCTCTGCAAGGCAAAGGAACAGACGGAGATCCGCCTGGTGCTGGACGATATGGGGTGTCTGGGCGGAATCCGCCGGCGGGACTGCGAAGCACTGGAGCGCGCGGGCGTCAGAATCCACTACTTCAATCCCGTTTTCCGGCTGGACGGCGTCAACAACCGCACGCACCGGAAGCTCGCCGTCATCGACGGGCAGGAGGGATTTCTCTGCGGCGCCAACATTGCGGACGAATATATCAAGGGGTACGGTAAATTCGGATACTGGAAGGATACCGGCGTTTCGGTAAAGGGCGCCTGCGTGGCAAATCTCACGGCCATGTTCCTGCAGATCTGGGCGATGCGCTACGGGCAGGAAGCGTACCGCGGCTATTTCCCGGAAATGCCAGCGGGGTCAGGCGAGGTCCTCCTGTTTTCGGATTCGCCCGTGCAGTCCAACGCGGCGGCGGAGCATCTGTATCTGGCGCTCGTGCGGAGCGCGAAAAAAGAGGTCGTCTTTTCCACGCCCTATCTTTTGCTGGACGAAAAGCTGCTTTCCGCCCTGTCGGGCGCGGTCAAGCGAGGCATTATGGTCCGCGCGATCCTTCCGGCGATCCCCGACAAGGCCGCGATCTACGCGCTCACAAAACAGAACGCCGAACGGCTTATGTCGTTCGGCGCGGAAGTTTATATCTATACGCCCGGTTTTAATCACGCGAAGATGTTTGCCGTGGACGGCAGGTATGCGGTCGTCGGCACGACGAATATGGATTTCAGGAGTTTTTATCTGCACTTTGAGTGCAACGCGTTTTTCGGCGGGGAAGCCGCAAAGGCCGTCTGCCGCGACCTGACGGAGATGACGGCGGACAGCGAGCGGGCGCGGATCCGGGACTTCGCTGCCGGCGGACTCGGCAAATTGGGCAGAGGACTGCTGCAGATCATTCAGCCGCTGATGTAAAAACCGCCCTGCCGTGCGGCAGGGCGAAAGAATTTGAGCAGTTTATTGCGGATCGAAGGTTTTAAACCGTTCGGCGAACATGCTTTTTTGAAAAGTAACTTTCTTTTTCAAAAAGCCTTTGATCTCATAGAGGGTGTAAAATACGAAAGTTTGTCCGTTTTTATCGAAGATATACGTTTTCAGAGCATCTGACGAGGCAGATCCATTCTGCATGATTTGTGTACTGTATGAGAGCAGGGCAATTTCATAATCGATATCCCGCAGCACACTCGTCGCCGCTTTTAAAAGTTTGTGCTCGTCGTCGTTTCCGCGTTGCGGCCGCAACTGAAATAAATTGTTGTCCTTTTTCCGGCTTCCCTGCGTCATGAGCATGGGAAGAAGGCGTTTGTCTCTGGCCAAAATAGAGTCTGCAACAGACAGGTGATTTTCAAGCGTCTGCACGACGCTGGTCGGCGTTCCCGACGGCACGTTGGTTAGATCCATCCTTTTACCCCTTTTATTATAATAAAAATATTATAACAGATTCCGATTCAAATGGAAAGCGAATAAGAGACATATTCGGGTAGCCGCCGGGAAAAAAGATTTTTTAACATAACGGCGGTGCAATCCAACTGGCAATTCCGAAAAAAACGGGCGTCTGCATAAAAAAGACGGCGCGGCGCCGTCTCTCTGATATTCTGATTTCGCGGCATTAAGGCCGGTATTTTGTATGATAACCGGGATTTTCTTCTGGGCGGAGCGCGTTGGGGTACAAAATATCCGCCTTGATATCGTGAATAATCGTTTGCAGCTCGGAAGTAACGCGGTACGGATCCGCGATATCGCTGAGTACCTGCGCCTTGAAGGAGCCGCTGATGTAGATATCGCCGACTTTCAGTATTCTGTCAATCAGTCCCACCCGCACGTTGACGCTCTGGATATCCGAATAGTAAATGTTGGCAATATCGATGCCGATCAGTCCGCTGCGGATAATGATGCGCTTATCGGTAAATGCATATTCGGTATTCTTTACACGGCGCCCCGCTGTTAACACATTGGTCAGCCAAATCCAGAGCGGGGCAAGATGGAACGCGAAAAAGACGCAGAGAAAGATGACCAGGCCGGTCGGTATTTCTTTTACCGTGCCGATCAGAATGCCGATGAAAAAGCCGTCAAAGCAGACCCATAACAGGACAATCGGCAGCATCTGCATTATTTTCCCCCAGATAAACGCGCTTTTTTTGGGTTTTGCACGCCAGAGAATCTCCTCCCCCTCCGCCAAAACGCTGTCGATCGCATTGACGTCCTGCCGGATCGCTCCTTCCGTTTTAAAATACTTTTCATTAAAATTTCCCATCGTTTTCCCGTGTTAGCTCCTTATAATATCAAAATAGAAAGCACCAGTCAACCCAGGGGCAACTGCGCCTTGCCCGGAAAGACAGTAACGCTTAGATAATGTAAAATTTACAAACATAAAATTGCTCATCTGCGTGAGCTATATCAGGCTTTTCCCATCCTTTTAAGATAAATCATATTAGCTAATATGCCATTGCTTTTCCACCAATTTTTTGCGATAGCCCACTCATTGGGATATTCATGCCAACTCCAGGGAACAGTCCATGAGCCGTCTTCCTGCTGAGTCTTATTGATATATTCGCATTCATATTCAGCGATTTTTTGATTGCCGTCATAAAAAATGCTGTCAACGGAATTGAAAAACTGTGACGGCCTGCAAAGATAGGATGTTTCCCATGCCTTTGCATTATTCGAAATGCTGTTTTTAACCTGCTTGATCAGTTTTGATTTTAACGCTGATAAATCAATGATATCCGTTTGATTTGATTCCTCAACATATTCCATCATTCGAATATAGCAAAGACAGGTATGCGTGTCATTTAAAATACCTTGTGTAACATATGCATCAAAAGCTTCTTTTGCAATACGACAGCCAAGTTTATATAAATCACTTTTCTCGTCAGAAAATCTGATAATGAAGCCTGCAAAACAAGCCGTCGGATTATAATCGTTATGACTAGTGCTGTCGTTTTCAGTATGCCACCAAGGGGCATGGGGATAGTCATTGTTGCTTTTAACAGTATTATACCAAAAATGCCCTTCAAAGTCCTTGCCGCTTGCAAGATATTTGAGTATGCCGTTGATGATCGGATGTGTATTGTCTGTAAAATCTATTTCACGCAAAATTTCGGTTGCACACCAAGTTTGTATCGGTGATGAGTTAGGATTCCAAGCATCCGGCTCCAAAGCATGTCCAAACCCCCCGTCGTTATTTTGATAACGGGAAAGCGCATTTATCACCGCTTCTTTGCTGCCATTCTCAAATTGATACTGCCATCTTGCAAAATCAAGCGGTCTGGCATTTCGGTAGATAAACCCTCTTGCTTTTTCGTATATACCCATCTTTTCACCCTGTAAAACACAAAACTTATATTCATTATACCACAAAGAAAAGAAAAAGTACAGTTTAAACTTTTGCTTAAACTGTACTTTTGGAAAAGAGAGTTAACCCCCATTGGAACCCAAAAATAAAAGACCGTGCATAACCCCTTGGGGTTCAACACGGTCTAATGTGGCGGAGGAAGAGGGATTTGTAAGGAGCGCAAAGCGCGACGGAATAGCGAAGCGTCACGCGGTCGGTACCTGCATTCCGGAGCGTAACGCAGGCGCAGCAAAATTGACGAAAAAGAAAAAGAGAAGCAATTCGGCTTCTCTTTTCTGTTTCGGCTCTGAGCAAGCGCCGTAGTTTGGCGGAGGAAGAGGGATTTGAACCAAAGGGGGCGAGAAAAAAAGTGCGAAAAAAGCCGCACTTTTTTTCATAAGGTTCAGAAAATTTCCCGCGGGAACGAAAGGAAACGAGGAGGAAAAGGCGAAAATGTTGATGACGAATCCGGCATATAAAGTGTACCACGACGGGAGTGCGTACGTGGGATTTTTCCCGACGAGGAGAAAGCCCATGCACCACCCGCCGAAGAGAAAGACAGTGTTTGACGAAGCGTTCAGCGCGTTGTTCTTTTCGGACGAATATCGGAAATTAGATACCCGCAAGCCGAACCAAAGGCAACAAAAGATAGACGGCATCACGGAAGATTTACGCCCCTTGTTTTCAAAATTCGAGGGCTTGCGCGCCGAAGTAGAACGGAATATCGATCGGGAAGATCGAAACGCCTGGCTAAGAAAAAAACGGCTGTTCCGCAAGGCGTATCTGCACCCTTGGAATTATTGGGTGACGTTTACCTATTCGGACGAAAAAATGACGGAATCGCAATTTCAAAAGAAGATTCGGCGAACGCTGTCGAACTTCGCCACCCGCCGGGGCTGGAAGTATATCGGAGTTTGGGAACGCGGAGAGGACGGAGACCGGCTGCACATGCACGCGCTCTTATATATCCCCGCCGGACAGTTCGTCGGAGAGCTGGTCGAGATCGAAGACTACGACAAAAAACACGGCAGAATGCAAACGACCATGCAAAACACCTTTTTCAATGATAGGTTCGGGCGGAGCACGTTTGAAGAAATAACCCGCGCGGACATTGTACACGGCGGACGGGTGGAATATATGGCAAAGTATATGACGAAATCAGAGACGAGGGCGGTATATTCGAGAGGGCTACCGACGGAGATCCTGATAGAAGTCCCGGACGAGGAAATAGAAATATGCCCGACAATCGAAAATGACTTTGTAATAAAGTACGTGTTATTTAACGAAACGGTAGAAGCGCAGCGGCCGAAGTATGAGAGGATATACACGGGAGAGGCAGAAGAGCGAGCGCGGGCGAGCTAAGGAAAAACGAGGGAAAAAGACGGCGTAGGGCGGCAAAAGGAACGAGAGCCGACCAACCGAAAGGGAGACACGCAGAAGAGCGGAAACGAGTCGAAAAAGGGGCAAAAAATCCGCCAGGAACGAGCCCCGCCCCCTTTCCCTTTAACAGTCCAACAAGTTCCCCTTTGGGGGAAATGCCGGGCAGAAGACCGGCAAAGGGGGTAGCAATCGAATAATCGCGCGGAAGAATCTGCGCAACCGATGAGACAAAGAGGGATCGAGTGATACCCTCTATTTTAGCATACACCCCGAACGGGGGCGGGACAGGAAAAGACGACGGGTTTCGGACAGAAAGGCGGCTTCGCCGTGTCCGAAACCTCGCTTTTCCGCCCGCCAGGGTGGAAAATAAGGCGATACCTTGTCCGCGGGCGCGCCAGCGCCCGCGCTTGTCAAGACTAGGTATCGCCTTATACTCTCCTGCTTAAAATCTCTCATTTTTTTTGAGATCGGTATTTTTTCATAATGTCGCTTTCGGTAACGCTTTGAATATAATCAATGAAAGTATCCTGCATGCGCGGAGAAAGTTTAATAAACTCTTTTACCAAAGTGATAACCTTATCGGGATACTGGGTTTCATGGAGCAGGGCTATCGTCTCTTTTTCGTCTTCAGATAAAGCGGCGGAAGAGATCGTATTGTTGACGGTTGAAGTATTGGCTTGATCAAGTCCGACAAGCTCGTCGAGAGTTATACCGTAAAAGGAAGCGAGCCGTACGCAAAAATCGATGTTAGGTAAGACATCTCCTCGCTCCCAACGACTTAAATTTTGATTCGAAATACCTGTTGCTTTTTGAATATCTAATAAAGATTTTCCATTTATTTCTCTTTGATACTTTAAAGCTTCCCCGTAATTTAACATATTTTTATCTCCTTATAAATTATTTACCACAAATTTGTTGAAAACGCTTGACTTCCACAAATATGTGGTTTATTATTTCAATATATCCACAAATATGTGGATATTGTAAATTTATATTTCGTCGGTATTTATTGGGTAGTTTCAAAACCGCACAAGCAAAAAGCAGGTGAAAGGGAATCTAATTATCTCTTTTATGAGTTTCAAAAGTACAAAGGAAAAAAAAGAGTGCCGACGGGAAGAAGAAAGAAACGCTGAGCTAACGGCGAGACGGGCGAAAAAAAGAAAAGGAAACGGAGGTAAAAGAAAAATGGCAAATGAAACGAAGAAGGACATGGCGGAAGCAATGGGAAGCGCAGCGGCGGAGGAGAAGAAAGAACAGAAGAACAGGAAAACGTTTGAATTGCTCCGGGAACCGTACGTAAGGAAAAGCGACGGGCAAAAGTCGGTATATTACGAGATCGAGGGGAAACTGTTCGGAAAGACCTGTCGAGCGAGTATGACCTGCAAAAATCGTGATTTCAATATATTTGAAATGCTGGAAGATTTGTATAACCCGGCAAACGAATTGACGAAGCCGGTGTTGGAGGTCGTGACGGAATATTCGGACAGCAACGGAAAGCGAACGAAAATGGTAAAGTATAACGCGGTAAGTTACGATAAAGACGGGCGGAGGTATCACGTGCCCATGATCCCGAAAAAGGCGTCGGACGTAGCGAAGATAGAAATGTTTTTGAATGAGTAAAGGAGGGGGCAAGCGCATGAAAGTAGCGGAATTAGAGCGGCGTTGCGATATGTATGAGAGAGTGTTGCGGGAGATCGCGTCGGGCGGAATCATAGTATGCAACGACGAGGAAGAAGACGAAAGTGATTATATATATACGCTGGGATATGTCCGAGGGCTGGCAAAGAATGCGCTTGCCCGCTCATATGAAATGAAGCGGAAGCGGATTTTCGGGGTGGAGCTATGAGAGCACGTAAGGAAACGAAGTGGAATGCGGAAGCATGGGAAAAGGAAGCGAAGAACCCGCGCGCGACAGCAATCAGAATGACGAAAGAAGAAGCGGAGCGGATCCGGGAGAGCGATATTGAAACGCTGCGGGAAGTATTTACAAGGAACGAAAGGGCGTTTCAAATGTATGCAAAAGGCTGGGCGCGGCTGTTCCGTCTGGAAGCGGACGAAGTGCTGAATCAGATATACATAAGTTTACCGCAGATGAGCTATAAAACGCCGGGGAGCTTGGTATTCGGGTTGCGGATGTATGTAAGCGAGTTGATTATGGGAAACGGATTAAGCCTGGATGCAGAAATGCCGGGAACGGAGGATTGCTCATTATGCAATTTGCTGGCAGATTTCCGCCCGGTGCCGGATATAAGAATTACGGAGAGAGAACGAACAGAAGAATTTTTTGCGGATATATCGGCGAAGTTGGAAGTGCTGACGAAAGGGAATGCGGAACTGAAACGGGAAACGCTGGCGGAGCTGTTTTACAATTACGACGAGAGTCGGGGGTGTTTGATATGGGCGTAAAAGTTCAGGACTTTCTGATTGAGAACCGGGCGGAACTGCTGGGAGCGGTAGAAGAGGCGGAACGGTACGGGAGCATAGCGGCAAGGCAGACGAAAAAGGAGCGGGACAGGGAATATTATTGCAAATATTATGCGCAGCCGGAAGTACGGGAGCGGAATTGTGAACGGATGAGAGAATACAGCCGGAGAGCGGAGGTAAAGGAGAAACGGAGGGAATATTCGAGGGAATATTGGCAACGTCCGGAAGTAAAGGAGCGAAGGCGTGAAAGAGCCAAAGAATACAATGCGCGGCCAGAAAGGAGAGAATACAATCGCGAATACAATGCGCGACCGGAAGTGAAAGCGCGCCGGAAAGAGCGTTTGCGTGCATTCGGAGCCAGTTCGAGGGGAAAAGAATGGAAAAGGGAATGGCAGCGGAAATATCGCGCCCGACCCGAGGTAAAGGAAAAGATCCGCGAATACAATGCACGACCGGAGGTTAAAGAGCGCCGGCGGGAATTGGAAAGAAAATATTATGCCCAGCCGGAGAGGAAAGAATACCTCCGCGAATACTATGCGCGATCAGAGGTTAAAGAACACCGGCGGGAATTGAATAGAAAATATTATGCCCGACCGGAGGGGAAAGAACATCTCCGTGAATACAATGCGCGACCGGAAGTGAAAGAACGCCGGAGTAAATGGCAGAAGGAATACAGGGCGCGAAAGAAAGCGGAGCGGGAAACCGTTGCGACGATGCAACAGAACGGAGAAAAGACATGACGGAAGAAAAGGGATACGCGGAACTGAAAGAGCAGCTGGAGGATTTGGCAAAGGACATGAAAAAGCTGGTAACTTTGCTGAATATGGGCAACAGCGGAATCAGCGGGAGCGCGGAAAGCATGTTCACCCGGTCGGAGCTGGCTCGGTATCCGTTCTTGCGGTATTGCGTACTTCGGATAAAGGCAAACGGGATTGTAGAATTGAGATACCGCAGGGACGGACAGGAAAAGAGCTTTTCGAGCATGAAACGGGCGGAAGCAAAGCGGAAGTGCATGGAATGGGCAGAGAGTTACGGAAAAGGCGGAGAACCCGAGAAACCGAAGAAACGGCAGAATTTCGGCGAGTTTGCCTTGAAGTATATGGAAACCGTGAAAAAGCCGAATGTTACGGAATTGACTTATGAAAAGTATTTCAATAAATACAAAAATCATATCGAACGTAATTTTGCCGATTATTCCCTTTCTGCTATAACGCCGATCATGTTGCAGGAGTATCTTCTCAAACTGAGAGAGAGTGCGCCGAGAACGTGCGAAGATGTCTTATTACTGTTAAGAAACATTTTTGATTATGCGGTAGAAAACAGGTATCTGGAACGGAATCCGGCAAAGGCGGTGAAGATCCCGAAACACGAAAGAACGACGGGACAGGCATTGACGAAAGAGGACGAACGGGAGTTTCTGAAAAAAATCCGCGGGCACCGTTACGAGCTGGCTTATCTCATCATGTTATATACGGGGTGCCGGCCGTGTGAGTATCGGTCAATGAGAATCAACGAGGATAACACGCTGACCTTTAAGAACGGAAAGCTGAAGCAGTACCAAAAGGAAAAAGAACGGGTTTTACCTTTGTTTCCGAAACTTGCCCCGTATATAGAGAGAATCAAGGCGGAGCCATGGGAGTTTAATACGAGTAAGTTAGCGGATAAATTTTCAACAATAGTGCCGGGGCATACTTTAAAAGATTTACGCCATACGTTCACAACGCGTGCGCGAGAATGCGGCATTGAAAATGAGATCGTAAGTATATGGACGGCGCACAGCTTACAAGGCATGACGGCGAAAGTATACACGCATTTTACGCTTGCATATATGCGAGAGCAGGCAGAGAGGCTAGTTTATGAGATTTAGTCCCCAAAAATCCCCGCAAACAGAAAAAAGGCAAAAATAAAACACAATATATTGTGAATCCCTGACAAAGAAAAACTACAATATATTGTGTTTTATGGCGGAGGAAGAGGGATTTGAACCCTCGCTACGCTTATCACATACTACTCCCTTAGCAGGGGAGCCCCTTCGGCCTCTTGGGTATTCCTCCGAATCTTGCCCAATTATCTTAGCATAATTTCGCTGAAATGTCAAAAATATTTTCGGTTTATTTCAAAAGTTTTGAGAGAAAGGCTAATTTTCATCTGCGGCGGCGCGGCAGACGTCCGAAACACGGCGTTTTTTGCGGTTTTACGAAACATTCGCTTTGCGTGCATTTAAATTTTGTGAGGGGAAAGAAAAATTTTCTGCTTTTTCGTTGAATTTGAATGGCTTTTATGATATAATCGATAAATAAAAACGCAAAATTTGCAAAGGAGCATGCTCCTTTTTCATTCGCTTCCAGCGAATGAAAAAGCTGCTTTGCGGCGGGGAAAGGGGAAAATACGCCGCGATCACATGAAAAATTCCGATTATTCCATAATAAAAAAGGAACACTGTTTTTCGGCGCCCGGGTTATGCCGCTACTGTTTCGTGAGGAGCGTGCCGCCGATTTTGGAGTAATTCTGATAAGTTTCCAGCTTGTTCCGATAGCCCAGCGGGGAGAGCCCGAACTTTTTTTTGAAGAGACGGGAGAAATAAAACTCGTCTTCAAAGCCCACGGCGAAGGAAATTTCGCGGATGGATTTGTCGTTGCTCTTCAAGAGCACAGCCGCTTTGTTCAGGCGGGTGTAGATGACATGCTGCCAAGGCGAGATGCGGAAAGCACTTTTGAACAGGGTGCAGAAATAGCGCGTGTTCAGCGACATCAGGTTCGCGAGGTCTTCCAGGGAAATCGGCTTTTGATAATTCTCGTCCACGTACTTCAGGACGGGGATGAAGCGCGTCTTCTCGGAATCTACGTAGGATGCGTTTTCAAGCAGCTTGGAAAAGAGCAGCATAAACGCGCCGTTGGCGTTAAAGAGTTTTTGCGGCGTGTCGCTCGGAAAATTCTTCATGACGGTTTCGAACAGCTCCCTGTCGCGCTCGTCGGCGGGCACGCGGTCGGAAAACTGCACGAACTTGGTGAGGTCGGAAAAGGGTGCATCGATCTCGAAATGGCAGAAGTAGTGTCCGAAAATGTCGCATTCGCCGCGCACGACGGTGTACTGCGGAACAAAGTAGATGAAATCGGGCTCCATTCTGACGGTTTTATCCCTGAGATAGAGGTCTGCGCAGCCGTCCGTGATGAGATAGAGTCTATTGTACGGATAAAAAGCGACGATATCCTGCCAGAAAGGCCAGACGCGGACAAAATTCGCCTCGTCGATTTTGACTTTCAGGTTGCCGAAAATATTTAAAAGATTGTCGCCGGTGAGATCGTTCATAAAAAAAGAATAGCACAATTTTGGGTTTTTTACAAGCGATTCAAAAAGAAATCTGAAAATAATCCATGTTTTTCAGGGGTTATATACATTCACAGCAGGGGTATTTTGTTATAAAATTGATGTGACCGAACGGGGGAAAACGCCTTGCAGAAGGGGCTTTTTCCGTTCGGAACAAGGGAATTGAAGCGATTGCCCGGGGAAAGCGTTTTCGCCGGGCGGCGTTTATAGATGAAAATCAAAACGGGCAACCGTGCCCAAACGGAGGTAAGGATGAAAAAGATAGTTGTCTGGCTTTTGGCGCTGGTCTGCGCGTTCGGCATGGCCGGCTGCAAGCCTGTCATCATCGACAAGGAGACCGACGGAGACTATGAAGTAAACATCGATCTGGATCAGAACACGGAGGGGACGCTTTCCATTCTCGTACCCAGCACGGACGGCGGAAGGGAGAGCGACATCATCGACGTGCTTGCAAAGGGATTTAAGGCGATCTATCCGAACGTGACCGTCGTAAAGCATGCGGACATGATTACGGACGAGATGTATATGGATACGATCGGCACGCTGGTGCAGTCCGAATCCATGCCCGATCTGGTGTATACCAACACGGCGATGTACTACTATCTCGTCAGTAAGAAGGTGGTCGTCAATCTGGAGCCGTATTTTAAGGCGACAGAGGAGGCGGGCACGCTGGATATGGCGGATTACTATTCGGAATATTTCAACATGGCGACGTATGAAGGCAAGCGCTATATCATGCCGCGCAATGCGGACACGGTGGTGACCTTTTTCAACCGCTCCATGCTGGAAGAAGCCGGCATCAAGACCTCGGGCGCGGACAGGGATCCCCGCCTCAGCAACGACTGGACGTGGGAAGACTTCATCAGCGTCTGCGAGGATCTCGTCGCTTTCTGGGATCGGGACAGAACGAAGTATGCAAACTATTACTGCATCCGTCAGACGCTGTTTGACTGGGAAAGCGTGTGGAATCCCATCATGCAGTCCGTCGGCGCCGAGGCATACCGGGACGGCGAGGTCGCCATCGATTCGGAGGAAACAAGGGAATTTATCGCGCTCTATAAGGAGCTGATCGACAAGAAGATCGCTCCCACTTGGGATTCGGGCTCCAACGCGCGCCTTATCAACGGCTCCGCCGCTTTTGAATTCGCCTCCAACGGCCCTTCCGAAATGCAGAAATACGAAGTTTTGAAGGATAATTTCGACGTGCTTACGTTCCCGCTCGTCGGCGGGGCGGAGACGGGGCGGATCGGAACGGGATTTGCCGGCTGGGGCATCAGCTCGACCAGTGAAAACAGAGATCTCGCCTGGGCGTTTCTGCACTATATGATCAGCGAAGAGGGGCAGCTTGCGATGTGCTCGAGCGGCGTCTCCACGACGCCCTCCCTGCTCCGTTCTTTAAGCGAGGAAAAGACCTGGGCGAAGGACTTTAAACATCTCAATCTGGACGCGTTCATGGCGCACGGCGAGAACAAGGTGACGCCCGCATATTTCAAGGGATTCGATCCCTCGCATATGTTCGATATCCAGTATGCGCTCCAGACGTTCACGCGGAACTGCCTGACTTCCAATACGACGGCGGAGGAGTGTATCAGGCTGGCGAAGGACAGCCTCGCAAACGCGGTAGCCGAGATATGATTTCCAAAAAAGTTCTGGCAAAAAAAGTAAAGGAGAGTATCCCGGGCTGGCTCTTTATCCTGCCGACGGTGGCAGGGCTGTGTATCTTTACGCTCGCTCCCATCATCCAGTCCGTGATGTACTCCTTTCACGATTACGATATGACCACGAAATACGACTTCGTCGGGTTGGGAAATTATATCAAGATGTTCCGCGATCCCGCTGTCAGGACGGCGTTTCGGAACACGCTTATCTTCGGCGCGGGAAACATCGCGATGGTTCTGGTGCTGACGTACGCGCTCGCGCTCCTTCTGAACCTGAAAATCCCGGGGATCAAGATTTTCCGCGTGGTGTACTATCTGCCCTGCGTGATCCCCGCGATCGCGGGGGGCATTCTCTGGAGCAATATCATGAAATACGGCACAGAGTCGCCCGGCATTTTCAATCAGATCAGGATGTTTTTCGGGCTGTCGCCGAGCTCTTATTTTTTCAGCTCGGATCTGGAGGCGATCCGCTCCATCCTCGTGATGAATCTCTGGAGTCTGGGCGGCGGCACGATCATCTGGCTCGCCGCTTTCAAGAACATTCCCGAGCAGCTCTACGAGGCGGCGGAGATCGACGGCGCGGGGCGGCTGCGCAAGCTGGTTTCCATCACGATTCCGCAGTCCGGCCCGCTGTTTCTCTACAATATGATCACGCTGACGATCGCGACCGTCCAGTTCAACGGAACGATCGCCTTCGCGCCCAATACGGGCGCGGGCAACAACGACGCAACGCTTATGCTGGGCGTAAAAGTGTACATCGAGGCGTTCAGAAGGACGAATATCGGGTACGCATCCGCGCTCAGCTGGGTGCTGATGATCATCACCGCGGCGATCACGCTCATTATGTTCAAAGTGGATAAGAGGCTGAACGATGGTAACTATTAGCAGACGGGAAAAAGTCAGGAAGGCGGTCGGGTACTCCTTTTTATATCTGTTTCTGATCGCGCTGGGCGCGGTGTTCGTCTTTCCCTACGTCTTTATGATCAGCAGGGGACTGATGACCGCACAGCGCGCGGAAGACGTGATCATGCACTTTTTCCCCGACCGGGTCATGTTCAGCAACTACATTCATGCGTTTTCGGACGGCGGATACGGAATGCCCCTGGTGCACAGTCTCTGGCTGAGCGCGCTCAACGCCTTCGCGGTGCCGTTTTCCTCCCTTCTGGCGGCGTATGCGTTCACGCGGCTCAACTGGATCGGCAAAAAGTTCATCTTCGCCTTTATGCTGGGGACGGTGATGCTGCCCGGCGTGGTGACGCAGGTTCCGCTGTACGTCATGTACAACGATTTCGGAATGCTGAACACCTATCTGCCGCTGTTTCTGCCCAACCTGCTGTTCGGCGGCGCAATGAACGTCTTTCTCGCGCGGCAGTTCATGCTCTCGCAGCCGGCGGAGGTATTTGAATCGGCGTCGATCGACGGCGCGGGGCCGTTCCGGAGCTTTGTGACCATTGCGATGCCCCTCTCCAAAACCATCGTGATCTATCTGGCGGTGAGCGTCTTTATGGGGGTATGGGGGGATTATTACACGCCCTCCATCTATCTGAAACAGGTGGAGAGCGCCATGCGTCCCTTCGCCTATGCGCTGTACCGCAATCTGTGGTCGGACGAAAATCTCTATCACCCCGAGTATATCTTCTCGGCGTGCACGATTCTGTCCCTCGTTCCCACCCTCTGCTATGCGTTTTTCCAGAAATATCTGGTGCAGGGCATCTCGACGGTGGGCTTAAAGGGCTGAAGCAATCTGACAGGAGGAAAAGATGAGACATTTCGGAAAGCTCCTCGCCGCGCTGCTGATCGCCGCCTTTTTCGGCGGATGCGCGCAGCCTGCGGCGGAGGGGAATTTCAAACGCGGGCTGAACGACTACGCGTTTACGGCGGCGAGTTTATCCGCGGTCGACCGCGAGAACCGGACGATCGCGCCCATGTATGCGGAGAAGACGGATAAAGTGCGTTACGTCGGCGTGTTTTACTGGCTGTGGATGGGAAACAACGACCATCAGTTCGGCGTATACGACGTCACGAAGCTCCTCTCCACGCCGGAAGGGGAACAGGCGCTCTTTCAGACGGTGAATCCGCCCGGCGACGGGATGGAGAACGCCAGCCCGCTGGATTACATGCACTGGACGAACGAGCCCATGCTGGGCTACTACAATTCGTCCGATCCGTGGGTGATCGCACGGCACATCGAGATGCTGACGCTCGCGGACGTGGACTTTATCTTCTTCGATGCCACAAACTACTATACGTACGCGGTCAACCACAGCCAGCAGCCGGAAGGCGGAAAAATCAAGGGCGCCGGCATGGCCGTGCTGGATACGCTGCTCGAATATTACGATCAGGGCTGGGATGTGCCGAAGGTCGCTTTTTACACCAACTCCTGCTCGGGCGACCGCGTGCAGGAGATCTTCGACGCCTATTACCGCAGCGGAAAGTATGAGGATCTCTGGTTCAAGCCGGAGGGAAGGCCATTGATCATCGGAACGACGGAAAACAACGGCGGCGGCAGCGACATGGATCCGGACGATCCGTCCAAGTACAACAACATTTCGCCCGCCCTGCAGGAGTATTTCGACGTGAAGGAATCGCAGTGGCCGACCAGGGAGGCGCAGCCTCAGGGTTTCCCCTGGATGAGCTGGGATTACCCGCAGAAATTCCACGAAGAGAGCAGGGCGATCAACGTGAGCGTATCGCAGCACAGCAAAACGCACGTGCTTTTCAGCCTCCGCCACAAGTGGAGCTCCAAGGGATACGACTACCATACGGACACCATTGAGGAAAACTGGGCGGCGGGGAGAAACTTTGAAAACGAATGGGAGACTGTATTCACATACGAAGCGGAGGGGAAGGAGATCGAATTCGTCACCGTCACCGGCTGGAACGAATGGGTCGGGCAGAAGACGCGCGCGGACAGCGACGCGTATTGCGACAACGGCAGAAATCCCACCCGCTTCATGATGGTGGATAATTTTTCGGCGGAGTATTCCCGCGATATCGAGCCGGACAAGACGTATTACAAGGACAACGTGTATATGCAGCTGGTGCGTAACGTGCGCAGGCTGAAGTACGACGGACTGGAGTCCGGCGCCGCCATCGAGTGGGGCGGAAAGACGATCGGAAAGAACTCCGATTTCGACAGCGGGACGGCCGTCTACCGGGATTTCGTGGGGGACGCCCGCAGGCGGGACTTCTGCGGATACGACATCCGCACAGCGAGCCTCAATCAAAACCTCGTCGGCGCCTGGTATCGGGACGACACCAACCGGAACGACATCGCGGAGGTGCGCGTCACCGCGGACGGGCAGAACGTCTATTTCCGGATCGAAACGGCGGAAGACGTCATCCCCTACGTCTCGGGCGACAACTGGATGAACATTCTGATTCAGACGGGGGACGGCGACGTGAATACCGGGTTCGAGGGGTACGACTACATCGTCAACCGCGCGCCGGACGGCGATAAGACCACCGTCGAGAGAAGCGCGGGCGGCTGGAACTGGGAAAAGACGGGCGAGGCGGAGATCTCCGTCAGCGGGAAATACCTTACGGTGACCGTGCCGCTCTCCGCGCTGGGGCTGTCCTCAGACAACGTGAAATTTTCCTTCAAAGTGGCGGACAACGTGCAAAAACCCGGCTGGTATGAAGCGGACGACCCCGATCACGAGGTCCTGCATTATTATATCACGGGGGATTCCGCGCCCATCGGCAGGCTTAACTATACGTACGGATATTGAGAGGTATTATGAGTAAAAAACTGTTTTCCTTTTTCATGGCGTTTTTTCTGCTGTTTTCCGTGGGGGCGGGGTGCAGGGAGAATCCTCCCGCCGCGCCGCAGGACGCGCGCCGGAACCTGAGCGCCTACGAGTTCAGCATGGCGAGCCTGTCCGCGACGGATAAATTCGGGCGGGAGATCGCCCCGATGGGATACCTGAAGACTGACCGGGAGCGCTTTGTCGGGCTGTTTTACTGGATGTGGATTTCCAATACGAATTACTATTACCACAACATCTTCGACTGCACCAAGCTGATGTCCACCGAAGAGGGGGCTGCCGCATTCTGGAACATCGACCCATCCAATGCGGCGTATCAACAGCTCAGCCAGATCGGGGCGTTCCACTTTACGAACGAACCCCTGTACGGCTATTACAACTCCTCCGACCCGTGGGTGATCACGCGGCACATGGAGCTGTTTATCCTCGCGGGAATCGACTTTATTTTCCTGGACACGTCCAATTCGCTGATCTATGACGAAGATATCAGGGGATCTCAGTTCGAAGGCGTGGTAAAAGCGCCTTCGTATACCCTGCTCGACACCATGCTGGAGCTCTATGAAAAGGGCTGGGACGTGCCGAAAGTGGTCTTTCTGACCAATACGCGGTCGGGCGAACGCGTGGAAGAGATCCGCCGGGCGTTTTACGACAGCGGCAAATACGAGGCGCTCTGGTTTAAGCCGGACGGCGTGCGCCCCATGATCATCGCGACGACGGAGCAGAACGACGGCGCTTCGGATACCTGGGGAGACGTCAACAAATTCGTACCCGTCTCCGCCGCCGATCAGCTTTACTTCGACGTCAAGGAGACCCAGTGGCCGAACAAGGGCTCCAAGCCGAACGGCTTTCCCTGGATCAGCAACCGCGCGCCGCAGACCTATCACGAAGAGAGCAAGGCGATCAGCGTGTCCGTCGCGCAGCACGGCAATCTGGGCTTTACGGACATGATCGACCGCAACAGCCGCGGCTACAACTACAAGGAACAGAAAGTAGAGGAAAACTGGCAGCTGGGACAGAACTTCGAAAACCAGTGGGATACGGTCTTCTCTCTGGAAGAAAAGGGAAAGGACGTGACGTTTGTCAACGTGACCGGCTGGAACGAATGGGTGGGCATGAAGTTCGGCAACCTCGATTCAAAGGCGGTCATGGTGGATAATTTTTACGAGCAGTACACCCGCGATATCGAGCCGGACAAGACACTCTATCAGGATACCACGCTCCTGCAGCTGACGCGGAACCTGAGAAAATTCAAGTACGAACCCGCGGCGGAGACCTATTTGTGGAAGACGAAAACCGTGCGCGCGTTTGAGGATTTTGAAGACGTTCCCGCCGTCTACGTGGACTTTGAGGGAGACGCGCTGGCGCGCGATTACTGGAGCTTCGACGTGAAGCCGACGGGCCCGTACTATACGGACGCCACCGACCGGAACGACATTCTGGAGACGCGCGTCGTGCACGACGGAACCAATCTCTATTTTCTCGTCACGACAAAAGAAGACGTCACCGCCTACGAATCGGGCGACAACTGGATGAACATTCTCATAAAGACGGAGGCGAGCACGGAGGACAATAGCTTCGCGGGGTATAACTTCGCCGTCAACCGCGCGCCGGACGGCAATACGACCAGCGTGGAGAAAAGCACGGGCGGCTGGAACTGGGAATCTGCCGGAGCGGCGGAGCTTCTCGTGGAGGGAAACCGGATGATGATCACGGTGCCGCTTTCAACGCTGGGGCTCTCCGCGGACAACGTGAAATTTTCCTTTAAAGTGTCGGATAACGTACAGAAACCCTCCTGGTTTGCCGCGGAGGACGCGGAGCACGATATTTTGCACTACTACGCGACGGGGGACAGCGCCCCGCTCGGCAGATACAGCTATTCTTACGGATACTGATTGAATGATCATAAGGAGGTCAATTATGAAGAAGAAACTTGTGGCAATCGTCGCGCTCGCGGCGGTGATGACTTGTTCGGCGGTGCTCGGACTGATGTCCGCGTTCGCCGTGCAAAGAGATCCCGTGCTTCAGTTTACCGGCGTATACATGGGGGGAGAGGACTACACTGCATCCAACCAGACGTGGCCGTCGAAAACGACGCTCTGGGGGAACGGCCTGGGGCTCACGTTCGCGACCAACGCCTACGATATCGGGCAGCAGAATCAGGAGACGATGCAGGATATCGTGACGGAGGTCAGCGACGGCGAAGGCGGGTATCTGACCAACAAGGAGCTCGTCACTTATGAATCCAAAAACGCGTCAAACGCGCGCACCGTCGAGGTGATCTGGCACGACGCGATGGGAAACCTCGTGTTCCGGCTGGATAATTACGCAGACGAGAGCGCTCTCTCGGCACTCACGGACGCGGATACCGGGCTGAAATTCTATGCGTACGGGGACGGTGACAGAGTGACGGTGAAAAAGGGCTTTACCTTCCCGTACAACACCGGTACGGAGGAGAAAAAGCTGGTGCTGGCAAACGACGTCACCGTCGAGTACAGCAAGGCTGAGAACGACTGGCACGAGGTGGTGGAAGAGGGCGAGACCGCGCAGATCAATATGCGCAGGGCGTACGACGTCGAGATCGCCGCTCCCACCACGGCCAATACCTGGGGAATGCGCGTCAACCTGTTCCGGGGGACTTCTCATCCCGAGCCGTTCACCGAAACCGCGACGGATAACAGCGCGGGCAGGATAAAGGCGTCCGCGCGGACGGACGAGGGCTGGAGTCTGAGAGGATATTGGATCAACCGGCTGCAATTCAGGTATTATACGGCGGACGGAAATGAAATCACTTCCTCTGCGAAAGACGAGATTTTCTATACCGAGTCGGGCGTCGTCATCCGTCCCAATCAGCTGACCGGCGGCTCGGAGGGCGACCGCCTGATCCTCAAAAAGGGATTCAGAGAGGCCTACTATTACGGCGGCGTCAACACCGATTACGGCGTGGCGCTCGCCACCGACCACACGGGCGTGTTCCAGACGGTCGGCATGCTGGCGGAGGACGTGACGTTCGTCTTTACGGACGGCGCGTGGGAAAGAGCGGGCACGGTAGACGAATCCGTGGACTTCTCGGACGACATCAAGGCGCTCGGAAAGATCTACAAGGGGCAGTCCATCAGCATCGCCTCTTATAACCTGGAAAACGTCTCCGAACAGCCGAAGTTCCTCACTTCGGACGAGAGCGTAATTTCGGTGACCGAAAACGGCGTCATCACGGGCGGGGACACCGCGGGCAAGGCGACAATTTCCGTTCTGTTCGCCAACAAGACGCTGGTGCTGGAGCTCGAAAACCTGACGGGCGAACCCGTTATCACGGGCGTTGCGGCAAAGGTCAACGCGCAGTACGGCGCGGTTGTCCTCTACCAGGGCGAGGCGAACGACGCGGCGGGCGCAGCGCGCCAGATCACCGCCAATTATATTTACGACAACGGCTTTGCCGGGGCGGCCGTCGCGCTGAAGGCGGAGAACATCGACTTTGCCGGATATGACAGCACCAAGCTCTACGATGGAACGCAGGCGACCGTTCAGTCCGTCAAAATCAAGGCGGAAGGGTTCGAGACGGCGGTTCCCGTACACGTCTATCCGATCACCGAGACGATCGCCCCGCCCGCCAATCAGATTCACGAATGGGGCGGCGCCGTCAACCTGTATTACACCAATATCCCCGCGGATACGACGAAGGGCGTCGGCAGCCTCTCGGCTGATCAGCTCAAGGAGATCGGCCAGTACGATAAGGTGGAGGTAAAGGCCGCCGCGGCGAACGGCGGAAAGACCTACGAGGTCGCGCAGATCACGTATATCTATGCGAACCAGACGGCGATTACCCTCAGCGGCAAGGCGTACAGCGAGCTGGTCTCCGGCGATACTCTCACGCTGAAAGCGGGGTACTGCATTTATTATCTCAATCAGGGCGCGGCGATTGCGCTCTCCCGGCTGACGGAGGACTGCAAGTTCGTCTGGAACGGCGCTTCCTGGGAGAACTTCACGGCGGAAGCGACCGAACTGGAACTGGAGAAAGAGGAAATCACGCTCCCCGTCGGCGGATATTACGAGGTGGAGTACAACGTGCTTCCCGCGCATTCCTACGTTAACGTGACCGTTATCTCCTCCGATCCGGAGACGGTGGCGGTCCGGGGCGGCGCGATTACCGTACTGAAGGCGTCCGATGACCCCGTCACGATCACCGTAATGCTGGGAACGGACGAGAGCACCGCCAAAGAATTCGTCGTGAACGCGATGGAGCTGGAGGTAATCGGCTATCAGATCTATCAGCCGCGCGAATACAATGTCGCCTTAAACGGCACGTTTGAACTGACCACCTATATGGGATCCGGCGACGTCCCCGTCAAGCTGCAGGCAGTGGAGGACTTCGGCGACGGCATCATCGGGGCGCCCTTCGATCTGGACGAGACGAACACGGTGATCGGCGAACTGGATACGTCCGAGCCGGGAACGAAGACCGTCACGCTCACCATCGACAAGGACGGCGACGGTGACGAATATAAAGCATTCGATACCGCGGTCACCGTGGTGGTGAGAGACAGTGCGGCGCAGGTGCCGAACGGCATCATGCAGGAGCCGTTTGATCAGAATTACGCCGTCCTCTATATCGATTTCAGCGGCACGTTCCGGGGAGCGGTCAACGTTCCCAAGAGCATCGTCGCCGCCTATCGGGTTGCGGACTTTATCAAGTTCGTGCGCGGCGAAAAAGAGTATCCCGCGAAGGCGGACATCAACGGGCAGTATCTCGTCATCCAGCCCGTCTTCGACGACTCCGTCCCCGCGGCGCAGCAGCGCTTCCAAAAGGGCGACCGGTGCGTCGTCTCTCCGGGAATGCCCATGATCGAGTGGACGGGACAGGATTCCAATTACGCGCCCGTCGGCGCGGGCGACTACGTTGTCGCGGGAACCATCGAATACGAGACGGTCTTTGAACTTCACGACGAAGCGAGTAAGGGGTGGAATACCTTCATTCAGTACGAGGATTTCACGGTGGAAAGCGATGAGATCGATCTCGGCATCGGTAAGCTGCGCGATTTCGGCGCCACCATGGTGCCCGCATACGCGACGGTGGGCGAATTTACAGTTCAATCGAGCAATCCGGACGTGGTCAGCGTCAACGCCAACAACCTCATCAAGGGCGAAAAGCTGGGGACGGCTACCATCACCATCACGCTGGACGGCGGCGAGAAGGGCCCCATCAGCAAGACGGTGACCGTCAACGTCGTGGATGCGCGTACGTCCATCGCGTTCAGCACGGAACGCGTATACGTCAAGACGGGGACCGTGCTCACCGGACAGGTGCTCAAGGAGCTGGGCGTGACCGCGCAGTTCGTCTGGGCGTCCGGCAAGACGGAAGGAGAGGCGGATCTCGCCTCCGCCACCGTCATCGGCTATTCCGCGAATCAGGAAGGGGAACAGCAAGTCACGCTCCGCCTGGTGGTGGACGGCACTTCCGTGACGGGCAAGATCACCGTCGTCGTCAATGCGACGGGTTCGGAGCCCTCTTCCTGCGGATGCAATTCCTCGCTCGGAACCTCTCTGTTCGGCGCGTTCGTCCTCCTGACGGCGGCGGCCGCGGCGCTGGCGTTAAAGCGCGGAAAAGAGAAAAACTGACACGGTAGAAGGAAATGAAAGGCGATACCGCGGGGGTATCCGTAAGGGTATTCCCGCGGAGATCGTTTACAGGAAAAGAAACATGAACATAACGAAACTGACGACGGACGGCAGAAGAGAGCCGCTCGGACTGGACAACAAGGCGCCCGCTTTTTCCTGGCAGCTGACGGGCGAAGGATATCAACAAGACTACCGCATTCTGGTCGCTTCCTCCCGTTCGCTTCTCGAAGCGGACGCGGCGGATCTGTGGGACAGCGGGACGGTGGTTTCGGGGGAAAGCGTGCGCGTGCCCTATGAAGGGCGTGCGCTCGAAAGCTGCACGCGCTACTTCTGGAAAGTGATTTCCGGGGGCATTGAAAGCGAAATCACGTGGTTTGAAACGGCGTTTCTGGATCCCGAACGGGAGTTTAAGGCAGAGTGGATCGGGCAGCCGCTCGGGTTTTCCGGCGCGGCGGACGACGTGCGTTTCGACTTTGAAATAGAAAAACCCGTCAAAAGCGCGCGCTTTTACGTCGCTGCGCTCGGAACGGGACAGTTTTATCTGAACGGAGCGCTGCTGGACGACGGCTATTTCGACGGCGCCGTCGCGGTCTGGTGTAAAAACATCTATTACAGGACGTTTGAACTGCATTTCAGACAGGGGAAAAACGCGCTCTGCGCCCGCCTGGGATACGGCTTTTACGGCGCGAAGCGGATGTACGGCGTGATGCGCACGGTGTTCGAGGACGGCACCGTCTCGGTGACGCCCACGTTTGCGGGGCGCGCGTGGAACGTCAAGCGCGACCCCGTTTTGATCAACGGGGTGTACGACGGCGAGGTGTACGACGCCCGCCGGGAGGAGAACTGGCTGGATCCCGATTACAAGGTGACGTTCGGCAACTGGGTGGCGGCGTTTGCGGCGGATGCGCCTGCGGGCGCCTTCAAAGCAAATCCCCTCCCGCCCATGCGCGTGGTGAGGGAATTTGCGCCCGCATCCGTGACGCCGGACGGCGGCGGTTATCGGGTGGATACGGGGGTTAATCTCTGCGGCTTTCTGAAAATTGCCGTGCGGGGCGCGCGGGGTGCGCGCGTCGAGATCGCGCATGCGGAGCGGCTTCTGCCGGACGGCAGGCTGGACAACGCCAACTACCGCGCGGCGGACTGCAGAGACGTCTATTATCTGAAAGGGGAAGGGGAGGAAATTTACGCCCCGACCTTTACTTACCACGGGTTCCAGTATGCGGACATCCGGACGGAGGGGGAAGTCTCCCTTTTAAATGTCTCGGTCTGTTATCTGCGTTCGGACGTGGCGCCCGCCGGGACGTTTGCCTGCTCGAGCGAAACGCTGAACGACCTGCACCGGATCGCGGTGCAGACGGAGGGCAACAACCTGAACGGCACGTTCACCGACTGCCCGCAGCGGGACGAGCGCCTGGGCTGGCTGAACGACATATCCAGCCGCATCTATCAGTCCGTCTGCAATTTTGCGCTGGACGGCTATCTCGCCAACTTCATCGACATGATCACCGCGGAGCAGAGCGAGGAGGGCGTGATCCCGGATACCGTGCCCTTCGAGGTCGGCTCGACGAAGGCGGACGTCATCTCCGCCTATACCGTTCTGGGGCTGATTCACTGGCGTTTTTACAAAGACAAAGAGGTGCTCCGCCGTAACTACGCGGGATTTCGGAAATGGGTGGCGTATCTGAAAGCGGATGCGGATCGGAACGGCGGAACGGTCGGGCACGCGATCTACGGAGACTGGTGCCCCGCGCTGATCTACGCCGTCTCCAGGGAGCGGGATACGTTTTCCGCCTTTGTGGAGCCGCGGTTCATGAGCGCGGCCTATTATCTCTGGTATCTCTTGCAGATGGGCGAGATCGCGCGCATCCTGGGCTACGCGGAGGACGCGGCGCAGTACGCGCGGGATTACGCGCACGATAAAGCCAAATTCGACGAAGTATATTTTCATCCCGAAACGGGGATGTACGGAAGCGGCTCTCAGACCGAATGCGCGGTCGCGCTGACCGTATTCCGGGAAGACGAGGCGCTCAGGCGGCGCTGGGCGCAGGCCGCAAACGACGATATCGTCGCCCGCGGGTATCACATGACCTGCGGCAACCAGGGCTACCGGCATTTATTCTACAATTTAGCCGCGTACGGTTATGCCGAAACACTGGTTTCCCTTTTGGAAAATCCCGCATATCCCGGCTGGGGCTACATGCTGAAACAGGGCGCCACGTCGGTATGGGAACGCTGGGAAGATTCGGTGGGAAGCGACATGCATTCCTTCAATCACCCGATGTTCACCGCGTATGACGGATTTTTCTGCAATTACATCGCAGGGATCCGCACGGAGGAGTGCGAAGGCGCTTTCCAAAGGATCGTCGTCGCCCCCTGTTTCGTGCGGCAGCTCTCCTTTGCGGAGGGGACGCTGGATACCGTCCGCGGCAAAATCTTTGTCCGCTGGGAACGCGCCGGGGAGGATATCCTCCTCTCCGTCAAAACGCCGGGCAATACTTCGCTCACGGTGCGCGCGGCGGGAATGACCCTCCGATCGGGCGGAATTGCGGCGCAGGATGCGCTGTCGCTTTCCAACGGAGCATTTACGATTACCATTCAGACGAGAGAAAGGCATGAAGATATTTGACTTGACAATCGATTATGAGCGCAGCCCGCTGGGCGTGGACGAAGCGCCCCTTCTGTGCTGGAAAACGGATATCCCGCAGGAATCCTATGCAGTCGCGGTCACCTGCGGCGGCGAGTCCGTATACGCCGGCGGGACGGTCCGGAGCGGCGAGACGGTGGGGATTCTCCTCCCGCGCGAGATCCTGCGTTCGGACGAGCGCTATGAAGTTACGCTGACCGCCCGCGGTACGGACGGCTCCGAGGACACCGCCGCGGCGCGGTTCGAGACGGGGCTGCTTTCCCCGGGGGACTGGAAGGGCTATTGGGTGAGCGTCCCCGCGAATTTTACGGGCGCCGCGCTTCTCGTGCGAAAGGATCTCTACGATCTTCCCCGCAAAAAGATCGCGCGCGCCAGGTGTTTCGTCGCGGGGCTGGGCTATCACGAACTGTACCTGAACGGGAAAAAGGTCGGCGACAGCGTTTTGTCTCCCGCGCTTTCCGACCTCAAGAAGCGGGTGTATTACGTCGCATACGACGTGACGGACCTGCTGAACGGGGAGAAAAACGTCCTCGGCGTCATGCTGGGGAACGGCTGGCTGGGAAAAAAGGAGCTGCTGCTGCAGCTCAACGTGCTGTTCGAGGACGGCGAGCGCTACGAGGCCTATACCGGCAAGGATATGTGGTGGGCGAAGGGCGGCGCGATCGTGGAGAGCAGCGTTTACGGCGGGGAGGTATACGACGCGCGCAAGGAGACGGATTCCTGGGCGTGCGCTTCGGAGGAACCCGCCTGGGAGAACGGCTGGATGTATCTTCTGCGCGAGGTCACGCCGCCGACGGGGCGGTTGGTGCACCAGTCCATTCCGCCCATCCGCGTCTGCGAGGTTCTTCCGCCCGTCGGATCGCGCCGGACGGCGGACGGCTCCGTGCTCTTTGACGTGGGAAAGAACATCGCGGGGTGGTGCCGCATCCGCGTCAGAGGGCCGCGGGGCAGCCGGGTGACGCTCTATCACGGCGAAGATCTCGCCCCGGACGGCACGCTGAACCGCTCCAATCTGAGGCTCGCGGGTAACAAGGACGTCTATCTTCTCAAAGGAGAGGGAATTGAGGAATATGCGCCGCGGTTTACCTATCACGGGTTCCGCTATGTGTTCGTCAAAGCGGAGGACGGCGCCGAGATCGTATCGCTGACCGCCGAGCACGTGCATACCGCCGTGCGCCGGTGCGGTGCGTTTTCATGCTCGGACGAGGTGGTGAACCGCCTGCACGAGATGGCGGCGCTGACCGAAGCGAACAACCTGCACGGCATCATGACGGACTGCCCGCAGCGGGACGAACGCTTCATGTGGCTGAACGACCTCTCCAGCCGGATCTATCAGTCCGTCAACAATTACGGCATGGAACGCGTCTTCCCGAAGGTGACGGACGATATCACGGACACTGCGGACGAGCTGGGGCGGATCGCTGACACTGCGCCTTTTTACGTGGGGAAACGCCCGGCGGATCCCGTCAGCGTGTGTTATCTGTTGTTTGCGCTCCGCTCGTACGAATGGTACGGAGACCGGCGCCCGATCGACCGCCATTACGGCGCGCTGAAAGCCTGGACGGATTTTCTCATCGCGCATTCGACCGGTTATCTGATGAATTATACCTATTACGGCGACTGGGTGCTGCCCTTCCCGGACGAGGAAAACCGTACGGACAATCTGCTCGTCTCCTCGGCGTATCTCTTCTGGCATATCGTCTGCATGGAGAAGATCGCGCGGATCGCCGGGAGAGAGGCGGACGCCGCGGCGTACGGCGGGCACCGCCTGCGGGCGCGGGAAGCCTTCAACCGCCGCTTTTACCGCGCCGACCGGAAATTTTACGACAACAATACCCAGACGGCGAACGCGCTCGCGCTCTCGCTGGGGCTCGCGCCCGAAAAAGACCGGGCGGCGATCGGCGCGCACGTCATGGCGGATATCCGCCGGCGGGAGATGCACCTTTCATGCGGCAACCAGGGGTACCGCCACCTGTTTTACGCGCTGAGCGACCTCGGCTATACGGACGAGCTCGTCCGGGTGCTCGTCAATCCCGCATATCCCGGCTGGGGCTATATGGCGGCGTGCGGCGCGACCACGGTGTGGGAGCGCTGGGAACGCGAAATGCAGTGCGAGATGCACTCGTTCGATCATCCCATGTTCGGCAGCTACGACGGCTGGCTCTACGAATATCTCGGCGGGATCCGCCTGGCGGAAGACGCGTTCGGGGCGAACAAGATTCTGATCGCGCCCAAGGCCGTGCCCTCCCTTTCTTTTGTCGAGAGCGCGGTGGAGACCGTGCGGGGGAAGATCTTCTCCGCATGGGAACGGAGGGACGGAATGTGTTTTTACCGCGTACAGATTCCCGGCGGAACGGAGGCGGCTCTGGAAATCGAGGGGCTGCCGCGGCAGACGCTCGGCGCGGGCGCATACTCGTTTACCGTAAGAAATTCTTGACCGAAAGGAGGAAATTATGAAAAAATTATCGCTGTTTCTGGCAGTCGTGCTGCTCTTTGCGATTTGTGCGTGCGACGGAACGCCGCCGGAACCGCAGGGATTCGACTACGGCAGCCTTCCCTTTTATACGGCGGATGCGGATTTGCTCCCGTACAGCTACACGGAGGAGGAGCGCGTGCGCCCCTTCTGGCTTGGAAACGTGATGTATAACGAGACGGCGATGTTCGTGGAGGAGGGGGATACGGAGGTCGCGCGGACGATGTTCGAGCCGGAAAAGATCATCGCCGTCCGGGACTGGACGCTCACCAAGCAGTACGAGGAGGGAAAGGATTATACGGTCGAGGAGGACGGCACGCTCGTCCGCACGGCGGAGAGCGCGATTCCCGTATTTCAAGATTCCTGGGCGTACGGCATCGATATGCCGTCCGGCTTTACGGAAGTGGACGGCAACAACGTCACGGGGAACAACTACCGGCTGTTCGACTGCATGGATTCCGCCGGGAATCCCGTAAAAGTGACTTATACCGAAGGACCGCTCGTCTACGAAAATTACGTGCATATCACCTACGTCTACGATCCGGCGGATTTCGGCTACGATGCCGTCAAGTCTGACACGGGCGAACTCTCTGCTTTAACGGAAAAGCTGGAAGCGGGCGAAGATATCGACATGGCAGTGTTCGGGGACAGCATTTCCGAAGGGTGCTCTTCCAGCAAGCATTGGGGGCGCGCGCCGCAGTGCCCGTTTTACGGGGAACTCGTCAAAGACGAGATCGAGCGGATCTACGGCGTGACGGTCAACATGACCAACATGTCGCTGGGCGGCAAGACTTCCGCCTGGGGAGCGGGAACGGACACCTCGAACAACGGCGGCTACAATCTCACGAAGCTGCGCAGTCTGAAGCCCGATTTCCTCATCATCGGCTTCGGAATGAACGATGCGGGCGCGGTCCCGGCGGAGGAATTTACGGTCAATATCGGCGCGATCGCCGACGCGGCGCGCGCGGCCAATCCCGATTGCCAGATCGTTTTTCTGAACACCTATCCCGGAAACGAGTATTTCGTCAGCAGATCCCGCCAGAAGGCGATCGGGACGGCGTACCGCGAGTTTTCCTATCTCTACGCGGGCGCGGCTTACGTCGACCTCTATGATCTGGGGCTGAAGATGCTGGAACATAAGAGATATTACGAAATTTCGGCAAACAACGTCAACCACCCCAACGACTTTATGCACCGCGTATACGCGATGAATATCCTCGCGTCCTTCGTCGATTACGCAAAGGAGGCGCTATGAAGGGGCTGTTCAGGCGCGTTCTGTGCGTTTCGCTGGCGGCTTTCGCCCTCATGAATTCCGCGGCGTGCAGGGAGAAGGAACAACCGCAGGAAGAGACGGATAAGTTTGCATATTATCCGGCAAAGACGGATATCAAGGCGGACGGCCAGTTTTACGGGAAAGAGGGCGTGGAATTTCCCGCGTCTCTGTGGCAGACGCCCGCCGCAGAGCGCTGCGAGGCGCTGGACTGCGGGGAGATACAGGCGTATTTTATCCGTTCCGTTCAGGATACGGAGGTGTTCTGTTACGTGGGAATTCCGGAAGGGGCGAGCGAATCCGCGCCCGTTCCCGCCGTCGTGCTGGTGCACGGCGCTACGGGGACGGCCTTTTACGACTGGGTGAAGATGTGGACGGACCGCGGCTATGCCGCCATAGCCATGGATACCGAAGGGCGGATGCCGGGGAGCGGGTGCTCCACGATGAATCCGGTAACCGTGAACAGCGTAAAGCCGCACGGACCCGTAAATGCCGCGTTTACGGACGCGGGCAGACCGGTCGAACAGCAATGGGTGTATCACGCGCTCGCCTCCGTGATCGCTTCCGCGAGTTTCATCGGGAGCTTTCCCGCGGTGGACGAGACCAAAATCGGCATCACGGGCGTCTCGTACGGGAGCTTTCTCGCCTGTCTCGCCGCCGCCTACGACGACCGTTATTCCTTTGCCGTACCCGTCTACGGGGCGCTCTCCAACGCGCGCTCGCTGAACGAGTTCGGAACGTACCTTCAGAACGGCGGGGGAAAGGCGATCGGCCTCTGGGACGACGAATCCGTCCTGCACGGAAACCGCACGCCCTTCCTGTTCGTCGGCAGTATCGACGACGTTTTCTTCGCGCCGGACGCCATCGTGCGCACGGCGGCGGAATGCAGATATGCGCAGATCGCGTTTCTGCCGCATTTTACGCACGGGCATTATCAGGGCGCGGCGGCGGAAGAGGTGTTCGCATTTGCGGACGAGATCTTTTTCCGCAAAGACGCGCTGCTGCGCGTGAAGGGAGAGCCCTCATCCGGCGTGCTGACGCTGGAGCTTCCCGCGCATGCCGAGGCGGTGCGCGCGGAGGCGTATTACACTTATGAGGACGCGCTGCAGTCCTCTACGCTATGGCTTTCGGCGCCCGCGGAGATCGTGGGGAATAACGTCGTATACAATCTGGATGCGGATGTGAAACACTGTTATGTCCGCGTACAGGACGGACGCGGGCGGCACGTATGCAGCGCGGTTTCTTGACGGGAGGGTTCGGAATGAAGAAAAATCTGGATAAAGCGGTGATCTACAACGTCTATCCCACCTCGTTTTACGACAGCGACGGAGACGGAATCGGCGACTTGAAGGGGATCACGGAAAAACTGCCCTATCTCGCGGAGCTTGCGGATATCGTGTGGATTAACCCGATCTTCGTGTCTCCCTTTCACGACGGCGGATACGATATCGCCGACTATTACGCGGTCGACAGCCGGTTCGGCAGCATGGAGGATCTGAAAGCGCTGTTTGCGGAGGCGGATCGCCTCGGCGTTAAGATTCTCCTGGATCTCGTCGCGGGGCATACCTCGGACGAGCATCCGTGGTTTCGGGAATCCCGAAAAGAGGGACGCAACGCTTATACCGATTATTATATCTGGACGGACGATATCTACGGGGGCTATCCCTACAATCTCGTCACCGGCAACTCGGAGCGGAACGGAAGCTATCTGCTGAACGCGTTTTACTGTCAGCCCGCGCTCAACTTCGGGTTTGCGAACACAAAATATCCCTGGCAGTTTCACTATACCGCGGACGCCTGCAAAAAGGTGCGGGAGGAGATCGTAAAGATCATCACCTTTTATCTGGAACTGGGCGCGGCGGGTTTCCGCGTGGATATGGCGGGCGTCATGGTCAAGGACGACGACGGCACGTGTTCGGCGGAAGTCTGGAAGGATATCTTCACAAAGGTGCGGCAGCGCTTTCCGGACGCCCTCTTCGTCGCCGAATGGGGCGAGCCTTACAAGTCCGTCTGCGGGGAGTGCTTTGACGTGGATTTCTTTACGCACTGCTACGATCAGGGGTATACCGGGCTCTTCCGCAGCGAACCGGGCACGAACGCGCTCCGCGGGAACGGGCACAGTTTTTTCCGCAGGGAAGGACTGGGAGAAGCGGAGACGTTTTTCCGCTATCTGAAAAAGAATCTCTCCGCGGTAAAAGAGCACGGATACGTCTGTATTCCCTCCGGCAATCACGACCTGCCGCGCATCTCCTTCGGGCGGGACAGAGAGGAATTAAAGGTCGTGTACGCCTTTCTGTTTGCGCTCCCGTGCGTGCCGCTGATTTATTACGGAGACGAGATCGGCATGCCGTATGAAAATATCCCGTCCAAGGACGGCGGCTATGTCCGTACCGGTTCCCGCACGCCCATGCGCTGGTCGCGGGAAGAGAATGCGGGCTTTTCGGCGGCGGAGGAAAAAAATCTCTATCTTCCCCTCCTGCCGTGCGATCCGTCCGTCAACGCCGAGGACGAGGCGCGCGATCCCGGCTCGCTGTACCGCTGCGTACGGGAGCTGCTCGCGCTGCGCAGGGAAAAGCCCTGTCTGGGGGCGGATGCCTCCTTCGAGACTTTAAACGAGGGATATCCCCTGATCATGTCGCGGGGGAACGGCGCGTTCTTCGCGTTCATCAATCCGTCGGGGCGGCGCTACCGCGTCCGCGCCGCCGTCACCTCTCTGCTGTCTTCCCTGCATGCGGAGGTGCGGGCGGAGGAGATCATCCTGGACGGGGTTTCCTATGTGTGGGCGGAGTGCGGAGAAAAGCCAATCACCGTCGAAGAACTGAACTGAAATTCCCTTTTTCGGGAGAAAAACAGGGGGCGCGGAAAAAACCGCGCCCCCTGTCGCATGCCCGCCTGCGGCGGCCGCTTCTGTTTCGGAAAAAAGATCAGAGTAACATGCAGAGCGTCCCTGCGACGATGAGAATCAGCCCGGCGAGAGAACGCGCGCAGAGCTTTTCTTTGAATACGATACGGGAAAAGAGCACGGTGAAAAGGATACTCAGTTTGTCGACGGCAATGACCGTGCTGGCGACGCCGGTCTGCAGCGCCTTATAGTAACACAGCCAGGAGGCGCCCGTCGCGATTCCGGAAAGGCAGATGAACAGCAGTTCTTTGCGGGGCGTTTTACGGATTTCCCTTGCCTTTCCGCCCGCAAATACGACGATCCACGCCATCACCAGAACCACCGCCGTGCGGATCGCCGTGCCGAGATTGGATTCGACGCCGTCGATGCCGATTTTCCCGAGAATGCCCGAGAGAGAGGCGAAAAGAGCGGACAGCAGCGCGTAAATCAGCCAGGATTTCGTCTGCGGCGCGCCGTCCGATTCCTTTTTTTCAATCATGAGAAACGTGCCGGCGGCGATGGCTGCCACGCAGATCCATTTGATCCAGCTGAGCGGTTCCTGAAAGAACAAAAACGCCAGCAGAATGGTCAGTATGGTGCTGGACTTGTCGATGGGCACCACTTTGTTGATGTCCCCGCGCTGGAGCGCTCTGAAATAGCAGAGCCAGGAAGCGCCCGTGGCGACGCCGGACAGAATCAGGAAGAGCCAGGTCTTTCCGCTGATGCCGCTGAAATCGAACGACCCCGCGACCAGCACCATTAAGACGGACATGATGAGGACGACGACCGTGCGCAGCGCCGTTGCGACGGCAGAATCCGTCTGCCGGATGCCGCATTTGGCGAGAATCGCCGTGATCCCCGCGAAAAAAGCCGAGCCGAAAGCAAATAAAACCCACATATCTCTCTTCCTTTTGCTATAAATTAGAATTTACCTGTACCGAACCCCATACGAACCGTTTTTTTGTGATATTTTTTTGTAAACACGCAAAATGCCCCTTGACGTGCGACCGCGCACGCCTTCGGAGCGTTTTGTGCGTTTCCCCTAAAAATTCTCTGCAAAAAAATGCAAAGCACCTACGGCGCGGCAGATTTTAGCGGGAGGAAAGGTAAGCGGGCGTGGGCATACAAGACGTATGTACGCGACCACTTAACGCAGCATCACGCAAAATATGCCGCGCCGTAGGCGTGTTCGGCTGAGGTTCGGTATAGGTATCGCCGCACGAATCTGCCGGCAGCGCTTATATGATAGCACGTTTTGTGCAAAAAAACAATTTTTTCAGAGAAGACAAAAACGCGCGCGGCTGTTTTTACAAAGGCGTTCAGCGGCAGACAGGGGCGCAAAAGGGGCGATTTCTGCGTGTTTTCGGGGGAAAAAGGCGGTTTTGGGCGGGTGAATGTGAAAAGGAATCAACAGAAAAGATATTTGTAAAATTTATTTTATAAAATTTTTACAAAAAATTTTTAAAATAGGTATTGACAAAGAAAAATGACTATGTTATACTATTTATGAAGTTACACGCGTAACTAATTTTCTAAAAAAATTTTGTTTATACGTGTAAATAAAAAGGCGGGAATTATCTGGGCATTTAGAAAAGGAGTACAGAATGCAGCCGAAGGGGAAAAGGTCGAATCGATCGACGCGGGCGGACGTCGCGCGCGAAGCGGGAGTTTCCGAAGCGACCGTCTCTTACGTTCTCAACGGGACAAAGTGCATTTCGCCCGAAGTGCGCGAGAGAGTTCTGCTCGCCTCCCGGGTGCTCAACTATACGCCCAACCGCATTGCGCAGTCCCTGGCGGGCAGCCGTACCAATTCCGTCGCGGTCGTGACGGAGGATATCGGGAATCTCTATCACCTCGAAGTGATCAAGGGGATGCAGGCGGAAGCTCTGAACCGCGACTTTATCGTCTATATTTTCGACGCTTCCGACGGCGTTTCGCAGTACGTCAACCACATCGTCTCGCGCGGCGTGGACGGCGTGTTCGTGATCGCCTCCGAAACTTCGGTTTCGGACGGATTTTTGGAGGAAATCCGCGATGCGGGAATCCGCGTGCTTGCGGATTACGCGCGTAACACGCGCGTAGCGGGCGTATCTTATATTCAATCTGATTTAGCGGACGGCTACCGTCAGATCGCCGCGCACCTTTACGGGCTCGGCCACCGTGCGGTCGGCTATGTGGGAGAGGCGGGGGACGCCGCCGGGAGGGAATCCTTCCTGCGCGCCGCCGCTGAAATCTGGAAGCGCGCCGACCTGCCCGTCTTCATAGGGGACGCGGATCAGGCTGCGGCGAACGAGCTGGGCGAACAGCTGGCGGATACGCTGCTGAAACGGCATCCGGAGATAACTGCCGTCGTCTGCGCAAACGACGCGATTGCGTCCGGCGTGGCGGACGCCGCGCGGGTGCACGGGCTGCGCATACCGGAAGACCTGTCCGTCGTCGGCGCGGAAATCCTCAAGGGCGCTTCCGCTTTTTCCGGTCTTACGACGCTGAACCGGAGCGGGCGGGATTACGGCGGCAGCGTGTTCGGCGCATTGTATGAAGATATTGAAAAGGAGCGATCGGGAGAATATGTAATTCCGGTTCGTTTGATTGTCAGGCGTTCGACGGCGCCGCCGCGAAAGACTGCGGCAGTCCCGTCCGGCGTCAAAGAGGGGTCCCTCTTTCCGTTTGCGAAGCAAACGGAGCCTGCGTTGATCGAAACCTTAAGTTGCGCCGCGCGCGCAAACTTAAAATAAATTCATAAGGAGAATAGGGAAGTGAAAAAAGTAATTGCATTGCTGTTGACGCTGATCGTCGGCGCGACCTGGTTTGCCGGCTGTACGCCGGATCCCGAAGCGCACGCGCACGAATGGTCCGAATGGACCGTAGCGGCAGAAGCGTCCTGCGAAAAAGACGGCAAAAGAGTCCGCGAATGCGAGGGCTGCGGCAGAAAGCAGTATCAGGTCATCGAGGGCGGCCACCAATGGGGCGACTGGGCGACGGTCACCCCGCAGACCTGCCCGGAACCCGGGCTGAAGCAGCGCACCTGCACGGTCTGCGGAGAGAAAGAGGATCAGGTTCTTCCGGCGCTCGGCACCCACCATTATGAGATGACGGTCTCCTTTGCGGGCGACTGCATTTCGTCGGCCGAGTATCGGTACACCTGCACGAAGTGCGGCGACAGTTATACGGAAAAGGGAAACTATAACACCGCAAATCACTTCGGCGACACGTATGCCTGCGGCGCGCACTGCGTGCAGTGCGCAAAGGCGGGGCAGGATCACACTGCGGTCACCTGCGGCGTATCCAATCACTTTAACTGCGACGGGCTGAACCACACCGAGTGCGCGATTCCCACCGCCGCCAATATGGTGCTGACCGAAATCGACGGCGGAACCGCTTACCGGCTGGATAAATTCGTCTCCGTGAGCACGGATACCGATCTCTTCGTCCCCGCGTTTTATAACGATAAACCCGTCGTTGAGATCGCGGACAGCGTGTTCAACGGCAGCGCGATCTCCTACGGCGCGGAAGTGAGGGAATGGCTCAATAAAATCAAATATATCTATGTTCCGGATACGGTCAAGGTGATCGGCAACTTCTTCGCGTATAAGATGGATTCGCTGGAAGAAGTCCGCCTGCCCAAAGCGGTCGAGTCCTACGGGTGGAATACCTTTTACGATCTCCCCGCTCTGACTTCTTTCAACATCCCCGAGGGAGTGGAGAAGCTGGACGGCTTTGTGGGCAATCCCTACGTTCTGACGGAGAGCAAGGTCGCTTCCGTCACCATACCCGAGAGCTTTACGGATATGGACGCGCTCAAATACGTTTTGAACAGCGCGGCACTTGAAACGGTGAACTATCAGGGAACGGAGGACGCCTGGAACAAACTGACGGAAAATTTCCCTGTCGATTTAAAGGCAGAGCCCACGTTCGGGTACGATTATCAGGCGCTCTATAACCAGCAGTTCTCCGACATGCAGTTAAAGCTCGTCGGGTTCTCTTTCGAGCCGTACGGGGAAGGCTATGCCATTACCGGATATCCCGGCATCGCGAAGGAAGAGCTGGTAATCCCCGAGACGATCCTCGAGAAACCCGTTCTCGCGCTTGCGACGGACGCGCTGGATATCGCGAACACGGCAAGCAACAACGTGGGCGCGCTGGAAATGGTGAAATCCATCGTGTTTGAGGCGAATCTGGAGTACGTCGGCGACTATAACTTCTTCGGGCTCCCCAATCTCGAGAAGGTGATTTTGCCTGAAACGGTAACGTACGTCGGTTCGCAGTGCTTCTACAACTGCGCGAAGCTGACCGAGGTTTATATCCCCGCCGGAGCGGAAATGGATATGACGAGAGCGCCGTTCAGCCTGTGCCCCAGCCTTACGAAGATCACGCTCCCGGATACGATTACGGGATCCTGCGGGGCGGACGCGTTCAAAAATGCGAATGCGAACCTCGAAATTTCCGTCGCGTGCAATTCCAACGTTTGGTATCTGTGGATGAAGAGCGCAGAGGAAAACTGGAAAGATGCAAAGATCACCTACAACCGCGGAAAGAAGATCGAACAGGACGGCAACGGCGTGGAATATCTCCTGAGCGAAGACGGAACCTATTATACGCTGATCGGATTTTACAATACGGTGAACGATCCTGCTGGCGCACCTGTCGCAGGGTTCATTATCCCTGAAACTTTTAACGGAAAACCGATTACAGAAATCGGGCCGGCGGTGTTCAATGCGAGAGCATATCAGAATACCGCGATCGCGAACTGGATCAAAACCGGAATCGGAGCTCTTATAATGGGCAAGCAGGATGCGATAGGTTCTTTCTCCCTTGATAATAATGTTAAGACCATCGGCGACTATAATTTTGTGGATATGAACAATGTCACGCAGTTGCGGTTGCCGTCGAGCATTACGAATAAAACGGTTGTAGGGTGGTATGTCAATATCAATGCTGCGGCGTTTATTCGCGTGCCCAGAGGAGTGGAGATAATGGAAGATTGTTTCCAATGGGACGGTACTATGATGAACGGCGGCGGAAATAAATGGGTAGTTCTGCCGGTCCTCAAGCAATTTACCGGAAACTCCTGGACTGGAACGGCGACTGCATTTGGATTTGTTTTGGATTGTTTGGTGACAGAAGCCGTTGAGACGTTTGGAACAATCCTCGATAACAGTGACTGTGAAAGAAGCGATTGGAAGGGAGCTGTCGTTCCTTTCTTCAAGACATTTGGCAACGCAGGTCTTGTTTTAGGCGCTGGAACGCCGGAAGTCGCCTCTGCCTTTAGTTATGACGTATTTATCGCTTTGGGCTTCTAAGCTCCGGCAGATCAACTGACACAAAATCTCCCGCGGGGCGCGTCTCTGCGCCCCGCGGGAAAGATTCTTTCCCGCTGTTAAAAGCAATTCGCGTCTGTTCGGCGGCGCCGAACAGACGGCATTTTGCGGGGCGGCAAAATGCTCCCCCGATCGCAGAAGCCCCCCGGCAGGGGGATTCGGAGAAATAAAAAGGAAGTTACATGAACGGAAAAAAAATTCTTTCTCTGTTATTGTCCGTCGTATGCGCGTTCGGCGCGGCGGCGTGCAGGGAACAGGAGGAACCGCCGCAGAAAACGCCTTACGAGCTGTATGCCGAAGTTCCCGTCGTCTACGAAAAGCGGACGGCGGCGTATGAGGACAGCGCGCTTTCCCTTTGGTTCGATCATGCGTTTTCCAAGACCGTCCGGCAAGACGTGACGCCGACCGGGCGCGACACTTATAAAATCTACATGGGAAAAAACGAAAAGGAAAACTGCCAGTTCTTTCTGAGCGGGGCGGAGGATAAGACCTTTTCGGTTTCGGCCACCGATTTCCGTTCGGAAACGGGGGACACGGTTCCCGTCAGCCTGTATTATCAATATTACTTTGAAATGGACTACGAGGGGGAGCGGCAGGACGTTCCGGACGCCATTCCTCCCGTGAAAGAAGGAGCCGTCTTTACCGTGCGCGCGGAGGAATCCGCCGGATTCGTCCTGCAGGCGAAGACTTCTCCCGATACGCCGTCCGGCGACTATACCGCCGAACTGACGGTATTAAACGAAGCGGGGCAGGAAGTCAAGACCGCAACGGTTTTCCTGCATGTGTGGGATTTTACGCTTTCGGAAGACACGGTCTGCCGCACCGCGATGTGGGTGGATAAAAACCGCCTGGGCGGGCACGATTATCAGACGCTTTACGATTATCTTCTGGAAAACCGCGTCAACGCGTACGATCTGCCGTATGCGCTGAGCGATCCCGCGGTGGACGAATATCTGGACAATCCGCGCGTCAATTCCTTCAACATTCTCGGGTTCAAGTTCAACAGGGAATCCGGAAAGAGCGAAGGGCAGATCAGGGACGCGATGACTTACGCGTATGAAAAGCTGTCCCCCGTTGCAGCGTGGAAGGAAAAAGGATACTTTTACCTGGTGGACGAACCCAACGTCAACGAGTCGCACAAGCTGAACTGGATCGCCGAATACGGGCAGTGGCTGGAGGAATGCTTCCCCGGTTACCGCCAGCTTTCGCCGTTTTTTTCCAGCCTCTGGCTCCGCCAGGGCGAGACGGACTGGATCGAGTATCTGCGCCCCTATATCAGAATCTGGGTTCCCAAGACGATCGCCTATACCACGCTGGAGGAGTACGGCTCGATCAGGGGAGCGGAGATGCTTTATCAGGGAGACATCGGGGGGATCACCGCCAAATTCGGCGACTATCCCGACCGCGTGAAGAAGATGGAACAGGAGGACGGCGCGGAAGCGTGGTGGTATGTGACGTCGCAGCCTTCCGATCCTTACATTACGCTGAACACGACCGAGCCGGGCGTCGCATACCGCGTTCTGTTCTGGCAGCAGAAACTGTACGGCGTAAAGGGATTTTTGTACTGGAGCACCAATTACTGGTCGGGCGACGGCTGGAATGCCTGTGAAAACGTGTGGGGAGACCGCACTACGTACGGCAACGGACAGCTGATGTATCCGGGCGGCAAGGTGGGGGAAGATACCCCTGTCGGTTCCCTGCGCCTGGAATCCGTGCGGGACGGCATCGAGGATTATCAGGTCTTTACGATGCTGGAGGAACGGATCGGAGCGGAAGAGACCGCCAATCTCATTCGGCGGACGACGACGCATCCTGCCGTCTGGAACGCCGACGAAGACGACTTTGCCGGCGAGCGCATCATTCTCGGCAACTGGCTGGAGGCGCTTTCCCAAGCGCGTTAGGAGGAAATTATGAAGAAATTTGCAGCGATTTTACTGATTATTTTATTGGGGGTGAACAGCGCGGCGTGCATCAGTAGGCCCGTGCCGCTTCCTACCCCCACCCCGACGGACAACCGCCTCGTCGAATGCGAGGGGCTGGCGGAGGATATGTATCCCGATCTGGATGCGATCGACGCCGCCGAGCAGCTGACGGGGACGGTGAACGTCAACATGGTATTCGGCACCACGTATGCCGGATGGGAAGCGGTGGAAAAGGCTTACGAGAAGATTCAGACGGGCGTGGACATCGTGCTGACGAATTACGGCGACGACACGTATGAATTCGCCGTCAAGCAGGAGTCCGTCAACGCCAATACCGACTGGGATATTTTCCAGGGCAACCGCGTCTCCAACGCGAGCGCGGTCGCTTACAACCTCACGCCGAAGATCTACGGCGCCAACTGGTATGCCGGCAGCAAGACCTGGCAGAGCGTTCTTTCCACGGACGCCTATATCACGGACAAATCGGGCAACAACACGAGCTGCTACATCATGAATTCGGAATCCCTCTCCACGGCGTGGTTCGTCAACAAGACTGCGTTTGACGCCGCCGTCGGGCAGGGCTACCTGAACGCGGAGGGCGAAGCGGATATGCCGAAGACGTGGGACGACCTGCTCAGCCTCTGCGCGGCGCTCAAAAAGGCGGGATATACCAATCCGCTCGGGCTCGCGGGGGACGAGGCTTCGGTCAACGCTTCCCAGTTCGCCTGGTTGTTCCGCGTTTACGGCGACCAGTATTACCGGGATATGTACCCCAACATCAACGTGCAGGAGGGGGATAACGTCTACTCGTCCAGCGCGTTTCCCTTTGAATTTTCGCTGAACGATCCTCAGCCCGAATCCGACCCCGGCTACAATCCCTCGTATACGCGGTTTTGGAATTCGCTGCTGGATGAGAATAACGAATACAACCAGGGCAAGAACCTCAGTTACGTGGGGGCAAAAAGCGATAAATTCGCGTGCTTTATCGAAAATATCTACAAACTCAGAGAGTATCTGCCCTTCGATTTCTCGCAGATCTCTTTCGATACCGTCCGAGACCGGTTCATGACGGCGAAGCAGACGGAAAAGACGAAACCCGTCATTTTATTGGACTACACCGGCTTCGGCCTCACGTTCGGTCTGGAAGACTATGATTTCGACATCGATTTCTTCGATTATCCCGCGATGACCTGCGCGCATGAAGAAAAACACGTCACGACGGATTTCGTGCGGGACGTGGGCGGCAACGGCGGTTATCTCTCCGTGATGTATCACAGGAGCGACGCCGCGCAGGATGAACTTTCCATCGATTTTCTGAAGTTCTTTATGTCGCCGTACGGGCAGTCCGTCTACTATAAGGCACTGCAGGAAAAGTCCATCGCGCCGAACGGGCTCTCCACCGTTCTGAATTTCGTCGTTCCGGAAAGCTGGAAGACCTTTTTCGAGAGCGACAAGATCGCGTTCAACGGCCTGTGCGACGTCAACTGGTACAACAATAACTTTATCTATCACATCAACGGCACGTCGGACAGCCGCGCGAAGCACCTGGAAGTCGTGCAGAACTTACTCAAGACAAAGACCTATGCTTCGGCGGACGAGGCGATAAAGGACTTCCAGAACAACTGGGACGGCGCCGTCCGCGAGGGATACGGCGTACTGTGCGCGTCCTTCAACTGGAAATCCGACAGCTGGAAGGAACCGGGAACAAACATCGTTTAAGACAGGGAAGAAGGGATGAAAGGAAAGAAAATTGCGCTGATCGTGCTGGCGGCTGCGATCGCGCTTGCCGCCGCCCTCGGGGCGGTGGGCGGCGTGCTGTTCGCAAAGACCCCTTCCAACGCGGTCATCGGCGCGAAAGAAGGCACGATTACCCGCGTCGCCCGGTCGTATCGGGACGACAGCTGGTATTACGGCGACAGCGCGGGAAATTTCGTCAAGATGAACGGCGCGGGGGAGGAAACGGCTTCCTTTACGCTCCCGAGCGGGGCGTCCGTCCGTTCCATCGTCTCCCATCCGCTGCTGAGCGACGTGTATCTGCTGGACGGAGACAATCATTTTTACCGGATCGCGGACGAGGGGGAAACCCTGAACTGCGAGCGGATCCGCTCCTTCGAGGGCGGCTATCAGACCATGACGACGGACGGCGAATATCTCTATTTTGCCGCCGCCATGGGGCGCTACACGCAGTTTTTAAAATACGATATCGACGATATTGCGGGGGAACCCGCCGCGACCGGGCACATGTATACCTGCCTCAATGAGGGCGAAAATTACAAGTTTACGCTGGTCAGCTCGGGAAACATCGTCGGGATGTTCGCGGACGAAAATTACGTCTACGTCATCACAGGAGAGGGACAGAACCACCGCATGGACAAGGACTTCTCCATGAACTCCCAGGAGCGGCTCATCGCGCTCGGCGCGACCTCGCAGGGGGGCTCGCTCCTTCTGCCGGGCGAACGGTACGACGCGGAAAAGTACATGACGACCGGGCTCACCGAGCAGATCCGCGCGCGTTCCGCCGCGTTTGACAGCGAAAACGGGCGCTTCTACGTTGCAAGCAGCGAGGGGACGTTCGCCACGCTGGATCTCAATTTACAGGTCGTGACAGAGCGCAACAGGCAGCTTCCGAGCACGCCTGCCTCGGGCGCGATGGCGTTCCACCCCGAGAGCGGTACCGTGTACATTGCGTACGACAACGTCTCCACGGTGAGCGCGTTTGACGCGGAGAGCGGAAATCTCAGATACCAGGCGGAGACCGCGTTCTATATTTCCGGCATGGTGGTTCCCGCGCACGGCGACCGCCTGCTGGTGATCTGTTCGGGCAATGATAAAGATAACCCGGACTATAAAGAGCTCCTTTCCGTGGACGTCGGCACGCTCGGCAACAAGGACGCGCTGACGGCGGGCGGGACCGCGCTGATCGTGCTCGCGGCAGTCTTTCTGATCGTCGCGCTGTTTGCGGCGCTGTGCGCGTTCCGGAAAAACTTTATCGTGAAATTCAGGAAAACGGTGCTCGGGATGCTCCGCAACTGGGTGACGTATCTCATCATCCTGGGCTCCCTCGCGCTGCTCATTCTGTTCTGTTACTATCCGGGCATTTCGTCCATGGTGCTGTCCTTTTTCGACTACACCCGCGAAAACCCGACCATGCACTTCAACAATTTCGAGAACTATATCAAGATCTTCACGAACGAGGCGAACCTCATCGCCTTCCGCAACATGCTGGTCTTTCTGCTCGCGGATATCGTCACCGCGCTTCTGCCGCCGATCATCTTCGCGCTGTGCCTGGCGTTCATGCGCAGCAAGCGGTACAGCACGTTTGCGCGGGTCATGCTCTTTCTCCCGACCGTTCTGCCGGGAATCGCGAACCTTCTGATCTGGAAGGACGGTATTTACGGGGCGGAAGGGGTGCTGAACCTGCTGATCCGCGTGCTGTCCGGGCAGAGCGTGGAGGAATATGTCCCGATTCTGTTTCTGCAGGACCACGCGATGCCCTCCCTGATCATGATGGGCTTCCCCTTCGTGGGGTCGTATCTCGTCTTTTACGGCGCGCTGATGAACGTGCCTTCCTCCTATTACGAGGCGGCGGAGCTGGACGGCTGCCCGCTGTTCAAGCGGCTCGGGATGATCGATTTGCCGATGATCTCCTCGCAGATCAAGTACGTGTTCGTGCTCTCGTTCATTCAGTCCGTTCAGAATTTCGGGCGCGTTCTGATGACGACGGGCGGAAGCATCACCACGGGAACGCAGATTCCCATTCTCCTGATGTACAACAATCTGATGGACGGCAACTACGGCCTGTCGTCCGCCTATGCGACGCTGATGTTCCTGATCCTCATCGTCGTCACCGTTCTGAATATGAAAATTCAGACCGAGGACTGGGAGGTGTGACATGAAGAAAGCGAGAATCCGTCAGACCGATCGCATCGGCGTTCAGATCTTCTCCGTCGTCTGGGTCACGCTGTCCCTTATCTTCAGCCTGATCCCGCTGTACGTGACCATTCTGAACAGCCTGAAACCGCACCCCGCGGTGCAGGAAAACATCTTCTCTTTCGCCATTTCGTGGGAGGCGATCACGGAAAATTTCTCCGTCGCTTTTTGGACGATCTGGCGGCCCATGTTAAACAGCATTCTGGTCGCCTTTGTCGGCGCGTTCGTCAACATGATGCTGGGCGCGGTGATGGCGTACATTTTCTCCCGGAAGCAGTTTTTCGGGCGGGAATTTCTGTTCAAGATTTATATCTTTATCCTGTTGGTCCCCTCGATCATGGGCATGCCCGTGCTGTATTCTTTCATCAGCGACGTGGGGCTCATGAACAGCTATTTCGCGATCTGGCTGCCCGTCGTCGGCGGCGGTCAGGCGGGCGCGCTCTTCCTGTTCCGCACGTTTTTCGTGCAGCAGCCCGCGTCCGTGTTCGAGAGCGCGAAGATCGACGGCGCAAACGACGTCAATATCTTCATCAACCTGGTGCTGCCCCTGGCGTTCCCCATTCTCATTCTGAATTTCGTCGGGACGTTCTCGGCGCAGTATAACGATTATCTGTGGCCGGGGCTGGTCATCTCATCGGACGTGAAAAAGACGCTGATGCCCGTGATCCGCAACGAATCGGGGCTCTTGAATCTCTCCCAGCGCGGGGCAATGTACGCGATGTACGTGCTGTGCTCGGTTCCCCTCATCATCACGACGGCGAGCAGTTTAAAGCATTTCCAGAGCGGCGATTTCGCATCCGGAATGAAACTATAAGAAAATTATTTGGAGGAAACATCATGAAACATTTGAGCAAGACAATCGCGCTGATTCTCGCGCTGGCACTCGTGCTGCCGCTGGGGCTGGCCGCTTGCAACGACAACGGTCTGGTAGACGGGAAAGCCGTCATCACCTTCGATTTCAACCTGGACGGAACCGGCCTGTTTGAAGACGATATTACCAAGCCGAGAGACATCTCGGTGGAGCCCGGCACGGCGGTCAAGGTCTCCGGCGCTTCCGTGAAGTCCTCCGCGGTCAATCCCCAGAAACTGGGCTTTCTGGAATGGTGCCTGGATAAGGCGTGCACGCAGCCGTTCGACGAAAGCGTGCCCGTCACGAAGAGCATGACGCTCTACGCGCACTGGGTTCCCTGCCACACCGTGACGTACTACATTGAGGCGTCCAAGTCCGAAGAGACGGTGCTCCCCGGCGATACCGCGCCCGACAAGAGCTCGTCCGCGGGCGCAAAAAAGATCCTCGGCTGGTATACGTCTGCCGATTTCAGCGGGAGTCCCTATAATTTTTCCACTCCCGTCACGTCCGATCTGACGCTGTATGCGAAGATCGCGCAGGGCATCTTCATCACGCCTTCCATTCTGAAAAACGCTTCCATCAACTACGGAGACGCCAATGGTAAGGCCTCGGGCGACGACACCACGATCGAGCTGGTCGGCGAGGGAGACGATGCCTACGTCAAAGTCCATTTTGCGCGCTGCCTGAACTCCTCTTATATTTACATCAACAACTTCAACGAGTGGATGGTCGATCAGGCGAACTACGAAAACCGCTTTGCGGACGAGATGGCGATCACCTACTGCAATCTCGGCCCCGCGACGCATATCCGCTTCTTCTACGTCGTCGCCTATCATCAGGGCTTCGATGAAAACGGGGGCGACAAGGGCTTTTGGTACTCGCCCCTGCCGGCCGGCCCCTCCATGGGGACCGCGGTCAGCGTCAACGGCGGCTGGAGAAACGCGATCGATATCGAGATTAAGTCCAACATGGAAGAGGGCACATGGGATACCGTCTACTTTAATCTCTTTGACGGAATCGAATTCATGGCATACGAAATCGATCCGGTGACCGGCGCCTATAAGCTGGATGAAAAGGGAAATAAAATTCCCCTCGGCTATATGAAAGAATGGCAGGGAGCGCACATGCTCTGCACGCCGCGCTGGGAAACGCTGAAATGGGATGAGCAGTCGCAGGGACTGAAAAGCAACTTCACGGGGAACGACGTGCTCTTCAAGAGCATTGAATTCGCTCCGCTCGGAACATATACGAATCAGGGTGAATAATGTTTGAATTTCGGAAAATGAAACGCGCCGTCGCGCTGATTCTGTGCGCGTGCTGTCTGATTTCGTTCGCCGCGTGCACGCCCGAAGAAAAGCCCTCCGAACCGCTCAAAGACAACAGCGGAATGACGTACGACCGGTACGATCTGGAGACCTATCTCTATCCGCTGTGGGAGGGGAACACCGTCTACAACGAGACCATCTGGTTTGCGGGCGACAATTTCGCGCCCCTCCTTTACGTGCCGGACGAGATCCTTTCCGTGAAGTCTTACGACCTGGAAACGACCTACGAGGAAGGAACGGATTATCTCGTCGACGAGGATTCCATTGCGCTGGCTTACAAGAGCGGCATTCCCTCCCTTTCCATGAGCCAGCTCTACGGCGACGTACCGATCAATCCGCAGATCGCGGTCACGGTCCTGCCCGAGCTGCCGAACGGGGGAAAATATCTCTACGTGGACGAAGGCGCTACCATCAGCCGCCAGCAGGTGGCCGTGACGTATACGCACAGCAATACCATCGAATGGGTGCTGCCCCGCGTCGAGACGGAGAAGTTCCCCAAGACCATGGAAAAGCTGGAGAACGGCGAGTCGATCAAAGTGCTCTTTTACGGCGATTCCATCACGGTCGGGGCGAATTCCAGCGAGTATATCAGCATCAAGCCGTACGCGGAGTCGTATGCGAATATGGTAAAGTCGTATATGGCCGCGCGCTATCCGGAGGCGGAGATCGTCTTTAAAAACAACGCGGTGGGCGGCACGGATTCCAACTGGGGAATCGACCGCCTGACCGGGCTTGCCGCGATCGACGACATTGTTCCGGACGAAAAGGGAGAGCATTTCTCCAGGCGCGTGCTCAACGCGTTCGACGGAAACGAGACGGCGGACCTGCTGTTTATCGCCTACGGCATGAACGATCAGGCCTACGGCTCCGGTCAGTTCAAAGATAACATCGAAGAGATGATCGTCAAAGTGCGCGAGAAAAATCCGGAGATCGAGATCATGCTCGTCTCCGGCATGATCGCCAATCCCGAAACGGGCTTTTACAACAAGGACTACGAGGCATATCAGGAGGCGCTCGCCGAACTGACCGAGGAGTACGAAAACGTGGGGCTCTCCACGACGCTCAACACCGTTCTTTCGGTATACGAGCACAAGCGCTTTTACGACTGCACGGCGAACAACGTCAATCATCCCAACGATTTTATGATGCGGATCTACGCGCAGACGCTCCTCTATTCGCTGTTCGGGGCGGATTACATCGATTATATCTGACGGAGGCGTTATGAAAAAGAAACTCGGCTTTGCCGCCGTGATCGCAGCGGCGGCGGTTCTCTCGGGCGCGCTTTCCTCGGCGTACGCGGCGGATAAAGTGAAAGTGACCTATCGGGTGCCGTTTTTCCTGGACGTCGTGAAGGAGATCGACGCGGGAGAATTTCCGATCGAGCAGTATATCACGGACGTGCGCGGGCAATCCGTGTACGGAATGGAAGAGGGATATAAGCTGATTGCGAATAATCTCTCTCTTACCTGGTATAAAGACGCCGCGCGGACGGAGGTATATGAATTTGACGCGCCGGCAGACGCCGATCTCACGCTGTACGGCAAGCTCTCCGAATCCGAGCGCTATTTCGTTTACAACGGATTCGGCTGGGATATCCAGTCCGGCGTCGTTTACGCCGGGGAACCCGTGGACGACCACGCGGTGACCAACAGTCAGTACGTCACCAATTCCTATACGGATGAGGAAACGGGCGAGGCTTCGTTTGCTTTTTCGGGCGCGGAATACGCCGTCTACGGGCGTGGGCTGAGCGTGGAAAAGCCCTTCACGGTCGATTTTAATTTCAAAAACGTAACCCCGGAGGGGAACACCGCCTGGTTCCTGTTTTCCCTCTATCCGGCGGTGACGCTCGCGCAGGCGGGCAACACCGGCCCCTGGGCAAACGCGGGCGCCGGAAGCGTGATCATGTTCAACCTGGGGACGAACGGCACGCCGCAGGCGTTCCAGAACGGGACGAGTTTCGGCGGATACGTGTCCTCCGTGACGACGGTTTATCCCAATGCGGGCGCAGATTTTTCGGCGCTGTTTGCAGACGATAACAGGCTGATTTCTCTCACGGTGGAGATCACCGACGAGGGAACTTCGTTCAAGGCGGGCGATAAGATCGTGGCGACCTCTCCCGCGACGCGGGCGGATTATCCGACCGGCTATGTGTATCCGGCGATCGGAACGACGGGATCGCTCGGCCAGCGGATCTCCGTGGATCTGAATTTTACGCAGGAACGCGGCGAGATCACGGCGGAAGGCGACGGAAACGCCGTGATCGGCGCGCTTTCCGTCAACGGGATGGCGGTCTCTCTCCCGATTTCCGCGAAGGAAGGCTATGAGATAGCGGGCGTTACCGCGAACGGGGCGGAGGTACCCTATTCGCTGTTATACGGGGAGACGGACGTCTATGCGATCGATCTGCCCGAATGGGGAAAGGATACGGTCATCAGAGTCAGTACGCAAAAAATCGGAGGGGAAGAAGCCGGCTGCGGGAGCGCGTTGAGCGCGGGATCCGCGGCGGCGTTCGCCCTTCTGTCGGGTGCCGGCGCGTTCATCCGGAAGCGCCGCAGTAAATAACGCGAGGTAAACAAAATGAGAAAATCAATCGGAATTTTTCTTTCGCTGATCCTTTCGGTCAGCATGCTGTTCGGCGCGGGGTGCGTCCGAGTGGAAAACCCCCTTACCGATGATGAGGAAAGAGAAGAGGTCATGAAGATCATAGACGGCGTGGATCTCGATGCCGGCAACGACTACGAGGGCAGCCTGTCCGTCTATTATGAAGACAGCCCTTCCGAGGTCAAGATCATGGAAGCGTTTTTAAGCGCGTTTCAGGAGGCCTATCCCAACATTGAGATCACAAAGATGCCGACGGTGACGAGTAACTATCAGCGCCTGATCGAAATGCGGCATTCGACGGCGTACAACTCGCAGCGGTTCGATACCATGCCGGACATCATCTGGACGACCAACGAAATTCTTGCGGATTGGGTGGACAAGAGAATGCTGATGCCCGTCAACTATTTCGACGAGCGGGACAGCGGTTTTTCCGCGCAGGATACGTTCGTCTCCAGTATGCTGGAAGACAGTATGCTGGGTGAGAGCACTTACATGTATCCCCGCGACTACAACCAGTTCGTCATGTACTACAACAGAAAGCTGCTGAATCTCGCTGGCATTCCGGAGAGCCGCATCCCCTCCGACCGGGCGCTCACGCACGATGAATTCGATCAGCTGCTCAGGGATATCCGCGCGGCGTTTGAAAAGATGGGGGACGACGAGATCAACCCCGAAAACAACCGCGCCTACAACGGCGTGCGCGCGCTGGACGCGGTCTGGGCCTGGGGCTCTCTCTGCTGGCCCACGCTCAAGTCCTTCGGCGGTTCGGTCGTGAACGAGAACGGGGAAGTTGACTTCAACAACGAGGAAAACATCGCGGCGGCGACCTATCTGAGAGAGCTCATCAAAGATAAGCTCACGTTCGGTACGGGATCTTCCATGCACGCGCAGTTTACCAATCAGATGACCGTGCTCTGCATCGAGACGCGCTCGGTTTTAACCAACCTGATCGACCGCTCCAATTCCAATCTGCTCGCGGTCAAGCCCGAAGATCTGGGCGTCGCGCCCATGCCCAGCGTGGGAAATGACGATAATTACGCGATCGGCTCGGGCTGCAGCGGATACGCCATGTACCGCTACGCGCAGCATCCGACGGAGGCCTGGCTCTTTTTGAAATTCATGGCCAGCGAAGCGGGGCAGAACGCCTTCTGCGATTCCGGAAACGGCATTCCCTCCAACAAGAATCTGCTGACGAAGGCGGACGCGGTGTGGAGAAATCCCTCCGCCGCCGAGGTGCAGGGACTGGTGAATTTCAATCAGGACGCGTTCATCTATCAGTGGGACGAATCTGCCTGCACGCTGCAGGATTTCAAGAAGAACATCTCGAAACTGCAGGCGCGCCAGAGCGTTTCCACGCGGATGACCAAAGTATTGGAAGCGTGCCTCAATACGTCCGACAGCAACTATGAAGATGCGATCAAAGAGGAATTCTCTGAAGGAGAAAAGGCAATCAACCGCATTATACAGAGCGCAACGAAATGAAGACGCAGTTCAGAACGGAAAAATCCGCCGAATTTATAAAACAGTACCGGCGGAACAATCTGAAAAAGAATCTGGTGAGCTACTCCTTTCTGCTCCCCGTGATCATCGGGATCCTCGTATTCACGCTGTATCCCATCGTCATGTCCGCAATCTACGCTTTTTCGGATTTTAACGGCGCGTTTATCACGAAATTCGGGTTCTTCAATTTCAGATCCATCTTTTCGTTTGAGATCGGGGACTGGGGAGAAGCCTTTTTCCATTCCATGAAGGTCACCTTTCTCTATGTGCTGGGAAGCCTTGCGATCTCGCTCACGCTCTCCTATATTCTGGCGCTCTTTTTGAAGAGCGAGATCCCCGGGATCCGCGTGATCCGCGTGTTGTGTTATCTTCCCTGTATCATTCCGGGCATCGCGGCGGGATTTATCTGGACGGACGCGTTCGCCGCGAACGTCTCCGACCTGTCGATGAACGGGCTGATCAATACCTGGATCATGAATCTGGGCGGAAAACCGCTGCCCTTTTTCTCTCAGGGGGAAAGTTCCCTCCCGACGCTGCTGTTCACCGGGCTCTGGGGGCTTGGCGGCGGCATGATCATGTGGCTGGCCGCGTTCGGCAACATTTCTCCCGACCTCTACGAGGCGGCAAAAATCGACGGCGCGGGCTACTTCAGCAGTCTGTTCCACATCACTCTGCCCATGTCTACGCCTATTTTGTTCTACAACGCGGTCACTTCCATGATCGGAGGGCTGCAGATTTTCGGCACCTATGCGAACTACGGAGCGGGTGTGGATGACTCCCTGAATTTCATCGTGGTCCGCATCTATCGGATCGCCTTTGATTCGGTCTCCGAGCCGGGCGGCACGCAGGGGCTCGCCTGCGCGATGTCGTGGATTTTATTTCTGATCATCGGGCTTTTGACGCTTCTGATGTTCAAGCTGGGCGGATGGGTGCAGTACGGGGAGGATTCCTGATGAAACAAGAGATGAATTTACAGCTTACGCCCGAACAGGAACGCGCCCTGTCCAAAAAACAGGCCAAAAAGAGGCGCGCCGGCTATCTCGCCGCCAAATACGCGGTGGCGGTCATTCTGATCGTATTTTTCATGTTCCCGTATCTGTTTATGGTGAACAAGAGCCTGATGACGGCCGGAGAGCTCCTGGTGGGAGATCCGCACTTTTTCCCGCGGAATTTTCAGATCTCGAATTATTCGATCGTGGGAGCGTACTGGAAGTATATTTTAAATACGCTGCAGGTCGTGCTGATCAACGGCTTCTTCGCGCCGTTCTCCGCGTGCTTCTGCGCGTATCCTTTGGCGCGGCACCGCTTCAAGGGGAAAAAATTCATGTTCGGGTTCATCATGTCCACCGTGCTGCTGCCCAGCGCCGTGCTGATGGTCCCGCAGTATTTCCTCTATTCGCAGTTCGGGCTGGTGGGGAATCTCTCCTCCCAGTGGATCGGCGCCTTCTGGGGCGGCGGCGCGCTGAACATCTTTCTGGTGATTCAGTTCATGCGCGGTATTCCCAAGGATATGGACAACGCCGCGCGCATTGACGGCGCGAACGAGTATCAGATCTTTTTCCGCATCGTCTTCCCGCTTTGCTTCAACGTGTTTTTATACATGGCGATCGGCATGGCAATGGGGCTTTGGATGGATTTCCAGGGACCGCTCCTCTATCTCGGCGAAAACGAGAGTCAGTTTACGATCGCTTTGGCGTTTTATTTCAATTATGTGAAAAATACGGGAGAGTCCTCCAACATGCAGAACCAGCTGATGGCGATGTGCGTGGTCGTCTCCCTGGTCCCGCTCCTGCTGTTTTTGTGCTTCCAGAAACAAATGATCGGCGGCATCAAGATCGGCGGGCTCAAAGGATAAAAAGGAAGGTAATCATGAAGCTGAAACAATGGATCAGCGTGGCTGTGGGCTGCGTCTTTGCGCTCTCGAGCGCCGCCGCCTGCGGCCCCGGCGAAGAAACGCCGAAAATTCCCGTCCCGGACGCCGTGTTTTCCGATCTCTGGACGGAGGGCGCGGAAAAGGAATTCGCTTTGGGAGAGACGTATACGCTGGAAATCAATGAAGATATAGGAGCGAACAACTACATTCTGCTGGATTACGAATCTGCCTGCGGGCTGGATTCCACGTTTTACTTCGCAGAGCAGGGGAATCCTGAAAATGGCTTTGAAGAGCGCTTCTATCTCGCGCCGGAAGACAGCGAATTCCGCCAGATCATCGACTATTACGGCGAGTATCTCTATGACAAGACGCTGAGCAGGATCGAATTCCGATGCGTGGGAAACACGGGCGGCGCGTTCCGCCTCAATAAGATGGAGATCGCGGAACACGCGGTGGATTTTTCCCTGGTGGATTTTCAAGATCCCTCCGCGCTGGAAGAGAACATGCAGCTCTTTCTGCAGGGCTCTTATGTGAAACTCGGCATTACGCTCAAGTCGGGCGGAGCGATCAACTGGCTCTCTTCCGTCAATGAGAACATCAGCTTCTCGGCGGATCTGCAAAACAACGGATACGTGGGAGACCGGGCAAGAGAGACCGTGTATCTCCAGGACGACGTCAACCTCATCAACGCGCACGATACCGGGCGTTTGGTGCAGCAGTCCTTTTACGGTACGCGGGGGGACTCCATCGCCGAACCGAAAGACGACTATATATGCGGATACTTCGATCACGACGGCAACAGCGCGACCCCGGCGGTGCAATGGCCCTACAACCCCGTACAGGGGGGGGATCGATACGAAAATTTCTCCCGCCTGATCGACGTTCAGTCGACGGAAAACACGATCTATATCAAATCCCGCCCCATGGACTGGGCGAAAAACGGCAGCCTGACGCCTTTCTATATGGAAAACACGTACCGCCTGCTCGAAGACAGCGTGCACGGCGAATACATCGAAGTGGACAACCGGATGATCGATTTCTCGGGCTATGTGCATGACCACAAACGCGATCAGGAGCTCCCCGCCTTTTACGGGATCACGCCGCTGGGCCGGCTGGCCACTTACCGCGGCGACCGGCCGTGGATGGAAGAGAGCTACGAGACCATCGACAATCTGGGCTTCTGGGCAAATGCGGGCAAGGACAACCGCTTCCGGGCGACCGAGAACTGGATCGCCTGGTTGAACGAGGACGACTGGGGCGTAGGGCTCTACGTGCCGGACGTGGAGACGATGCTGGTCGGCAGAAACGCGTATTCGGTGGATATCGGCGACATCGGCGTCATTCCCGCCCAGGCGGGAGCCTGCACATACACGGCGCCGCTGGGCGTGTTTACCATGCCGAATTACGAGCCGTTCGGCTATACGTATTACCTGAAACTTGGCTATGTCAACTTCACGCGGGATTTCTTCGCGCAGCTGCATGCGGCGGGCGCGTCGAACGACAATATCGTGGAGCTGGAAAAGCGCGCGTAACGAGGAGGAGAGATGAGAGGGATCAAACGCATTTTGCCCGTGGTGCTCAGCGCGGCGCTGATGTTCGGCGCCTGCGCGCCGTCGGAGCCCCTGTACGAGTATGAGGCCGCGCACGTTTCTTATGATAATTTGCTGCATTTTTACAGCTCGGATAACACGCTGGACGCATTTCTGAACGAGTTTTTTGTCCGGCACATGCGTTATAACGAATTCCGCATCCATTCGTTCCCGGTCGGTGCGGGACAGCCCGTGTGGAAGGAATGGGAAGCGATGATCGGCAGCTTCTGGGATGCTTCTCCCGAAAATCTCACCGATCACTACGCCACCAACCGCTGGGTGGAAGACTGGCTGCGGCTGGACTATATGTCCGTGCAGGACCGCCAGGGATATATCTCGACATCCGCGGGCGTGACCGCTTCCGACTGGGGGCAGGGCTGGGCATTTCCCAATTATACGCACAACAACAAGAACAGCTTCGGCGAGGAGTTTTCCAAGGGCGTGAACGGATGGACGGGGGAATCGGGCACGGTTCTCTCCACGTATGACGCGCCTTCCACCGTCACGTTCGACGGCAGCGGGATTGAGCACTATCTCAGAGCGGAGACTTCTTCCGCGGCGGACGAGATCGTCCTGCTTTCTCCCCTGATCCGCGACGGCAAGGGCACGAACGCCTTTTATAATCCCTTCCTGCATTTTTCGTGGAAGCTGGAGCTGACGGAAGGGGACGCTTCCGCGCTCGACGATCTCTACGTCTATTTCCAGACGGAACGGGACGGGGAGAACTGGCCGGCGGATCAATGCGTCCGCTATTCGGAGTACGCCTCCGTCGCGCCTTCGTTCGAAGAGGCGGAGGGAACCTGGCAGGGGACTTTCCTCAATATGTTCCTGAATGAAAAGTGGGGGAGAAACGTCTCCGTGCCGAACATGATCACCCGCCTGAAATTCGTGCTGAAAGCGAAAGAGGGCAGTACGTTCCGCGGGAAGCTGGATTTTAACTTCATCCGCGGGGATTTCGACGACCGCTTTTCGGATAACTGCGGACAGTACATATCCGCGGCGAAGCATTATCTTTCCTACACGCAGGACAGGGCGCTGCTGGCGGAAGTGCTGCCCGTCGCGCGCGGCGCGATGCAGTTTTACCTCACCTGCCTGGACGGCGCCTCCGGGCTGATCGACAACCGCTATCTCGTCGGTCACTTCAACGGCGGAACGGCTGCGACCGGCGTGGGGATCGGCGACGGGTTCTGGGATGCGATTTCCTTCCCCAACGTCAATTTATACGCGAATCTCTCCTTTCATCAGGCGCTCGTCGGCATGCTTTATCTGGAGGAAATGGCGGAGGCGTGCGGGGTGGAAGTTCCCGCGGTCACCGTTCTGGGAAAGGATATGAAGACCGTCGTCCGCTATGAAGAGACGGCGGAGAGCCTGCGGGAAAAGATCGCGCTGTGCGAAGAGCGCATGCGCTCTGTCTTCTGGGACGAGGAGAAGGGGCGTTTCTTCGCGGGGTACTACGACACCGCGGACGGAGAAGGCGTCACCGACCGCAAGATGGATTACGGTTTTCTGATGTTCAATCTGCAGACTGTGACGGACGGCATCGCGTCGGCGGAACAGGCGGAAAAGATCATGGAGTGGGTTTCGGGCGCGCGCGAAATCGAAGGGGACGATTCCGCGGGAGCGGATATCTACAAATATGAATTCGCGCCCCGCTTCACCACCAAACACAATGCCACGGACGGGATCTGGGCGGTCGGGCAGGCGTCTCACTGGGAAGTGGGCGTGCGCGACGGCGGCGCGGTGATGCAGACCAGCTACTATGATCTGACGGCGCGTTCCCGCGTTCTGGGCGCGGACAACGCGTTTGAACGGCTGAAGGGAATCGAGGCGTTTTATCTGAAAGTGCGCGAAGCGGGCGGCACGGGAACGGAATTTTACCGGGCGTATTTCAACCAACTCGGCATCGGCATGCAGGGCAATTACGATAAGGACGGAGACGGCGTCGCGGACGGCGACAACGAGGGGCCGATCGGCATCGACTGCGAATTTCTGGAGGCCGCGCTGCTTCTGACAAGCGTGCCGGATGCGTTTTTCGGGCTGGATCCCCGACCGGACGGCACGCTGACGGTGGAACCCAATTTCCCGGCGGCGCTCGACTATTGGCGAATGGAGAATCTCATGTTCGGCGGCGTCCTGTACGATCTCTCCGTTGGAAAATATTTCGTCCAGCTGTCCAACATAAAGGAGACATCGGATAAAAGCGTAAAGGTGCTCCTCGCGCGGCCGGATTTCGCGTTTACCGTGGAGTATGCGGGGAAAACGGTCGATTATACCGAGGAGAACGGCAGAATCGCCGTTACAATTCCCTTTGCCGACGGCAAAGTGGAGATCAGGAAAAAGTGACGTTCATCCCCGCCGCTTTTAGAAGCGCGGGGATGCCGTTATAAGGAGCGTTTTGAAAATGGAAAAATTATTTAACGGCGACAAACTTTACATGCTGCCTTCGGTGACGCCCCTCCAGTGCATGGGATTCGTGCTCGCGGGAGAGGGAGACGTCATCGCGGTGGACAGCGGTACGCAGGCGGAAGCGGACGAGCTGGAAACCCTCCTGCTTTCGCTGGGCGGCAGGGTGGATATGTGGTTTCTGACGCACGGGCATTTTGATCACATCGAAGGGCTGATCGAGACATTGGAGCGCGGGAAGATCGCGGTCGGCTCGATCGTCTATCGGTTCCCGCCCCTGGATTACATCGAACGGGTGGAGCGGAACGAAAACCGCAAGGCGCGGGTCGCCGACCTCGAGCGGGCGATCGCGGCGCGCGGCGTTCCCGTCGTCCGCCCGGAAAAGGGAAAGGCGATCGCGGCGGGGCATTTCCGCGTTCTGCCCCTGTCGGACGGCAGCGCCGTGGGAGAAACGCTGAACCCTTCCAGCGTGGTTTACCGCGTGGACACACGCGGAGAGAGCATTCTGTTTCTGGGCGACATGGATTGGCGCGCGGAAGAGAAGATCTTAAAGGAGTTCCCGAACGAAATCCGGTGCAACGTCGTGCAGATGGCGCATCACGGTCAGCAGGGCGTGACCGAGCGCTTTTACCGGGCAGTCCGCCCCAAGGTCTGTTTCTGGCCGACGCCCGAGTGGCTGTGGAACAACGATATCGGCGGCGGCTACGGCACGGGTCCGTTCGAGACGCTGAAAACGCGCGCCTGGATGGAAAAGATGAACACGGTCAATTATCGGTTCGGACAGGAAATCACGGAGGTGGAATAGAATTTTGCCGGAAAGCGAAGGCTTTTCGGCTTTCTTTATACGGAATAATAATCCACCCGCAAGGCGGGTGGTATTACATTTTCGGGCATAGCCCTAATCGAAACAGGCGGCGCACAAGTGCGCTTATGATTGACCTGCCAGTCACGCATTTGTAACTTGCTGCCCGTAAACGGGTCTTTTCTGCGTTTTCCTTTCTTCTCCTTTGTCCTGCTCCGCTTTCTTAATTGCTCTTTTTCCTTTTCTCTCCTTGCTTTTCCTTCTTTTTTTGTGCATCGGCAAAGACTTTTTTTAACCACGCCTCGATCGCGTGCTTTTCTTTTTATAACACATTCGCTTGATAACTCCCCCGGTTTTACCGGAGAAGAGATAAAAATAATAAGACAATCATCGATGAAAGCTGCAAAGGGATAAGAGAAAGCTGTTTTACAGGGGAGCAGGGCAATAAGAAGCTATGAGCTATGAGATATACGGCACCCGTTGACGGGGCAGCCGGCAGTTTTCCCGTATAGAGTATATCAAAACCACCGGTTCAACCGGTGGTTTTGATTGAGCGGAGGATGAAAAAGGGTGCTCGCTCCGACTTATAAACAACTGACTGCGCCCGTCTTCTAGCCGTCCGGCCGAAGAAATCGCGCTTTTTTCGTCTGATAATTTTTTCCCGCCCTTGGCGTTTTGCGGTTTATCGGGAAACGGAAAAAAGCGACCGGCAGAACCCGGCGCGCTAGAGCGGCAAAAGGATCTTCGGCCGTTCTGCCGATTCGCTTCGCGGGCAATTTGCCTTGGAGCAGGCGCAGAGCGATTGAAAAAAGAGAGCCCGGACCGTTCGGTTCGGGCTCTGATCGGCGGAAAAAAAAGAACGGCGGCGCCGTCCTTACCGATACATTTTCAGCGTGTTCTTCACCAGTTTCAATTTGAACTCCACGTCGCGGTAGAGTTCGCCGTCGATGTTGATGACCATGGGAAACTCAGGAATGATCTCGATCTCTTCGATGGGGAAATGCCGGATGCAGGGCTGCTCGAGGATTTTTCCCTTTTTCAGTTTCAGGAGCAGGCCGGGGACCTGTCGCTTTGCGATATCGCAGGCGGCGACGAATTCCAGCCTGCCGTCCGCTATGTCCGCATCGGGGCAGATGGCGAGCCCCCCGCCGTACATCTGGCCGTTGCAGACGTTTGCAAGCAGAGAGCGGTAATGCGTCTCTCCCTCTGCCGTCCTTGCGGTGAAATCGTAAAATTTCATGTGCATGAGCGCGGAGATGAGACTTCTCGTATAGCCGAATTTATTTTTGCGCTTCAATTTGGCATAGCGTTCCAGAACGGAGACGTCGATCCCCATGCCGATGATGTTGATGCCGCGCAGGTTCGGCAGCTGCATGAAGTCGGTGTATTTCGCTTCGCCGTCGACGATCAAATCGATTGCCGCGGCGATATCCGTCGGGATATGCGCCGCCGCGGCGAAGTCGTTGCCCGTTCCGCAGGGGATCAGGCCGAAGCGGACGCGGTCGAACTCTTTTAAACCGTTTAAAACTTCATTCAAAGTGCCGTCGCCGCCCATCGCGACGACGTCCGTCGCGCCGTCGTCGATGATCTGTTCGGTCAGGCTGATCGCATGTTTTTCATATTCGGTAAAGTGCAGGCGGTAGGGGACGCCGCGGGCGTCTAACCGCTCTTTCGCGGCGGCGAGGTTCTTCTTCATCACCTTGCCCTTCTTCCCTCCCGCGAGGGGATTTACAATGATATCCAGCATGCCGTTCCTTTGCGTAATGATTGCGGGGAAAGCGCGTAAGGTTTTCCCTTACGGGCGGCTTTTATGAGAAAAGCCGCCGCCCGCGCGCGTACGTCTTTTTAAAATTCAACATTACAATTTTACTACAAATGATAAAAAAATTCAACTTTTATGATATAATATTTTTATATGAAACCGTTTTTCTCCGAAAAATTAAAAAATCTGAACCTTTCTTCCCCGCTTTACGCGGTGGGGGGATGCGTCCGGAACGCGCTTTTAGGGCTTGCGGAAAGCGCGGATACCGATCTCGCGGGGGACCTTTCCGTAAATGAGATGAAAGCGGCCGTCCTCTCCGCGGGGTTCACCGTAAAGGCGGAATATCCGCGGACGGAGACGCTGCTGTTTACGGACGGAAGCGGCGCGTCCTTTGAATTTACTTCCTTCCGGCGCGAACGCTATGCCCCCGGCGGCGGGCACGCGCCCGTCTCGGTGGAGCGGACGTCCGATCTCGCGGAGGATGCGCGCCGCCGGGATTTTACCTGCAACGCCGTCTATTACGACCTCGCGCGCGGTACGTGGGAAGATCCGCTCGGCGGGAGGGCGGCGATCGAAAGAAAATCGCTCGAGACCTGCCGCGCCCCCGGGGAGGTCTTTGCTTCGGACGGGCTGCGCCTGCTGCGCCTGTGCCGTTTCGCCGCCGAGCTGGGATTTACGCCCTCCGCGGA
>UQTB01000009.1 GCA_900543915.1 uncultured Eubacteriales bacterium | reverse complement strand
CCGACATAGCGAAGCGCGGCGTTGTGCGGATTGGTTTCCCCCACCGCGAACGGGATATCCCCTGCAAACGCCCGCACCGCGCCGATAAAACTTTTCAGGTTTTCCCCGTAAGCAGCCGCCTGCGCCGGAAAGGAAGCGTCGTTTTCTCCCTGCATCCACAAAGCGCCCTTTAAAACGGGGTCGAATCCCGCCGCGCGAAACGCCGCCATGCCAAGGAGAAACGTCTCTTTCATTCCCAGAAAATCCCTGCCGCCGGGCGACCAGCGGTCGTACAGGGACGTCCCGTCCGAGGCGTACTTGATGAGACAGGTCCGCTCCCCGCGGCAGGCGCGCGCGGCGCCGAGTTCCAGCCCGAATTTATCTTCTTTTATGCCGAGCCCCGGGCGCACGGAGATAATCGTATGCCCGAACGGAACGGAGACGTTGGACGCCTGATAGAGAAAAACGCCGGGATATTCGCAGGGCTGCGCCAAATCCGAAACGGGGCTGATTCCCAGCGCGTTGGACTGCCCTGCGATGAGGTATGTATTCGTCATTTCAGCTCCAGGTCGACGAACGAACAGCCGCCCGGCGGCAGTTTGACGACGAAGCCGACGGCCTCTTTGAGCTGTTCTTCCCCTCCGATGTTCGAGCGGACGGCGTCTCCCTTCATCACCAGCTTTAAGGGCTGAACGGGAAAGTCGCTGCCGTTGACGATCTTTTTGATCTTTTTTCCCCTGACATACACGCGGAACATCTTGTAGTGATTCATCATATCGTTTTCGGAGACCAGGCGGATCATCCCGTTTTCCAGCTCGTACAGCGTGACGAGGGTCCCCGCTTCCACCCGGATGATATCCTGAGAACAGAGAAACAGGAGGCGTGCCGCCGCCTTTAAAACGCCCTCGGACACAGGGCGGTAGACGAGGTCCTGCATCCAGTATTCGCTGTCCGGCACGCTGTCGCTTGCGCCCAGCCGGCGGGCGGGCGGTTCCGCCGCCGATAGAATCGCGAGGATTTCAGACCGGTCGAAATCGCCGAGATTGACGCCGCCCACGCACATTCTGTAATCGGGGTTTTCCTCAAAGGGATCCTCAAAATAGAGATCCTCCTTCCGAAAATGCGGCTTCTTGGAGGCGACGGAGGTGTAGACGATTCCGCCCGGATAGCGCTTCACCTTCTCCAGCTCGGCTTCGTTCAGCACGTCGATGTTGGGGACGAAGATCAGGCCGTCCGCATAATCCAGATTTTCAGCCCGCACGACGGCGCCCATTTTTCCGCCGTGCGACGAGAGATCGGCGACGATCTTGTGGGCGGAATAACGCCGCGTTTTCATATATTCGGGCAGAAATTCCCGCACCATGCCGTCCGAAAAGACCAGCGTCGCGGAGAGCGTGCGCTTTGCGGTATGGCGGAAAGCGATCTCGTAGCGCTTGTTCAGCCAGCTCCATTCCGCTTCGGAGACGGAATCCGCCAGGCACACGAAGAAGCCCTCTACCGCGCGTTCCGCGCCTTGTTCGGAAATATAAAGCGGAGAAGTGAGCGCGTAGATTTCCCGTTCGTTCGCCATCGGGCAGTGATTGATGATGGAGCCCTCCTCCGTCGAATCCTTGGCATAGTTGATGGCGAGCGTTTTCAGCCCGGGCGCGTACGCCCGGATCAGATAGGGCACCGCCATCAGTTCGTCGATGCGGTAGCGGCTGCCCGGTTCGCTCAGATAGAGAATGGTCGCCTGATCCTCCACGCAGATTTTATCCACGCCTGCGCGCTCCAGCGCGCGGTAATCCACCGCAAAGCGATAGTAGGATTCAAAGGGCGCCATCGTCCAGGCGTTGTTGACCATGACCTCTTTGCCGTGCGCGTGAAAGGCGCCGCACAATTTTGTAAAAAACGCTTCCCACTCCCCCGCCAAAAAGTCGAGATACGCCGCCCGATGACGGTTCCATACGTATTCCGCGCGCGCCGCCACGCCCGGGCTCGCGGGGTCCCGCAGGGAAAGAGAGAGTTCAGCGGGGGGCTCGATCTTCGCGTGCGCGACGAAGCGGCCGAAGAGATCGTCCGAAAAGTCGCCGTGCTGCACCTGTATGCTGTGCGGAAAGATGGCGTCCGCCAGATGCAGCCCGTCCATGCCGTAATCGGTGACGCAGGCGAGCGCCTTGCGGATGAAATAATCCCCGAACGAAGAGCCGTCCCGAAAGCGCTTCAACAGGTGGATATAGCCGCGCTCCTTGGTGCTTTCGATCGCCAGCTCGCGGTGCTCCATGACGAAATCCTGCTTGACGGGATAGCCGAACATGCCGATCTGCGGGGTAAAGTCATCATCCCGCTCGGGCGAAAGGTGATTCCCCATCACGCTCACATACGTCTTTACGCCGTGCCGTTTCAGCGCATGGCAGAGGGCGCGCAGGTCGTAATTCGTCCAGTCCTGGCGCTTGCGGAGATCATTCTGCGGGCTGCCGTAATAGTTGCAGTAATCGGGCGGGAACTTCTTTTCCCGCGGCATTCCCTCTTCGTGATAGTTGATGATATCGGCATTGTAGACGAACAAACCGATGCTGTCCGGCTTTTCCCCGACGTTCTCCAGATATTCGGCGGCGCCGCGATCCGGCTTTTCCACGTCGAACCCGATCAGAGGCGTCCACAGACCCAATTCTCTTTTTTTCATTTCTTTCTTCTACCCCAATTTATGCCACGTATCCGGCGCCTTCGTAAAATCAACGTCTTTCGGCAGCGGCTTATCCGGGTTCATGTAGATGCCGTTCTTCACGATGAATTCGTAAAAAGCCCTGTTTCTGTTTACGTAACGCGCGCGGGAAGCCTCGTCTCCTTTTTCGTATTCCTCCCCGTACTGCGCCAGAAGGAGGTAATATTCGACCTGAACGGCGGAGCGCTTCACCCGCATTCTGCATGCGGGGCGCAGCGCCGCCGCTTCCGCGCGGGAAAACAGCTTTTTCGCCCGCAGCATGAAGGGAAGGCCCTCCTCTGCGGGCAGGATTTTCAGCGGGTGATAATAGATGCCGAAATGACGGTCTTTGCAGATTTCGTGCAGCCCGTCGATATATTCCCTGATAAAGCGCCACCCCTCGCCGTAATAGTGCCGTAAAAATTCGTCGATCAGCGCGTCGTAAGCCTCGTCTCCGACGGAGGGATCCCAAAGGAGCTTGGCCATCAGATACGCCTTCAGTTCGGCAAATTCCCCCGAATGACAGGTGTTGATATTTCCCTGCAGCAATACCCCCGTAACCCTGTGCGCCGCGTAAAAGCGTACGTTGTCCCGCACCGAATAGAGATTGGGGAAGGGCGCGAAATAGTGATGGAAGTCGGTGGTGTAGTCCCAGATCTGGAGCGCGGGGGAAATTTCCGCCCAGCCCAAAAAGTCCTCCCGAAAGGAGCGCTCGGATACCATTTCCGCCCACGGCGCGGGCGTCGAGCTGTCGCAGGTCGCCACAGAGTGGCCCGCGCAGCACTCGATGGGACAGAGCTGTACCACCACGTTGTGCCGGGGCCGCGCGTACTTCGGCGGCCTGCGGGTATACTGATAGGCGAACGTATGAAACAGAACGCCCGGGAATTCCCCCTCCAGCTCTTCCGCGACGCGGTTGACAAAGCGGATCATCGTGCCCGCATGGCTCTCCTCTTCCCCATCGACCGCGGCGCATTTTTCACACGTGCAGACGCGGAAATCGTCGTTCTGGGAGACGGAGACGAAGGCGGCGCCCGGATTTTCAGTCAGGAGCGCTCTCACGTTCTTCACCACCGTGCGGTAAATGCGCTCGTCCGTCAGGCAGGGCTCGGGCGCGTCGTATCCCGTTTCGGCGAGCTCTCCGAGCGTGTGTCCGAAGTAGCCGGCGAACCCCTTTTCTCCCCCGGTGCCGCCGAAGAAGTTGCGGTAATGCCCGCGGTTGATCTTCTGCTTGACGCTCCAATCGATGTCGAAATTGGTGGACCAAAGCACGTCCCGCATGGAAAAGACGGGGGAAAAATGCGCCTTGTACCCCTCCGGGATCTCGATCGCATCCAGTTCCGGGATATACTCCTCGTCGGGGGCAAAAAAACGGCAGGCGGCGAACTGTTCCAGAAACGAGAACACCGCGTAAATGACGCCCCGCCCTCTGCCGCCGAGATAGAGCTTTCCCCCGCGGCAGACGATATAATAACCGTCTTCCGCCAGCCCGAACGTCTCGCAGAAGTCCTCGCTGCGGGCGGTTTTGCCGATGATGATTTCAAATTCATGCGCGGGCATGAGGTCGTTGCACTTTGCCAAAAATACGTTGACGCTCTTTTTCAGGTATTTTCCGAGCTGCTCGAAAGCGTACCGCTCGGGATCGGCCGCACCGCGGTATGCCAGGACCGCGTGAAAGGGTTTTCTGCTGCTGATTTCCATATCTTTCCCCTTACTGCGCTATGCAAAACGCCCATTGCTGAAACAACAGGCGTTTTGCTGGCGTAATCCTATCTTTTTACGCGGCAGCTTCGGCGGCGGGAAGCGTCGCCATAAACTGACCGACGTACAGGCTGCCGGCTTTGCCCTCCGCTGCATCAAAATAGAAACCAATGCTGCCGAGTTCGTTGGCTTCCGTAATCAAACCGTCCTGACGGGCGGAACCGTCTCCCCACAGCGCCTCGGACCACCCGGAAAGAGAATACGGATCCCAAAGCAGATACGTATGCGGTTCCATCGTGATATATCCCCACGAACTGTTGACGCCGATCACGTTGAACATGCTCATGGCAAAGTCATTGGGGTTGTAGATCAGAAATTCCAGCCGCTGGGTCGCCCTGTCGCCCGCCACTTTGACGCCGGATTTCGTCCACCAGACCTGTCTCCGGGCGTCCAAATGAGCGGAATGATCGCCGAATTTGATGTTCAGCATTCTGCTGCCCATCAGGGCGGAATCGGGTTCCTCGACCGTGACGGATTCCGCCTCGTTTGCCAGCCGGAAGGAAGCCCCCGTATAGACATCCGGCACAAACGGCGCCATATCCCAGAGGATGATCGTCTGCGTTCTCGTTTCAGTTGTCCCGTCCGCCGTCTTTGCCGTATACTCGATATAGTAGGCGTATCCGGGAAGCATGTCGATGCCGTCCGAAATGTCGTCCAGCACGCCCTGGCTGAACTGGTCTGCCGCAATGCCGGTGGGCGGCGTCAGATCGTTGAAATAAGGGGCGGCGCGGAAATTTCTCGCGGTTGCTTTGGCCGTGATTTCCGTCGAAGCGTTCTTCGCCGTGGGGAAATCGCTGCGGAATTCCTGATCGCCCGATTCGTTGACGTAGTAGGTAATGCCGTACGGATCGCCCATCTCCGCGGAGGAAATCACTCTGTCTTCGGGGAAAGTCGCAAATTCGGTATAGGGAACCGCGGTGCCGCGCAGACCGCCGATGTAGATATTGACTTCCTTGCTCATATCGGTGGGGACGCAGGTGAACTGAAGGGTCTTTAACGCCCCGGTGGCGGAATCGATATAGCCGTGCGTATCGAAAATCGGGTTTGAACCGTCCGGCATCGATCCGCCGCTCTGATAATAGGGCCTCGTGTACGGGTTCCAAAGCATATAGGAATGCGGCGCCAGCTTGGGATCCATGACGTTGGATACGCCCTTTACCGCGAGAATGACCTCGGTGTCGCTGTCGTTATAGATGAGCCAGTGGAAATCGGAAGTCAGTTTCGTTCCCAGATAAATGCCCGCTTTTTCAAACATCCCGCTCTTTTCCGCCGTATTTTCGGGGAGGTTGAGCTTCATTACCTTGTCTTCCCCGTAGATCGCGGATGGCGCGTCGACGAGTTCCATGTTCATGATAACGGCGTCGTCGTACGTGGAACCGTAAAGGTCGGAGACGAGATCGTACGTATTGGCGACGAGGACGGTCTGAATGCGCGTCTCTGTCCTGCCCGCTTTGGACGCGGTGTAGGCGATCTCGTACGCGCAGGACGGCTTCATGTAGATGCCGTCGGTGACGTCCGTCAGAATGCCCTTTTCAAATCCGTTTTCCGAATAGTTCGTCTTGACGCCGCCCGAAATGGCGTAATCGGGGTTGTCGGGAAGAAACTCCAACTGTTCGTCCAGCGCGCCGGCCTTCATGGTGACCATGACGCCGAGTTCCGCGCCCGCTTCCAGCGCAGGGAGATCGCTGCGGTACTCCTGCTCGCCCGATTCGTTGACGTAATAGGTGAGATCGGAAGCCGAATTGATCAGCCTGTCGTCCGGAAACGCGAGGAACATGGAGGGAACCTCGCTGCGTTTGAACGCGGCGGTGACCGTGATGTTTTCCTTCACGTTTTTGACTTCATACCGGTTGTTTCCCGTCTTGGCCTGATCTTCGCCGTTGATCTTGATCCAGTCCAGTTCGTACGATTCATCCGGCGCGGCGGTGATCACGACGCTGCCGCCCTCTTCCACTTCCTTCTTGTCCGCGGTGACGCTGCCGCCCGTCAGTCCCGTGGGAAGGGTAACCGTATAGGTGATCCCGCCCGAAGGGCCGTCCGGCTTGCACGCGGCCGTAACGCCGGCCGTCAGGCACATCAGCAGCGCCAGGCAGACTGCAACCAACTTGCTTGCTCTTTTCATCTTTTTTCTCCTTATACATTTTTTATTTCACGCTGTACGCGCAAAACTCCCGTTCAGCGCCCGCGCAGGGCGCGCCTTTCCCCCGTCCCAAGAACGCTATCTGTTCATCACGATCTCATCGAAATAGATGCTGCAAGGCGTATCGGACGGAAAGCCGACCACCACGTGGAAAGATTCGAATTTTTTGAGATCGAATTTGTTTTCCCGGAAGGTCTCGATGGGGATCACGATCTCTGTCCATTGATTGGCCTTCGCCAGGCCGACGTAGACCTGCGCGGACTGGTCGCCGTTCGCCATCAGCACACTGACGTCCGCTTCGCCCCGGTTGTAAATCCAGTACGAGAGGCTTTTGTACCCGCTGATATCGGTAATATAGGGAACGGTCTTCCAGCCTGCGCCGTAAGTCGGCGTCGTAAAATACCCGGTGATATTGCTCATCCTGAAAGAGCCCGCTCCGCCCCTGATATATGTGGGATCGGTGTTGAATTCCAAATTGGACGGCGTGTACTGGTACTGGTTGATGTTCTGCCATGCGGAGAGATACTCCGGCCGGTCCGCCGACTCGATTTCATCCGCGCGGCGGATCTGATAGCTCTCGTCGATCGGATCGTTCGTCGTGTGATAGCGCAGGTTGTCTACGTAAAAGCTGCGGTAAGGCTGCATATAGGAATCCGCCCGGTCGAACACCAACCGCACCTGCAGCACCTGGTCGATGTTCAGAAGCTGCGAGAGAAAGTCCCGGTCAATTTCGAACACGGCTTTCGTCATCGTCTTTGGGGGAAGCTCCGCTTTGTTCTCGCTGGACAGCATCGGCGTATCCTTGCTCTTCGTCAGATACTGGAAATAGATGTTGGCGGTGAAGTCGTTGTCGTTATAGACGTCTACGGAGATCTTGTCGACGTCCGAATAATCCGTCTTTTCGTAACGGGTACCGAGCACGAGCCCCATCGCGGGGTTGCGGTTGGTCTTGTAGTCGCCGTTGACCGTAAGGTGCACGGCGTAAGTGCCGTCCGTCACGTATCGCTCGTCAGACGTCAGTTTCGCGGAGCCGAAGTCGTTCAGCCAGCGCATATTGATGAGTTCGTCGTACGACTCGAAGGAGGAAAGGAGCGTTCCCTCTTCCTGCGCGCCGCAGCCGGCCGCCCAAAAGGCGGAGAGGGAGAGCATGACAGCCAGGAGCAAAACAATCCATCTTTTCATAATCCTTTCCCTCCTCATCGCCCGGTGCAGTAGACGTTATCCACGTATACCGTGATATCCGTTTCCAGAAGGTCGAAATAGAAGTTGACGGAAACGACCTTGGAATAAAGCTCTTCCCCGTTCAGCGTCCACTCGCCCGAGGCGAAGTTGTCGATCTTGATTTTATTCCAGCCGGGGGCGAGCTCCGTCTCCAGCAGGCGCTTGTTGCGCACCGCGCCGCTCTCAGACAGCGCGGAGAGCTCCGCGGAGAACGCCAGCGTCTCCGTTCCCGGATTGAACACATCCATCTCGAAGGTGCGGATTTTCTTCACATCGCCGAAGGCGCTCTTTTCAAAGTAGAAATACGGCCGGTAACGCGCCAGTTCCGCCATCGTCCACTCCTGCGCGGCGACTTGCAGCTTCAGAGAACCGGCGCCGCTCTTGACATACGCGGGAGCGGCGTTGTAAGACGCCGTTATGTGATCTTTCGGCGTTCCCAGCCGCTGCGAAACCCCGACGAGGCCGATTTCTTTTTCCTCTTCAAAATTCGTCACGCCGACGACGCCGTTGATCACGAAGAATGCGAGAGCGACTTCGCTGTCGCCGTTTACGATCGTGCCGCTGAAATGGTTTGCTTCTTCGCCGAGGGACATTGTGTAAACGATTTTGGTTGCGTTGCCGTAATCGGTGCCGGAAATCGTCTCCTCTCCCACTTTTAGCACGCTGCCCTTCTTCGCGACGACGGTGATATCCACGCTCCTGGAGAGCGCATCCACCTCGCCGACCGAATAGACCGCCCCGACCTCCGAAGAGAGCAGTTCGATCATCTGCGCGATCTTTTCCCGTGCTTTGAGAACTGCCTCAAAATCGTCGTTGGCGATCGTGCCGGTATACATGCTGTCGTAAACGGAGCGCATCATGGCGTCGAACTTCATATCCGTCACGCCGTATTCTTCCGCTTTTTCGTTGTAGAGGTTTTCCAGCAGATAGAGGTATTCATAGTCCTCGAATCCGTCCCGGATTGACATCAGGCGGATGCTCGGCAGCACGCCGTCCTGCCCGTATTTCGCACCGGGGTAGACGAGATAGCCGTCCCCGTTTGCGCCCGTGTAGACGCCGTTCGTCTTGTGATAGACGTCCCCCGTCACCGCGCCGTTGATCGTGTCGATGGAAGAAGTGGTCTCCACATACATCGCGGTGCCCCAGTACAGGAGCCCTTCGATATCGTAGTCGTACTGCATCCAGAGGAGTTCGCGGTTGGAGTGCAGGTCCATCTCGATGTTGAAATTGACGTACGGCTCGTACGGGTGCACGCACACGTACCACCAGGTGGTGCCGAAATCCGTCCCCGCGAGTTCGTTGTTCTTACCGAGATAGGGGTTCCGGCGGAATTCTTCGTACATGTCGCGCATGGACTGCGTGTCGAAATCGCTCGCCAGCGCCGCGTAAGTGCGCAGGCCGTCGATGGTGTCGATGCTGGCCGTCATGGTGATGAGCACCTCCACCCCCATGATGTCCTCGCGCGTGAGTCCGTACCCCGCGAGCTCTTCTTCCGAATAGGAGTTTGCCAGCGCGATGAGCTCGTCGATCTTGTTGTCATGGTTGATTTTCGCCTGCTCCATCATGGTGAAGGGCTCGTCGTGCAGGTAGAAAAACGCCTTATCCACCAGGTTCAGCTCAGGCGTGGAATTCTCGATGCACGCTTTCAGGCGGGTCATGCCGACCGTTCCGTCTCCGTGTACGTTATAAGACGTCACGCGCGGATCAGCGGCGTATCGTTTGATCACCTCGATCCAGTCGTCCGGGTTGTAGTCCCAGGAAGCCATCTCGGTGGTGGTGATGCGGTAATCCAACAGAAAGTCCACCGTGTTCTGATAGGTCTCCGTCGTATTGTCCAGCTGCCCGCCCATCATGTATTCCTGCATGAGGTTGAAGGTAGAGCGGGCGTGATTTTCGACGGGGACGACGAATTCCCACACCGTCGCCACAATGGGAATCAGGTGCGCTTTTTCGTTGATGGTCAGCGTGACCGTCCCCCGGTATTCCCCCGCAGGCGTACTCTCCTTCGTCGTCAGGCAGATATAGATTCCCTGATTCTGCCCCGCGCCGATGACGTTCTCTCCGCTTTCGACCGAGAGTTCCATCGGAATGAGCGCATCCGGGTAATACCCCTTGGGCCGGACGGAGTTGGGATTGGTCATCTTCGTCACGGGGACGTAGTACTCCGCATAGACGTCCGCCTTGCCGAGCGCAGCGCCCTCTGCATTCGTCAGACTGCCGACGGAGACGTCGTAATACGATACGTCTTCTTCCGGCGTCACGATGAGCTGCACGCCCTCGGACTCGTTTTTGGCGAGTTTCACTTCCAGAACGGGAGAATCCGTATAGTATTCCTCATACGACTCGTCGCGCAGCACCTTGACGGTGGAGGGCATCGTCCAGATCTCCGCTTCCACTTCCTTTAAGGGAACGTCCGTGCATGCCGCCGCGGCCGCCGCGGAACATGCCAGCAGCAGGGCGCAGAAAAAGCTCGTTACTCTCTTCATACTCATTTCCCTATGTTGACCAGAGCCTGGTAATTCTCAAAGTTGTCGTTGAAGTAATTGTAGATATAGTCGTACCAGCCCTTTGCGTCCAGATAGTCCTCCGCGACGCTCGTACCCATGCGCTTTTCCATAAAATACTGGTCGTTGTTGAATCCCAGCTCGGTCATAAAGTACAGCGGGTTTTTGGACTGCATATCGTTGACGTAAACGCTGGTCTCCCCGATCCTGGCGGCATCCTTCTGGAACTCGGATCCCTTGGAGGTATCGAGATTCTCCGCGTTGTAGGGCAGCGTGCAGCCGGTGACGTCGAAGTAAATCTGGAGCGCCTCGTCGGACGCGAGGAAGAGGAGAAATTCCTTCGCCAGCGGAATCGCGTTGGAGAACGCGGGGATCACGATCTGGTGGGAGTATCCCTCCGTGCCGTTATACGAGCGGATCTTTTTGAGTGCGTCGAAATCTTCCTGGCTGACGTCCGCAGGCTTTTCGGCTCTGTCGTCGATGGCATGGATGACTTCTCTCAATTTCGCCTCCGTGCGGACGGTCTCAAAGCGGTAGACAGAGGTATCTCCGTCCACATAAATCACATCGCTGACGACGGGAACTTTAAAGAGCCCCACGTTGCCCGTCACGCCGATGTTTTTCATCTCGTTTTCCGCCCAGTCGGCGGTAGGCATCATGCAGGTTTTTTTCGCATCCAGCATGACCGCCATCTGTCCCTGCGTGTGCGAGGTCTTGATTGCGTCCGGCGCGCTGTTTCCGCTCGCCACCGAGACGTAATCGTGCACCAGTGAATACGCTTTCAGGCGCGCGTAGGATTTGAACACCTCCGCTGATTCCTCCCCGTACTGATCGATGCAGTTATAGAAATCGTCCGCCTCCTGCTCGGAGATGAGCTGTCTCCACCAGGGCAGCGCGCAGTATTCCCAATAGGAGGCGCCGCCCGCCCATTCAAAGGGATAGAAGCCCTTGGCCTTCATCTTTTCACAGAGCTCGTTCAGTTCGTTCGTCGTGACGGGCGTCTCCCATCCGTTGTTTTCAAAATGGGTTCTGTTATACATGATGCCCGCCACGCCGGAAGCCCAGCTCGCGGCGTAGTACTTGCCGTTCATCTCGTTATTTTCCAGATAGGAGACGTTGATCTTGTCCCGAAACAGCGTATCCTCTCCGTAGACTTTGGATGCATAGACGTCCGACAGGTCCGCCAGGGCGACCTCTCCCTCCCAGTCCTGCTGGACGAAGGTATCGCCTTCGTAGACCACGGTCTTGTAATTCAGCCCGGCGATGAACATATCCGAAGGTTCCAGGTTGGGGCCCATGCGGATCTGATCGTACACGCCCTTGTATACCATGTTCGCGTTGGGCGTGACCGTGACGGTATACCCCTTATCCGCATTGATTTCCACAAAGCGATCGGCAACCGCCTGGATCCCCGCGACGCCGTAGCCGCCGAGATACGCCTGAATGACGAGGTCGGTTTCCTCGTTCCGCACCGTCTCCCCGCAGGCCCCGAGCAATCCAGTGCAGGCGGCGACGGCAGTAAAGAGCAACGCCAAAAATTTTTTCATTCTTTTTCTCCTTTATCAGACTATATTTTACCCTTTCAGCCCGCCCATCGAGACGCTCGTCATGATCTTCTCCTGGAAGCACATGAAGATGATGAAAATGGGCAGAGCCGAAAGCAGTACGACCGCAAAATAGAGGGGCTTGTTGTTGACCGTGAGCGACGACGTCTGCAGCAAATACAGGCCGGTCGCCAGCGTGGGAAAATCGCGCAGATAGATATACGGCGTAAAGTAATCGTTCCACAATCCGATGCAGCCGATGACCGCCATCGCCGAGATGATGGGAATCGCCTGCGGGATCATGACTTTGAGAAACACCGTCCAGTGCCCGCCGCCGTCGATAAAGACGGCTTCCGCATACGACCACGAGATATTTTTAAAGAAGCTGTAATAAATCAGGAGTGAACTCGTGCCGATGCAGCCCGCCGAAGTCAGAAGCATCGCGGGAGAATTGGTGATGTGCAGTTTATTGTAGAGCGCATACTGCGAGGGAAACGCGCCGACGACGGAGATGGTCATGACCACCAGGCTGAACGCGTGCAGGAACTTTCCGATGCGGTAATGATACTTCGCGAGCGCGTAAGCCATCATCGCGGTGACGACGGTATTGACCAGCACGGAGCCGAACATCCACCAGATGCTGTTGACGATCATTCCCAGGATCCCCACCGTCTCCAGCGGGTTGCTCTTGGGCACGTTCAGCGTTTTAACCGCCGTCGCCCAGTTGGAAAACAGCCACTTGTCGGGCAGAGAGAAGGAGTCCAGCAGAAACTCCCCCGGCTCTTTCAGAGAATTGAGAAACGCCCACAAAAAGGGATACAGCAGCGTGAGCGACCACAGAAACAGGATGGGAAACACAATGCAGGATACGATGATTTCCTGTTTGGATCTGATCGTCTTTCTTCTTTCTTTTCGCATCGGTTTCCTCCTTAAAACTCGACGTCCACGTCGATCCGGTTTACCAGCCAGCGCGCGAACAGCGTCAGCGGAATGCTCACGAGCGTGAAGCAGATTCCCACCGCGGCGCCGTAATTGAGGTTGGGATTGACGATGGTCTTGTCATAGAACCAGTAGCCGAGCGTATACGTCTCGTACTGCCCCTGCGTCATCAGGAGGATGGGGCCGTCCGCCGTAAAGATGCCGACGACCGCCAGCAGAACGATCACGGACAATGTGGGCCACATCAGCGGCAGGACGATTCTGGTCAGCTCGCCGAAATAGCCGATGCCGTCCAGCTTCGCGCTCTCCACGATCTCTGTCGGCGTGCGGGACATCGTTCCGCTGTAAATGACCATGTTCCCCGCAAGTCCCAGCCAGGTAATGTACATCAGGACGGAACGGAAGGCGTATTTCGTGCTGTCGAAGAAGAGAATGGGAGACGACGATCCCGAAATCTGCATGAGAAGGTTGGAAACGGGGCCGTTCAGAATCTCCTTGTAAAGCGTTACCAGGACGACGCTGGAAATGATGCTCGGGAGAAAGAAAACCACTCTCAGATATTTGTAGCAGATCAGCTTTTTATAAAGGAAATAGGAAAACAGAACGCTGAGCGGCAGTAAAACCAGAATGTTCAGCCCGAAGATAATCAGGGTGTTTTTGATGCCTTCGAGCAGCTTGTTGCTTGTCCCGGCGGTGGTCAGCTCCTGAAAAAACAGTTTGATGTAGTCGAAGGTAGGGCCGTTCTTTCCCTGAAACGCCATCGCGAACGAATTGATGTTCACGCCGATCCAGAAGATGCAGAAATGTATGATCGGGATTATGATCATCACGGAGAAAAACCCTATTTCCTTCCACTTCTTTTTGGAAATTTTCTTTACCGAAATCATCCTTTCCTCCTCGTTTTGTTCAAGCGCAAAATCATTGCGGCAACATTATTGTAACATTGTTTTTTCATCAAATAAATAGGAAATCTGCTTATGTTTATGGTAAATTTCATAAATGATGAGGGAAAGAGCCCCTTTGAAACCGCGGATGATGAAAGCACATCTTATGTATTATAACGCGAAAAAACGCGGCGGTTTTGAGATAAAAACGCGAAAATCCGCGAATATTCCCTCCCCGTGCGGCGCGCTCTGGCTCGCGCCGCATGCGAAAAAGACGATTCCCCAATCAGTTCGGAGAATTTACCATAGATTCCCCGCCTTTCTTTCGGTTACAATAAAACCGAGGCGCACGCCTTAATCCGGCGCCCTGTGCGGGCGCACGACAAGGGAGGTAACGATGAAAAAATTTTACTGCATTCTGCTTGCGCTGCTGATGGCGTTTTCCGCGGCGGCATGCAACGGTCCGGAATCCGGAAAGCCGGGGCCGGACGATCCGGGCAAAGACCCGCCCGCCGAAACGCTGAAAGCGGAAATCTGGACGCTCCCCTCTTCCGTCAAGGTTCTGCGGGAGGCGGACTGCTCCTCTCACTATGAGGAAAACGCCTCGCTCGAATACGCGATGGCGAAAAACGAGTACGAGAGTATGCAGCTGATGATCACGCCGGAAACGGATATCGCGGCTTATGAACTCGCGGTAACCGGACTGACCAACGGGAACGGCGGCGAAATCCCCGCTGAAAACATTCAGGTATATAACGAATTTTACGTATACGTCAAGAAAGGAACCGCGCCCGATTCCAAGCGCCCCGCCGGATGGTACCCGGACGCGCTCATCCCGCAGGATCTCTCCGCCGCATTCGGCGAAAACAAGATCGCGGCGGGCGACAACCAGGGCATCTGGATCACGGTGAAAACGGAGAAAGAAACGCCCGCCGGCGAATATACGGGGACTTTCAGCCTGTCTCTGGACGGACAGAAGTATGACGTCCCCGTGACCGTGACGGTGTGGGATTTCACCGTACCGGACGAGGTCCACGCCAGAAACTCCTTCTACCTCTTCCAGGACGAGCTTTCCAACGGACAGTGGGACAACACGAAAGAGAGCTATCAGAAATACGTGGATTACTTTTTGGATTACAGAATCAGCACGACGGAGATCTCTTCCCTCGACTACAACACCGAGGACTGGGTGGAACAGGTCAAAAAATACGCCGCCGACCCGCGCGTGACGTCTTACAACGTACACGGAGACGGCCATTACGGCATGACGCTTTTAAAAGCGCTGATCGAGAATTCCACGCCCGAACTCAATTTGCTGGACAAAGCCTTCTTCTACCTGTTTGACGAACCCTATACCATGCTGGAACAGGCGTCCGAAACCTACTATCGGAAGATAGACGAACTCATCGCGCTCGCCGATTCGTATACCGAAGAAGAGCTCGCGGGATACGGGCTCACGAAGGCGGATATCGAGGGCGTGGAGGTGATGATCACGCTCACAGCCAGTATCAACACGATCGAGGGGCTGCGCACTTACTGTGCGCTGGCGAGCGACTTCGACACGCAGACCATGCGCGACAGGTATGAGGAGTACCGCAAAAATCCCTATCTCGGCAAGAACAACGAACTCGCCGGCACCGACTACGGCACTACCTGGTGGTACGTCTGCGTGCACCCGTATGATCCTTACCCCAACTTCAACATCGATATGGATCTTTCCGCGGCGCGCGTGCTCTCCTGGATGCAGTACGACTACGATATCGAGGGCTTAATTTACTGGGGAACCATGACGTACTTCTCCTCCGCCACCCGCTTCGATCAGGACGGGCAGAAACCCGTCAACGTATACGAACAGGCGGACGGCGTATTTGCCGGCGCGAACGGGGACGGCTATCTCGTCTACCCCGGCGCGAAATACGGGACGGATACCCCCATCCCCACCATGCGGCTGATGGAACTCCGCGACGGATTCGAGGAATACGAATTCCTCTACCTGCTGGAAAACGAAGTGAACGACGCGCTCGCCGAACATGACTTCAAAGGAAGTTTTGACGAAATCATGGCGGATATCTATGCGACGCTGTACCGCGGCGCCGTGCCCGAACAGGATTACACCCTCGTTCTGGAGGCGAGAGCAAAGGTCGCCGAGATGATAACCGCAATCCAAAAGGACTCTTCCGCCGTCAAAAATTATCTGTAACCGAGAGGAGAATTTACGATGAAAAAGAACTATCTCATTCTGTTGTTAAGCGTTGTCCTGGCTCTTTCCGCACTTCTCTTCCCCGCCTGCAAGCCGCAGGAACAGAGCGAAAGCGCAAAGCCCCCGACCGTCTCCGGATCGGCTGCCGTGCAGCCAGAAGCGGAAACGGAATCTCCCGCGCAGGCAGACGGCCGGGAACTGATCTCCAGCTTTGAAACATATGACGAAGTTGTACAGATGCGCATGCTGAACTCTTTCGGGAAAATGCAGCTGACCAAAGACCACGTCACGGACGGGACGACGGGGCTGAAGCTGACCGTAAACGGCAAATACACATCTTCCGCTCATCCCGTGCTGGCGATTCCCACGCAGACGGAATACGTTGAAAAAACGGATTTTTCGGACGTCGACAGGATTTATCTGGACGTTTACAACGACAACGATTCCGAACAGACCGTCTATTTCAGCTATCTGCTGAAGAAAAATTACGCCACTGCGCCCAGCAACGAGACGCCCTGCACCATCGGCGGAAAGCAATCCGCCACGCTGGTATTCGAGCTGAACCGCGACCTGATGAACTGCTTTGTCGATCTCGGACACGTGCTGCAGATTCGCCTTTCCTTCGACTGCGCGACCGAATACAATCAGCCTTACCGGATATTTTACATCGATAACCTGCGCTACTCCACGACGGAGGATCCCATCGAGGACATCGAATTCCGGGAGGAAGACGAGATCGAGTCGTGCGACAGCGCGGACTATCTGATGGCGTGGTCCAACATCAACAATTATATCTATGCGCCTTCCGTTCTCTCTTACAATTCGGACAGCCGTTACGTCAAACAGGGAAAAGGCTCCTTCCGCGTGACCAACGTCCCCAACTGGGGCATCACCGGAGACGGCGAAACTTACAACGTCGGCTGGAAGATCACGCCGGGCGTCAAGGATATGCGCGATTATTACTCTTACAGCTTCTGGGTATACAACGACTGGCATGAGCCCCTGATGCTGCGCGCCTCGTATCATTACTCCACCGGCGTCAACTATCCCGCGCAGGGATCGGAGGAAATCGAACTGAAAGCGAAAGACTGGACGTATATCGAAGTGACCACCGAACACCTTTTGGCAAACGGCGTCAATCCGCGGAATTTCAACGCGCTGAGCATCTCCGTCTGGGTTCCCAGGACAGCACCCTGCTCCTTCTATTTCGACGCCGTCTATCTGAACAAGACGCCTTCCGCGCACAAGTAATTTCGGCCGGCGGAAACGGCGGAAAACAGAATGCGCCAAAGCGCCCGGTACCAAGCGAATGCCGGGCGCTTTTCCCGTTCCGTTAAACGAAGCGCCTGCCTTATTTCTATAAGGCAGGCGAAAAGGGATCCCTTTTCGGCGTCTTTTATTATAGCAGATAATGACCAAAAAGACAACCGTTCTCCGCAGCTTTCTCTCCCGCTGATTTTCTCTATACTGAAAGCGCACCCCGTAAGGAGTGCGCTTTTCTTCGATTGCCCGGCGGGAGGTCCCTGTGTTACAAAAGGATGCAGATGATGCCGCCCTTTCCCTCGTTGACGATCTTGGAGAGCGTCTTCCGCATCTTGGTCTGCGCTTCCTTGGGCATATTGCTCGCCTTCCCCGCCATTCCTTCGCTGACGAGATCGTGCAGGGATTTCCCGAAGAAATTGGTTCCCCAGATTCCCTGCGGGTCGTTTTCCAGTTCTTTGGCGAGATAATCCACGAACTCGGCGCCCTGCTGTTCCGTGCCTACGATCGGGCTGACTTCGGTCGCCACGTCTACCTTCATGATATGCAGGCTGGGTGCAGTCGCCCGCAGTTTGACGCCGTAACGGCCGCCCTGGCGCACGAGCTCGGGCTCCTCCAAAATCATATCTTCCGCAGAAGGAGAGACGACGCCGTAGCCCGTTTCCTCCGCGGCGGCGAGCGCGTCTTTGAGTTTGTTGTACTGCCGCTTTGCCACGGCAAGGGATTTGACGTAACTCATCAGATGGTAGTCATCCTGGATCTCATCCCCGCATTCTTCCGAAAGCACTTCGTAAAAGAGCCCCTTCTGCGCGGCGATCTCGTACTTTGTCACGCCTTCGCCCAGTTTGACTTCTTTGACCTCCGGGCAGCACAGCTTTTCGCTGCCCTCGAACATGCCGACGACGCGGTCGAAATCCCGCATCTTCTCCATCTCCTCCGCCTTTCCGCGCACTTCTCCCAAAATTTCGGAGATCACGGAAGAATCGGCGGGAAGCGCCTGCATCCATTTGGGGAGTTCGATATCGAAGGACTGCATGGGGAACTCGAAGAGCACCTTTTCCAGGATCCCGGCGATGCCCTTGGTATCCAGTTCCGCCACGTTGACGGCGAGCACGGGCACGTCGTATTTCTTTTCGAGGGAATTTTTCAGGGCGACCGTCTCCTTCCCCTCCGGCGTCCTGGTGTTCAGGACGACGATAAACGGCTTTCTGATCTCCTTGAGTTCCCTTACGACACGCTCTTCCGCCGAAACGTAGTTTGCGCGCGGCAGGTCGGTGATGGTTCCGTCCGTCGTCACCAGCACGCCGATGGTGGAATGATCGCGGATGACCTTCTGCGTGCCGATCTCGGCAGCCTTTTCAAAGGGCATTTCCTCCTCGCTCCAGGGCGTTTTGACCAGGCGGGGAACGCCACCCTCCTCATGCCCCGCGGCTCCCTCCACGAGATAACCGACGCAGTCGATCAGGCGGACGTTGCAGTTCACCTTGCTGCGCAGCTGTACTTTGACCGCGTTGGCAGGCACGAATTTCGGCTGCGTGGTCATGATGGTCTTACCGTCCGCAGACTGCGGCATCTCGTCCATGGCGATCTGCTTGTGCAGCTTGCTCGTGATATTCGGCAAGACGAGCTCCTGCATGAATTTCGTGATAAATGTGGATTTCCCCGTGCGGACCGGTCCGACCACGCCGATGTAGACGTCTCCCCCGGTGCGCTTCGCGATGTCCTTGTAGATATCGTATTTTTCCATGAAAAAAACCTCCCGTAGTTCATTACTTACTATATGAGAGGTTCTTTTATGATATGAATTTTTTGTAAAATTTGTGCGTTATTTGCCGAGATATTCGTGCGCGAGGGCGTTCACTCTGTCCCGGAACAGCGCGGCGATCTCCCGCTCCGTCATGCCTTTGTCCAGCAGCGCTCCGATCCGGACCGGCCGGTCCACGATAAAGAGCTTCTTCTTTTTATGAAAATAGCAGTTATAGACGGGGAGATCCTCCCCGCGCAGGCGGCGGTAGGTCTTTGCCACAAACACGAAGCCCGGGTAATATTCGGTCAGAAACTCTTTATAGCCGTCCGAGGAATCTTCGGGAAAAATCAGAATGCTCTTCCCGTCGTCCAGAATTTCGATGCTCTTGCGGATGGTGCCGATCAGGCGCGCGTCCGGATAGGTGGGCAAAAGCTGCATGCCCTTATAGACGCCCCTGGTCACCGCCGCCGCGACCGCGGCGAAAACATAGGCGAAAAATGCGGGGTACTTTTTCTTCTGCCGATAATATACGCGGTACAGATACTGAAATCTGCCGCGGTAGTTGCGGCACATTTCAAAAGTTCCCCACGGGATAAAAAACCGCGGATAATAGAGTTCGATCGTCAGCGGCCCGCTCGCCGCGCTGTGATTGGAGACGATGATCGCCTTTTCCTCCGGCATGCCGCCGAGACAGATGAATTTCGGCTTCCGGATGAAAATTTTTAAAAACTGCTTGAATCCTCTGAAAAAGGGCTTTCGTTTCTGCGGTACTGCGTAGGGTGTTTTCTTCTTCATGCAGAGTCGTTTCCTTGTTCTTTTTGCGCGCGTTTTTTCGCTTTATATTTCATCAGCATTTCCCGGATGGAAGTTGGGTGTTCTTCCCCCGCCAGCATCCGCTCGATGTTCTTCCTGTGAGCAAACCAGGTGAAAAAGCAGATCAGAAAGATGAGCATGTTCGCCGCAATATAGTAAAGGACGATGTGATTGTTATCCCGATAGGCGAAAAAGAAGCGGATGCTCTCCGCGATCGCCGGCGGCGTGATCGCGATGAACGAGCCCATGGCGCCGTATTCGGTAAAATAGATGAACAGCACCGCCGCCACCATGGACATGATGCCCACCACCACCCAAACGCCGGAAACGCTCATTGCGACCAGAAACACGCCGATGGTGGAGGCAATGCCCTTCCCCCCCCTGAATTTGAGAAAGACGGGGTAAATATGTCCCAGCACCGCGGCAAACCCGCAGGCGAATTTTGCGAGATCGGGCAGATAAAACTGCGGCGTGCCCTCGCCGACAAAGACGCCGTAGAAGGCGAAATACCCGACCAGCGTGGGAATCGCCCCTTTGAGCATATCCAAAAAGAGCGTCAAAAGGCCGATTTTCAGCCCGAAGTTGCGGCTCATGTTGAGCGTGCCGGGATTGCCGCTGCCGAGTTTTCTGACGTCCGACTTTTTCAGCTTTGAAATGATGAGTGCGAAATTGATATTGCCGACGAAGTAGGAGGCCAGCACCAGCCCCGCCAGCAGCCATGCGTATTTTGCCATCCGTCCCCTCCCCGCTTAATTTTCCTTTTCCTGCTCGCGGACAGCGAGGCGAATGGGCGTCCCGCTGAAATCGAAGGCGCGGCGCAGGCAGTTTTCCAGATATCTGCGATAGGAAAAGTGCATGAGCGCGCTCTCGTTGACGAAAAACACAAAGGTCGGCGGACAGATGTCCGCCTGCGTGGCGTACAGGATCTTCAGCCGTTTGCCGTTCATGGAGGGCGGCTCGTTGGCGCGCACGCTGTCCAGGATCAGATCGTTCAGAAGTCCGGTGGAGACGCGGAAGCGCGAGCGCTCGTACACCGCTTCCGCCAGCGAAAGGACCTTTTCCGCCCGCTGACCGGTCTTTGCGGAGATATAGACGGGGAGAAAATAATCCATAAACTTGAGATCCTCTTTCAGCCCGGCGTTGAACTTCTCGACGGTATGCGTATCTTTCTCCACCAGATCCCACTTGTTCATGACCACGACGGAGGGCTTGCCCTGCTCGTGCACATAGCCCAAGATCTTGACGTCCTGCTCGGTGAGCCCCTCTGCGGCGTCAATGACGACGAGCGCGACGTCCGCGCGGCGCACGGCGCCCAGCGCGCGCAGCACGCTGTAATATTCGAGGTCTTCTTCCACCTTCTTCTTTTTCCGGATCCCCGCCGTGTCGATCAGCGTAAACTGCCTGCCGTTGTAGCAAAAAGGCGTATCCACGGCGTCCCGCGTGGTTCCGGCGATATCCGAAACGATGGTGCGGTCCGCCCCCAGCAGGCGGTTGCAGAGGCTGGATTTCCCCGCGTTCGGCTTCCCGACCACGGCGATTTTGACGGAGCCGTCTTCCTCTTCCGTCCCGTTTTCCCGAAAATGCTTCACCACTTCGTCCAATAGGTCGCCGATTCCCGTCCCGTGCTCGGCGGAGATGCCGAACGGCTCCCCCAGCCCGAGCGCGTAAAAATCGTACAGCTTTTCGGGGACGTAACTGTCCAGCTTGTTGGCGGCGAGAACGACGGGTTTCCCCGATTTGCGGAGCTTATCGGCCACGTCTTCATCCGCGCCGGTGAGGCCGCTCTTCGCGTCGGCAAAAAAGACGATGACGTCCGCCGTTTCGATCGCCGCCTCCGCCTGCGCCTTGATATGCCGCCACATTTCGTCCTCCGAGCCGAGTTCCAGCCCCCCGGTATCCACCAGCGAAAAATAATGCCCGCACCACTCGGCGTCCGCATAGAGACGGTCGCGCGTGACGCCCGGCCGATCCTGCACGATGGAAAGGCGCCTGCCGGCCACTTTATTGAAAAACGTAGATTTCCCGACGTTCGGTCTTCCGACGATCGCCACGATCGGTTTTGCCATTTTCGTATCTTTCCTTGTTTCAGATTGCCCCGTAAAAAGAAGCCGCTCGGGGCGAGCGGCTCAGTTTCTTAAAACAGCCCGAGTATGACACCCGCGATGTACAGGACAAGCGCGATCCAGAATATGATCTTCCAAGCCTTTCCCTTGGTGGAATATGCGAAATAATAAGCGAAATACCCCACGACGATCACCATCAGAACGTCCTTGATCATGGCGAGCACGCCGAAGAACGTTCCTCCCACATTTACGCCGACGAGCGGCAGCAGGTTATAGACAACCAGCAGCAGCGCCGCCAGAATCAGCGCGATATAAGAGAACAGATTGAAAACGCCTTTTTTGGATTCGGACATAAGTTTAACCTCCCGCAATGCGTTATTTTGATTTTCTATATTATACCAATCTTTTCGCCGAAAAACAACCGAAATGAAGCAAAAAAGAAAAACCGGCTTTCCTTTTCTCCGTTTCGCCCTTTTTCGTCAAAGCTCGTTTTCATCCAGCACGGAAAAGCCGTTTTTCATCAGCAGCGCCGCAGCAACGCCGTTCCCGGCGGTGAGCTTCCCGGTAAACGTGCCGTCATACACGACGCCCTTTCCGCAGGACGGGCTCCTGGATTTCAACACGCAGAACGCCACGCCGTTTTCTTTCGCCGCCGCCAGCGCAGCTTCGGCGCCGCGCACGTATTCCGCCGTGATATCCGCCCCGTCCTTGGCGATCACCCTGTCTCCCACGATCTCTCCGGGCTGCCGGGGCGTGGGCAGCCCGCCCATGACCTCGGGGCAGACGCCGACGATTTCGTACTTTTCTCCGAGCGCCAGAACCTTATCGTTTTTGCAGTTATCCCCTTTGTAGCGGCAGTTCTCCCCCAAAAGGCACTTGCTGACCAATATCTTCACGTCAATTTTTTCCTTTTTTCTTTATTTTACTATAACCGCAAAAAAAAATCAATCCGCGGGCGGAGAAATTTTCGAAATTTATTGACAAAGCCCGCGCGATATGCTAGAATGCAATACGGAAGGAATCTTTAAATGCGATACAGTGATATCGGCAAGACTTTCTCGGGAGAAACGATCAAAGCAGGCTTGCCGTAAGGCGAGCCTTTTTTTGCGGAACTTTCCGGAAAAGGGCGCCCGCATAAAAAACTTCCCTTACAGCCGAAAAATTTTTTTAAGGAGACAGAAGATATATGAAACTTATCTACGGCATCTCGGACAGACCGAGCGTAGGAAAAACGCTCCTGTTTGCATTCCAGCAAATGATCGCCATCATGGCGGCGACGCTGCTCGTCCCCATGATCGTGACCGGCGTCGGGCTCGAGATGGATCCCGCCGCGGCGCTCTTCGGCGCGGGCGCGGGCACGATCGTCTACCTGCTCTTCACCAAGAGAAAAAGCCCGGTATTTCTGGGAAGCTCCTTCACGTTCCTCGGCGCCATGCAGGCGGCTGCCCTGCAGAATTACGGCTACTGGGGACTGATCATCGGCGCCGTATTTGCCGGTCTCGTTTACGTCGTGGTCGCAATCATCATCAAACTCGTCGGCTCCGGATGGGTCAATAAGCTCCTTCCCGCCTGCGTGATCGGGCCGATCGTCGCGATCATCGGGCTGAGCCTTTCGGGAACGGCGATCGGATGGATCATGTCCAACGGACTGACCGTAGAGACGGGAAACGTCATCATCAACGCGGCAGGAGAGAGTGCCAATGAGACCGCTTCCGCCTACAATCTGCTCTATATCCTGTGCGGGCTGGTCACGTTCTTCGCCATCGTATTCACGTCGATTAAGGGCGGCAAGAGCTTGAAGCTCATCCCGTTCATCATCGGAATCGGAGTCGGCTATGTGTTTGCGCTGATCCTCACGGGCTGCGGCTATCTCTTCCAGGTCGAACTCCTGAAGATCATTGATTTCCAGCCCTTCATCGATACTTTCGGGCAGATCAAATTCACGAGTTTCTTCGATTATCCGAAATTTACCTTCCTGAGGGCGATTCAGACCAACGGGCAGTATCCGCTGGACGGCGGCGCGATCGCAAACCTCGCACTGCTCTTCGCCCCCATCGGCGTCGTAGAGCTCGCTCAGCACATTGCCGATCACAAAAATCTGAGCGCCATCATCGAAAAAGATCTCATCAAGGAGCCCGGCCTTACCAGAACCCTTCTGGGCGACGGCATCGGCTCCATGGTCGGCGGCTTCTTCGGCGGCTGCGAGAATACGACGTACGGCGAATCCATCGGCTGCGTTGCAATCACGAAAAACGCCTCCACTGTCTCCATCTTCACGGCGGCAATCGGCTGTATGGTGCTTTCCTTCTTCAGCCCCTTCGTCGCGGTCATTAACTCCATTCCCAAATGCGTAATGGGCGGCGCGTGCATCGCAATGTACGGGTTTATCGCGGTCAGCGGTCTGCAGATGCTCAAAAAAGTGGATCTCGGCGACAATAGAAACCTCTTCGTCGTCGCGGCGATCTTCGTCACCGGCATCGGCGGCCTGGCATTTAACTTCGGCGACAACGGCATGGGAGGATCGGCGTTCTCCATCACCTCCATCGCGGCGGCGCTCATCGTCGGTCTCATCACCAACCTTATCGTAGGCAAACGCCCTGCCGAGGACGACGGAACGGGGATCATCGTGGACGATGAATATCCCGGCGACAAAGAGGAAACGGAAGAGGCTGCCGTCACCGAAGCGGCGCAGGAATCCATGCCGGAATAAAACAGCATACGCGCAAGCGCGGCCGGGCGGAAAAACCGCCCGGCTTTTTTGCTGCCGACAGACGAATGTGAAGGAAAAGAAATCAGCGGGATTCGCTTGCCCTGTGCGCTGCGGCATGCTATAATGAAACAAACGACAGGAGAACAAAGCGATGACAGACAGGATCGAACGGCTGATCGGAGAAATGACGCTCGAGGAAAAGATTGGGCAGCTCAACCAGGTGGGACCTTCCCCCATGGGCGGAATCGAAGTTTCCCCCGAAGAACTGAAACGGATGCTGGAGGACGGGCGCATTACCTCCGAACAGTATCGGGAATCCGTCGGCAATGCCTGGCGGGATACCCAGGAAGACGAGATCAGGGCGGGCAGAATCGGCTCCTTTCTCTGCGTGGTCGGGGCGGAGCGCTGCAACCGCCTCCAGAAAATTGCCGTGGAGGAATCCCGCCTGAAGATCCCGCTGCTGTTCGGACAGGACGTCATACACGGACAGCATACGATCTTCCCCATTCCCCTTGCCGAAAGCTGTTCCTGGGACGAGGCGCTGTGGGAGCGCTCCGCCGAAATCGCGGCAAAAGAGGCCGCTGCGGACGGGATCCGCTGGACGTTTGCCCCCATGCTGGACATCGCGCGGGACGCGCGCTGGGGCAGAATCGCCGAAAGCCCGGGAGAGGATCCCTGCCTCGCGTCCCGCTACGCGGAGGCGAAAGTGAGGGGATTTCAGGGAGACGGCCGTCCGGACGGACAACACGTTGCCGCCTGCGCCAAACACTTCGTCGCCTACGGTGCCTGTGCGGGCGGAAGGGACTATGACACCGTGGATATGAGCCTTCAGACTCTTTACGAAATTTACCTGCCCCCGTTTGCGGCCGCAGTCAGAGCGGGCGTTAAAACGGTGATGTCTGCCTTCAACGATTTCAACGGCGTGCCTTGCGCAGCCAACCCCTATTTATTGAAAGACGTTCTGCGGGATCAGCTCGGCTTCCGAGGGATGATCGTCAGCGACGCGAACGCGGTATATGAGTGCATTCCCCACGGCGTGGCGGCGGACGGAGCGGACGCGGCGGCGAACACCCTGCTCGCAGGGCTGAACATGGACATGGGGTCTCACCTGTTTATCCGTCATCTGACCGCGTGCGTGAAGGAGGGCAGGGTTCCCCTGTCCGCAGTCGACGAAGCGGTGCGGCGCGTTCTTCTCCTGAAAGCCGAACTGGGGCTGTTCGATTCGCCCTATACGGCGGAGACAAAAGCGGTCTATCCGTCTCCGGAGCACCGTGCCGCTGCGCGGGACGCGGCGCGGAAAAGCGCGGTTCTGCTGAAAAACGACGGCGTTCTCCCCCTGCGGGCGGGACGGCGGGTGACGCTGATCGGCGCCCTCGCGGAACGGCCGGACGAACTGCTCGGAACCTGGAATATCCTCGGCAAGGGAGAAGAAGCCGTCAGCATCGCCGACGGGCTGCGCGGCGCGGGCGTTCCCTTTGACTATTTCCCCTGCTGTTCCCCCGAAGGCGCATGGAACGAAGAAGAAATCGAACGGGTCTGCCGTTCGGAGACCGAAACGGTGATCGCGGTAGTGGGCGAACCCCAGAAAAACAGCGGAGAAGCGGCTTCCTTCTGCCGCCTGGCGCTGCCGGGAAGACAGGAAGAAGCGGTTCTCCGCCTGGCAGAAGCCGGAAAACGCGTGATCGCGCTCGTCTGTGCCGGCCGTCCGCCGGAAATTCCGCAAATCGCCGCGCACGCTTCCGCCGTCCTGATGCTTTGGCACGGCGGCACGGAGGCCGGCAACGCGGCCGCGGACCTTATAACCGGAAAATACAACCCGAGCGGCCGCCTCACCGTCACCGTTCCCCATTATACGGGAGAAAACCCCGCCTACTACAATCACCCGAATACCGGGCGCCCGCGCTCGGAAGAGCGCTTTTCCGCGCGGTATGCGGACGCGCCTTACCGCCCGCTGTACCCGTTCGGTTTCGGACTGAGCTATACGGAATATCGCTACGAGGGGCTTGCCGTACAGGCGGAAAAAGGCCGCTTCACCGCTTCCGTGCGGGTGAAAAACGTCGGCAGCGTTGCCGGGGAAGAGACCGTTCAGCTGTACACGCGGGATCCCGTCGCACAGCGCGTGCGGCCTGTCAGGGAACTGAAAGCGTTTCAGAAGGTCTTTCTCCTGCCGGGAGAGGAAAAGACGGTCCTCTTTTCCGTCCCCTATGAGGCGCTCGCGTTTTACGGCGAGGATATGAAAAAGGACCGGGCGATCGGCGAAATTTCCGTCATGGTCGGGCACGATTCCGACCATTGGGAGCAGAAGTCGCTGCAGCTTACCGAAGCGCTACTGTAACGGGAAACCGGAGAAAACACGAAAGTTGAACGGCGGCGTCCGCGCGGGAAACAGCTTGCCTTAAAGACCGCACGGAGCGGTACGCAAAATATTACTCCCCTCCGAACCACGTTTCCGCCGTACATTCTGATCGCGTACGGCTTAATCCCCCGCCTCCGGCTCAGTCGGAGGCTTTTCGTTGAAAGCCTTGTGCCCGGATGCCGCCAACGCGCGGGCGTGCGATTGTCGCGCCCGTACGTATTTTCTATGCCCGGCGCTTCATGGAATAAGATTCAAGCGTTTTTCTCTTTCATGTGCCAAAAAATGCGCTCGTTTGCAAAAGGCGAACGAGCGCAAAAGAAAATATTGTACGCGGTACTCCGATCGTCTAACGTTTCCCATTCTTGCCCGCAACGGCTCAGGCGGCGGGCGGGTAATTAAAACCTGATTATCATTGACAATCAGTAACTTCTATCATTGTTGTAATCTACCAAAGCACTTTTGTTTTCCCGGTAAAACCGAGGGATTTTTCAAGCAAAAGCGCTATGAAAGTCAACGCCGCCGGCAAAACCGATGGCGTTGACTTTCTGATCTTCTCAACTGCTTTCAGGCATCTTTTTCAAAGATGGAGACAGAGTTTTCCCCATCCGTTTCCGCCAGCTTGACGACGACCTCTTCCCGCATGGAAGTGGGCACGTTTTTGCCGACGAAGTCCGCGCGCAGAGGCAGCTCCCGATGGCCGCGGTCTACCAAAACCGCTAGGCGGATACTCGCCGCGCGCCCCGCGTCGAGCACGGCTTCGATGGCTGCGCGGGTCGTCCTGCCGGTAAACAGGACGTCGTCCACCAAAATAACGTCTCTTCCCGCGACGGGAGCGATAAACTTTTCCCCCGACTTCTCGGAAGCGGGGATATCGTCCCGATAATAATTGACGTTTAATTCGGAAAAGGGAAGCTCCGTCCCCGTGGAAGCGGCGATGTTTGAGCGGATCGCCTGCGCGAGTTCCACGCCGCGCGTGCGGATGCCGATCAGGTAGGCGTTTTTCAGATCCGGCATGCGCTCGATGATCTCGTACGAGATACGCGTGACCGAACGCCTGATGGTGATTTCATCCAAAATTTTGGCTTTGAATTTCATATTGACTCCAACCGAATGTGCGTTTTCTTTTATTGTAACATAACGCCCCCGCGAAGTCAATTTTTTTCCCGATTGACTTGTTTTTTTCGGGGCTTTATAGTACAATAGAAAGAGAAATTCAAAAAGGGGCTTTTACTTATGGAAGAATTCATGAAAAACGTAACCGTATTCGATCACCCGCTCATCGCGCACAAAATCACGCACCTGTGCGACGTCAATACCAAGACCAAGGAATTCCGCGAGATCGTATCCGAACTCGCCATGCTGATGGGATACGAGGCGTTCCGCGACATCAAGACAAAGATGGTGCACATTCAGGCGCCCATCTCCGATTTCGATTCGCCCGTCGTGGACGAAAAGATCGCGATCGTCCCCATCCTGCGCGCGGGGCTCGGCATGGTGGAGGGGCTGACCAACCTCTTCCCCAACGCGAAGATCGGCCACATCGGCCTGTACCGCGACGAGGAGACGCTGGAACCGCACGAATATTACTGCAAGCTCCCCAAGGACTGTAAAGACGGGCAGGTCATCGTAGTCGATCCCGCGCTGGCGACGGGCGGCAGCGCGGCGGCCGCCATCCGCTTTATCAAAGACGAGGGATTCAAAAACATCAAACTGCTCTCCCTGATCGCCGCGCCCGAGGGGATCAGACGCGTCGTCGAAGCCCATCCGGACGTCAAAATTTACGTCGCCCATTACGCGGACGCGCCGCTCAACGAGCACGGCTACATCGTGACCGCCTTCGGCGACGCGGGAGACCGCATCTTCGGAACGAAATAAAACAGACGCCAAACGGTATACCGTTCAAATTGATGCGGCAGAACGCGAAAACTGGTATGACGATCTGAACAAACGAACATCTGTCAACGATTCGGCTTGAAGTATTCCCGTCAGAAAGAACGAGCGGGACGCTCAAAGAGCGGCCGCGCGGAAATTTTCCGCGCGGCCGCTGTCTTTAAGCGCTTTTTTGGAGCGCGCTTTTTTTGCGATAACCTAGCCGTTTCTGATTTTCTTCAGCACCGCCTCGAAATAATCGGGAAGCGGAGCGGTAAAGGTCATTCTCTCTCCCGTGGAAGGATGGAGAAAGGAGAGCTCCCGCGCGTGCAGCAGCTGCCCGTTCAGTCTGAACTTCTGATTTTTATAGCCGTATTCGGGATCGCCGACCACGGGATGCCCGATGTGTTTTGCATGAACGCGGATCTGATGCGTGCGCCCCGTCTCCAGACGGAATTCGCAGAGCGTATAATTTGCAAACCGCTCCAGCACGCAAAAGTGCGTCACGGCGAGACGGCCGTGCGAGCTGACGGCGATTTTGGTGCGGTCGCGGTCGCTTCTGTTCAGATAGGTCTCGATCCGCCCCTCGTCTTCTTTCAGGACGCCCTCCAGCAGCGCGACGTACACGCGGCGGCAGGTCTTATCGGCGATCTGCGCGGACAGAGAGAGGTGCGCGCGGTCGTTTTTGGCGACGACCAGAAGGCCGGAAGTATTCTTGTCGATGCGATGCACGATCCCCGGACGAAGCGTGCCGTTGATGCCGGAAAGTTTATCCAGCCGGTACAGCAGGGCGTTGACCAGCGTATCCCCCGCCGTCCCGCTCCCGGCGTGAACCGTGAGCCCCTGCGGCTTGTCGACGACCGCAAGATCGTCATCCTGATAGACGATTGTAATCGGGATGTCTTTGGGCTCCAGATCCAGGGGCTTTTCATCCGGAATTTCCAGCCGGACGACGTCCCCCTCCCTCAGCAGGCGCTTCGCGGGAGACGCCTCGCCGTTGACGGCCACCCTGCCGTCGTCCGCGAGGCGCTTGACGCGCGAACGCGTCAAGCCCGCGGCTTCACTTAAAAAGACGTCCGTACGGACGCCGTTTTGTTCCGCAGCGGCGGAAAACTCTTTAATTTTCATGCTTTTTGAAGCGGAATACCGCGTCTTTGTCCAAAAACAGATAGTGAATGAGAATCATCGCGACCCCCACGCACAAAAAAGAATCCGCAAAGTTGAACGTCGCGAAGCGCCCCGCGCCCAGCCAGCCGAAATCGAAGGAGAGAAAATCCACCACCTCGCTGAAACACAGGCGGTCGATGAAGTTGCCGACAGCGCCGCCGATGACGAGGATCAGCCCGTATTTCAGCCAGTTCCCGTGATCCGCCGCGAAGTAGTAAAATACCGTCAGCCCGATCAGCGCCAGGGCCGTGGTGATCTTGAAAAAGACCTGCGCCCACTCTTTATCCGAGAGGCTCCCGAACGCCGCCCCCGTATTGGTGGAAAAGTTCAGATAAAAAAATCCCGGAATCACGGTGATATCCTTGCCCTTGACGCCGTAAAGATGGAAATACAGCTTAGTCAGCTGATCCACCAAAATCAGCAGTATCAATACGATCACGGGAAGCGCCGCGATCAGTCGTCTTCCATGAGTCCCAGTTCTCTGCATAGATCCTCCAATTGTAATTCCCCCGGGTTCAGCACTTCTTCCAGGTTGAATCCGTTGACGTCGTTTTCGATATAGCGCTCTATCTTTTCTTTGGGGTTGAACTGCGCCGCCGCCGTCTCCCGCTCGATGAGATCGTCCAGCTTGCCGAGCTTTTCGATGGCGGCCTCCCCCGAACCCAACACCTGCTTGAGCCTGACTGCGATGTTCAGCGTCTGCTCGGTGATCTTGTAATAGGGATATTTTTCAAAGAGATATTCGAAATACGACTCCCATTTCAGCTGAAAATCGTTGAGCCGCGCGAGCGCGAGTTCATACTGCAGCCGCTCGGTCTCCCGGATTTTTTCCGCCTGCTCCTCCGCCGCCTGCAGGGAGGAAGAAATCAACGAATCGCGGTTCTTAAAGCTCTCCAGCTCCGCCCGCATGCGCTTCAACTTGCCGTTCAGCTCGAAAATCTCCTCATTCCGCTCGGCAAGTTTTCCGTTATATTCGGTTTTCAGTTCGTCGAGAAGGGATTGAACTTCCTCCGCTTTATACTTTTTCTTGTCGAGTTCCATATCCTAACCCTTTCTGCCGACCGACTCCAGAAGTTCGTTTTTCAGCCGCCAGAGCGGCTCGGAGAGATCCACCTTATAGACGTGCGGCTGATCCAGCCGCTTGTATTCGTCCCAAAAACTGTCCAGTTCCCTCTGCGCGTATTCCCTGATTTCCTTCAGCGGCGGAAGCGAACAGACCAATTTTCCGCCCCGGATGATATCCGTTTGCAGCGAACGCAGGCGGTAGCGCTCGAACGTCGTGCGTTTCCAGCGCTCGGTGGGGTGCACGACGGTGAGCGGCTCGGATTCGTCGTACGGCGCCTCGCTCCTGAGATAAACGAGATCGGCGAGCGCTTTCCCCGCTTCGTCATAGACGCGGTAGATATTTTTAAACCCCGGATTCGTGATCTTCGCCGCGTTATCCGAGACTTTGATCTTGGGAATTTCCCGCTCCCCCTCGTAAACCGCCGCCAGCTTGTAGACGCCGCCGAGCGCGGGCATATCCGCGCTGGTGATGAGCTTCGTCCCGATCCCCCACAGATCGATTTTCGCCCCCTGATACTTCAGGGAACGGATGGAATGCTCGTCCAGATCGCCCGAGGCGCAGATGACCGTATCCGGGAATCCGGCTTCGTCCAGCATGGCACGCGCTTTTTTGGAAAGATAGGCGAGGTCGCCGGAATCCAGACGGATTCCCTTGGGCTTTAGCCCCTTCTCCCGCATTTCCCGAAATACCCGGATCGCGTTCGGCACGCCGCTCCCCAGCGTATCGTACGTATCCACCAGCAGCAGCGCATTGTCCGGATACGTCTCCGCATACGCCCTGAACGCCTCGTATTCGCTGGGGAAGTTCATCACCCAGCTGTGGGCGTGCGTCCCCGCGACGGGGATATCGAAGAGCTGCCCCGCGAGCACGTTCGACGTTGAGCCGCACCCCCCGATCACGGAGGCGCGCGAACCGTAAATGCCCGCGTCCGGCCCCTGCGCGCGGCGCAGCCCGAACTCCATCACGGCGTCTCCTTTCGCTGCGTAACAGACCTTCGCAGCCTTGGTGGCGATCAGCGTCTGATGATTGAGGATATTCAGGATCGCGGTCTCGACGAGCTGCGCTTCCATCACGGGCGCCTTTACCGTCAGGATGGGTTCTCCCGGAAAGACCACCGTCCCCTCCGGAACGGCGTAGACGTCCCCCGTAAAGCGGAAGGTCTTCAAATAAGCGAGAAAGGCCTCGGAAAAGAGGTTCAGACTCTTTAAATAGGAGAGCTCCTCTTCCCCGAAACGAAGATTCATAATATAGTCCACGACCTGTTCCAGCCCTGCGGCAAGAGAATAGGTGATCATGCCGTTCTGCCGGAAAAACACGTCGAACACGGCGATCTCCTCCCGCCGCCCGCGGGCGAGATACCCGTCCATCATGGTCAGCTGGTAGAGATCGGTCAATAACGTTAAATTGCGATCCATCGGATTGTTCAGTTCTCCTTCTCGGGGTCGGGCTCCCGTTCGGCAGCCTCTTCCGCTTTTTTCTGCGCATAGGTGCGGTAGGAGGGATCCTCGTTCTGCGCGATCGCCTCCGTTCTGTTCCCCAAAAGAAAGAGATCCAGAAGCCCCACGATCAGCAGGAACATCACCCCCACGATCACCACAGCGTACCACACCAGGGAAAACACGTCGATCATGAGATAGATCAGAAACCCGTCCAGCAGCGCCGCCGCCAGGAAAAAATAAACCGTGCGGCTGCGGACGAATCCCAGCGTAAGGGCCAGCAGCCCGAAGCCGAGCGTCATGACCATGTAAAACCACCAGAAGGGGTTGGAGACGGGAGAGTCCATCCGATTCAGGTTGACCAGCATCAGCACGAGCGCCAGCACGATGATGCCGATCGCCGCCAGTAACGCGTAACGCTTCTTTTTCATGATTTTCTCCTTTTTATTCGGGTACGGGAATAGTATACAACAAATTTTCTCTTTTGTAAACCTATCGGGGAAGAATTTTTGCGCGGCAAAAAGAAAACGCCCGCAGAGGCGGGCGTTTTCAGTTGATCTGTCTGCCGGCATAGGGAAGTTCGTTTCCCTCTCCGGAAAAGCCTAAGCTGATCAGCAGAGCGCGGTTGACGCGCTGCATGGTTTTGGGCGACAGCTGCCCGATGCGATCTTTCAGGCGGCGCTTATCCAGCGTCCTGATCTGTTCCAGCAAAACGACGGAATCCTTCGCCAGCCCGAATTCGCACGCCGAAAGCTCGATATGCGTGGGCAGGCGCGCCTTGTCTATTTTGCTCGTCACCGCTGCGGCGATTACCGTAGGGCTGTATTTGTTGCCCACGTCGTTCTGTACGACCAGAACGGGACGGATCCCTCCCTGCTCGCTCCCCACGACGGGGCTTAAATCGGCGTAATATAATTCTCCTCGTTTTATCATGATTTCCGGTCTCCGCGTAGGCAAGTATTCCCCTATCAGTTTATGACGGACAGAAGAATCGTCGTTCTCGCCCTGCGGTAATTTTTCACCGAAGATCTTTTTTTTATACGCAGAGAAGCAAATTATCGCCGGAAATTTCGCTTTCCTCCCAGGAATACGCCGCCAGCCCGCCCCTGACGGAGGCGCCGTCTCCGACTTTCCATTCGGCAATCCGCTCCCCGCTGCCCTCAATGCCGTAAACGCCGCCGGTCACCGAAGTATAAGATACGGTCAACTCGATCGTCCCCGTGAGCGTCCCGAACGAAATGCCGTTTTGGCGCCCCTTTACGAGGGAATCGTCCGTTTCTCCCGCCAGCAGATAGACGGCGGTGCGACTGCTTCCCTCTGCGCGGATCCCGTCCGTGCCGCCCGTTATCAGAAATTTCCCGTCGCAGCGCGCCTGACTGTCCTTCAATGTGAGCCCGCACGCATCGCCGCTGAGTTCCGTTCTGCGCATCCATAGATCTCCGTCGTCTAAAAGGCGCAGCGCGTCGCCGGATGAGCGGACGGCGCAGTCTTCCATGCGGATCGAGCAGCCGACGGCACTCAGCGCATATTCCGCCCCGATGCACTCCATGCGGACGGAAGACAAAGAAGAAATCCCGTAACTCCCGTACAGCTGTACGCCGTTCCTGTTGCCGATCTCCAATGAGACGTTTTCCATCGTCAGCGCCTTGGCACAGAAAACGGCGGGGTCGGAAGTCGGCGCGGCGGCATGCAGCCGAAGCGTTCCGCCCGAAAAGGAAACGTCGCCTATAAACCGAAGCGAACCGTCGTAGGCGAACGTATAGCCGTTCAGCGCAAAATCGGACGGCTGTATGACCGAGACGGAGGGAGCGAGCGCCTTCGTCAGGGCAATATCGCTCTGAAACGAAAATTCCGCCCGCAGCGTTCTGTCCTGCAAAGAGAGCGCCCTGAATACTTCCGCGAGGGAATCCGCGTCTGCCGCGCAGATCTCCCATTTCTCCTCCCCCGCGTATACGACGGGCTTGCCGCCCGCATACGGCACGGCGCTGTTCAAAAGAAAAACAGAGCCGGAATTTTCCACGAAGGACAGGGCGTCCCCTCCGATTTCTCTGCAATAAGCCTCCGCGCGGACAGCCAGATCCGTTTCCCGCAGAGAGAGCGCGCAGCGCACTGCTCCGGAGAGCGACAGTTCGCGCGCGCAAATCTCCAACGAGGCGACTTCCGCCGCAAAATCCCCTTCCAAAGAGAGGGAGGCGCGGGGCATATCGACGGAGATCTCTCCATCCTGAAAGGACAGCCCGATGCGAAACGCGCCCGCCTCCTCGCCCTCATAGGAAACGGACAGGCCGGAAATCACCGTATTTTCGCGCGCGATGAGATTGGCGCCGTAAGAAAAACGGAGCGAACAGCCGTCTCCGGCGCCCTCTCCGATATAACAATAATGAAATTGCAGGCCGGAGGCAAGCGCTTCTTCCGCGACGCGCCAGGAAGCAACGAACAGCCAGACCGAACGCGGCGCGTAAACTTCGTCGCCCGCCAATACGCGAAAGGACCGGTCAAAGAGCAGAAACGAGCCTTTTTCCTCATTCCAGCCCAGTATTTCCCCGGAAGAAAAGGCAGCTTCCTCCAGCCACCCGCCTTTCTCCAAATAATCCAGGATTTCTTCCGCCCGATCCGGCGGGTCTTCCGCCGCAATCAACTGCTGGTTGAGGTTACGGAGATTCAACTGTTCCGCGCTTTCGTTCGCCTTTGCGATCAGATCGGAAAAAAACGGAACTAAAATCGCCGCCAGAACAGCGACGATCACAAGAACGATGACTACCTCCACAATCGTGAAAGCGCGCCGATTTCCCTTCATTTGTTTATCCCCCTTTTGGAAATTATTTCCAGCTATCAGTATAACGGACAAACCTGTTTTCGGGGAGACTTAAACGCATACTGTATACAACTTTTTACATAAAAAATAATGTCATTTAAGCAGCAGTTCATTTCTATTTTACAGGAAGCACCATAAAAGGCCGTTTTCAATGGGGACGTATCGGCCGAAATCGGTCAATCTCATCATCCGTCTGCACAAATTTCCAGTTTCCCCGCGTCATTTTCCGCCGCATTTTTGCGCCGCCCTTCTGGCGCGATTTGCCTCAAAACTGATTTTCTTTATGAAAAAAGGAACTGCATATTTGCAGTTCCTTTTTCTTGTTTTTACAGAGCTTAATACAGTTGCATTATTACCGTTTCTTCTTTTGTTTCCGGATCATAGAAATAGTAATAGACTCGCTCGTCATCCTTTTTTTCTTTACTTTGATGACTGAACACCAACGGCTTTCCGTTTACAATCGGCCATTCCGGCGATTGCACCCAACGCGGATATGTTTTATCGTATCGAAACAACTCTTTTATCCGTGCCTTTCCCCACGCAATTTGCTTCGTCTTTGAGATATCTTTTGGTACTTCTTCCAGTATTTTATCGTATATCCCTTGGTCATCTACACAAAACACCCAAGATGGCTGTATGTCTAATATAAAAGAATAAGCATCATCGTACTTTGTAAACTTTTTATATATAATATTTTGTTGATCTAAAAATTCTTCTAATTCAGCTTGTAATCCAAATTTTATGCGGACTGTATTCCAATTACTTTTTTTATAAATATATCCATTCATAAATAAATTGTATAGCTGAAAATCATAATCTTTTAGATATTCATATTTTTGATCCATCGGTTCTTTTAATACCTTTTGCAGATTGCTGTTGGTTAAGAACTCTTCCCGAAAAACATTGATCGGCATTCTCCCTTCAACATAATCCACAATACTTTGTATTGCCTTTTCTCTATTTCTATGCAACATTTTTCTCTCCTCCTAGCCCATAAATTTTATCAGCGTTTCCCAGCTCCACGCCGCATTCACATGATATCCGAATGTCTTATGGAATAATATGTGCTGTGGCTGCGTCATTTTTACCACCGTATACATATCGTTCGCTTTCCCGATTACGTGGTGCAGGTGCATTGATTTGCCGTTTACTATAGGCGCTAGCCCTTTTGACATCAACCGAACATTATCTTTTCCATACAATTCGGGTCTCAATTTAGCTTCGTTTTGCCAGACGCGTTTTCTGAATGTACTCCAAGACGGATCGCCTTGTTTAGCCAATTCTATGCTCCTGGGATCAAGCTCATACGGTTTCAGATTCGTCGTTTCTTGGGAAACATTTGCCGGAGCCTGGGTACTGCCGGATTTGGCTGTACCTGCCGCAATGGCGCTGATTCCTATGCTGACGATTACCAGCAGTGCCGTGATTGCCACTTCCTGCGCCCATTCTCCGCAGATATACTGCTCGAACCCTCGCCAGAATCCTTTTCCCCTTAAACTGCTCTGATACCCGGCTATCGCTGCAAAAATTGTCAGCGAACCTACCGTCACTGCTGCAGTAATCAAAACTGCTTCGATTTGCCCCGTCACCGCGCTGAGCACAATCGCCGCCAACGCCAGCACTCCCGCTATGATTTTCCCCAGCGTACCCTGCCAGAACTTCTCCCACGCGTTCAGCTCCGGCGGATCATATACCAGCGGCCGATTCGTTTCGCTTGTATATCCATTATATCCCATGTTCACCGGGTTTGTCAATGTAAACGAATATAAACATAAACTGTATATTGCGGCAGCGTTCAGCATTGTGCTCTCGACGTTTGCTCCGCTCAGATACTGCTTGGTCATAGGGCTGTAATATCTTCCGTTGATATAATACAAGCCGCTCTCCGTATCGTAATACTGGCTCTTCCAGCGGATCGGGTTGAATTCCGCCACACTGATCCCGTCAATCTTCTCGTCGCCGACCGCCGTAACCATTGCGTTTCCCCAGGCGTCGTAGTCGTATCGCGCTACTTCTTTCGGCTGATGCCCTACGTTGCTGAATTGAAGGACAGATCGCACGTTGCTCTGAGCATCTTTCACAAAGTAATAATAAAAAGACTGTGCCTTGAATCCGATGACTTCTTCTGCATCATACAGATACTGTATTCTGGTTTTCCCGCGCAGTTCATCTATGATCTTCGCTCCGTCGTGGAAATAAGTCGTCGTTACATCTCCCACTTGCTTTCGGAACCGCACTCCCTGACTGTCGTACGCGTACTTTACGTCCGCCCCGTACTGTTTTAAGAGCGTTCCCCTATGCCATTTGAGCGCCGTTCCCGCAAAGTCGGTGCAGTTGCCGATATTGTCGTACGCATACGTTTTTTCGCCGCGCTTGACGAGGCGCCCCTTATCATAGGTATAACCGATTTTCGCATTGCCCGAAGTCTGTTCGGACTTGATGCTCCCGTCGGCATTGTATTCGTAAGTCTTCGTGCTTACATTGGTTCCCCAGACGACTTTTTCGCTGAGCAGGCGGTCTGCAGCGTCATACGTGTAGGTGGGCGAGGAGGAAGAAGAAGCGGGGTTTTCATGCGTAATCCGCCCTCTCGCATCGTAACGGTAGGTAAATTCGCGGCTATAATCGCCTTTAAATGCTACCTTTATTTTATTTCTCAGACATGTGCCCGTCTGATATTCGTTTTCTACAGCAATATCATCGCTTCTCATTGTCCTTAACTTTTTCCCTTTGATTCTTCCTAAAGAATCATAAGTATAGGACATTTGCCCGATATCGCTGTCAAACGTTTCTCCCCATTCAACGCAAAACTGACCAGCTAAATCGTTGACTGATTCGACTCTCGGAGCCATCAGTTTGGATTCGTCATACTTCGTCTCCGTATGTCTTGAATTGGGACTTTCAAAATAGGTAACGGTATTTTCGCCGGTTTTCTTTACGCTGAAGTTGCCGCTCTCCGCCGTACCGGTATATCCCGTGCATCGATTGTATTCGTCATAGCTGTACGTATAAGTGCGGTTTTCAATCTGATAGGCGACCTTACGCACCTCTTCGATATCCGAATAGTAGGTCGCGGAGTCCGATCCGTCGCGGAAGGGATAATGGTCGATGGAGAGGAACTCTATGTTTTCCGGCCCCGTGAGGTCTACGAACCGGTTGATATAGTCGCTGTACGTTCCGCCCAGGTTCACCGTGCCCGCATAACTCGGATAGAGGTTAAAATATGGGAAACGGTCGGGATCCGCCGCCTTGACGTCGCGCATGCGCTGCGCCGCGGTGGGGACATTGGAAGCGGGCGGTTCATCCCCCAGATAATAGCCCACGCAGTAATCGGAAAGGGATTCCCTCACAAACGCGATATCGCCCTCCACGTCCGTGGAATCCTGCGGACGGAATTTCATAAAATACTTGAGATCCAATTCGTTTGCATAACCGTCAAAGGTCTTCCAGAATTCGTGATCCCCCGCGATGGGGCCGTCGTCCGTACGGATGTCTTCGCACTGCTCGGTGTGCATGATCAGAGTGTGCCCCGTCTTTTTCAGGTCTACCAGCTGATCGTAAGTGGAGCCGTACTTCGGATTGTAGAAACTGCGCCAGGTGGCAATGACGAAATCATCCGTCGACGTGTATGCAGACAGCTCTTCTTTCAGCGCCTCCGTCACTGCGGTCTCGCTGTATCCCTGCAGATCGTCTTCCGCAAAAGAGGCAGTGGCGGCGCCCGCCGCAGTGGCTGCCAGGCAGAGGCTGAGCCCCAGGGTGACAAATCGTTTCGTTCTTTTTCTCATCTGCTTATCCTCCTTATTTCTTTACGGAAAACCGTTTTTTCAGCAAAACTGCGGCGGCAAGCGCCAGAGCGGAAGCGAGAATGCTCCCCGCGCCGAGCATGCTCTTGCAGCTGTCGTCCGCTTTGTTGTTCTGCATCGCGGCAGAGAGCACTTCGTATGCGGCGGAAACTTCCCGTTCGGAGGCATCCGCGTCGTCCAGCACGTCGCGCGCGGCGTTCATTGCCTCCGCAAGGGGCGTTCCGATGACTTCATACCCTTTCGCTTCCTCCAGGAGCGCGCTGAGTTCGGTCTTGTCTCCCCGTTTTTCCAGGCTGTCGATCGCATTTTTCAGGGCGTCGTACGCGGCGTTCACTTCCGTTTCCGAGGAAATGCCGTTTGCGACCAGACGCGCCTGTTCGAGGGCTGTCACGTAGGCGAGCACGCTCTTGGCGGTACAAGCGGAGACATCCACTTCGGTCGCGATCAGCGCGTTCAGCCTGGCCGTGTCTCCCAGGCGGACGAGTTTTTCCGCCGCTTCTTCAAACGCCGCGATCACTTTGTCCAGTTCCTCCTGCGAGAGGTCTTCCCCGCTGAGCGCGCTCTCGGTATCCCTGAGAACAAGGGCGAAGTCTTCCCAGCTGGCTTTGGAATATTGCTTTTCCTCCGCGCGGTACTGCGCGACGACTGCCGCAAATTCGGCCGTATCCGCCCGCACGACGAGCGCGGCCTTGCTTGCGTTCAGCGCGGAGAGGAGCGCGTCGACCGCCGTCTGGTCGGAATCGCTGTTGTCGGTCACGACCGCAAGCGCATCCGCCATGGCGGCGAGATAATCCGTCCAGGTCTGTCTCGTGTATCTGCGATCGGCAGAATCGACGCCGAGCTCCCGCTGATTCGCTTCGTAAGCGCCTTTCAGCGCGGCGACGTCTCCCCGCGCGGCGAGCTCCGCCTCTTCCAGTTTCTCTTTCGCCGCGGCGATCGCTTCCTTTCCGGCGTCGTCCGGATCGTCCACCAGCGCTTTCGCAGCCGCCATCGCCTCGGCAAACGGCTTCCAGCTGGAGGCGGTGTAATCTGTTTCCTTCTTTCCGGCGAGCGATTCGCAGAGCGCTCTCAGCGCGGTCACGTCGCCCTTTTCGATCAGCGCTTGGACTGCGGCGGTCAGTTTCGCCTCCATCGCGTCCACTTCTGCCTGAGACTTGACGTCGCGGTCCGCCAGCGCCTTCGCTTCGGTCAGAACGGCCGTCATCGCCGCGTAGGAAGAAGCCGTGTAATCCGCCTGCGTTTTGGCCTCTGCCGCCGCGATCGCGGCCTGCAGATCGCCGACGTCCGCCACTCCAGCCACGGTGACGACGATATCGGTCACGCCGTACAGGTCGACGGGCGCATTTTCAACGCCCTCTTCCACGACGAAGCGGAAATGATAATCGCCCTCTCTCGTCTCGCCGGCATCGCCCTTTGTATACGATTCGCATACCCATGTGCCGTTATAGACGCCGATCTGGTCGTTGGAATCGACAAGGCGCAGGCGCGCAGGCAATTTGGCGAGGATCGCGTCGAACGTCATTCCGTTTGCCGCCGTCAGGCTCCTTTCGTATTCGAATCCGTCCTGATCGGCCGCCTCGACCATATAGCTCCCGAACGCGGGAATCTCCGCGCGGAGCGCTTTATTGACGACGATCTCGTTGATCATGCAGTATTTGCTGTTTGCCGGCTGACGGCGGCCGGTCACGCGGATATAGCGCGCGGCAACCGGCGTTTCCAGTTTGAACGTCTTGCCGTTCGCATTGCCGTTTGCCCACGCCGTTTCATCAGTCGTTTTCGGCGCGATCTCGTCGTTGTTGGAATAGATCGTCGTCACGCCCGTCGAGAAATCCGCCGAAGTGGAGAGCTGAACGGCCGCATGCGTGAATTTATTGTCATGCCAAAGGCTTACCTGAACGGATTCGATGCTGTAAATTGCGCCGAAATCGATGATCGTCCAGCCGTTGGTATAATCTGCCTCGATGAATTCCCCCGGCTGTCCCTTTGTCAGGTAATTGGTAGTCGTCGTAAACTTGCCGTCCGTGATGGTCTCGCTGCCCCGCGCGAAGTTGAGATCTTCGGACATATCCATCGTCTTCGCATACGCGACCTTGCCCCAGGCGACGTTCTGCAGATCGGCGGCATTGACCGCGATCTCACTGATCATCGTATATTTGTTGTTGTCTTCCCTGCGGCGGCCGGTCACGCGGATGTAACGCGCGGCGGCCTGCGTTTCCAGTTCAAACTTCTTGCCCTGCGCGTTCCCGTTCGCCCATTCGGTTTCCGTCGTCGTCACGGCGGCGATTTCTTCGCTGTTGGAATAGACCGTGGTGACGCCCGTCGAGAAATCTGCCGAGGTGGACAGCTGAATCGCCGCATACGTGAAGTGATTATCGTGCCAGAAGCTGACTTGCACCGATTCAATGCTATAGATCGCCCCGAAGTCAATGATCATCCAGCCGATCGTACGGTCTGCGTTCCCGCCGTCCGGCTTCGACACCAGGTAGTTGCTCGAAGTATCGAAGGTTCCGTCTGTCACTTTCTGCGTATCCGACTGGAAATAGAGGTCTTCGGACATGTCCAGCGTTTTGGCATAGGGCGTTTTCCCCTGCGCCACGTTGCTGCTTACCGATTCGGCCGTTACTTCGTAGACCGCGTCCACCGGAATGCCCATGATTCCGTCCACCTTCGCCACCGCGCGGAGCGCGCAGGGATTGGGAAGAGACGCCAGATTCAGCCTGCCCGTATAAACGGCGGAATTTTCCGTCGGGCAGGAGCCGTCCGTCGTGTAATAAATCACGGCGTCGTCATAGACGGTGGAAAGCGCAATGTCGATGAAGTCGGAATAGGTTCCGCCCGTCGCACTGAACGTAACGGGAGCGACTTCGCTGTGCGTTTTGGGCGTCATGCTGTATGCGGGAGAATTCACTTTTATTTCTCCCAGAGTGGTGTATCCCTGCGTCTGCCCGTTGCCCACGGTGTTTCCCGTCACGCGAATGTAACGGGCCATTACGGGAGCAAAGGAAAACGTGCGGCCCTGCTGCGCTACGTTCATGATACGCGCCTCGTTTTCATTCATTTCCGGGTCTGCGGAAAAAGGTTTTCCCATCCCGAGGCTGCCGTCGACGTCGTTGTTGAAAATCGTGATAGGATCGGCAAACGTCTCCTCCACCGAAAGCTGCACGACGAGATCTTCGGCGCCCCAGTCGTGACAGAGATCGAGCACGACAGAGCTGACCGGATACGTCTGCCCCGCGTCGATCACGAACCAGCCGACGGTGCGTTTGTCTTTATTGTCGGTCTCCGTCGTGATGCTCGTCGTACTGAACGAAGACATGGAGCCGTCCGTCAGTATCTTTTTCTCGGACGAGCCGCCGTGCGGCCCCGCCACCAGAAACGCCTCTTTCCCCATTTTGTTAGGCGCAGATTTGTCAAATTCATAGACAAACACTCTCTCATCCGGCGTCTCCGAAAGGACGTTCTTCATTTCGTAGCCGAACGCCGCCGCATACGCGAACGGCAGTGCCTCCAGAACCAGCGGCAGAACGAGTAACAGCGACATAATGATCGCCGTCAACCCTGCCATCCGTTTCCTGACCGATTTCATTCTACTTCCTCCTAAAACGTTTTACGGGCATTTTGCCGTATTCTTAACTAAAATATTAAATCATGCAAGGGCAAAAGTAAATAGCGAATATTGACATGAATATCGAAATTTTTTACTTTTCGCACCGAAAAAACGATATTCCGCCATTGACATGAAAGAAAAAATATGATATGATCTAATAAGAAAACACCTTGAAATCGCAGGCGATTTCAGCCGCGGCGGCGCGGTTTCCGCCCGCCGCGGAACCGGCGTTATTGCGCCGGGGCATCGCACGATTTTGTCAGACACGCCGCAGGGGGAAAACGATGGCACGCAATATTTTGGAAAAACTTTCTCAGCAGAAATCCAGCTTTTATTACTACCACGTGAACAGTACGGACTACTCCAACGTCACCGTTTACGACTGCGGGTACGAAAAATTCTCTTCCACGCTGAAAGTGGTAAACGACTATTACCCGTACTATCTCATGCACTGCGTGCTTTCGGGAAAGGGAATTCTGGAGATGAACGGGCAGGAGTATCCGATGGAAGCGGGCGAGATCTTCATCATTCCGCCCGAAACGAAAGTGCGCTATTATCAGGACGTCAATGACCCGTGGAGCTATATTTACGTCAATTTTAACGGGACCGCCGCGACAACCTTTTACGAAAATGCAGGTTTTTCCAGCGAGTTCCCCTCTTATCAATATAAAAACGACAAATTGAAAGAGACGTTTACCGAGCTTGTAAACTGTCAGAACAACCAGCGGCACACGCTGTATATCTACTCCCTGCTCTTCCGCATCATGGCAAACATTGCGGAGGAACGGCACATCAGCAAGGACAAGATGATACAGACGAAAAGCTACCTCGCTTCCGCCGTCGCCTATATCGAAAAGAATTATCAGAATCCCGAGATCTCCCTCGCCACGATCAGCAAAAAGCTGCATCTGAACCCGAGTTATTTTTCGCGCACCTTTCACAACATGACCGGCTCCACCTTCCTGAAATACCTCACCCTGTTCCGCATCCGGAAGGCCTCCGACCTGATGGCGCACTCAGATCTCCCCATCAACGAAATCGCCAATTCTGTGGGATACACGGACGCGCTCTACTTTTCGAGCGTATTCAAGCGCTACCGGCTGATGACGCCCTCCGAATACCGCAGGCGCAACAAAGCGGTCAAGGGCGCTTCCGAACCGGAAAAAGAAAACCCGTGATATTTTTACCAGCCCGCCCTGCCGCCAGACGGCAGGGCGGTTTTGCTTGCCGCGGCGTTTTTATGATAGCACGCCGCCGTCCGCGCCGTTTTCCGTTACACTTGATCCTGTGTCGCGTTTACAAGAAAATAAAAAAGGGGACTTATCGTCCCCCAATAAAATCTTCTGCTGGGCGGTTGCTATTCTCTTTCCCGAGAAAGCAACCGCGCCTGCGATGAGCGCCGCTGCACCTGACACCGGTAAAAGGGCGTTTTTGTCTCTTACCGCTTCATCGGAAATTGCCATTCTGAACCTTTCTCCGCTCCCCCTGCGCGCAGATCGAGGGGGCGGGCGGGATCTTCTGGCCCGCATACATAAGCCTGTTTCCCGGCAAACGCGCCGCAAACGAAAAAGGGCGGATTGCTCCGCCCTTTTGCCTGTTTTTCCGATTATTTCCTTTTCAGACGCCTTGCGCAGATCTTCGCTGCGACCAATACGCCCAAAAACAACAGATATCCCGGTAACATCACAGTGCAGCTGACCATCGTTTTTTGCTCCTTTCTCCTCTTTTTTCTCAATGATAATACATTTTTCCGCAAAAGTCAATATGAGGAACGCATTTTTTCCGCTATCTGCCCTGAAATGCCGAAACGACGTTGCCCCGATCGTCCGTCACGCTCACATAGCGGTATTCCCAGCCCGCCGGACAGGCATTTGCAAACGCATCCGCCGAAGGGAGAGAAACGCTCTCCCACGCGGTCCCTCCGTTGATCAGCGTGTCGTACGTGTAAGACAGCGACGCAGATACCGCTGAGGCGCCTGCGGGCAGCGTCAGCTTTATGTCGTTCCCCTCCAATGCCAGCGCAGGAAAGGGGCGCCCCAGGCCGCAGCACGCATTCGCAAAGGCGTACGCCTCGCCGAGCGCCATGCCGCCGCCGTGCGAGTGATACCAATTTTCCCTGACTGTCAGCGACGCATTCGGCTGAGCCGCCGCCGTACGGGCGACCGAGCGGATGGTAAAGCCGGAATCCCTGGACCAGACCGCATAGAGCGCGGGGACGGAACAGGCCTGCAGGGGGCGGATATCGTCCCAGATGAGCGCGCCGGGATTTGCGGCGAAGTCATCCTTAAAATGTGTTTCCGCCTCCGCATTGTACAGTCCGCCGTAGATGGAGACCGCAAACGCAAAGCGGGCGTCGTAGCCGATCGTGACGGCGGTGACGATGCTTCCCCAGGAAATGCCGGCGATGCCGACGCGCGCGGGATCGACCTGCGGCTGTGCGCGGAGCAGCGAGTTCGCAAGGATCGCCGCGGAAGTCGCCCAATACATCCACTGATCTTCTGCCGCTTCCTTCCCGTCTGCAAACGAGACGTTTTTGGGCGCGGTAAATCCGGGGATCTCCACATAGCGCGCGGTATCAATGGGGCAGTCTTTCAAGGGCATATTGCCCTGATAGTCGATTGCCAGCGCCGCATAGCCGCGGTCCGTCCAGGCGCGCACCCACTCTTTGTAGGCGGTTCCCCCGCCGCCGTGCACCAGCACGACGCCCGGCGCGCGGGTCTCTCCGTCCGCGCCAGCGGGAAGCCCCAGGTACGCAAAGACGCGCGTCTCCGCTCCTTTATAATCCGCTCCGCGGAAAAACAGCGCGCGGATATTTCCCTCTGAAAGGTCGTCTTCCCTCCCGGCGACATCCTGAAAGAGATATGTCTCCGGCGTTTCCCAAAAGCGCGATTCATAGCGGACGCCGTTGCCCGTATAAGCCTGCCCCTTCTGTTCGGGCAGGGCAGGCGTCTCCCCTTTTCCGCAAGCGCTCAGACAAAAGAGAACTGAAAGCAAAACGCACCAACACCGGCTTTTCATTGCCGCTCTCCGAACTGCGTCGTCGTGCCCGCAGCCGTAATGGAATGCACGGTAAACCGACTGGGCGGATACGTGCGGTCTTCCTCGCTGTCTCCCAGCTTGGGACGGGCGTTCCAGTTCTGCATGTAAAACTGCAAGTAGACCTTTCCGTCCGGAAAGAGCTCGTTGAAGCGGGCTTCCATGAGCACGCCGCCGTTGCTCAGTTTGACGCCGTCCAGCCAGAGCGCGTATTCCACGCCCCATTCGTCCTCGCTTTTTCTGAGTTCCAGCGTATGCCTGGAAGCGATCGCCTCCGTCCGGCTGTTATCTCCTTTATAGATAAAATTCTGCCCGCAGTCGTACAGAATGACCGAACCGCTGTTGCCATCCAAAGGCGTTTCAAAGGGGATGTACAAACCGACCAGCCCCTCCGCCGCGCCGGCGACGCCGCTGATCGTGGTGAACATCTTGGGCGCGTTGACGACGCCGAATGCAAACCAGGAATCCCAGTTCCCGTTATTGACGTGCACGGTGTCGTAGCGGCCGACCTCCTGGATGGTGAATTCCACGGAGAACCCGTCGCGCGCGGAGACGGGAACGGTATAGATCCCGCCGGCACCTGCGCCGGACGTGCCGTCTTTTCTGTTCCAGAACCCGCCGGAACCCGAAAAAACGACGCCGTCTTCCCCGTTTTCCGCCTTGCCGTCCGTATACAGCTCCGCGGTCTCGTCGTCGGCGAGCACCTGATACTTCTTTCCCCCGTCCGTCTTTGTCCAGTCGGACAACGCGCCGGCCACCACCGATCCGGACGGTTTTTCCGGCTCCCGTTCCCCCACGCAGCCGACTGCGAACAGGAACAGGAGCGCAAAGCAGATACTAAGCAGTTTTTTCATAAGATGTTTCCTCCTCCATAAATTCTTCTTTATTATTGGCGACGACGGCGCGCGCCGTCACAAAAAATACCAGCGGATAAAAAAGGACGAGCAGCACTTCGCTCAACAGCAGCGCCGCGAACAGCAGGATCACCGCCAGCCCCAAAATCACCATCGTTTCCCCCGCGTGAGAAGCCGCGTATCCCACCGCGCGCGCAAACGCGCCGCCTCCGCGATAGCCGGCGACGTAAACCGGCGGATAGAAGATCAGCGCGGTGAAGAGCAGAAAACAGCCGATGACCTGAAAAAATCCCCAGATTCCGCCCGGAGCGGGCACGGAAAGCCCCAAAATCAGCACCGCCAGGGCGAGCCCGTAGGGAATACCGCCCGCCGCATACCGGCGGAACGCTACAAAATAGTCCCGCGAAGAGGTCTTTTCCTCTTCCGCGATCCGGCGGATCTGCCCGAACAGCGCCAGATATGCGCCGCCCGCCGTCAGAACGGGCAGAGAGCACAGCAAAGCGTAAAAAGAATAAAGCAATATTCTGTGGAGCTGAAAGAAAAAGGCGGCGATCCCTTCCCCGATAAATTTCGGAGACAGCCAGAGTTTATGTTTCATTTTCCGCCCCTCCTTACAGCTTCATGCCCGAGGCGAACTCGCCGCCGATAAAGTATTTCAGTCCGATCAGGGTAGTGAACACCAACGGGATCCCGCTCATCAGATACATCGCATACGACGCGCCCTCCTGGCTGTTCAGGGAAGCGACGTTCGCCAGATTCCTGAGCACGGGCATCAGCGGCTGCTTCGCCGTTTCGCTGATGATGATGGAAGGCCACATAAAATCGTTGTAACACATGGCGAAGGTGTTGACCGCCTGAATGCAGAGCACGGGCACGGCGAGCGGCAGACAGAGGCTCAGATACATGCGCGCCGCCCCCGCGCCGTCGATGCGGGCGGCGTCGAAAATATCCTTGGGCTGCTGGCGGAAAAATGTGGAGAACAGGAAGATCGCGCTCACCTGCCCGCCCGCGACGGACGGCAGCCACAACGCAAACCAGGTGTTGTCGATCCCGAGCTCCACGCAAAGCAGATATAAGGGTGTCAGCGTGATGATGGAGGGAATCAGCATCAGCAAAATCACCAGCTGAAAGAGAAAATTCTTGCCGAAAAACTCCGTTCTCACAAAGACAAACGCGGAAAGCGAACCCAGAAACACCACGAAAAAGGTGGCTACCAGCGAGATGATCACGCTGTTGAGCATATTGGGGAGCATTTCCTTAAAGCTGAACGCCCAGTTGGAAAAGAGCCATTCTTTCGGGAGCGCCCAGATACTGCCCGCCAGTTCGAAATTGGATTTGAATGACATAAAGAAGGTGAGAATGACGGGCAGCATGACGAGCAGCACGACGATCGCCATGACGATATAGATCGCCGTCTGCGCGGCAGCGCCCTCGATTCCGCGCTTTCTGTTTTTTCGCATCATCTTTCCCTCCTAATCATACGAGTCTACGGTCTTCAGTTTCAGATTGATGAGCGTAGCCACCATCAGAACCAGAAAGAGCACCAGCCCCATTGCCGCCGCAACGCCGTAACGGTTGAACTTGGTGAGATTGTAATAGAGCTCCAGCATGGGAATATAGGTATCCGCGGCGCCCTCCGTGGTCATGTATACCCGCTGGAAATCCTGCACCGAACCGATAAACGACGTGACGAAAATATATTTCAGCTGCGGCGAAATCATGGGAAGGTCGATGGAAATCAGCCGCCTCCCCCACGAACAGCCGTCCAGTTTTGCGGATTCGTAAAAGGAATCGGGAATCCCCATCAGCGAACCGTAGAGGATGATATAGCTGCCCACCCACGGAAAGCCGAAGAATACGAGGGATGTCATCGCCGTGGAAGACTGGCCCAGCCAGTTCTGCGCGCTGCCGCCCATCAGTTCCACGAGATTGTTGAGAAGCCCCTCCATGCCGAAGATGCCGGACTGCCAGATCAGGAGCATCGCCACGCCCGGAATAATGCCCGGCAGATACAGCAGGACGCGCGTCAGGTACTGCATGCGCTTTGAGCGCATCGCAATGATCAGTTCGGCGAAGATAAACGCCGGGATCAGCCCTTTCAGGAGATCCGTCACCAGAAACACCAGCATGTTTTTCATGCCGGACCAGAAATACGTGGCGGAGAGAAGTTCACGGAAATTATCCAGCCCGCAGAACGTATTGATGCCGCCCGGCTCCACGTCGAAAAACGCCAGAATCAGTCCCTGTATCGCCGGATAATAGGCAAACACCAGCGCGAGAATGAGCGTGGGGAGCAAAAACAGATAGCTTTTGCCCGAGCGCAGAAGTTTTCCGCCCACTGATTTGACCGCGTCCAAGGAACGGCGGTAAGAGCGCTCTCCTTTCAGCCGGATCGCCGCAAATATGAACGGAACCGCGGCCGCAACGGCGAGCACCGCAAGGCAGATCTCAAGCGCGATCATCCAGCCGTAGCGCGCAAGTCCGCCCCAGGCGTATACGGAAAGCGCGCCGTCCGAAGTGAGCAGGCTTACGCGGTCGCCGTCCGCGCAGAAGCCGATCGTCTTTCGCCCGAGCCCGGTGCGGGAAAGCGTTTCCAGAGAGGCGTCCAGGCGGTACACGGTACCGGCGCGGTCTGCCAGGGCGACGCCGTCCGTCAGCGCCGCGATCCCCGCAACGCGATCGGTAAGCGCGCGGTACCCGATCTGCCCGAGCGCGGCGGTAAACCCGATCACGCCGCCGTTGTCGTCCGCGGCGTAAAAGGTTCCGTCCTCCGCGAAATCGGCGGAAATAAAGTTGTACTCCGTCCCTCTGCGGTCTTCGAGCTGCCCGGACCGCGCGTAGCGCGCGACGCCGCCGTAAGCGGTCACGACGGTGACGGATTTCCCGCGGGCGTCGACGGCGACGGGCGGCGCGTCCAGCGAAAGCGCATAGATGCGCTCGTGATAGACGAGATCGGACTCGTTTTCTCCCCGGTCTCCGTGTTCTTCGCCGGGCGTCAGATCGATGTAGTCGAGACTGACTGCGTCAAAGGCGTACAGTTTGCTGCGGTCCGCCGCGATGGTGCCGCCGACATAAGCGACGCCGTCCGCAACGCTGAGCGCGGCGGGGCGGTAATTCATTTCGCGGGACGCGCAGATTTCCCCGTCCTCGATGCGGTACAGCATGCGGTTTTCACACGCCGCGTAGCAGAGCGAAGGATCGCCGTCAATCGCGACGGGGCGGGACGGAAGGGAAAAGAGAACGGATCCGTCCGCCGCATCCGTGACCGTCCCGCTTTCGTCGGCGGCGAGGATGCGGTTTCCGCACAAAAACACGCTCTCATAACTGCCCTTCATGCTGATTTCCGGCCTGACCATGCCGAAAACAGCGTTCAGGACGGCGCCCGCGGCGAGCAAAACGAAGATCGCCGCAAACAATATCAATAACCCGATCGATTTTTTGCGCATAATCACTTGGAAGAGGGATCGAGCGCGGGATTATCCAGCGCGTTCGGGCGATATCCCATATTTTTCAGCCAGCCGTTGATGTTATCCAGGCAAGCCTTCTGCTGCAGATTCGCACAGTATTCGTCCAGCGTCTGCTGACCGTTGTAATAGGCCTGAGACTGCTCGACGAATTCGCGGATGCTCTCCTGCACTTCCATGAAGCCGTTGGAGAACGCACCCAACGGATTGGAATCCGCTTTTCCCGGGAACTCCATGTCGTATTTCCCCGCCCAGCGGTCGGGGATCTCCGTATTTTTGATCAAGGGGATACCGTTGGGAGCGACGTCTTCTTCCGCCATGGCCTCCAGAAAGACGTTCTGCCCTTCGGGCGAAAAGAAATACATCAGAAAATCCACCGCGAGATCCGCCTTCTCTTTATTTTTGTAGATAATGCCGAAATTTCCGCTCGCACCGCCCGGATCGCGGGTGTAATCCACGCCCACCTCCACGCCGGGCGTCTGAGAGGTCATGGGCGGATAGCGGAATACGCCGACTTCAAAGGCCTTCGCGCCGTTGTCCGCGAACGTCCGTTCCAGCCCCGCGTAGAAATTCAGCTGATCGATATAGATCGCGGCTTCTCCCAGGATAAATTTGTTTGCCGCGTCCGAGTTGCTCATGGAGGTGAAACCGTCCGGAACATAGGCGGGTATCAGGCGGGAAAGATTTTTCACCATGTCCTTATATTTGGGATGGGAAGGCCCGATCTCCCCCTCTTTCACCTTTTTTGCGACCCGCAGGAGATTGGGGACAAAGTTGGAGACATTGTCGTTGTTTTTATCCTCTTTGTCGAACGTCCAGGAGGCCTGCAGTTCTTCGTCGTAGCAATAATCGCCCGGCTGTGCGACTGCGAGTTCCTCCATATCCCGGAAATACTGGTCGGTATACACGCGGTACAGCCAGCCGCCCTGCCATGCCCAGAAACAGGAATAGTCTCCGCCCAGCGCGACGGGAATTTTTCCTTTTTCCTTGATGTACCCGCACGCTTTGATCAAATCGTCCCAGTTCCAGTCCTCCGGCATTTTTCCGTCCATAAACCCGATCACCCCGAGTTCTTCAAACAGATCCTCATTGTAAAACCAGGCGGTGACGATGGATTCGTTGTTCAGCGAAACCACCTGCTTTCCCCCGGCGTACGGCTGAAAGGCGGAAGATTCCAGAAGGTCCGACCAGACCGCGCCGTCCGCATAGGGATTGCCGCGCATGAGATACTGCGAGAAATCCACGAATTTTCCGGACGGAAAAAACTGCGTCACGCCGTTGTTGATGACGATATCCGCATCCGCTTTGGAAGCGTTCAGCTGATTGGCGAGCCAGTTGTTATAGGTCTGCCCGTCCTTCTGATCCAGCTTGATTTTGACTTCGGGATGGTAAGCGTTGTAAGCCTCCGCCACCTTTTCCCATACGGGCATTTTTACGTTGAAATCCCACGCAAGCGTCAGCGTATTCGGATCTTCGCCCTGCCCTGCGCAGCCGAAAAGCGAAGCGAGCGCCACGCACAATCCCAACAGAACAGCCACTAATTTTTTCATAAAAAACCTCCTAACGCCGGGATCCTGCCGGGGTACGCCCCCGGCAGCCCGTGCGATCTCAGTGAACGCGCCGTTTCCTCACGAAAACGAGCGCCGCCGCCAGGATCGCAAGCCCGACCGCGCTTCCGGCAGAGAGGGCGCTGCCGCATCCGCTCTTTTCCAGCACCTTTACGGTGAAGGACTGCGGTTCCGCCGTACCGTAAGTCACAGTAAATACGTATTCACCCGCCTGATCCGCCGCGAAACCGCCCCGGTCGACGGTATACTCGGACGCGGAAAGCGGCTTTTCGGAGCCGTCCGTATAGACGGCATACACCGCGAGCCCGGACAGATCGGGTTCTTCCCCGAACGCCAGTTCGGTTTTCACGCCCGAAGCATCCAGGCGGATGCCCGAGAGCGTCGGCGCGGAGACGACAACGGGAATCCTGACGACCACCGCGTCCGCTTCGTTCAGGCGGTCGGTCGTGCGGATCACGAGTTCGGTGGAACCCGCTTTTTTCCCGGTCACCTTAAAGCCGAGCCCCTGATTGATCGAGATCACTTCCGCAATTTCTTCATCCGCGACCGAATAGGCAAACGCGGTCAGATTGGTGGGCGCTTCGGGCACGGTCGCGGTGAGCGCGCCGGATACGCTTGCCCCCACGGCGACCTCGACGGACGTCTTGTCAAACGTAAACGATTGGATGGGCGAATACTGAATGAAGAACGTGCCGTGCGCCTCCGTCTCATACGTCACGAGCGCCGGCTGGATATCTTCCAGCCCCAGGAGCTGATTGCCTTCGCCGATCATGACGGCGTAAATGTTCGCCACGTTTTTATTGTCGCAGAAGACGGACGGGATGATTCCGGGATACTGAATATCGACCGCGACCTGCGAAGTGAGCGTATAGATCTGAGCGGCATTGCCGACTACGGTGAATTTGGAGCCGTTTTCCAGCCGGACCGCGCCCTTGGCAGAGAGATCCAGGCTGCTCCATTCCGACACCGCCTCGCCGCCGTTCTTTACGACGATGCAGTGGTCGGGCTTGTTTTCGTCCAGCCCGGAAGGGTTATTCCCCATGCTGACGACCGCGAGATTCGCCCGCGCCCCGTCGATCACCAGCGTCGCACAGCCGCCGTCCATGGCGAAATCGATATCGCCGCGGACGACGAGCGGCTCTTCAAAGGTGAGGCCGGCGGTGCCGTTGTAGCGGTTGCCCGCCGCATCGCGGCTCCTGATGGTCAGAGAACGCGTGATCACATGTTCCCCCGGGACGTACTTGAATGCGTCGGTGATAATACAGTCGATGGAATTGACGGAGGTATCCGCCAGAGCGGCCTCGAATTCCTCCGTCGTCGTCACCTCCGCGCTGTGATACCAGTCGGCAAAGCTCGTGCCGGCAAGGTGATCTGAGCGCGTGTCGTTGACGAGATAAATGCTGGGCGCAGCGGTCGGGTGAGAAGTTCCCCAGAAAAAGAGATACGCCCCGCCGGTGATTTTTTCCATTGGAATCGAATAGGAGGCGAGCGTCGTTTTGGAGGAGCCGTCGTGCCCTTCAAAGGACATCGTGACGTCGTAAGAAGCGGTCTCTCCGTTATAGGCGATCTTCAGCTGGTAAAAGTGCCAGGCCCCGCGCGCAAGCGTTTGGTTGCCCGTTCCGAGATCCCAGGCGCCGACAGCCCTCCCTTCGCTGTAAAAGGACGATTTCATCGTACCGGAGCCGTTCGCCACGCTGCCCCACGTCTGACAAAACGAAAATTCCGCAGATGTAGGAACGTTCGCCATCTTGCTGTCCGTGCCGAGGCCGATGTAATACTGCGCCATATCGCCGGTGAAATTTTCCCGCCACTTGATATAGACGGGCTTTTCCATATTGACCGCTTTCGACTTTGTGAGAAAGAGGTTGGTGACGCCGTTGCTCGCGTCGTCGCAAGCCAGCTTTACGCTGCCAGCCGGGATCAGCACGCCGTCCGTGATATCCTCGCCGTTCTGAGAAATCTCCATTCCGGACGTGTTCGAGTCAGACGACACCTTGTCAAACGCGGCGGCGTAGCTGCCGGAGGAATCTGCCGCAAATGCCGCAGAGCCGACCGCAAGCGCACAGGCGCAGCAAACTGTCAGGATGACAATTAACAATCTCTTCATTTTCCTTTTCTCCTTTTATGAAAAATTATTTTTCGACACCGCGGAGGTAGAGATCTTTCATCTCAAACGCGCAGTCCCAATTCCCGATGTTTTCCCAGCCGATATGGAAATCGGCGATATAGTAGTCGTCGATGGTCTTGCCGTAATAGGGGTTTAAGCCCCCGTTCGCGTATTTTTCGCCGACCAGCAGCTTCCGATCCAGCACATAGCGGATCTGACGGTACAGATCATACGTGACGGTGACCTCTTTGCCGACTTCCAGCAGCTCGCCCTCCATACCGTAATAATCCCCCTGCGGCTGCGTGGTGCCGATCCGGTAAAAGGGCACGCCGTGCTGTTCGTTCGTGAACACCTCGAGCTGATCGGAGGCATTGCTCGACCAGTAATTCAGCCCCACGAACCAGCAGGTGTAATCCGTTTTGTCCCGCAGAAGGAAATATCCCTGCAGCTGCGCGACGCACACCTTCGGCTCTCCCGCGGGAACGGCGGGCTGATCGTATCTGTCGCTATCTCCCTCCGGCCAGCGGTTGACCGCGTCCGCCTTCGTAATCTTCAGCGTGACGCCGTAATTCAGTTTTTCGTAGCGCGCGAGATCGACGGGCGCGTGAAAATTCTGGTTGAGATAAAAATGCGGCCAGGTATTGTTCGCGAATTTCGCGGTAAAACTGTAGCTTTCGTTTACGATGTCGTGATAGCTGTTATAGGCGATTCTGATCGTGCCGTTTTTATCCGTCTCCACGCGTTTGACCAGCTTCTTATCCGATGCGGGGTAGCGGTCCGGATAGGTCTCGTGCAGATAATCGTTGTATTGTTCAAAGATCAGCTTATCTTCCGAATTCTCCACGATCTCCGCGTTCACGCAGGTGCGGAAATCCAGAAGCTCCGCGAGTTTTTCCCCGGCGGGATCCGTGACGTTGTACTTCTCCCCCTCGATAAAATCCCAATGTACGTTCTCGCTCTCGGGAACCAGCGTGACCCCGTCCGGCTCCGTCGCGCGGCCGTAAGGAATGAGATAGACGGGCTTGGACAGAGAGCGGATTTTGGTGATGCGCCCTTTGTGGTCGCGCGTGTCGACCGACCATTCCGTCCCCAGCGCTTCCGGGATGCCGAACGCAGTAAAATCCGTATCGCAGAACAGCTCCGTCCCGGCAACGGCGGGTTCCTCTGGCGGTTCTTTCTCCTGTTCCGGCGCGCAGCCCGCCGAAGCGGAAAAGCACATCAGCAGCGACAACAGCAATGAAACCATTTTTTTTCTCATATTTCCTCCTTTTTCTCTTGCGGGGGCAACTGCCCCTCAAAGACGTATTTTCCCGCTTCGTATCTCGATTTCCGCAGCCCCGCTTCCGCAAACGGAAGGTCTGTTTCCACCGCGATCCCCGCGGGGATTTCCAGCGAACATCGCATCGTATCCCCTTCGATCCGGTATTCCGCCGCGATCCGCCCGTAAGGGGTGTCGCGATGCGCGGCGCATTGCCCGAGCTCCCGCCAGAAACGCGGCGCGTAGCGGACCAGCCGCTCGCTTCCCATTTTCGCGATGTCCAGTCCGGCGAGCGTATCGAATAGAAAGGCACAGACGCTGCCGAACATGGGGTGGTTGTGCGAGACGGGGTAGCCCTCCCGGCAGATCCCGTCATCCAGCGAAAAACGCGGCGAAATCTTCTCCGACCAGCATTCCCACAGCGTCGTCGCGCCCCGCTCCAACATGTATCCGTAAGAGGGATATTCGCGCCTCGTCAGCATGCGGTAAAGCAGCGCGGTCTCTCCCGCCGCGGTGAGCTGGCGGCAGAGCGGCAGCAGGCAGAAGATCCCCGTATCGAACGCGCCGATCTTCCGATAGCGCTCGACAAGGTTTGCGCGCAGGCGTCCCTCTTCGCCGTCGGGCGCGATGCCGAGTTCGAGCGCAAGCGCGTCCGCGCCCTGTTCTCCGCCGGCGAAGCTGCCCGTCTCTTCATCGTAAAACCGCCCGCGCAGCGCCGCCGTCACGCGCGCTTCCAGCGCCTCGTACTGCCCGCACGGCTGATTCAGCAGCCTGCGGAAGCGGATCACCGCGCGCACCGATTTCAGGAAAAAACAGGTACAGACGAATGCGGCGTCTATCCGGACTTCGTCCGCGCAGAACCAATCGCCCAGGCTCCAGTTATCCTCTTCTCTTTTGATCACGTAACTGCCGCCATGCCTGTCATTCATATAGGATACCCATCTTTCCATCGGCTCACAACCGGCTTTTACGACGGAGAGATCGCCCGTGAAATCGTAGAGCGTTTCCGCGACGCCGCAGATCGCGTAGCCCCACCCGTATCCGCCGCCGCCGCCCGAATAAGGCGCGGTATGCGGCACATAGCCGTCCGGCTGCTGACTGTCCAGAATATCGCGGTACCACTTGCGGTAAAAGCCCTCCGCATCCAGAAAATACAGGGCGGATCGGCAGGTTACATAGCCGTCTCCCGTAAAACCGCGCCGCTCGCGGTGCGGGCAGTCGGTCGGAACGCCCCCGTGCATATTGGACAGCTGCGTCTGAAGATAGAGCGGCACGATGCGGTTGATGCAGTCGCTGTCGCATTCCAGCCCGCCGACAATCGGCAGCGCGGCGCACACTTCTGCGGAGACGAGGGAAAACTCCGTCCCCGGAGGGAAAGCGACCTCCGCATAGCGGTAACCGTGATAAGTAAATTCCGTGCGCACGGCATCCGTGTGCCCGGACAGGATATACTCGTCCCGCTGAACCTGCACGCCCCAGCTGGTGCTCGTGTGATCGATCTCTCCCTCCGCGTCGAGGTCCTCCGCATAACGCACGGTCACGCATCCCCCTTTCGGCCCGGTCAGCGTGCCCCGGAGAAAGCCGGAGTGATTGACGCCGAAGTCCAGAATCGCGCGCCCGGCGCCGCGGGAGAGAACGCGCGGCGTCAGCAAACGCCGTATTCTGTCGCAGGCGATGGGCGCGGGCGTCAGCATTCCCCCCGGCGGCGGAACCGTACGCGCGGCCAGCGCTTCTCCCGGCGCCCCGCCGTAATCGCACGTCTCGCCCGTAAACAGCGTCGCGGCGGCGGGAAGGCTCTTGACGAAGGCGTTTCCGTCGCTCACGATCCTGCCGCACCCCTTTTTTGTCTCATACTCCAGCGAGAAGATCAGGCGCGGTCTGCCGTAGGCGAAATTCCCCTCCACCGGCTTTTCCCGGTGATCGTACCAACCGGCGGCGACCGCGACGAAAAGGCGGTTTTCGCCCGCCCGCAGCAGATGCGCTACGTCGAAAGTGTGATAATACACCCGTTTGATCCCGCCTTTCGGCCGGTAGAACCGCACGTCTTCAAACGAGCGCTCTCCGTAGTCGGACAGCAGGGGCTTGAAATATTCGTCGTCCGTGCGCTCGCCGTTCAGGTACGACGCGAACCAACCGAGCCCGGTGATCGTCAGCGTCGCGCGGACGGGTTTTTCCTCCACGGAAAAGGCGCGGATAAAGAGGCTTACGCCGCCCGCGCGGTACTCCGGATTCGCGATCCAAAGCGCGTCGTCCAAATTTCCCATTTCTCTCACGCTTCATCCTCTTCCGCCCTGCACCGAAGCGCCCGGCGCCCGGCGGACAGTTCCATAAACGCCGTCCCGGCAGCGCCGCCTTCGGGAGACAGAATTTCCCCGGGAGCCCAAAAGACCGCCGTCGTGCAGGAGGGAATCTCGATCAAAAAGGAGATCTCCTGCTTCTCCCGTTTCCAGGAAACGGAAATCCGCCCGCGGGCGCTCTCCACCGAGGCCTCCGCAAAGTCCAATCCCGCCGTGTGCGGCCGGATCACAAGTTTATCGCCGCCGACAGCGTCCTCCGCGAACCGGATGCCCGCCAGCCAGCCGTAAAACCAAGAATCGATGCTGCCGTGCATGGGATGGCAAAAGGAATTCATCTCGCTCGCCATTTCCGCCTCCCAGCGCTCCCAGATGCTGGTTGCGCCCGAACGTATCATGTATCCCCAGCCGGGGTAATCCGGGTTGACGATCATGCGGACGAGCTGCCGGGCATATCCCATGTCCCCCAGCGCCTCGAGCATGTGTTTATACGCCTGGTTCCCCGTGGTCAAATGCCCGCCGTGCGCCGCGATATCCTCCGAAATGAACGCCGCCACGGCAGAGCGATATTCCTCCGGGCAGATGCCGAGATTCAGCGGAATCGCGTTGCCCGCCTGCGTCTCGTTCCGGTAATGCCCTTTTTCTTCGTCAAAATAGGCCCGGTTATAAGCCTCTTTGATCCGCGCCGCGCGTTCCCGGTACCGGAATGCGTCCTCTTTTTCCCCGATCGCCTCAGCCAGCTTCGCCAAAATATTGCAATACCAGAAGAGGTAGGCGCCCGAAACAAGGGCGGGTTCGGTCAGCCGGTTGCAGGGCGTTCCGGGGATCGCGTATTCTGCGGGCGGCGCCCAGTCCCCGTAAATGCCGTACGAAAGCAGATCCTTTTCCGATAGGGAGAGAAGGTAATCCACCCAGCGCCTGCACCCGGGGTAGCGCGCGCGGACCGCGCGGCGGTTTCCGTACCGCTCGAACAGCCGCAGCGGGATCAGCAGATAAGAAACCGCAACGGGATCGGCGGGGCGGCTCCCCGTTTTATACGGAGCCGTATCCGCTATCGCGCCGCGTTCATCCTGCGTATCCTCGATATCGCGGGCGAATTTTTCGTAAAAGGCGGAGACGTCGAAGTTATACAGCGCCTGATCCAGCCGGGTGGTGAGGTCGTTCAGCCACCCGAACCGCTCGTCCCGCTGGGGACAGTCGGTCGGAATCGAGTGCATGTTGCTGGCTTCCGTGCGCACTGCGTTTTCATGTAAACGGTTGAGAACGGGATCCGAGCACGAAAAATGCCCGATCTGCCGGACCGCCGAACGGACGGCTTCTCCTTCCAGCGAAAGGATCTCCGCCGCGCCCTCCGTTTCCGCCTGCACGTAGCGGAATCCGTGATACGTGAAGCGCGGCGCCCAGCATTCCGTCCCCTCTCCTTTCAATATGTACCGATCGGTCGCCTCCGCGCTCCGCAGATTGAGCTGATCCACCGTCCCGTCCGCTTTCAGGCCTTCGGCGTATCGGAGCGTCACCGCCGCCCCGCGGGTGCCGCGCACGGTCAGCTTTGCCCACCCGGCGAAGATGACGCCGAAATCGTAGACGGTAACGGTATCCGAAATCCGCACCGCGTCGCTGACGGGCACGCTTCCCGCGACCTCGATCGGCTCGTTCTCCTGCGGGACCAGCGTTCCGGACGGCTCATCCGCATAGACGGAAAACATCCAGCCCGATTGAAAATAATCGATCTTGCGGAACGAGCCGTCCCAGCCGTCTACCAGCGCCTCTCTGCGCGCATCGTACGTTTCTCCCCCGTAAATACTCTGGCGCGTTATGGGAGAGCCCGTGAAAAACCAATCCATCTGACCGTTCGTCTCGATGCGGTCGGTTCCGCCGTCTGCAAATACAAAGTGAATTTCGCAGATCAGCTTCTGCATGCCGTACCAGCCGTTTCCGAGCACGACGCCCGTCAGATTCTCTCCCGCGCGGTAAAGATCCGTCACGTCGTACGTATCGTATAAAATATGCCTGGAATAATCGGTGACGCCGGGATTGAGCACGCTCATACCCACCTTCTTTCCGTTCACGCGGACTTCATAATAGCCGATGCCGGAAATATACATCCGGGCGCGCACAGGGGTATCCCGCAGATATTTGACGTTGCGCGCAAACGTCGCGTAACCGGCGAAGTTCGGGGGCTGCGCCAGCCACCGGGCGGAAAAGCCGTTCAGAAGCGCCGTTTCAAACGTCTGCTCCCCGCTCTCCAGCCGCACGCCGTCCGCCGTCACCGCGACGCGGTAGCGATACTGCGTGCGCGCTTTCAGGGGCGTTCCGCCGTATTCGATGCCGCAGGTATCGTTGGACAGGATCTCTCCGGAGTCCCATGCGGCGTTCTTGCCCTCCCATACAAAGATCCGATAGCTCTGCTGACGGGCAGCACCTTTCAGTTTCCAGGCAAAGACGGGATTTGCCCCCACGCCGATGGGGTTTACCCTGTGATTGCACGTTACTTCGATCAATTCCGGCATAATTTCTCCAATCTCGTTTTTACACTTCTGATTATACCCTGACAAATCTGCAATTACTTGTTTTTAGATAGCATAAAATTGCGTTTTATTGATATTTTCGTTTGACAGGTCGGAAAATCTTTGCTATATTGAAATCAGGAGGAATTATGGCGATCAGTATCCGGCAGCCGGACGACAGGCTGCATCCGCTCACTTATTCGGTCACTTTCGAGGTAAACGAGACGCACGGTCATACCTTCCGCGAGATCACTTACCTCACCGGCGGAGAGGCGCAGGACATCGTAAACGGCATCCCGTACAACATCAAGAAATGCTCCGTGGTCTTTCTCGGTCCTATGCACTATCACCGCTATCACGTACGGCAGGGCACGAAATACGAGCACCGCGATATCTATGTGGCGGAGAACGTCTTCCGCACCATCTGCGGAGCGCTGGGCGAACATATTTACGAGCGGTTCTGCGATCCGGAGCGGCCCGCGATTCTGACGCTGACGGAAGACGGTATGCTCGCTCTGGACGCCCGCCTCCGCCAGCTGCAGCTGGCGGATCCGGAAAACATTTCGGAGGAAGAACACGCGATCCAGCGCGCCATCGTCGCGGAGCTCGTCGGCCACTACGTGGAGAGCTACAATCTCCGCCAGCAGCCCTACCCGCAATGGTTGCTCAACCTGCTCGCGGAAATGAACCGCACGGAGGTGGTCTGCGGCACCTTCGACAACCTGGTGAAGATATCCAATTATTCGGCCGGGCATCTCTCCCGCGCGTTCCGCAAATACATGGGCATCACGCTCGCCGCGTACTTTTCCGACCTGAAGATGAAGCACGCGCTTTCCCTGCTCGTCAATACCAACATGCCGGTATCCGAGATTTCCTCCGAAATCGGTTACAGCAGCCTCTCCCACTTCATACACAAATTTGAGAACCGCTATAAGTTTTCTCCCCGCGCATACCGCGCCCAATTCGGCAAAAAATCGGGACGCTGAAAGAATAAATTTCCCCGCAAAAAAACGCGGGGCATTACATTTTCGGGCATAGCCCTAAACTTTACAGGCAGCGCACATGTGCGCTCTATGATTGACCCGCCGGCCATGCGTCGCTTACTTGCTGCCTGTCAACGGGCCTCTTTCGGCATTTTTTCTTCGCCAATTACCTCACTTTTTTTACTTTTTTGTTTTCTTTTTGAAAGTGGCTCTTTCCCCCCTTCTCCTCTTTTTTGTTCATCGGCAAAGCCTTCTTTGAATCCCGCCATTATCGCGGGGGCGGTATATAAAAAAGAACCGCGCTTCGGGCGGTTCTTTTTCTACTATCGGCAATCTCTTTGCTGCGCGCGATATTCTGCGTAAAAAGCGCATATAATATAGGGGGTGACCGTTATGCTGGAAAAATTGGTACTGAATATCGTAGAGACGACCGGAAGCCCCGCGCTCGCGGTCTTTCTGATCTCCATGCTGCCCCTCGTCGAACTGAAGGGCGGGATCCCCTTCGGCGTCGTGGGCAGCTTCAACCTGGCGGAGAGCTTTCTGTTCGCATACCTCGGCTCGACGTTCGCCATGCTCCCCGTGTACTTTCTCCTCCGCCCCCTTCTGACTGCCTGCAAAAAATGCAGGGCGTTCCGCTCCCTGGCTGAGCGCGTCGAGCGGCTCGTCGCCGATAAAGGAGAGAAGATCGCGCAGAAAAGCGATTCGCGGACAAACGGCGCTGCGCGCGCCGTTATGGCGG
>UQTB01000008.1 GCA_900543915.1 uncultured Eubacteriales bacterium | reverse complement strand
GCTTCTGCGCCGCCGTGATTCCGGCTGCGCAAGCTTTTCCTCCTGCTCGGCGCGTGCGCTGCGCTCGTCGTCGCTCAGCCCCTGCGTGTAGAGCCATTCGGCGTATTCCGCTGTGCTCCTGTGCGCGTTCGCGTGCTTCTGTGCGGCCTTTTTCTGCTTCATATGCGCGGCACGCTCCTGTTCAAATGCCTGCTGGCGCTCGGCTCTTGCAAGCCGCTCCTGCTCCCGGATGCGCTCGTATTCCGCGAGCCGCTCCGCCGGACGGCTGAACGGATAGAACAGCCCGCCGCGCCGGATATTATGGCGGAGCAGATAATTTTCAAAGCCGTCGATCAGCGCGGGATCCTCTCCGAACAGCGGATTGCGGATAAAATCGAGCGCCTCCGCACGGTCGAAATTTTTGCGCGTAACCGCGAGGTACCCGAGCAGAAAGCGGGACAGCGCGTGTTCGGACAGAGCGCGCTTCTGGTCGATGAAACAGGGAATCCCGTATGCGGAAAACACGCGCTTTATCACCTGCCTGTCCCCTGCGGGATCGCCCGCCGCGATCGCAAAATCGCGGAAGCGCGCGCCCCTTTCCACCTCCCGCTTGATGATCTCCGCCGCATGCTCCGCCTCTTCCTCGGCAGTCGCCGCCTCGTAGCAGAACACGGCGTCCGTCAGCGTGCCCTTTCCGCAGAAAACGGACGGGAGATACAGGGATGCGGCCAGCCGCGCCGCCGCAGGGTGCAGTCCGGAGGGCGCCGTCACTGCCGTCGGCTCCGCGCCCGCTTCCCGCGCGAGCGCGGTAAAATGCCGCGCGGCTTCGTTGGTATAGACGGAATCGTTTTCTCCCCCCACCAAAAACGCCGCCGTGCTCTTCGCCCTGCGGATGAGCGCGGATACGATCCTGCGCTCCTGCGCGGTCCAGGCGGAATAACCGACGAGCACGACGTCCGTCTCCTTCAGCCGCTCGTCCCCCTCGATCAGGGGAATCAGCTCGGCGAGATAGCTGTTCTGATCGGAAAGCCCGTCCTCTGCCAGACGCTCCTCATAGGCGCGGTAGACGGCCAAAATGTCTTCCAGCTTGTTTTTCAGAATCCCCCCGCACCCTTCGGATGCCTCCTCCAGATCGTCCGGCGTCACCAGCGCGCTCTTCAGCTGCGCGATCAGCTCGTAGAGCGCGGGCGCCAGATGAACGGACTTGCGGCGGAAGCAGGGCAGCTCGAGGCCGTTGATGAGTTTTCTGACCAGCATGACGGATCCCTGCTTGGACAGCCGCGCCGCTTTCCGCCCGCGCTCGGACAGATATTTGCGGAAAGAGTGCACGTCCGTGGTGAACGCGCCGCCCAGCCGTTCGCAGAGCTCGCGTTCCAGCCACAGCGTGATCTTTTCCTCCGAAAAGACGAGCGTACAGGCGTCGAGCGAGGCGGAAAGCCCCGCCGCATATTCGGTTGCGGCAGCCGCGCATTCGGAATAGGAGCGGCAGATCGTCAGTGAAACCTTCATATATTTATTGTAACATATTCCCAAAGGAATGCAAAATGTTTTGCAATTTTTTTCGGATATGGTATAATACTTGGTATAATCAACTATGGAGACAACATGAAAAAGATTCTTTCGATTCTCGCAATATCTCTCGCGTTTTTACTGGCTGCCTGCCAGTCCACGCAGAAATACTCGTTCACCGCAAACTGGACGGCGGACGGGCGCTATCAGGAGCAGACGGAAATTCTGGAATATACCGTCACGCACAAAAAGGAGAGCATCCGCTTCCCCTCTGAAAACGGCTCCGTATACGGCGGCACGGAAAACGAAAACTGCGAAATCACCTACGGCCCCGGCACCTATACGGTGACGATGGAAACCTCTCCCTCCCTGCCCGCCGGCGTGGAAGATCCCCGCGAGCAGGGCTCCTCCGCGCGCATTTACCGCGTGCGCACCGAGCTTAACGTGCCCGTCGTCTTCCTTCCCAAAGGCGATGCCGCAGAGGAAAAAACGCATGACGACGTCATCGTGTCCGAGTCGTATTTCCTGGACGAAAATCACAATCTGCAGCCCTTCTATTCCCGGCAGGAAGTGGAATCCTCCGCCTACAGCGCGGAGTACAGCATATACCGCTATACCGCTGAGGCAAAATACAGCGGCGGTACCGTCAGACTGACGATTTCGGCGGAAGACGAAGCCACCATGGATGCCTTTCACATGACGGAAAACACCCTTGTGAAGGAGTTCAGCTATCAGGAAGGCGCCGTCTTAGACAACGGAATGCTCCTCTTCGCCGTGCGCGGCATGTCGCTGAGCGACTCGTTCACCGGCTATTATAACGTGTTCGACGCTTCCGCCATGGAACTGATGTCGCTCTCCGTTTCCGTCAAAGAAACCACCCCCGTTTCCAAGGGCTGGACGTATAACGACGCGGCGCCGGGTGCGGACGAGACCGTCCAGACATACGCGCTCTCCATTCAGCGCTACGGCTCCGCCAACACCGGCTTCCCGAAGATCTGCTATTACCAGATCAAATCGGACGAAAACACGCGCGAGGACAACCGCTGTTTCCTCGTGCGGTTTGTCAACCCGCTCACGATCACGAAGGGATACCTTCAGTACGATCTGAAAAAAGCGACCGTCACCGTAAATCAATGAGGGAGGCGGCGCGGCTCTCAGCCCGTCCGCAAAATCAATCACCCCAATAAATAAGGAGTATACATGCTGGACTTCAAATTCGACACGCAGCTTCTCATCGAAGGAGAACATCTCAACGAGGAGGAAATCAGCCGCTATTTTAACGAACATTTTGAGGGAGACTGCCTGCTCGCAGTCGGATACGACGAACTCATCAAAATTCACTTTCACACCAACGAGCCGTGGAAAGTGCTGGAATACTGCGCCGGATTGGGGGATATCTACGATATCGTCGTCGAAAACATGGAGCGCCAGGCAAAGGGCGAACAGGGATAACAGACATGCGCATCCGTGACGGATGCGCATATATTTTATGGGAAAGAGAAGAGCTGTCCCCTCCCGCGTTCACGCGTAGTTCAGACGGCGGGAAGGCCTGCGCGACAGGCGAGAGAGGGCGCGGAACAGAAGCGCCGCGCCGAGCGCGCAGAGAAAACTCAAGGGCGGCACCAGCGGAAAAAAGATAAAGGCGGTTTCCTGCGTGACCGTGCGGATCCATCCGCCGAACAGCGGGTAAAGCGTATAGTCGAACAGATATGCGAACAGATAAATCTCAAAGGTCGCGCAGGAGATCAGCTTCGCACTTCTGACCAACAGCTGGCTTTTCGGCGCACGGATATCATAGAGGCCGATGAAAACGCTCGTCGCAAAGCAGACCGCCAGAACGCTGCCGTAATTGTCGAAATATGAAATATGAGACGGATAAAAATTGGTCACAAATACGGCTGCGAGCAGCTCCAGCGCCAAAAATGCCGCCGCCCAAAGCCAGGCGGTCCAACCGCCCTTCGGCCGGTATTCCCGCACTATCTTGCCGAGCAGAAAAAACAGCACCGGATAGAGATGCATGGAGAGGTCGAAGAGATCCAGCCACATAAACAGCGCGACCCAGCCGACAAACAGAGCGCGGAAGAGCGGGCGCGCCAGCTTTTTCCAGATCAGATTGAGTACGGGAATGCCGAGGTAGAGCGCGCAGAATGCCGGCACATACCAGCCGTACCCGATGGTATCAAACCGGAAAATGCCCAGGCACAGATCCAATAAATGATCCTTTTTCTCGTTAGAGAAAAAGTCGTTGACCAGCTGGTCAACGTAAAGCCAACGCAGCAGGGCGGTAATGACCGAAATCGCAAGATAGACGAAAATGATGCGGAACACGCCGCAGTAATATTTTTTGGAAAAACCCGTCTCTGCGCGCAGGAACCCGGTCGCCAGAAAAAACAGGGGCACGCAGATGTGCGTAAGCCATCGGAAAAACGTCTGAAGATAGAGGTTCCAGCCGAATATTTCAACGTCGTGGTAGCCGGTACGATAAAAAAAGTGAAAATAAAAGACAAAAATAATGGCGGTCGCTTTCACGACGTGTATCCCGAAGAACTCCCTCTTCTCCATGGTATCTCTCCCTCTGTTTTTCCCTATTTTAGCATTTTTTTCGGGTACTGTCAAATACTAATGCCGATTCCCTTCCCGTTGGCAAAAACGACCCGATAGAAAGGATAACATGACAAAAAAACGTATGGCGGCGATGATCCTCCCGATTATCTTAATTCTCTTCGTTCTGGCGATGTTTCTGTGGTACTTTCTCGGTTACCGCTCGCTGAAAATCGCCCTTTTCCGCATTGAAAATTACTTCTGCCGCGAAAAAGAGACGGCGTTTCTGGGGGACAGCCTTACCGATCTCTGCCATCTGGACCGCTGTTATCCCGACTGCGGCACGCTTTATAACCGCGGCATCAACGGCGATACGGTCACCGGCGTAAACGAACGCCTGGAAAGCACCGTTCTGCCTCTGAATCCGGGCAGACTGGTACTTCTGATCGGTATCAACGATCTGATCGGCGGCAAGGCGGAAGAAGCGCTTTTTTCGGATTATCGGGCGCTGCTGAAACAAATCGGAACACTGCTCCCGGAGACAGCCCTCTTTGTACAGTCCCTCTACCCCGTGTCGGGCAAATACGCGGAACTGAATCAGGCGATCGTCACGTTCAACGAGAAGCTCCGCGCGCTATGCGCCGAACAGGAGATTCCCTACATCGACGTGCATGCGGCGCTCAAGGACAAAGACGGGCAGATGAAAGAGGAATATACGACGGACGGGCTGCACTGCACCGCGGCGGGATACCGGGTCATTGCGCCGATCGTCGCCGAAGCGGTATTCGGAAAGCCCCCGGCAGCGCCATAACGCGCGCCGGAATTTTCGCCTTTGCTTGAAAGCGATAAGCCCCGTGAAGATGAAACAAGGAAAGAAAGAATCTTTGCTTTTGCCCGGTCAGTTGAAGTTTATCGTTATAATTTATTTCATAAAACTTTGGATCAATCCGTTCCCGATAGAAAAAAGCAACGGCGCACTTTCTCAGAGGTCATGCGTTGTTTTCAGCAAGTATTGTGCGAAGCTTTTTTGACTCCGGCATCAGAATATCTTTCAGAATTGAAGCCCTATAAAAGCGCCGCAAAGGACGCCGATTTTATAAACGAAAAAAGCATTTATTTGACGCAGCCGAAATACGCCCCGGCATGCGGCTGTATCAAAAAAACGGCATCCGGGATGCCGTTTTTTGTTAAATCAATTCGATGATCGCAACTTCCGCCGCGTCGCCCTTGCGGGGCCCCATTTTGTAAATGCGGGTATATCCCCCGCCCTGGCCGACTTCTTCCTTTCTCTCCGCATATTTGGGAGCGATTTCGTTGAAGATCTTTTCCATCAGCGGGTGCCTGATGTCCTTGGTCCTCGCCTTGAACGCGGGCTTGCTTTCCTTAAAGCCCTTCTGTTCCTGGAAGTCGTACGTCAGCGTCATGATCTTTCTTCTGGCGGCGAGCTTTTTCGCGCCGTCCTTGATGACCGTCTTCGTGACGTCCTTGCCCTTTGCGTTCTTCGTGGTGATCTTCTCCTCGACGGTGTCTTCATAGGTATTCATGGCGAGGGTGATGATCTTTTCGGTATAAGAGCGCACTTCCTTTGCGGTCGCGAGCGTCGTTTCGATTCTGCCGTACCACAAGAGGTTGGACGCCTGATTTCTCAAAATAGCCTTTCTCTGAGCGCTGTTCACTCCTAATTTTCTTGGCATTGGTTAGTCCTCCTTGTCTTTCAGCCCTAAGCCCAAACTCTGCAGCTTGAAAATCACTTCGTCCAGCGACTTCTTCCCTAAGTTTCTGACTTTAAGCATATCGTCTTCTGTTTTCTTGGTTAAATCTTCCACCGTGTGGATATTCGCGCGCTTTAAGCAATTATAAGAGCGGACGGAGAGCTCCATATCCTCGATGGTCATCTCTAAGATTCTGGTCTTCTTGTCCTCTTCGGGCGGAACCAGAATGCCGATGTTGCCGATCTCGCTCAGCGCGACGAACATCTTGATGTGCTCTTCCATGATCTTTGCTGCAAGGCTGACGATTTCACGCCCGGAGAACGCGCCGTTCGTCCAGATCTCAAGCGTCAGTTTGTCGAAGTCCACGCTCTGCCCGACGCGGGTCGCCTCTACGTTGTAGCAGACCTTTTTGACGGGCGTATAAATGGAGTCGATGGGGATATTGTCGATGATATCCGTCTTGTTCGCGCTCGCGCCCTTATAGCCTCTGCCGCGGCCGATGGTCAGCTCGACGTCGATCTTGCCGCCCTCGTCGATGGTGCAGATATACTGGTCGGGGTTGAGAATTTCGATTTCGGCGTCATCCGAAATATCCGCCGCCGTGACGACGCACGGACCTTCCTTGACGATCTTGACGACCTTCTTGAAGTTCTTATCCAGCGTTGCGGTCTTGACCGCGACGCATTTCAGATTCAGAATGATCTCCGCAACGTCTTCCTTGATATGGGGAATCGCAGTGAACTCGTGCTTCACGCCTTCGCTGAACTTGATGTTCTGGATCGCGGCGCCGGGCAGCGCGGACAAAAGGATTCTCCTCAGGCAATTGCCGATCGTCAGCCCGAAGCCCTTTTCCAACGGCTCGACAACGATCTTTGCGTAACTTTTTTCCTCGTTTTCTTCCACTGCTATCTTCGGCATTTCAATTTCCATCATGAGAAACGAACCTCCTTAAAAATAGTCCCGATCTAGGAATCCCGGAGCATTCTGTCCCGCGTCCGTGGAAATACGCGGGCAATCCCCTCCGGAACCCCCATCGGTAAATTCTGATTATTTCGAGTACAACTCGACGATCATGTGTTCCGCGATGTTGGAATCGATGTCCTCGCGCGCGGGATTGGCGATGATCTTGCCCTCCAGCTTTTCGGGATCGAATTCCAGCCATTTCGGCATATTGCCTACCTTCATCTCCTTGATTTCCGCGAAATACTTGTTGTCCTTCTTGTTCTCCTTGACGGCGATCACATCGCCCGGCTTTACGCAGTAGGACGCGATGTTGACCGGCCTGCCGTTCACCGTAAAGTGACCGTGCGTGACGAGCTGACGCGCCTGCGCGCGGGAAGCGCCCACGCCCATGCGGAAGATCACGTTGTCCAGCCTTCTTTCCAGCAGGCTGAGCATGTTGTCGCCCGTGATGCCCTTCATGCGGTCCGCTTTCTCGTAATAGTCTCTGAACTGCCCTTCGAGCACGCCGTAAATTCTCTTGCACTTCTGCTTTTCGCGGAGCTGCAACCCGTATTCGGAAACCTTCTTTCTGCCGGCGCCGTGCGCTCCGGGCGCGACGGGCCTTCTTTCAAACGCGCAAACGCCCGCTTTATAGCATCTCTCGCCCTTCAGAAAGAGCTTTGCGCCTTCCCGTCTGCAAAGACGGCATTTCGATTCAGTGTATTTAGCCATTTTCTCGTTCCTCCGTTATACTCTGCGCCGTTTGGGCGGTCTGCAACCATTGTGCGGAATGGGCGATACGTCCTGGATCATGGTGATCTCCAGATCGCAGTTCGTAAGCGCGCGGATTGCGGATTCTCTGCCCGCGCCCGGGCCTTTCACGAAGACCTCCACCGACCTTAAACCGTGTTCTTTCGCAGCCTTCGCAGCGGTCTCTGCCGCCATCTGCGCGGCGAACGGAGTGCTCTTTCTGGATCCCTTGAAGCCCAGCGAACCGGCGCTCGACCAGGAGATCGCGTTGCCCTGCGCGTCCGTAATGGTGACCAGGGTATTGTTGAAGGAAGACTGGATGTGAACTTGCCCCTTGTCTACCTTTTTGATATCTTTCCGTTTTTTGATTACTCTTTTTCCAGCCATGTTCTAACCTCCGTTATTTACGCGTAGCGGTCTTCTTCTTCGCGACCGTGCGGCGCGGGCCCTTTCTGGTTCTCGCGTTCTGCTTGGTGCTCTGCCCGCGGACGGGAAGCCCCTTTCTGTGGCGGACGCCGCGATAGCACCCGATCTCCATCAAACGCTTGATGTTCAGGCTCACTTCGCTCCTCAAATCGCCTTCCACGTGAAGGTTATGTTCGATATACTCTCTCAGTTTCGAGCTATCCGCTTCGGATAAATCTTTTACTCTGACATCCGGATCGATGCCCGTCTCCGCAAGAATCTTCTTGGACGTCGTCAATCCGATTCCGTAAATGTACGTGAGACCGATCTCCACTCTCTTGTTGTTGGGCAGATCCACACCGGCTATACGTGCCATTCTTTCCTCTTACCTCCGTAATATTTGGAATAATCTTTTTTTTCAATCTATGACTCGAACCCGCGGCGTTACCGCCCTGGAATGGAGGCGGAGTTTCCCCGCAGGTGTTTTTTCGGATTTCGTTGCCCCGGATAAGGGCAACGTCTTTTTTTCAGCCCTGTCTCTGCTTATGGCTCTTGTTTTTGCTGCAGATAACCATAACTTTGCCGTTTCTCTTGATGACTCTGCACTTGTCGCACATGGGTCTGACGGAAGGTCTTACTTTCATCGTTCTGTCTCCTTTTTCGTTTCGCTTAATTAGTTCTTGCTGCGCCAGATAATTCTGCCCTTTGTCAAATCGTACGGGCTCATCTCGAGCTTTACCGAATCCCCCGGAATGATCTTGATGTAATTCATGCGGAGTTTCCCCGAAATATACGCCGTGATCATGTGGCCGTTGGATAATTTTACCTTAAACGTAGCGTTCGGCAGCGCCTCCACGATTACGCCTTCGGTCTCGATGACATCGTCTTTCGACACTATCTTACCTCCTGAATTTCATTGAGGGGGCGGAGCCCCGGTGTTACAGCGTAAGAATTTCCACGCCGTCCTCCGTGATCGCGACGGTGTTTTCGTAGTGCGCGGACGGCATTCCGTCCTGCGTCTTGACGCCCCATCCGTCGGGGAGAAGTCTTATCTTGTGCGTACCCATGTTGATCATCGGTTCGATCGCGATCGTCATGCCGCGCCTTAAACGGATGCCCGTGCCCCTCTTTCCGAAGTTCGGAACGGCGGGGTCTTCGTGCATGTCCCTGCCGACGCCATGGCCGACGTACTCTCGCACGACCGAAAATCCGTTCTCCTCTGCGTGCGCCTGCACCGCATGGCCGATATCGCCGAGCGGAACGCCCTCACCCAGCGCGTTCACCGCGCAGAAGAAACATTCCCTTGTCACGTCGACCAGCTTTCGTTTCTCGGGAGAAACTTCCCCCACGGGAAACGTGCGCGCCGCGTCGCCGTGAAATCCGTTGTAATATACGCCCACGTCTATGCTGACGATCTGCCCTTCTTTGATCACGATATCCTCCGAAGGGATGCCGTGAATGATCATATCGTCGACGGATGCGCAGATGGAGGCGGGATAACCGTAATACCCCAAAAACGAAGGTTCGGCGCCCATGCCCTTGATAAAGCGGAAGGCGATTCCGTCCAGCTCTTTGGTCGTCATCCCCGGCTTTATCCTTTCTTCCATCAGGTTCAGCACGTCCCTCGTCATTCTGCAGGCTTCCCGCATCTGTTCGAGGTCTTCCGCCGTTTTGATCCGGATCATAGCGCTTTCAGAACTTCCAGGACGGAACGGAGAACGTCTTCAATCGCGCCGTCCGCCTGCACGGTTCTGAGTTTTCCCTGCGACTCGTAATAGCCGATCAGCGGGGTGGTCTGTTCCGTGTAGGCCTTCAGCCGGCTGGAAACCGTCTCCTCGTTGTCGTCCGCACGGGTGACGAGCTTTTCCCCGCATTTGGGACAGCCCGTCACGTCGCCGATGAAATCGATGTGAAAATTGCCGCCGCATTTGGGGCAGCCGCGCCGGCCGGTCAGGCGGCGCATGAGCTTTTCAAGCGGAATATCGAGATTGACCGCCGCGTCGATGCTCGCGACCTTGTCCAGCGCTTCCGCCTGCGGAATGGTGCGCGGGAATCCGTCCAGCAGATAGCCCTTTGCGCAGTCCTCTCTCGAAAGGCGCTCTTCGACGATTCTGACCGTCACTTCATCGGGGACGAGCTGTCCCTTGTCGATGTAAGATTTGGCAAGCATGCCGACGGACGTCTGATTTTTGATATTTTCACGGAAAATATCCCCGGTGGAAATATGGGGAATCCCGTAAATTTCCGATATACGGGCCGCCTGCGTTCCCTTGCCGGAACCAGGCGCGCCCAACAATACAATGTTCATCTTATTTCAAAAAACCTTTATAGTTTTTCATCATGATCTGCGATTCAAGCGCCTGGTTGAATTCCAGTGCGACCGAAACGACGATCAGGATCCCCGTTGCGCTGAACACGTTCATCGAGTTCGGGTCGATCGCCTTGAAGATCAGAGACGGGATCAGCGCAACGAGCGCGAGGAAGATCGCTCCGAACAAGACGATGCGGTTGGAAACGCGTTTCAGATAATCCGCAGTGGGTTTGCCCGGGCGGATGCCGGGGATAAAGCCGCCGTTCTGCTGGATGCTCTTGGAAATATCATCCGGATTGAACTGAATCTGGTTATAGAAGTACGCGAAGAACAGAATCAACACGCACAGAAGCACCGTATTCAGCCAGCTGCCCGTACCCATATTCTGAGAATACCAGTTAGTGGAATCCACGCCGACCAGATTGATGATCAGGTCGGGGAAGCTCAGGATCGCATACGCGAAGATGAGCGGCATAACGCCGGATGAATTGACCTTGATGGGGATGTGCGTGGACTGGCCGCCGTACATCTTTCTGCCCTTCACCTGCTTCGCGTACTGGACGGGAATCTTCCGCTCCGCGCCGTTGACGGCGACGACCGCCATAAAGATCAGGATAACCGCGATGATAAATCCGATCAGAACCCAAAGCGTCGTATCCGTCCATCCGCCGCCCAGCAGATTGAGGAAATACTGTCCCGCAGTCGCCAGGATACCGGTGAAGATCAGCATGGAAATACCGTTGGATACGCCGTAGTCGGTGATGCGCTCGCCGATCCACATGGTCAGCGCGGTACCCGACGTATAGATGATGACCAGGAAGGCATAACTCAAAATCTGGAGGAACAGGCTGTCCGAACCGTCTGCCGTCGAGCAGAAAAGCTGAGAAAAGTCGATGTTTCCACGGAATCCGATCAGGATACCGATGGACTGTGCGACGGCAAGCACCATCGCCAGCGCCCTGGTAATATTCTCGATTTTCTTCCTGCCCTCTTCTCCCTGCTTGGAAAGCTGTTCCAGCCGGGGAATCCCGACCGTCAGCAGCTGAACGATAATGGAGGCGTTGATGTAGGGGCCGATCCCCATGGCAAACAAAGTACCGTACATCAGCGCGCCGCCGGTCATCGCGCTCATCAGCTGAAGGAACGTGTAATTGCTTCCTTCCTCGAGCAGCATGTTGCCGCCCAGGCCCGGAACGGGCACATAGCAGCCGATTCTGTATACCAGAAGCAGCAGCAGCGTGATAAAAATCTTGTTGCGGACTTCCTTGATTTTAAATGCCTTAATAAGATTCTGAAACATCTGTCACCCCCGCGCGGACATTACGCCTGTTCCGCCGTGCCGCCGGCTTTCTCGATGGCTTCCTTGGCGGAAGCGGAGAATTTCGCCGCCTTGACGGTCAGATTTACGGTGAGTTCGCCGTTGCCGAGCACCTTTAAGCCCGCGGCGTTTTTGACGGACTTGACGAGGTTCCTGTCCAGAAGCGCTTCCATATCCACGACCGAGCCGGCCGCGAAATTTTCATTCAGAACGTCCAGATTGACGATGACGTATTCCTTCTTGAAATGATTGTTGAATCCTCTCTTCGGAACTCTTCTCGTGAGGGGCATCTGACCGCCCTCGAATCCGGGACGGACGCCGCCGCCGCTTCTCGCCCATTGACCTTTATGCCCCTTGCCGCTGGTCTTGCCCAGGCCGGAGCCCGTGCCTCTTCCCAACCTCTTTTTGGAGGTGGTTGCGCCAACGGCGGGTTGAATGGTATCTAATCTCATGTTATTACTCCTTATTACGCTTCGACCTTTTCCACTTTGACGAGGTGATTGACCTTTTTCACCATGCCGAGAATACAGGGATTCTCATTGTGGATTTTGAACGAACGAATCTTCTTTAAGCCCAGCGCTGCGACGACCGCCTTCTGAGGCTCGGTGCAGCCGATGGTGCTCCTGACCAACGTAACTTTGATCTGAGCGTTTTCCGCTTTCTTCGTTTTAGCCATGATTCGCCCTCCTTAACCGATGATCTCTTCCACCGTCTTGCCGCGAAGGCTCGCAACCTGTTCGGCGGTGCGGAGCTCTTTCAATCCCGCGATCGCCGCCTTGACGCAGTTGATGGGATTGTTGGTTCCGTGAGATTTGGTTCTGATGTTCGTAATGCCGACCGCTTCCATTACCGCGCGGACGGGGCCGCCGGCGATTACGCCGGTACCCTCTTCGGCGGGCTTCATCAAAACGGAGCCTCTGCCGAATTTTCCGATCACTTCGTGCGGAATGGTCGTGCCGACCAACGCGCATTTGGTCATGTTCTTTTTCGCTCTCTGCGTGGCCTTATCGATTGCCTCGGGAACTTCGTTCGCCTTTCCCATCGCGCAGCCGACTTTGCCCTGTCCGTCGCCGACGACGACCAGCGCGGCGAAACGCATGTTGCGCCCGCCCTTGACGGTCTTGGATACGCGGTTAACGGCAATCAGCTTCTTTACCAACCCGTCGTTTTCTTCCGCTCTTCTCGGCGGTCTGTTATTATCTCTTGCCATATTATCGATTCCTCTCTGATTTTTTCCTGCCGGAAGTTAAAACTTCAGGCCGCCCTCTCTCGCGCCGTCCGCGAGGCTCGCCACGCGTCCGGTATAAAGGTATCCGCCGCGATCGAACACGACCGTTTCGATCCCTTTTTCGAGCGCTTTCTTTGCCAACAGTTCCCCGACCAGTTTCGCTTCCTCGGACTTGGTCTTCCCGGCGAGATCCGCCTTGATCGCCTTGTCCAGCGTGGAAGCCGCAACCAGGGTATTGCCGACGGTGTCGTCAATAATCTGTGCGTAGATATGGTTCAGACTTCTGTACACGCAGAGTCTGGGAGCGGCAGCCGTACCGCTCACCTTGTTTCTGACTCTTAAATGTCTTCTCTTTCTCTCTTGATTTTTGTCGATTTTGCTAATCATGATAACTCCTATTTAATACTTTTCGCGGTCAAGCCGCAGCCGGCAGCGCACGAGCGCCACCGAAAGTAACCTTAAATGGCTTATTTACCGGCCGTCTTCCCTTCCTTGCGCTCGATCACTTCATCGCTGTAGTGAATTCCGTAGCCGTGGTAGGGTTCGGGCTTTCTGATCATCCGGATGTTGGCGGCGACCTGGCCGACCTTCACCTTGTCGATGCCCTTGACGGTGATTTCCGTCTGAGAGGGGCACTCGAACGTGATCCCCGGCTCTTCCGCCACTTCGACGGGATGGCTGTAACCGACGTTCATCACGATCTTGTTGCCCTGCTTCGCCACTTTGTAACCGACGCCCGCGATGACCAACCCTTTGGAAAAGCCTTCGGTCACGCCGACCACCATGTTGTGCAGCAGCGCGCGGTACAAGCCGTGCTTCGCCTTGGTTTCCTTCTCCTCGTCCGCGCGCGTCAGATGAGCGGCGCCCGCCTCTACTTTGATCGTGATTTTCGGATCATACTCCTGCGTCAGCGTGCCCTTGGGGCCCTTGACGGTCATCACGTTGTTTGCAGTCTCCACCGTTACGCCTGCGGGAATGGCAACGGGAGCTCTACCGATTCTGGACATATCCTGTTACCTCCTTTACCAAACGTAAGCGAGAACTTCCCCGCCCTGGTGCGCGGCCTTCGCCTGTTTCCCCGTCATAACGCCCTTGGACGTGGACAGGATCGCGATTCCGAGCCCGCCGAGGACCTGGGGGATCTCGTCACAGCCGACGTAAATTCTCAGGCCGGGCTTGGAAACTCTCTTCAAGCCGCTGATGACCTTCTCGTTGTTTGCGCCGTATTTCAAAGTGATGACGATTTTACCCTGTACGTTCCCTTCCTCGAACTTGACGTCCGTCACGTACCCCTCGTCCAAGAGGATGTTCGCGATCGCCTTTTTCATGTTCGACGCGGGAATTTCAACCGTTTCATGCTTCGCCATCAGAGCGTTTCTGATTCTGGTGAGCATATCTGCGATAACGTCTGTCATGTTAAACCTCCCTTTACCAGCTCGCCTTCTTTACGCCGGGGATCTGCCCTTTGTAAGCAAGGTTTCTGAAACAGATACGGCAGACGCCGTATTTGCGGATCACTGCGTGCGGCCTGCCGCAAATGCTGCAGCGCGTATACGCTCTCGTGGAGAACTTCGCAGGTTTCTGTTGTTTATTGATCATTGCTTTTTTAGCCATAATTCCACTCCTTTCTCCGCTTACTTCGCGCTGAACGGCATGCCGAGCGCCTTCAGCAATTCTCTCGCTTCCTCGTCCGTCTTCGCGGTCGTGGTGAAGCAGATGTCGAACCCTCTGATCTTTTCTACCTGGTCGTAGGAGATTTCAGGGAAAATAAGCTGTTCTTTTACGCCCATCGCGTAATTTCCTCTGCCGTCGAAGGACTTGGTGGGTACGCCGCGGAAGTCTCTCACGCGCGGAAGGGCGATGGATACGAATTTATCGAAAAACTCATACATTCTCGTGCTTCTCAGCGTGACCTTCATTCCGACGTTCATCCCCTCTCTCACCTTGAAGTTCGCGACGGATTTCCGCGCGACCGTGAGAACGGGCTTCTGACCGGCGATGATTTTCAGTTCTTCCAAAGCCGTCTGAACGCTCTTGGCGTTGTCCTTGACGTCGCCGAGACCGGAGTTGATGGTGATCTTGACGAGCTTGGGAACCTCGTTGATATTTTTATATCCGAATTTCTGAATCAAATACGGCACGACTTCGTTCGTGTATTTCGCCTTGATTCTGTTTTCGGTCTTCTCGGTTGCAGCTTCCTTAGCAACCTGAGCCGTTTTCTTCGCAGCCACTTGCATTTACCTCCGTATTATTCTGCGTCGGCCGCTTTCTTGGTCTTCTTCTTCGCAGCAGCCTTTTTGACTTCTTTCGCTTCCTTGGTGGCGTCCAGGGGCTTGCCGCACTTCTTGCAGACGCGGATCTTCTTGTCGCCCTCGATCTGATAGGAAACTCTGACGGCCTTGTTGCACGCGGGGCAGACGACCATGACGTTGGACGCGTCGATGGCGCCCAGCTTATCCTTGATCCCGCCGACGTCCTGCGCGTTTCTCGGCTTGGTGTGACGTTTCTGGATGTTGATTCCCTCAACGACAACGGTGTTGGACTGAGGGCGCGCTTCCACGACCTTCGCGGTTTTTCCGCTGTCCTTGCCGGCAATGACTAATACCGTATCATTCTTTTTAACTTTCATATCGCTCTCCTTACAGAACCTCGGGGGCGAGAGAGATGATACGCATATAGTCTTTATCTCTCAGTTCTCTCGCGATGGGCCCGAAGATACGCGTTCCTCTGGGTTGTTTCTGATTGTCGATGATGACCGCCGCGTTTTCGTCGAATTTAACGAACGTGCCGTCCGGTCTTCTGACGCCCTTCGTCGTTCTGACGATGACCGCCTTGACAACCTCGCCCTTCTTCACGGCGCCGCCCGGCGTAGCCGTCTTGACGCTCGCGACGATGACGTCGCCGATATTGCCCGTCTTGCGGAAGGAGCCGCCCAGAACTTTGATGCACATCAGTTCTTTCGCGCCCGAATTGTCGGCCGCCTTCAATCTGGTTTGTGGTTGAATCATACAACGTTCCTCCTTCGCTTACTTCGCCTTTTCGATGATCTCGGCAACGCGGAAGTATTTATCCTTGCTGAGCTTTCTCGTCTCGACGATTCTGACTTTGTCGCCTACGCCGCACTCGTTCTTTTCGTCGTGCGCCTTGAACTTGTGCGAAGTCGTAATGGTCTTTTTATAGATGGGGTGCTTCGCCTTTTCTTCGATCAGGACGACGACGGTCTTATCCATCTTGTCCGATACGACGAGCCCCACTCTTTCCTTTCTTAAATTTCTTTCCATATCGCCCTACTCCTTTAAGCCTTCAATTCTCTTTCACGGAGAATGGTCTTGATCTTTGCGATATCCCTCTTGCAGGTTCTCAAAGACACGGGGTTTTCAAGCTGCCCCGCGACCTGCCGGAAGCGGAGATTGAACAGTTCCGTCTTGAGTTCGCCCAATTTGGTGTTCAATTCGTCGTTTGTCAGTTCATGAAGTTCTTTCGCTTTCATCAGCCTTCACCGCCTTCTTCTTTTACTTCTTGGACGAAGTCAGACTTTTTCACGAACTTCGTCTTGATGGGGAGCTTGTGGCCGGCAAGGCGCATAGCCTCTTTCGCGATGTCCTCGGGTACGCCGGACATTTCAAACATCACTCTGCCGGGCTTGACGACAGCCGCCCAGTATTCGACCGCACCTTTACCGGAACCCATTCGGGAATCCTGGGGCTTTTTGGTGATCGGCTTGTGCGGGAAGATATCGATCCAGACCTTTCCGCCTCTCTTTATGAATCTCGTCATCGCGATACGGGCGGCTTCGATCTGATTGCTCTTGATCCAGGCCGGTTCGAGCGCGACAAGGCCGTAATCGCCGTAAGCCAGCGTGTTGCCCTTGTTGCACTTGCCCGTCATTCTGCCGCGATGGACTCTTCTTCTCTTCACTCTCTTTGGCATCAACATGGTTATGCTTCGCCTCCTTCCGTCTTTTTCTTCGCGGAACCGATGACTTCTCCCTTATACGTCCAGCACTTGATGCCGATGACGCCGAAGGTGGTGTGCGCTTCCGCAAACCCGTAATCGATGTCCGCACGGAGCGTCTGCAGGGGGATGGATCCCTCGTGATAGTGCTCGCTGCGCGCGATTTCCGCGCCGTCCAGTCTGCCGCTGACCATGACCTTGACGCCCTTGACGCCCGAACGCATGGTTCTGCCGATGGACTGCTTCATCGCCCTTCTGAACGAAACGCGCTTTTCGAGCTGCGCCGCAATGGATTCGGCGACCAGCTGCGCATCCGCATCCGGCTTTTTGATCTCGACGATGTTGATGGCGATCGCCTTCGCGTTCGTGAGCTTGGCGACGGCCTTCTTCATCACTTCGATCTCCGCGCCCTGCTTGCCGATGAGCACGCCCGGGCGGGCGGTGTAAACCGTGATGGTGATCTTCTGCGCAGCTCTCTCGATGACGATCTTGGAGATCGCCGCCGCGTAATACTGCTTTTTCAGATATGTTCTGATGACGTAATCCTCTTTCAGGTATGCGGCGACGTCCTTCTTGGACGCATACCACTGCGTATCCCATTCCTTGATTACGCCCACTCTCAAACCGTGGGGATTAACTTTCTGACCCATACTGTCCTCCTACGCTCTCGCATCCAGCACGACCGTGATGTGGCTGGTGCGCTTCAAAATTCTGTACGCTCTGCCCTTGGATACCGGATTGACACGCTTGAGCGTGGGCCCCTGATCCGCATAGCACGCCGCAACGAACAGGTTATCCCTGCTCATTCCCTTGTTGTGCTCCGCATTCGCGGCGGCGGAGTTCAAAACCTTGAGTACGGGAGTACTCGAAGCCTTGGGAAGGTTCTCCAGAATCGCAACCGCTTCGCCGTAGTTCTTGCCGCGGATCAGATCGAGAACGATTCTCACCTTATATGGGGAAATCCGGATATGCTTTGCGATCGCGTACGGTCTTTTATCCCTCGCCTCTTCGATTCTGAGGGTTTTTTCTCTCATATTCTTAGCCATTGCCTGCCTCCTATTTTCCGCCCGTCGACTTCTCGCCGGCGTGTCCCTTGAAGGTTCTGGTGGGGGCGAATTCGCCCAGCTTGCAGCCGACCATATCCTCCGTTACATATACGGGAACGTGCTTCCTGCCGTCGTGTACGGCAATCGTATGACCTACCATCTGAGGGAAAATCGTAGACGCTCTCGACCAGGTCTTCAAAACTTTCTTTTCGTTCGCCGCGTTGAGTTCTTCGATTCTCTTCAGGAGTTTCGCCTCAACGTAGGGGCCTTTCTTAACGCTTCTGCTCATACTTTTTTCCTCTCCTCTTAGTTGATTCTCGTGATAATCATCTTATTGGAAGCCTTCTTGTGCTTTCTGGTCTTGTAACCGAGCGCGGGCTTGCCCCACGGCGTTACGGGGCCGGGACGGCCGACCGGAGATTTGCCTTCGCCGCCGCCGTGCGGGTGATCGCACGGGTTCATGACGACGCCGCGGACGGTCGGGCGGATGCCCAAATGACGGGTTTTGCCCGCCTTGCCGATGCGGATAATCTCATGTTCGAGGTTCCCCACCTGCCCGATGGTCGCCTTGCAGGACGCCAGAACATATCTCATCTCGCCGCTCGGCATTTTGAGCGTCGCGTACTTGCCTTCCTTCGCCATGAGCTGCGCGGACATGCCGGCGGCTCTCGCGATCTGCCCGCCTTTCCCGGGCTGCAGCTCGATGTTGTGAACCATGGTACCGACGGGGATATTCTCCAGCTTCAAAGCGTTGCCGGCCTTGATATCCGCGGTCTCGCCGCTCACGATCACGTCGCCGACGTTGAGTCCGACGGGCGCGAGGATATAGCGCTTCGCGCCGTCTTTATAGAAGAGCAGAGCGATGTTCGCGCTTCTGTTGGGATCGTATTCGATCGTCTTGACCGTCGCGGGAACGCCGTCCTTATCTCTCTTGAAATCGATGATGCGGTACTTTCTTCTGTTGCCGCCGCCGATGTGACGGACGGTGATCTTACCCTGCGCGTTTCTGCCGCCGCTCTTTCTCTGATCTTCGAGGAGCGAGCGCTCGGGCTTGGTCGTCGTGATCTCGTCGTACGCGCTGACCGTCATGAAACGGCGCGCGGAAGACGTCGGTTTATATCTCTTGATAGCCATTTCAACTTTCCTCCGTTTCCATTAGGACAACGAATCGAAGAACTCGATCGACTTGCTGTCCGCTTTGAGTTGAACGATCGCCTTTTTATACGGGGAAGTATAGCCCTGGCTCGCGCCCACTCTGCGCTTTTTACCCTTGACGTTGATCGTGTTGACGCTTTCGACCTTTACGCCGAAAATCTCTTCGACGGCGAGTTTGATCTCCGTCTTGTTGGCGGTCTTTTTCACGACGAACGTGTATCTCTTGCTCTGAATCCCCTGGTAGCTCTTTTCGGAAAGCAGGGGCTTTATGATGATATCCTGTGCAGCCATTATTCAGCGACCTCCTCGCTCTTTTCTGCCGCGGGCGCCTCCTCGGCTTTCGCGGTCTTCTTTCTCGTCGTCTTCTTGACGGGCGCCTCTTCGGCGGCAGGCTCCGCAGCGGGTTCCGCCGCAGCCTTCTTCGTCGCCTTTTTGGGCTTTTCGGGGGCAACGGGCGCCTCCTCGATCGCTTCGGGCTCCGCCTTTGCGACTTCTTCCTCATCCGCGCCGTAGACGTCTTCCAGCGCGAGGACCGCGTCCTTGGAAATGACGATCTTCGCGTTCTTCACGACGTCGTACGTGTTGATCTGCTCGACGGGGATAGTCGTGACCTTCGCGAGGTTCGCGCTCGCGCGGCGGACGTTTTCATCCGCGTTGCTCATCACGACGAGAACGGTCTTGTCCAATTTGAAAGCGTTTAAGAATTTGACCATCTCCTTGGTCTTGGGCGCGGCGACCGCGATCTCGTCGATCACGATCATCTCGCCGTCGCGCACTTTCTGGGAGAGCGCGGAGAAGATGGCGATTCTCCTCGCCATGACGTTCATTTTCTTGGAGAAATCCCTGGACTTGGGCGCGAATACGACGCCGCCCTTCACCCACTGGGGGCTCCGGATGGAACCCTGTCTCGCCCGGCCGGTTCCCTTCTGTCTCCAGGGCTTCGCGCCGCCCCCGCGGACTTCGCTGCGGGTCAGCGTGCTCTTGGTGCCCTGTCTTTCGTTCGCAAGCCTGGTGACGACCGCCTGATGAATCAGCGGTTCGTTGTATTCCATATCGAAGAGATCGGACAGCTCGATCGCGCCCACCTCTTTCGCATTCATATCGTATAACTTCAAACTAGGCATATTCTTTCCTCTCCTTACGCTTTGACGCTGTCGGCGATGGTCACGATGCCCTTGACGGGCCCCGGAATCGCACCTTTGATGAGCAGCGCGTTTCTCTGAACGTCCACCTTGACGATCTCGAGGTTCTGTATGGTAACTTTTTCATGACCGTACTGACCGGCCATCTTTTTTCCCTTGAACACCCTGGACGGCGTGCTGTTCGCCCCCATGGAGCCGACTTCCCTGTGTACGGGGCCGACGCCGTGCGTCTCTTTCAGGCGGTGATTGTTCCAGCGCTTGATGACGCCGGTATATCCGTGGCCCTTGGTGAGGCCGGAAACATCCACTTTGTCCCCTTCTTTAAAGGTTTCGCAAGTGACGACGTTCCCCACCGCGTAAGAAGAGATATCTTCCAGGCGGAACTCTTTCAGCACTTTCTGCGGCGCGACGCCTACCTTTTTGAACGCGCCCGCTTCGGGCTTGTTGAGGCGCTTTTCCGCGACTTCGTCGAAGCCGAGCTTCACGGCGGTATAGCCGTCTCTCTCCAGCGTCTTGATCTGCACGACCGGGCACGGGCCCGCTTCCACGACGGTGACGGGGATTACTTTCCCGTCGGGGGAGAACACCTGCGTCATCCCCAGTTTCTTTCCAATGATTGCTTTATTCATAGATAAAGTTCACCTCCAAATATTTACCGATTAAAGTTTGATCTTGATATCCACGCCCGCGGGGAGATAGATGCTGTCCAGCAGCTTGATATTGGGCGAATAGATATCGATCAGGCGCTTATGCGTTCTGATTTCGAACTGTTCTCTGCTGTCCTTGTATTTATGCGGGGAACGAAGGATGGTAACGACCTCCTTCTCGGTGGGCAGAGGAATGGGGCCGCTGATCTTAGCGCCCGATTTCTTCATGGTTTCGACGATTCTTTCCGCCGCCTGATCGACCATTTCGTGATCGTAAGACACCAGTTTGATTCTGATTTTCTGACTTGCCATTTTGTCTCCTTTTTATCCTAACTTTTTGTGTTTACTTTGCCGTGTGTGTCGAAGCCGCGTTCATAAAAAAATCATCCGCCGATACTCTTAACGAGTCGCTGCGAATGATCTCACCTCTTCGTCTGAAGTTAGTCGCAGGAGTCAGGCTCCCGCATTTGTCATTGAAAATTATCTTTTTGCAGGGCAAAATTAAGTAACTTTTCAAATCAACCCATTTACACAGCCTACCCATTATAACCGATTTTATCCGGTTAGTCAACTGTTTTTGAAGTGATATCCGAAAAATTTTTCACTCCACAAGATCTTGTAGGCCGCCCGCTTTTCGGGCACAAATCAGCGTCTATAAGACGTTGAAATACCACAGGAGAAACAGCCCGGCAGCCAGCGCCAGCCCCGCAAACACGAGGCCGAGCACCTTCCAGGGAGAAACCGGGCGCTTGCCCGCGACCTTCCCCGTCGTGCCGTTGACGTAAAAATTGTAGAGCTTCTTGCCGTATGTATAGTTGCCCACCCAGACGGGCAGCATGACGTATTTGTAAGTTACGTTCTCGTGCGAGGTGGAAACGTTGAGGTAGCCGACGCAGTCATACACGTACTGCCCCAGAATCATGCCTCTCAGGCGCTGATCGATGATATCCCGCGCGTCCTTCCAGAGCTCGCTCAGCCCAGTCTCATACCGATACGCCATAAAGCCGAGCATGTACTCCTCTTCAAACAGGCAGCCGCGGTTGGTGTCGTACGGCTGGAGCGCTTCCATGTTTTTCTGGGACATCATCCGCCCCGCCGTCACCAGGACGTCGTCAAACCGGTTCGAGAAAGTCCCCGATATATTCCGCCAGACGATATAGGTCTCCGTACGCCGGTTCTTGCCCGAACCGACGACGCGGGTATGCCGCTTGCCGATCCGCCCCTCGTAACGGGAAAACGTATTGCTGTCAAAGGTGAAACAGGGCGTGTAGACCCCGTTCACGCTGTCGGGAGACATGCGCTTTCTGAATTTGCGCGGCGCCAGCCATCCCTTTTTCGCCCAGGCTTTGCACCGCTGCACGGCGGCATCCTTGTCGAAGGCAAACGGCAGGAGCGCGGTCGGCTTGATCCCGGCCTGCTCCCCCGCCTCCACCACGTGCGCCGTTCCGCAGAACGGACAGAGCTTCGCCGTCTGCGCGCGGTCCAGAAGCACTTTCGCGCCGCAGTTCTCACAGCGGAACACGACGGTTTCTCCGTCCCATTGTTCGCAGGCGTCCAGCCCCTTCAGATAATCGAGCTCCGGCGCGCCGAACTGTTTTTCCAGCTCCTCCGTCCGACCGCAGTGGCGGCAAACAAGCTTCTGGGACGCGGGGTCGAACTCCATATTGGCGCCGCACCCCGCGCACTTGACGTGATCGGTATCGACCTCGCGCTTGTCGTAGAGCTGTTCCTCTCCCTGCGTCATCCTTACGCCTCGACGTCGTTCAGCTTTGCCAGCACTTCTTCCAGATCCGCGCCGTGAACGCCGACCGCTTCGCCGACCGTTTCGCCGTGCGCGAGCGCGCAGCCCAGGCAATGCATGCCGTACTGCATGAGAATTTCGCCCGCGTTCGGGTTGATTTCAAGCGCTTCAAAGATCGTGGTATTTTCTGTAATCTTAGCCATTTTGCTATCCTCCTTTTTCAATAACCTTATTATGCCGCAATTCCGGCACTTTTATCTGCCGGGGATTCAGCCCAGACGGCTGCCGCACTCCGGGCAGAATTTCGCCGTGCCGGAGACCTCCGCGCCGCATTCCGGGCAGAACCGCTTTGCCTCCTGCTTCTGTCCGCATTCCGGGCAGAATTTCGCGCCGGCGGAAATCGCGGCGCCGCACTTGGAACAGGTTTTCCCCGCGGCAGGAGCGGCGGGCGCCTGCTGTGCAGGCTGCTGCGCGCTCTTGAATGCGTCCGCAAAGAGCCCGCCCATGCCGGCGCCTGCGCCGATTCCGACGCCCGCGCCCATAAACGCGCCTCCCATTCCCTCGTTTTTCGCGGCATCGCGCATCGCTTCCGCCGCGGAAATCTTCATCATGACGTCCGTCTTGTCTCCCAGAACGCCCAGCTTGGAACGCTCGTCGATCGCCTTCTCCACTTCCTCGGGAACCGTCATGTTCTCGATAAAGAGGTTGGTCAGCGTGAGCCCGAGCTCTTTGAACTTATCCTGAATATTGGTTTTGACCAGCTCGTTGAATTCCAGGGTATTGCCCGCGAGATCGAGCGCGGAGACCTTGCTCTCCCCCAGCGTGTCTGCGAGAGAAGAAAGAAGCATCGTCTTCAGCCAGTTCGTAATATCGGACGTGACGAAGGAAGAATTCGTCCCGAACAGCTCCCGCAAAAAGACGGCAGAGTCAAAGACCTTGAAAGCAAACGCGCCGAATCCCCTGACGCGAATCATCCCGAAATCGGGGTCGCGCATCATAATGGGATTGGCAGTCCCCCACTTGATCCCGGTAAACTGCTTCGTATTGACAAAATAAACGTCCACCGCGATGGGCGTCTGAAATCCGTATGCCCAGCCGGCGAGTTTGGATAAGATCGGGAAGATCTCCGTTTTCAGATTATATGTGCCCGGCCCGAAGACATCGCACACCTGCCCCTTGTGTACAAAGATCGCCTCCTGCGATTCCCGCACGATGAGTTTACTCTTCTGATTGATATCCCGCCCGTTGGTGGGACATTTGTAAACGATCGTATCCTTTGAGTTATCCACCCATTCTATAATTTTTAGAAACAGCGCCACATTCCGCCCTCCTGTACTGCGATTCCGTCCCGGACCGCAGCCCGGAACGCTGTACGTAAACAGTATAACACAGTTTTTTCAATTTCACAATAATTTTTTCATAAAAGTCCGTTGCTTTTTCAAATCAAATGTGCTATACTGAAAAAGCAGATTAAAAAACGCCGCCTGTGCGGCGGTCTGTTTTCCTTTCTCCGCAGGTGTAGTTCATCGGTAGAATGCGAGCTTCCCAAGCTTGAGAGGAGGGTTCGATTCCCTTCACCTGCTCCACAAAACACAATATATTGTAATTTCTCATCGGCAGTGATTCACAATATATTGTGTTTTATTTTTTACTTTCTTGCATTTTCGGGGATTTTTGGGGACTAAACCTCAAAGATAAACTGCTCGGACTGCCTTTCAAATACTGTAAATCAAACTGTATTAACTTTAACAATACGGTTACTTTTTTATGATTGAAATGTTCAAGCAATTTTTTATCTTCCCCCAGTAGAACTGGGGGATTTTTCACGCTGAAGCGCCAAAAAACAGCCCGCGCTGCCGCGCGGGCCGCTCATTACTCTTTCATCAGGCGCTCGATTCGATCTTGCAGTTTTCCACCTACTGTAACCGAACTGATCGCCTCATAGTCCAAAACAGCTTCTCCGTCTTGTTGACCGCACTCCGTATACAAATACATCATTATTGTTTGACGATCCAATTCCCCGATCAGCCCGACGGCATCCACATTAGAACTTTCGCATAATTCGATAAAACACACTCTTCGATTTTTATATGCGTAATCCAATATACTTGTCAGGCATTGCATTCCCTCCCTAAACTCCGCGGGAAATGCGGCATGCCTTTCCCCGTCGATCAGCTTTTGAACCGATTCTATATACGCATGCTTTGTCTCAATTTTAATAATTGACTGAATCAACCTGCATGTAAATCCGTTTGCCTCCCCATTCAGCGTATAACAAGACATGACAAAGAACTCCCGATCGACTTTTTCGATTGTTCCGATCAAAAAGATTTCCGTATCGTCTTCGTCATAATAGAGAAAGCACAATTCTCCCGTTTTCTGTAAGTCGTTTAATCGTTTTTTCATCATAATAATATTCCTCAAAGCGTATTGGATTCTGACATATAATTGTGGTTTTATTTTTTTATATTGCCGAACTTCAGAGACGAAGCATTGTAAACACACCGCTCGGACTGCCTTTGTATTTCTCCTTCCCGTTCCGATCAACAGCAAAGGCTGTCCCATCGAAACGTATCGTCTTTCAATAATATTTTCATAGCTCCCCCGACATCCATTTCTGTTTTTATAAAAATATTTTGTTTGTTAAAGATTACGATTGAAGTTAAATAGGAATTATAACTTTTATCCAAAGCCTCAGAGCCCGGCATCAAATTTCCACCATCCATATCCATAAAAAATAGTTTTGATTTTCCGAATACTTTTCAATCTTTTTGTCAGCTAATTTTTAATAGATAAATGACTTCCGGAAAAGAACGGAACTAATACAATATTATCAGAATATCAAACTTCTTCATTTAATCAATTCTTCCAATCCTAATATTCTCCAAACAAGAAGAGATTTCTTTTCAGAAACGATATCTTTCTAATTAATAAATTTTATAAAAATACAAAATATTCATTTAATAATGACTCAAATTTAGGTCTGTCTGCGAAGTACGCAATATGAGTTATATAATTACAATTTGAATCAAACTTGGAAGCAAAACCATAACCTCTGCCATCAACTAATGTACACGAAAGCACAATCATATCGCCATTTTTTTGATGTAAAACCAATGTTTTTCCAATCGGCTTATTTGCAGAATAATTTCTTTTATGAAAAGTTATAGAAGATAATTCAATAATAAAACTTTCAAATTGACTGTTATCTAAATTATCAATCGGTTCTACCTCATTATAATCAAAATTTGTGATACTCTTTTCGTTTACTTCTATCATTTCTAATTTTTCATTTTTACATTCTACCAATTCAATTTTTATTGTATTGGCGATTAGGTCAGCAGCATCAAAATAATATGTTTCAGGATCTGAAACACATCCGGTTAAAAATATTGATACCATTGATATAATTACTAAAATAAACTTTCTCATATATTTCCCTCTCTTACTTAAAACCAATATAACGCGGTAAATGGAAATGCCCCGTCGGGTCATACATATTTACCGGATTGTTATTACAATCGTTATACAGATTCAAGCCGGAAAAATTGTTCGGGAACTGAATTCTTTTTTTACCGGAAAATCCAATTCATTTACTTTATCTGGTGTATCCGGAATTTTGTCAAGATAGAAATCGGTTCTATGTTATATGCGCCCTCAAAGCGAAATAACCTTATAAAGGCGCATATTAAATAGAATCATTATTTTATCTCAATTCTACTTTATAGTCGTCTAATATAATCAATTTGGAATGATTTATATTATAAGCTATAAAGAGTAAGCTGCAACCACCCTGATCAAACGAACTCTCTTCAAAACTGTTTTCATTTTCATTATAAATTAGAAAATGATCAAATCTGCTGACTTCCAGTTGTATGTTTTGCGGCAAACAACCTTTTATTGCGGGATTTAATGAGTCTGCCCAATCGCTGTCGTTTCTGATTCTGTCTTCAAATCGTTCTTTGTCCTTATTATCGGTTATATGCGCGTAAATCGTTTTGTAGCCATCGCTTTTATGTGTTGCAATTTTTAAGTTATCCGGCATATCTATATTTAGTTTATTTTCAATTTCCAAAATAGACACAGCGTCATAACTTACCGTCGGCCAAAAGAAAAATCTAAATGAACCAAATACTATGAGCAAAGGCACACAGATCAATGCAACTATGGTATTTTTCTTGAATTTCAATTCTTTCTTTTTTAAATACAGTCCCCATATAAAGCTGCAAATTCCTATCGGAATGAACAGCAACATAACCCAAGAATATCGAATGATGCCTAAAACGCTGAATATTTCCGTTTCTCCCAAGATAGCACTGACAGAAAAGGAAACGGGCAATGAGATAAGCGTACACCAAAATAACGTTGCACTCGCCATTTTTATTTTCATAAAATTCACCTCTTTTAATATTAAATTATGTTCTTGGCACCAAACTTGGATCTCCGGTTGTAAAAAATTTGAATATCCATAGGATTGTTGCTAATAAAAATCCTGTGTTTATACCAATTGTGATCCCTTCTGTTCTCGTCAACCCGTCTCCCAAATCTGTATTCCACCCAATTGTCAAAGAAGTACCGCCAATTAAGTTGACATTTACACCAATATTCAAAGGCCCCAAATTAATTTGTGTACCAGCCCCAACCGCTTCAAATTGAAATTCAATCCCAAATACATTAAATAAGTTCATTCCAATCCCTGCATAATAAGTAATGCCGAACCAGTTCATAACATCTGACGTACTCCCTGCAAAAGCATAGAAAATACCATTTTGCCCCTGTGTTTTGGTAACATATGAAGATACGCCAATTCTGCCCCAAAATCCTGTATATAAATTAGGAGAAGAATCCCAACCGAAAGAACTTCGTATTTCTGATCCAAATATTTTAAATTCTGAACTTGAATCATCTATGCTATCAACATTTTGATCCACCCTCTCTTTTTTTCCCATGGAAGATGAACGAATAAATGGAGTTGTGCTCGATCTAATCTTCTGTGTACGTATAATCGGATTGTTATAACAGTACGTATACAGATTCAATCCCGAAAAATCGCTCGGATCCATGTATTCCGGCTCGTCGGGAGAAAGAAATATTCTGTAAGCGGGTGAATAATACCGCGATTTCAGATAATATAAACCCGTCTCTTCGTCGTAATAATATCCCTTATAGCGTATCGGATTCTGATCCCCGATATTCTCTTCCGTATGATTGGTTACCGTGCAACTTCCGAACGCCGTATAACTGTATTCTGCGGCGATACGCCCCGTCTTTGCATCGAACACGCGGACGAGATTCCCCAGCCCGTTGTACAGATACTGGTAAGGCTTCCCGTTCAACACAAAACCGATCGGCTTTTCCCCCGCATAGAGATACTGCTTGTTGATATCCGGCTGCCCTTCTTCCGTTATCTTTTCCGCCAGCAGTTTTGTACCCTGCGTGTAATAGATATGCTTTCTGCCGTTTACCTCCTTTTCCTGACGGATCCCCTCCGCGTTATACTTGTACTTGACTTCCCCCATCTGCGCCATGCGGGAGCCATCCCAGATAATTTCTTTGCCCAAATAATTCAAAGGATATCCGCCGGCATTATACTCTGTACATATCGGAAATACCGTTTGCCCCGTACCTGGATGAACTATAGCAGAATGCTCAAAACCGGTTATTCCCCCCGTTGCCGTATAATAATATCTTTGAATCGCCAAAGGAATTCTAACATCTTCATTAACGTACTGCGCATCCGTCGAAATAATATTTCCCTTCTCGTCGTATTCATAGCTGATTTCGGTATTTTCATTTAATTCTCTGACAATCCGATTTGCCCCGTCATACCAGAATTTGGAAATATTGTCGCCGTCCCTGATTTCCGTAATGTTGCCGTTTTCGTCGTAAGTATAGGTTTCTTCTCCGAGATTCCAGCCCCTGCGCCGATAGCTCATCTTCTCAATGTAATTTGTTTCGGCGGTATCATCCGTAACGGCGCCGTTTACGAGTTTTTTGCGCTTTTTATACTGATACTGAACGCTGAACTCCGTTCTGTCCGCCATTCCCTCGCCGACAACCCGTCCCAGCTCGTCGTAATCATAGCAGTATGCGGGATACGCCGCATAGCCCGTTCCGTCATGATAATAGTTCTGCACTTCCACCGGGCGATGGTCGGGATAAACGCCGCCGGCGCTTCTTTCCTCGTAACGATACTCGGTTTTCTGCGACAGATAGGGGGCGATTTCCGTCTTTTCGGACGTAATCCGCCCGTTTTCCGTCACGACCGTATCATTTGCGGTGCGGTATCCCGTATTGCTTACACCGGTCAGTTCCCCCTTGATATTGTAAGAAAAAACGCTCGTCAGCCACTTATCCGCGCTGTTACCTTCATTATATTGGATCGCCGCGCTTTTGTCAATTACTTTGGAGATATAGTCTTTTCCCGGGAAATACTCTATTCTGAGAACCTCCTGATACGCGGTGCCGCCGTCCCTCTCCTTTCTGCTGACCAACCGTCCGCGTTTATCGAATTCGTCATACCGCATCTTGCCCGTGGCATAGGTGATTTCGTCGTAATTATGGTACTGTCCCGGCAGCGGAAGATAATTTGCTTCGCGATAATGCAGGTATTTTTTCAGCAGACTTCCGTTCAGGAAGCAGGCCGTTCTGTTGCCGAATCCGTCGTACTCAAAGGTATAAGTCAAAACGTCTTCATCTTCGCCGCAGCACAGCTTCGTCAGATACCCTGCGGTATAAGTGCGTTCGACCTTCAGATTCTGCGCCGTCTCGCCGGAGGCAACCGCCGCCGTCATCTTCTCCGCATTTTCGTCCGTTTTGGAAAACGTTATTGTCTGCCCGTCCGGCAGGGTCAGGTTTTTCAGACGGGAATCCGCACTGTCGAATACCGCCGCCGCAAAGAGCGGGGTTCCCTCGTCGTCCAGATAGCGCTCATCGTAAATTTTATCGGGATAAAAGTCAAAGGCGGTATAGGTCTGCTCAGTCACCTGTTTCAGTTCCGTGCCGTCTGCGCAGACCGCGCGGAGAGCGGCCTGTTTGACGTTTTCGTATTTGCCGTAACCGTAAGTGTATTCCCGCCCGCGGAAGTCCGTCTCCTTCGTCAGGCGTTTCAAGGAGTCGTACGCCGCCGTCGACTCAAAGGAATAGCCGAAGCGGTCGACAGACTTGGTATATTCTGTCAGTCCCTGTGAATTTTTCCGCGATTCTATCGTGCCTTCCTCCTGCACCGTCTTGATTCTCCCTTCGGCAAGATAATCGCATGCAAGAAGCCGGTGCGTTTGACCGCCCGCGGTCAGCGTTGTTTTGCCCGAAGTCACCCCCGTAGCGACGATTTTACCCGAAACCGCTATTTCGGTCGGGTGCTTGATCATATACGAGAAATCGCCCGCGGTTATTTTTCCCGTCTGAGATTCCGTTTTTCCCCCGCGCTCATAAGTTACCTTCGTAATTTCGGAAAAGAGATATCCCGTGCCGTCCGCAGCGTACAGCTGCGGTAAGATTTCCGAGCGGATCTCCGCGCCGCGGCAGAACCGGATATCGTCAAAGAATGCCTTTCCCCCGTAATTATCAACCTTCGCGAAAGCGCTGACGTATTTTACGCCCGCCTTCAGAATGGGAACGGCAACTGCCGTATACTGCCAGTTTTTTTCCTGCGGATCGTAGCGGGAGACGTATGTCTCCGTCGAATTGTCGCTGTAATGCACCTCGCAGCACAGTTCGACGGACGGCTCCGGATTGCCCGTTCCCGGCGTCAGATCCACTTTGAGAAAGGCAGAGAACACGTAAGTTTCCCCCTGCCGGTACGCTGCGGACGGATCCTGCACGCCGTATTTGGAGCCGGACTCCGCACTGCTCGTCTCCAATGCCGCGTAAACGGACCGTTCGGACGACAGCTCGCTCACCGCAGTCTTCATACCGCTGCCCGACCAATGCGTTTTGTCGATCAGATTTTCCGCCATGGGATAGGCCTGAATCATCCGCACGCCGTCTGCGCTCTGAACGCTGTATCCTCCGATATTCTCCGGCGCAAACGCATTGAAGTTGCCGCTCATCTCTTCCCCGTCGTATCGGACGACGCAGCGCCCCTTTTCGTTAAACTGATAAAAACGCCCCATCCCGGTCTGCGTGGAAATAAGCGCAGTCTTTCCCCGATACCGGACTTTCATCTGTTTCCCTGTTTTGGTATATATCGCCGTTCCGTCCTGCAGCGAAAACGCCTGCGCCTCCCCGTCTTCCGCCGCATAATGCGTCAGGCCGTTTACGTCGATCTTTTTTGCCGAGGCATAGTCGGTGATGGCAGAGACTTTTGATTCCGCATAGGATAGATTCAGGCGATACCCCGACGCATCTATCATATCCGTAAGGGCCAGATTTGCGTCATAACAAAACCGGGCATAAGGCGCGTCTCCGTTCTTTTTCGTCACCTTCGTCAGCAGTCCGCTCCGGTAAGCATATTCCAGAACGGTGCCGTCCGAAAATTCGATCTGAGACAGCTCCGCCCCGGCGTTATAAGAGAATTTCGCCTTTTTTCCGTTCGCCGCGTCTATTGCGGAAATCCTGCCGTCTCGATAACTGATTACAATTCCGTCGCTGAATCTGCTTTCGATTTTAATCAGTTTGCCGTCGCCGTCAAAGAACAGCCGATTGCCCTGCCGATCCCGGAGCGTCAGATCCCGATACGTCAGGCCCATGCCCTCCACGTCTTTGAATTCCGTCCGTTCGATCACCGCGTCCCCCGTCTGCAAGTAACGCTTGTCGGCGGCAAACCCGATTTCATTTCCCAAGGCATCCACATAGATATAGGCGATCTCTCCGTCCGCAGTCTTTCCGGTCGGCAGCATATATTGCTGCACATTCAGCTTCCAGCCCTTTCCTACATGCAGATCTTCCGTCCCGGCTCCGTTTGAAAGCACGTAATTTTTGTTGCTTCTCTGACCGTAATTGTGAACGTGAAAGACGGAGAGCGGAAGCGTCTCTCCGTTGGGAATGGTTCTGTCTTCCATGATGAACCGATTTTCTCCCGTGAATAGATCGATCATATTGACCCCCATTTGTCTGACCGGCGTCGTCAATGATTCCGAGCCCCTGATTTTCAGCGTCTCCGCGCCCGCCGTTGCGGCCGAAACGCCGGTCTCGCCTGCGCTGCAGACCTCCGATACCGTTTTTACATTGTCTTTCATAATAAATCTCCCTTTTACGCCCTTACAGGCGGATTTTGCCTTTATTATACCGCCTTTTTTTCGATAGTCAAGAGAGATATGACACTTCCTTTTTTTCTGATCCGCCGCTGAAACGGAGCTTTTTCCCTTACTTCTGTGCAATCCGCCCAAATCAGTTGAAATTATTCTCCATATCTGTTACAATAATCGCCGGAGGCAACAATGGATAAAATTTTAAGAAACCTGATCATCCCGCTTTCTATTACGCTGGTCGTCATCGCTCTGTACGTGACGCTATGCACGGTGTTTTTGAAAAACGCGGATGAAAAGAAGAAGATGATCCCCATCCAGGTGGTCTTTTTCATGCTCGTTATACTGGAAGTAGCGAAAATCGTTTACCTGATCGGGCGGGACGATAAATTCTTTCCCAACCGCTACCCCATCGTATTCTGCTCGATGGTCATGTATGCCTTTCCCGTGTTCTGTTTTAAAAAGAACCGCTTTTCGGATATCGCGATGGGCTTCTGCGTCATCCCGAGCATCCTGGCCTTCCTCATGTTCGCGGCGTTGCAGTGGAAATACGACATGTCCCTGATGCAGGTGCACAGCTATATCTATCACGGCTCCATGCTCGCCGTCGCTCTCTATCTCATGACGGCGAAGCTGTATCGGTTTGAATTTAAAAAATACTATGCGCAGGCGCTGACCGTGGGAGCCTATCTCGTCTTTGCTTCCTGTATCAGCCTGCTGATCGGCGGCGCGATCTCCGTGTTTGCCCCGACCGATCCCTATCTCGCCTTTCTCTATAACCTCTCGGGTTTCGGGGTGGGGATCTGCATTCTGCTGATCGCGGAATTCGTCGCGCACTTCGCCGTATACGGCATCATAGAACTATGCCGGCGGCATAAGAAAAAACCGCCCGAAGGCGGAAAACCGGACGAAGAGGAGGCAGTGCAGCATGTTTGATCTTCTCTTTCTCATCCTGATTTCGGTTTTTGTCCCCGTAATTGTCTTTGCGGGGCTGAAAGTTTATCGCGTCACAGACTTCCGCAAGATCACGATAGGCGTCTCCATCGCCATTCTGGCGATGGAAATCATAAGATTTCTCTGCAACGCGGCATTGTACCCAGAAGCGGAAACGCCGAAAGCAGACATCAAGTTCGGCTACATCACCGTTCTCGTCATTCTGATCCTGTTCGCAACCTTCCGGGGCGGCCGCTCGGGCAAAGTATTCCGCGACGTGGCCGCGCTGACGGCGTTCGTCCCCATTGTCTTTGCCATCATGCGCCCATCCGGCTATATCAACGAACTGGACGTCAATGCCGTGGGCAAGGCGCTCTATATGCTGGAATGCGGCTTCGCGCTCACTGCGGGGCTGCTGTACGTGACGGGAGAGAAACGGCCGTTCGGCATTGCGGGCATCTGCCTCGCATGCGCGGCGATCGCGATCTACGCCGGAATCGATGCGTTTATCATCTGGTACTGGGAAACGGGGGTCGCGTTCGACCTCAGCTGGTATCTCACATGGATCGTATCCCTGCTGACGGCGCCCCTGGTCTTTGCCGTTGAACGGTCCTGCCGCAGGCTGATCCGAAAAGAAAGATCTTCCGAGGCATAAACTCTGTCAAAAACGCCCCGGCACGGCCGGGGGCGTTTTTTTCCGAAATCAGCGGGAAAACAGCCCGAGCTTCTCCGCGAGAAACGCCGAAGGTTTGTACTCCTGATCGAAAAAAGCGAGCAGTTCCGAAAAGTCGCAGAGCAGTTCGAAGACCGCCTGGTGATCCCTGAAATGCTCCGCGCCGTAATACTGCTCGCAGACGGGAATCAGCGTGGCGAGCTCGAAGAGATCCCCGAGCGTGCCGAAAAAGGCCTCCCTGTTCTCCGACAGGCGCCGTTCGCATTGTTCGATATAAATCAGATCGGCTTCCAACCGCTTATCTCTCCGTTCTCCCATCATCAGCCCGCATTATCGGCAACGAACTGAAAGTCAAACAGCTCGTAGTCGAAAAAATCCCGAATGGGGAGTTCGAATCCCCTGCAGAAATTATAGAGCGTGCTCAGGCGCACATCCGTTACCCTGCAATTCAGGATCATGGATATCGTCGAACGCGGAACTCCGCTTTTCAGAAAGAGCATGTACTGCGAGTAATCGTACGCTTCCAGCAACGCCTTCATCCTCTCCGAAACCACTTCGATCAATTCCATCTGCAAATCCCTCACAAATCCTTTTTAAATTCTACCTTTTTGAAAAGGGAAATGCGTTCAATATATTGAATTTTCTATAAAAAATTACAAATTTCGACTATTTTTTTAAATAATTATACTGATACGGTATTAAATTGAATAAATTTTTCCGCATTTCCGAGGGCGCTTTCTCCGCAATACATATTATAGTATTTGTCTTGCGAAGCAGTATTTCCGCTTACTCTCCGCCTCTGCGCTTATTACCGACTTTCTTATCGATACGGAAATGCCTGACGACCTGCGCAATGCCTGCGGAAATCCCTCTTTCCGTTGAATTCCGGCATCGGCGACAGAACGATAGAATTTATCTTATACTACCGCCCGAATCGCTCAATATTCCACCTTTTTTTGAAAATTTTTTAAAAAATTTTTCTTTGCCTCAAATCAGGTCTGCGCCCGGCCGCGTTTTCTCCCGTGCAACCGGATTTCCCGCGCAAAAAAAGGCGGCCCGGGGGCCGCCTCTGCCGTATTTACTTTTGATCGGGCAGCGCGATATCTCCGCGCAGCGATTCCCTGAACGCCTCCCGCCCGCGTTCGGAACGGCTGACGTCGGATACGGTCAGCCCCTCCAGCCGGACGGTGACGGGCAAACGGGCGCGGAACAGAAATTCCGCCTGCACGAAGGACTTTCGTTCCCCGCGCGTAAACGTCACCGCGGCGGAATCCCCCCGCGCGCCGCGCTCCAGCGAGACGGAAACGCTCCGCCGTTCGCCCGGCTCCAGCGGAATGCAGTCCGTCTTTTCCTCTCCGTTCAGGAGATCGAAACGGAACACCTCGCCGCCCGCCGCCCGCGCGACGACGCCGAGAAATTCCGCGGTCCCGTCCGCCGACAGGGTAAAGTTCCAGTAACGGTAATCCGCAATGTGATGGTTATGCCCGGAGAGGCAGATCGCCGGGGAGACGCCGAAAAGGAGATATTGCTTCGGGTCGGGCACCGCCCGCAGGATCACCGCATCCCCGCGCACCGTCACCGCGACCTCGCTCGCGTCGTAAATCTCGCCCTTCTTCCAGACGTCTGCCTTGCGGCAGGTGCCAACCTGCCAGCCGAAGCAGTTTTCCCGCACTTTATCGGCGCCGGGCGTCAGAAAGGCGGGAGGGAAACAGTAGCGCTCTTCCACCGCGCCGCGTTCGGTGCGGTAAGGAAGAAGGGGCGCGCCGTCCGCAGACGCCGCGTCGCAGAAATCCTGATACTGCATAAATGCGTACGTCAGAAACGCGGGCTCCGCCGCGTCCTCCGACGTCACTTCGATCGTATCTCCCCCCTCCGAGACCGCGCGGGCGGGGTAATACTTTCCGTCTTTTCCCGCGAGCGTAAAGCCCCGGTAAGTCCCCGCTCTCATGCCCGGTCCGGCGTGCGCGATCCTGCAGACCGCTTTGCCCTCCGCAAACGAAACGGAGGCAATCTCGGGCCAGCGCGCCCGCCCGCCCGAAAACGCTTCCGCCAGGCGAACGGAAATCGGCGCCTTGTTGACGGGGTGTATGGGATGATAATAGAGCGCGCCGTCCGCCCGCATCCAGCGCGGTTCGATATCGTAGACCGGGAGAGCGAACACGCCGGGAATCCTCTGCAGATCGGTCAGGACCTCATTGACGTACAGATAACCGTACCGGTCGCCGTAGGGATAGTATTCGGGCGCGATATGGATTGCTGCAAAGGGAATCTCCCCGAACGCCGCGCGGTAATCGCGCAGGAGCATGCGCATCATCTTGCCGAACTGCTCCGCAAAGGGGTAATCCCACGCGCTGCTCTCCCCCAGATACCAGAAGATGCCCGCAAACGAAAAACCGGTCAGCGGGGCGATCTTCTCATTCCAAAGCCCCGCGACCTGCGTGAAGTTCCGCTCCCCCGCGCAGTTATACGCGTTCTCCGGCTGATAACGCCCCGCCTCTTTCAAGAAAGAGACGAGCGCTTCGTCCGCTTCCACGCTCTCCCGTTTCAGGTAAGATTCCACGCTCAAACCGCCCATGGCCGTCTGCACGACGCCCACGGGGACCTTGTTTTTTTCGCTCAGCAGCGCCGCCGTCTGCACGCAGATTGCGGAGACCTCCGAACAGTCTCTGCCCGGCGTCCACGCGTATTCCCGGCAGAGATCACCGAGCGGGCGGACGGGGCGCGTCACTTCCTCGGTGGAGGAAACCGCGGGTTCGGTCAGGTTCAGCACCGCGACGTCCGCCGCCGCGGCGCGCGCGAGCCACGCCTCCCAGTCCTCCGTCGCCGAAAGCACGTAGGACATATTGGACTGCCCCGCCGCCAGATAGACGTCGCCGAACCGCAGGGAAACCGCAGCCGTTTCTTCCCCGCAGGTCGCGGAGAGCGTAAAACGCGAGCGGGTATCCTCCACTGCGGGGAATACCGCGGTAAAAGCGCCGTCCCGGGCCTGCACCGCGCGCGTCTCGCGGTACGCGCCGCCCGCAAGCGTACAGAGCACCTCGCCTTCCGCGTATCCTTTTACAATAACGGGAGCGCGCCGCTGAACGACTGCGCCGTCCCGATAATATCCGTGAAACCCGATCATACCGAATCCTTTTTCGCAAGCCCGCAGCGGCACAGCAGCCAGCAGCCCACCGCCGACCAGCCGTGGCAAAGGCTGCCCGCATCGTCGAAATCCGCCTCGCCGTAAGCCGTTTCCCAATAAGACGTCGCCCCCGAAAAGAGCATTTTGCCGAACACGTCGCACACCTCGTTCACGCAGAACGAAACGTCGCCGTCCGTCTTCAGAATCGCGTCGTACTTCAGCTGCAGAGAGGCGAACGTCATGGGGACGACCCGCTTTTCTTCCTTGAGCTCCGCGCACAGCCGCCGCGCGCGTTCGGGAGAAAGCTCGCCCGTGAGCACGAACAGCGCCTGCGTATACGCGTGCCATCCCTCCAGACCGCTTTCCGTCAGGCGGGAAGCGTAAAGCCCCTTTTCTTCATCATAATAGCCGTCGAGCGCGGCTGCCAGGCGCGCGGCATAGGCATTTGCCGCGGCGGCCTGCTTTGTCTCGCCCAGACGGAGCGCGAGCGCGGCGATTCCCCTGACCGCAATCAGAACCAGCGCGGTCAGCGCGCCGTCGCCGTACGGCTCGATGGGCGCGTCCCGGAAGATGACGTCGCCGTCCAGCCCCGCCGTCCACTCGTGAAAATTCCAGTAACAGGGCTCGGGAAACGCATACAGGCCGCGGCCGTCCGTGTGCGCGCGGAACGCCTCGAGCATGCCGAGCGCGTACGGGAACATCTCCCGCAAAAAGGGCTCGTCAAAATCCGCGTCCGCGTTTTCTTTCAGCGCAATCAGCCAATAAGCGGAGAAGGCGGGAATGGTGATCGCGGCGCGCGCAGGCGCGCAGAGATCGAGCAGGCCGTCCGCCCGCGCGGTTTCCGCAAGCAGTCTCAGCCCCGCGCGCGGCAGTTCGTATTCCTCGAACACGCTGTAGCCGAACAGCATCTGATTGCGGGAATCCATCCCGTAGAGCGCCTGTTCCCGCCAGGGGCAGTCCTCGTAATGCTCGTGAACGCACAGGCGCAGCGTGCGCTCGCCCGTCTCGTAGATCTTTTGCAGAAGGCGGTCGTCAAACGACCTTTTCACCGTATGAAAGGGATATTCCGCCGCGCGCAGCGTGAGGCGCCCGACGGTTATTTCGGAGCACTCCGCAAACAGGCAGAGATACCGGCAGCCCATGCGGTGCAAATATTCGTCCAATTCGTTTTTTCCCGCAGCCAGGCGAAGCGCGGACGCAAAGTTCCGCCCGCCGACCTGCGAACGGATCCGAAGATCGGCGAGGTGCTCGCCCCAGACGAGAACGGCGTCGCAGTCCTCTTTCACGCTCACGGAGAGGGAAAGGTATCCGGCCGTCTCGCGCCCCAGGTCGACGAGCACGAAAACGCCGTCGCCCTCGTCCGCGCGGAAGGTGACAGGGCGGCAAAGCCGCGCCGCTTCCTGCCGGAGCTCCCCCGTCATCGCGGAAAAGCGAAGCGTGGAGAGCCAGGCGTTCTGGGCCCGTTCCGCCGCCGTATTGCCGCCGCGGTAGGAGAAAATCCCCTGTGCGGCGACCTCCGCCGGCAGGGGCGAAGAAAGCGCGCAGCGCCTGATCGGGCGCGGCCGTTCCGCGCGCGCGGGCGCAGGAACGCAGGGCTCCCAGCCGCCCTCCGCGGCGGTAAAATCGTATTCCCAGCCGTAGCCCAGCTGCGGCGTGACGACTGCGCCGACGCGGTACCGGGCGGAAGCGCGGCAGAGCGTTTCCGCCCCCGAGCGGGCGGCGATTTTTCCGTCGATGCTCAAAGCGAACGACACGCCGGGCTCCGCGGTGCGCGCGAGCGCGAAATCCGCATCCGAATGAAACGCGATCACGACGAGTTCGTTTTGCCCCTCATGCAGAAGAGCGGTCACGTCGACGAGATCGTAGCTGCAGACGTGCGGCGGATCCGCATACTGCCCGTTTGCGGCGTACTGCCCGTTGATCAAAGCGGCGTACTGGCGGTCCGCGGAGATCTTCAGCTCCGCCCTGCCCCCCGCATAGGAAAACACGGATAAAAATTCCGCGTAACGCGGCGCCCCCGTCTCTCTCATCCAGATTCTGTCATTCCGCATAGATTCCCACCTCTTTCGCGTCGATAAAGCCGTCCGTTATCATGTTGACGTAAAATCCGTCCGCATACGGCTGAAACCGCAATTCGTTCTCGTTGAAAAAGCGCCGGCGCGCAGCGGCGGCCTCCTGCACCTGCCCGGCGGGCGCGCCCTCTTCCTTCAATATGAGCACTTCCGCCGTACGGAGAGCGTTTTCCGCCGTAAACCGCAGAATCTCCAGGCTCTCGCGGCGGGTATCGTCCTCTGCGTCTGCCGGAAATTCGCTCAGCGTTTTTCGCAAAAACGCCTGCGCTTCCCTGAGAAGGGGAAGCGCGGTTTTCCCGTCCGTCTCTTCCTTGAAATAGGAAAAGGGAACGGTGCGCTCCAGCGTCTCGTAAAAACGCATCGCGAACGGCGCGTGTTTTCCGAACGCCCCGCGGTAATATTCCTCGCGCAGCGCCTCATAGCCGATCTGCCCGTCAAACAGCGCGCGCCCCATCACGTAAAACGCCAGCCCGTTGGGATAGAACGCGCGCTGGATCTGACAGCTCATAAATCCGTTCAGCCCCAGAACCGGCAGCGCGCGGATATCCCGGTACAGCACCTCGGCGATGATCTCCCCGCCGAGATCCCGGTTGATATCCCACATCAGGTGATAATCGAAATCGAACGAATCCCCCTGAAACTGTGCCTGCCAATCCCTGAGAAAGCGCACGTACGGCGCCGTCGTATGCGGATAAACCACCTTGTTGCGCACATATCGGAGCGGTTCGCCCGCCTCCGAACAGTCGTACGGCTTCGCATACGAGCGGAAGATGGGCGCAAACATCATGATAAAACGGTCCTGATTCCGGATCCGTTCGGTCTCCGGCGCCCAGTAGAGGTCCAGATAAACCAGAAAGCAGATCTTCGTCCGGATATGGAGGGCGGTCAGACGGCGGTCGATCTCGTTGAGCATCATGACGTACCAATCCGAAAAACGCCGCTCAGCGCACGCCGCGCATTCGCAGACGTTATTGGAGTCGTCCGCCAGCCAGAGATGCAGCACGTCCACCTCCGGATGCGCCGCGGCATAGGACACCACTTCTTCCGCCATGCGCTCCCGCACGGCGGGATCGGAATAGCAGAGATTGGTATTCAGCGGGATTCCGTTGAAAAAGCCCCTCTTTCCGCCGATTTCCGCGAGCATCCCGCGCTGGCGGTCGGTCAGATCGTCGTCCATTCCCTTCCAGCCGTCGGCGGAAATGCCCACGCAGGCGGCCGTCCAGCCGTGCCCCACCGCGTGAAAGATCATATCGCGCTCCTTTACCTTCTCCGCGATCAGGCGGACAAAGCGCGCGGCGTCTTCCTCCGAAAAGGGCTCGCGCGGAATCAGATCGTTCCCGGCATGCGAATACCAGCGGTCGAAGAACTCAAACGCCGTGCGGAACTGGATAAAGTAGCTGTTGAACCCCGCCTTCGGCGCCCACTCGATGAGGTCGAGCACGTTCTCCAGAGAGACGGCGCCCTCGATGGTGATGCCGCGGTGCCGGCTCGCCGGAGAGACTTCCGCGTGAACGTCGATCGATTCCAGCGGCACGCGGGGAATCACCTCGCCGGTCTTCCCCGGGCGGAGAAAGCGGCACCCGCAGCGCCGCAGAAAATCGTATATTCCGAGCAGCAACGCGCGCGGGCGGTTCGCCCGGATGCTGCCGCGCCCGCCCGTAACGTCGATCGTATAATGCTCTTCCAAGAAAGAAGCTCCGTTTTCGGAAAAGAGAGCGATCGAGCCCTTCTCCCCCGTCATGCGGAGCATATAATCGGCGAGCTCGCGCTCGCATAATGTTAACGTCGTCATTCAAAACTCCTAAAAATTGTTGAGAAACGCCTTCGTCAGCCCGGCGTTGACCGCCCCCATCAGCGTGGCTTTTTCCATCAATTCGGGATAACAGACCGTCTTTCCCTCGACGTACGCGGAAACCACCTCCAAAAAGGGGTCGCCCAGTTCAAAGACCGCGCCGTTCAGAACCACGGTGTCTACGTCCAGAAATTCCGCGATATTGGCGGCGACCGTTCCGATCACCCGCCCGGAGGCGTTCAGGACTTTGCGCACGAGCGGGTCGCCGGCGCGGTATGCCTCCGTCATCGCTTTAATGGTGAGCTCGGAGGGGGAGATTCCCTTTTCCTCGGCGTACGCCTTCAGATATCCCTCCGCGCCGTTCTGCACTTCCCGCTTTAATATGGAGAGCGAAGAGTACAGAGACACGCTGTCGTAAAAGTTAAAGTAGCTCAGATTGTCAAAGCTGTCCGCCGCGCAGGAAAACATGTTCAGCCTGAAATAGCCGATTTCCCCCGCAAAGCCGTGGCTGCCCTCGTAAATCTTTCCGTTGAGCATGAGCGCGGCGCCCGTGCCGACGTCTACGTGCAGCATCAGGGCGTTTTTCACGTCGCGCAGCGCGGAGCCGTACGCCTTTTCTCCCTCCATCGCGAGGTTGACGTCGTTTTTCACCACCACGTCGCAGCCGAACGTATCTCCCAGCACTTTCCGGATAGAGACGTTTTCAAAGCCCTGAAAGCGCGGATTGAGCAAAAACTCCCCGGAATCTTTGAGTTTTCCCGGCGTCGCCACGCTGATACAGCACAGCTTGCGGTCTTTCAGCGTCTCGCTCCCGATCATCTCGCGCATGGTCTCGATCACGCGGTCGAAATCCCGCCGCTCAAAGCGGACGACCTCCGAGATGTTCCGCTGCAGCAGGATACGGCTTTCAAAATCGGCCGCGCACAGATTCAGCTCCCGGCCCGAAAAATCCACCGCCAGAACGTAACCGAAATCCGCGTTGATGCTCAATGTGATCCCGGTGCGCCCCTTCGTGTCGCCCTCCCGCTTGATCAGATTGTGCGAGATCAGATCGTCCGCGATCTTGCTGATCGCGGTGTTCGACAGTCTGAGCACGCGGGCGATATCCGAATAAGAGCGGCTTTTCTCCCGCAGCAAATTGATGATATCCTCTTTGTTTTTCATCCGGAGATACGTCTGATTCCGAACCTGCATCGTTTACCTCTCTCGCTTGATTATAATATGTTCTGCCGAAAAGCCCTCTTCCCCCGCCGCGGGGAAGCGCATCAGCGTTCCGCCCAGCCGGTCGGGAAGGTGCGAATCGTATTCTCCCGTCTTCAGTCCGCACGTCAGGCGGATCCCGTCCGCCAGCATGCTCGCGCTGAGCTTGTGAAAGTGCCCGGCAAACACGCCTTTGACGTTGACCGCGCGAAAGAGCGCCGTCAGCGAACCGTCCGCGTCAATACAGTGCGCGTCCAAAACGCGCTCTCCGAAGTAGCCGAAATCCCCTTTTTCCGTCAGCTCAAACGGCCGGAAGCCGTCGTAAACATAGCCGTACCGCTCCGCCGCGATTGCGGTATAAACGAGGGGCGGGATATGCAGAAACGCGAACGCGGGTACGCCCGGGTACCGCGCGGCCGTCCGGCGCATCCACTCCCGCTGGCGGGGATAGATCCCCGCGGGGATTTCCGCCGTGCCGCAGCCCGAATCCAGAATGTAGAGCACCGCCGCAGGCGCGCCGCCGCGCGTCAGCAGAATGGAAAACGTGCCGTTCCCCTCCAGGGGGACGCCGTCGACCGCCTTGGTCCCGGCAAACAGGCAATGCGGCGCCTCTTCCAGCGCGCGGCAAAGCCGCTCCGTGCCGATCGCGGTTTCCCGCTCGTGGTTGCCGAGCGCGAGCGTCCAGGGAATGCCGTACGATTCCATGATGGCGATGTGCCGATCCAGCATCCTGCCGCTGTCGTCGAACTCGCCGTACACGAAATCCCCCGTATGCACGATGAGATCGGGCGCGGCGGCGGCGACGGCGCCGTCCAGATAATCCGTCATGCGCCGATCCACGAGCGCGGGATCCCACTTCTCCTTTTCCTCCGCGCTGAGCCGCCCGGGATAACGGCATTGGGATGCGTCGATGATCTGCGTATCCGTGACCTGTAAAATGCGGGCGGGGCGGGAGGCGGGAACCGCAAGCGTAAAATCCGCCCCGCCGCCCGCGCCCTGTTTCAAATTCGTCATTTCTTTCATTATAACAAAATAAAACGCGTCTGGCAATAAAAATAAACTTTGTTTTAATTTTTTCCCGCGGCGCTTCCGCCCCGCGGGGATTCGTCACTGCGCCGTGTAGACGTGGCGGACCCTGAGCCCGGATTCTCCCACGAGAATTTCCGTGCCGCCGATCTCGCCCGGCTGATAAGAATCGTACAAACTCGCTTTCAGCCCATACGTATAGCGCACGCCCTCAAAGACCGCGCTCGCGTTGTTTTTGTGATCGTGCCCGAAAAACCAGCCCTCACAGCCGTATTCCTTTAAGAGATTGTGGAATTGATAGCTGGAGTCGATGAACTGACCGGGATCCGAGTGCATCGCACCGATGTCTCCTTCCGCGTTTTCGGGAATCTTAAATTCCTTGAAGTTCCCGTAATCTCCGTTTTCGTCATAGAAATCGTGGCGGGAAGACACGTATCCGTATTTTTGGATCGCGTCGCCGAACGCGCGCGGCGGATGATGAAAAAAGCCGATGGATTTGGGGTACGTTCCCCCGTTATACGCCTTTAAAAGCTCGTTTCTCTCCTGAAACCAGGCGATCTGCCCTTCCATGAGTCCCACAGAAGAATACATATTCTGGTCGCGGTCGGAATCGGTGTGGCCGTTGCTGTCCATCAGCCAGACGACCTCAGTGAGTTTGCCGCCCTGCACGATGCCGATGTTGAAGTTTCCGTTCCCCTCCGTGAGGAAATATTCCCTGCCGTCCGCCGTTTCGACGGGGCCGCGGGTAAAGAGGCAGTGCTCCGCATCGATATACTGCTCGCACGTCCAGGCGACGCCCTTTCTCGTCTCGTTGTCGTGGTTGCCGAAGGTCAGCGTCCAGGGGATGCCGTAGCTTTCCATCTCCGCAATCAGCGCCTGCAGCATCGTGCCGCTGTCGTCGAATTCGCCGTACACGTTGTCGCCGGACAGGACGATGAGGTCGGGCTGAACCGCCTCTACCGCCTCCCGCGTGTATTTCCAGGCGAGATCGGGGAGATTTTCGGGTTTCCAGTTTTCGATCGACCAGGACTGCAGCCGATTAGGCGTGCGCATTTGGGAGGAATCGATGATCTGAATATCCGTAAGCTGCAGGATCTTTACGTCCCGCCCCGCTTCCACCTCGAGCACGAAGTCCACCGCCTCCTCGAGGGCGGGGCGCTCTTCGCAGGCGGAGAGCCCGAACAGCCCCGCCAGCACAAACAGCAGCGCCGTCAGAACAGACAAAATCCGTTTCATCCTCTTTTCCTCCTTCCGAACAGCCATGCCGCGCAGGCAGCCAGCGCGGCGCCCGCCGGACCGCCCGCAATCACGGACGAGCCGCAGCCGGCCGCATCGTTATCCCCCTCTTCATTGTTCTGCTTCTCCGCAACGTAGGTGACCGCCTCGGAGGGAGCGCTGTTTTTCGCCTCGAATACGTCGTCCGAAACTGCGGTCACGGTGATTTCATACGTGCCCGACGCCAGATTCGCGAGCGAATATTTGCGCGCGAACGTGGAGACCGGCTCGCCGACGCCGAGATCGACGAGGTACGTCGAAGCGCCTTCCACCGCGTCCCATTCGATCTCCTTCTCCTCGGCGTTCAGCCGGACCACGGGAGCGGGCAGGGGCAGGATCTCGGGCGGGAGCGTCTCGTCCTGCACGGTGATTCTGAAATCGTCCACCAGAATGTTGGAGGTACAGCAGTTCAGGCTCAGATAGCCGAAATAATCGTAGGAGGGAATGTCGAACGTGCAGTCCAGCACCAGCGTATCGTCCGCATAGATGCGGTAGCGGTTCCCCTCCGCGACCAGTTTATAGTTCACCCAGGGCAGGTCTTCCCCCGCTTTGCCGCCGGGAACGGTGTAAGCCGCCTTGGTAAGGGAGAGCTTTTCGCCGTAGAGATCGCCCATCATGTCGAGGTCGTTTGCGCTGCCGCCGTTGAAGATCGCAAAGCCGTGCCCCGCGATCTGATTGGACTCCACATAGCGCTGGATCACGAACATCAGGTTGTTCGTGCCCGTATAATGGGAATTCGCGCGCTTGCGGAAGGAAATCCCCGCCCAGCTGCGTTCGGGGACGCCCTCCGTCAGAAATTTGATGCGGAATTCCGCGGTAAAATTTTTGACGCGGTAGTCGCCGCCCGGCCCCATGTAAAAGAAAGTATCCGCGCCCGTCATGTTTTCAAGATGAAGCACGCGGTTGCCGGACGAGCCGTTCTCGTACTCGATCTTGCCGACGTTGACGATGTGCGCGTCCATCCCCAGGGCTTCTCCCCCGCGGAACACGTTGTTGTCCCATTTCCGGGTGAGCGATTCGTCCTCCTCGATATACTCCCCCGTGACTTCGTACGATTCAAAATCGTCCGTAAAATCCGGGAGTTTTTCCGCCTCCGCAAACGCCGGGAAAACGGAAAGAGAGAGCAGCAGCGCCAGCGCGGACGCGACAAACAGTTTTTTCATCTTTCCCCCTCCTTATGCGGAAACGACGATCAGCACGCCCTCTCCCGCTTTCAGCGTAAAGGAGAGCGAACTGCCCGTAAAGTCCTTCTTTTCCGCCCGCTGAACGGAAAATCCCTTGACTTCTCCGTCAAAGGTGACAGTGACGGCATCTTCCTCCAGCACGGAATTGTTGGTGATATAATAGGCGTCCCAGCCCGCGTAATCGAAACAGCCGGTGAGCGCGTGCGCCGCGGAGACGGACTGCACCTTTCCGTGCTTTTCCAGAATATCTTCGGCGGGGATCAGGCTTTCGCCCTCCCACGGCATCGCCCCGGTGACGATCACGCCCTCCGACCGGGAGCACATCAGCACTTCGTCGATCGCCTTGATCTGATCGTTCGCGGTCTTTACGTAATCGTAAATCACCGTGCGGTTGCCGTCTCGGTCGAACATCGCCCCGTTGAAAATTTCACCCGTTCCGTCGCCGTTGGTGGGAAGAACGCCCGTAAAATACTGGATGCCCTTCGCCCCGTACGCGAGGGCGGTGTTTACCTGCCACAGGATATCCGCTTCGGTGGGAATGCGCATGCCGCTGTTGAAGGAGCAGGTCTGCACGAACGTCCAGAAGGGAATGTTCGCCTCCTGCGCCGCCGCGCGGATGATCGCCATGTTTTCAAAATAAGTTTTGGACAGGTTTCCCTCCGCGCCCGAGCAGGGATAAAAATCGTAGCTCAGCACCTCCGGCTGAACGATCGCCATGTAGTCCTCGATGTACTGCGCGTACGAGTAGCCGCCTTCGGGCAGCTGGGAGGAAGCGGTATACTGGCGGAAGTAGAGCTGGAGCTGATTGGCATACGTCGGGAACAGGTTGACGTGCCAAAGATACCCCTCTTCCCCCTCCGGCATGACGGACTGAATGATATCCGCCGAGCGGGCGATCCCCTCGAAGTAGGTCCTGCCCGGCTCATCCATCTGCATGACTCCGCCGAACGCCTCGTGATACTTAGCGCGCGAAAGGGTGGATTTCGGAATGGAATCGGAGGTAAAGCTCTCGGCGCCGCCCAGCGGCATCAGATAGGAAAGCCCGTTCTCCGCGCACCAGTCGAGCGCCTGCAGCGCTTCCTCCGAACCGGCGTACTCGTAGAGCCCCATCATCGTGTTGACGCCCGCCTCCGCATAAGAGACGAACGTGGATTCGCTTTCCAGATAATTGTGCGTAAAATCAGACAGCTGCGGCGGACAGGCGTTGTAGGCCGCCACGGGCATCGTCTTAAAGTCGTGCTGGCGCATCCAGAACGAGCCGAACGTCTCGTAAGTCACCGTCTCCGGAATATCCGGCCCCGTGACGGCGGGATCGCCGCCCGGCGGGTTCTCCACGCCGGGCTTCTCGGAAGCGGGGCCGCAGCCAATGCAGCAGAACGCGGATACGAGCGCAATCAAAAGCGCAAGAATTCTCTTTTTCATCCATTAACCTCCTTAGAAAAAAAGGGGCGATTCCACCGCATGAAATCGCCCGTGAAAGCGGCTGTCGATTCAGCCCTTTACGCCGCCGACGGCGGTGTTGTTCATAATTGTTTTCTGAAAGCACGCGAAGACCGCGAGCACCGGCAGAATGGACAGCATCATCGCCGCAAAGACGGACGGAAGATTGGTTCGCGCCCCCGCGTAGATCCGCTGAATGCCGTAGGCGATGTTCGCCTTGCCCGGCGCGTACATATAGACGGTAAAATAATCGTTCCAGTAGCCGATCCCCTGGAGGATGCCGACCGCGACCAGCGCGGGCGCCGCCATGGGAAGCATGATCGTAAAGTAAATGCGGAAATGCCCCGCTCCGTCGATCTGCGCCGCCTCCGCATAAGCCCAGGACAGGTTCTTATAAAACCCGTAGAGCAGAAGGAAGCCCGTGCCGAACCCGCCCATCGCCGTGATAAAGATACCGGTATACGTATCGATCAGGTGAATGTTGTTGTACAGGCGGTACATCGCCGCCATGGAGCCCATCGTCGGGATCATCATGATCACGATCGCCGCGGTATACATCGCGCTCTTGCCGGGGAACTGATATTTGGTCAGAACGTATCCCGTCGCAGAGCAGGAAAATAAGCTGAAAAACGTGCAGCCGAACGTCAGAATGATGCTGTTTAAATACATCTGCGGTATGGTGATGCCGTTGTCGATGGTGAGCGTAAAACTTTCGATCCAGTTTTCCAGCGTCCATGTCGTGGGGAAGCCGTTGACGTTGTAGAGGAAATCCTCCATCGTCTTAAACGAATTCAGAAGGCACCAGAGAAAGGGAAACAACAGGGTGATCGCATACAGAACAAATACGGCGAACATCACCCACATCAGAATCAGATCGCTCTTCGCCTTTTTTACGCGTTGTCTTCTCACCATAAGTCTACCTCTTTTTTCGTCCGCACTGTTTTCCCGGGTGCGCCCGCCCGCTCCGCGCGGGCGGGCGCCGGGTCTGTGTTATTCGTTTTCCTTGCGTTTTTTCAGGAAGAGCGCCGCTCCGCCGAGCGCCGCGGCGGCAAGCAGGCCGCCGACTGCGGCGATGCTGCTTCCGCATCCCTTATCCTCATCGCCGCCGGGATTCACCGGATTGTCGTCTCCGCCGCCCGTTCCGCTTTCCACCGTGTATTTCACCGTGGCGCGGCTTCTCAGATAGATTGCTTCGTCTTCGGGAACGACCACGACGGCGACTTCGTATTCGCCCGCCTCGGTGAGCGAGCTCAGATCCACTTCCGTGCCCGTGACGGTCGTGCTCAGCTTTTCTTCGTTGTTCAGCTTGACGGTAACTTCGTATTCCTTCGCGCCGGTTACCGCCTTCCAGGTAACCTTCTTGCCCTCTTTATCGACCGTGAGTTCGGCCTTCGCGATGGGAGTGGGTTCGGGATCGGTATCCATATCCGCGGGATCGACGTCCGCTGCGAGGTCGACTGCGGGATCCGCTTCGAGCCCGAGGCTCAGCGCGGTTTCCCTGGCGATCGGCGTGATTGCGATGTTGTCGAGCGTCGCCCAGCCGGGAGCGTCCGTGCCGAAGCCGACGTACCCCGCCGCATTGGAGACTTTCTGCTCGTAGAGTTTCACGTATTCGCCCGCATTGCCGCTTTCATCCACTTCCGCGGCGTAAAGCGCCATGCTGTTGTTGACGACGACCATCTTGACGCGGGACGTCTTGTTATAGAAAGAATAAACGTAATTTGCGGCCTCCTCGTCCGGCATGCCGTATTTGGAGAGCTCCACTTGTCCGTCCGTCAGCGTGTACCAGGGGACCGCCTCTTCGCTCTGCTCCACTTCCGCCAAAGTGGCGAGCACCTTGACCGAGCCGTTGCCCAGCTTGCCTTCTCTCGTCACGAGGCTCTCCGCGCCCCAGAAATACTGCGTCGCATTTCCCTCGATGATCCCCAGCGCGTAAGTCTGCGCCAATTCCGGCATGTTGTTATCCGCGCCGAAGAGGATATAGAGGGGCGAATAGCGGTTTGCCGCACCGGCGGTTTCCAGCCCGCCGGGCATCGCCCTGTGCGCAAACGGTTCGGAAATATAGTCGAACTGCAGCACGAAGTCCGCATACTGCTGCTGGAACATCACGCGGGTATTGGTGCTCGTGCCGTAAAAGCCCAGTTTCTGATCTTCTACCACCAGCCCGGAGATCTCGTGCGTGGTGCCTTCCTGCTTTTTGATATACTCGGAGGGAGCCACTTTGGACTGCATTGAGAATTTCACGGAAGAGAGATAATTCCCGTCAAAATTCGTCGTCACGGCTTCCGTCGCCTCGTTTTCAACGAACGCGTAACCGGTCACGTTGAATTCGTCCGGCATAATTGCATAGGTTACGTCACCCGTACCCGTCTGCGCGAACGCAATGTTTCCGCTCAGCTTCAGCCCGGGGAAATTAAAGGTGTTTTCATTCACCGTTACGTCGATGGAGTTATCCTGCTTTCCGACGATCGAAAGACTGACGATATCGCCCAGGTTCACTTCGGCGAGCGTCTGAACCGTTCCGGCCGCCGTCGCCGTTCCGTCCGACGCGATGTTGTCCGCGCCGAGCACGACGTTGCCTTCCGCATCGACGGAGAGATAGAGGAAGCTCGCGCCTTCCGCAGGAGCGGACAGCGCCGCGCTGTAGCTGTTCAGCCCGAATGCGATGCCGACCTTGCGGGTAGCGGCGATCTGCTGGAGGCGGAACGCGGCGGTCATTCTGAATGTCTCCGCCATACTGGTATCTACTTTTAAGGGATTGAGCGTGACGATGCGCGCATCCTGACCGGGATTGGTGACGATAATCGAATTGTCATACGTTTTAAAAGCAGTCGTTCCGGTGTCAGATCCGAGCTGAATCACCAGTTTATCCTGATCTTCCGGAGCAGCGCTTCCCGTACTTAAAATCTTTGTCTGGTCTTCAAAGTCAAAATCCGCATATACCGTTTCCTGACCGTCCAGCGTACGGTAAATCTTGTAGTTGTCGATTTCAGCGCTGTTGTCGAATGCAAAATTCATATAATATCCGTCTGCATCCGGAAGAACAAACGCATTCGTCATCACGGAATAGAGCTTCTTTTCGCCCGCTTCCGCATTGCCGGCATATATCGTCATCGACTTTTCAGTAATATCGTATTCAAACCAAAAAGTCGCATACATTCTGCCGGCATCTTGCTGGGTGGTCAGAACGTCGCCCTGGAAGCCGGCGTTTTTTGTTTGCTCTGCAATAATAAGGTCAGACGGTTTGCCGTCGCCGACAGCAATCTGAGCATTTCCCGTCGGGTTTGTCAAAAAGTGCGGGCCGTCTACGTTGATTCTCATTGCGAGATAGTTTCCGCCCCATCCTTCCGCTGTGGTGAAAGGAGCGAAATACGCGCTTTGAGTCCACATAGCACCGAATGAATATACATCAAACTGAAGCGTCACTTTCGCCCCGTCTACAAGATCCGCTTTGGGGATCTTTTTCATAGGAACAATCAACGCGTTTCTCCAACCGATATCTTTCAGCTGATACGTGGTGTTTCCTTTCTGAACGACGTACGAATCCTCTTCGTCGTCCATGATCATGAAGTTCGTTGCGTTGAGTTCTCCGTTACTCAGCATCCCGTCTCCCACGGGTGAGTTTGTGGTGATTCCCGCAAAAGCGGAAACCGTTGCGCCCAGACAGCACGCCAAAACAATGCCGACGAGCGCGAGAAGCAATTTTTTCCTCATAACATTTTCTCCTTTTTATTTTAGGGGTGACCCCATAGATTTTAACTAATATTCGTAGGCGGGCAGCGTTTTGTCGATCGCCTTGCGGCAGAGGAACACGATGGGCGTGCCCACCAGCGCGCACAGAATTCCGATCGTGGCGCCCTGCGCCATCTGCACCGTTCCGCCGCTCTTGACGTGCGTGACGATATACAGCGCGATCGTATAACCGCCCACCGTCGCCGCGTTGTCTCCGAGCAGCAGCTGCGGCTGCAAAAAGTACGTGAAGATGACCGTGGTGCCCAAAAGCAGCAGCGTGCCCAGCGTGGGGCCGATCAGCGGGATCGTCACGCTGAACAGTTCGCGGAATGTCGATAACCCGTCCAGCTTGCCCGCCTCGATGATCTCTTCGGGAATGCGCGCCATTGCGCCGCTCACCAGCACGATGTTATAGCCGATTCCCGACCACAGGCCGTAGAGGAGGATCATCCACCACGCGTAATTTTTGTCCGCAAAATAGCCGTCGAAGGGAACCTTATCGCCCAGCCCGATGGATTCCAGCAATTCGGGGATAAAGCCGAACGAGGCGTCGAACATAAAGCGGTAGGCGAGCGTAAGAACGACGACGGAAATGATGGACGGCAAAAAGAAGATTACCTTGAACGCGCCGCCCAGCGGCATCTTTTTGTAGAGAATAAACGCGCAGAACAGCGAGATCGGCACGATGACAAAGTCATTCCACAAAAAGACGGAGAAAGAATTGAGCACCGCGCGCGGCAGTACGCTCCCCTCCTTCGTGAATTCCCGCCACAGCTCCCTGTAATTTTCCCACCCGGCAAATTCCCAGACGCCTTCGTTCATGTTGAAGCGCTGGAAAGAGAGCACAACGGTATCCAGATTGATATAGAGCCAGAACAGGCAGAAATGCAGGACGGGGATCGCGAGCATCACGCAGATAAACACGATCTCTCCCTTCGACTTTTTCCGTTTGGTCTTTACGTTACCTTCCATATCGTTTCCCTTCCTGCGCCCGCCTCCCCGCGGGCGCAGCCTTTGCCCGGCCGCCCCCGGCGGCCCTGTGCGTTACGCCCGTCAGCTGACCGCCGAAACGAGCGAATCCCATGAACCCTTCACCGCGGAATATTCCGCAGAGCACCAGCCGATCGCGCTGATCGTATCCGCATTCGCCAACAGCGTCGTATACGGATTGGTGGAATTGAACTTTTTGATCTTATTTGCCGTCCAGAGCGGGCTTGTGGAATATTCAAACCACGTCGTCGCCTCCGACCAGATGTCCAGGCAGGACGCGATGAAATCGCTCACTTCGCACTCCGACACGTCGTAGCTGAAGGGACGGGGTGCGCCCGTATATTCGGTATACATTTTCAGCATCTCGTCCTTGCACATAAAGGCCAGGAAGAGCTTGGCGCCCTCTTTATTCTTCGCTTCCGCGGGGATAAACAGGTAGTCGGGCTGCCCGGAATAGTTGTAAACGGTATCGTCTTTCGCTTCCGCCATGCGCGGCACGGCCATCATGCGCACTTCATCCTTCATGCCGGAGAGGGATTCTTTCTCCAGCCAGCTGCCGTTGGGGATCATCGCCGCCTGCCGCTGCACGAAGGAAACCTGCGCTTCGGTATGGGATTTGGACGCCGACCCGCGCAGCGTATACGACTGACGGTTCTTGACGATGATATCTTCAAACGTCTCCAGCATCTTCAGTTTGCCGTAAGAGGGGCTGGATTGGCTCGTCGGGTTGAACACGTCCGCAGATTCGAATTTCATAAATTCGTTCAGCTTCTCCGCGCCGGAAACCTGCAGCCACCAGTTCGTCCCCACGAAATCCCAGTATCCGCCGGTCACCGTGCCCGGATAGACGAAGGGCGCGACGGAACCGTTCGTATCGTCCACGATCTGTTGGCAGAGCGCTTTCAGCTCCGCAACGGTCTCGGGCACTTCCCAGCCGTACTGATCGAACAGGGACTTATTGTATACGATGCCGGAAATATTCTCGTTGCCGGGGAAAACATAGTAGTTGGTCTCGTTATTGCGCACCGCTTTGCCGTATTCCCGCCACGTCCCGGTGATCTTTTCCAAAACGGTCTTGTCTTCGCCCGGAACGGTCATATTGTACAGACTGTCCAGATTTTCAAGATACCCGAGCGCGGCATAGCTGTACCAGTTGGAGGCGAGCGGGAAATAGATATCCGAGAGGTTCATGCCCGATTCCAGCTTGGAGCTGACGCCCGTCGTGAGTTCGGGATCGTTGTCGAATTCAAAATAATAATCCGCGCCCAGTTCGTCGAGCAGGAACGCGCGCGCAGACTGAACCACCCACGTGTCGCCGAAGCCCGGCGTGTAAGAGATTTTGATTCTGCTCTTGCCCTCTTTGGTGTCGACGTACATCTCGTTCGCGCGCGCATCGTATTCGACGCCGTCCAGGGGGCCGAGTTCACCGTCTCCTCCCAGCTCAGTCCTCGGGTCGCACGCCGCGAACATTCCGACCGCCAGAAGAAGCGCCATCAGCAACGCAATCAACTTTTTCATAATTTTCTCCTTTTCACTTTTTTTCTGCCGGACAGCGGACCGGCGCGTCGTCAGCGATTGGCAAACGGGATCACGAAATATCCTTCTCCCGCCGCCATCGTGAACGAAAGTTTTCCGTTTTTGATCTTTTCCACCGCGCTCTCGCCGTTTTTCACCACGATCGCGTGCGTGTAACCGTCCGCGACCGAGAGCGTGATCTGGTTGGAACGGCCGAGCGCCGGATCGGTGAAGTTGACCACCAGATAGCCCTCGTTGCCGTCCTTGTCCTCAAACACGCCGGAGAACGCGTCCTCGCTGCTCTCGATCTTCGTCACCGTCCGGGTGGAATTCAGCAGGAACTTCGAGCTCTCGAGATAGCCGAAATTATCCGTATCGTCATAGACGGATGAGATCATGACGCCCTTCCAGTCAAAATTCTTGTAATAGGGCATCATCGCCTGAATATCGAGGTTGGCGCTCTGCACGTAACCGTATGTCGCCGTCTTCTCGTAATTGCGGTCCACCAGCGCGTTGTTTCCGAAATAGGTCGCGCCGTCGTTCTGCGGCGGGCAGGCGTAGCAGAACCACTGGATGCAATCTCCGCCGTAGGCGAGGAAGGAGTACGCCTGGAACGTCGCGTCCGCCTTGCTCGCAAGCGCGCGGTTCTTTCCGCCGTACTGAATGCTCTGAAGGAAGGTCCACAGCGCCCGGTCCTCTCCCTCTTCGTCGATCTTGGCGCGCATCAGATCCATATTATAGAGGAAGGAAGCCTCGATAGACGTCGTGACGCCGTCGCCGTACAGCGGATAATGGTCGTAGGAGACGTAATCCGTCTTGACCTTGGCGAAATACTGCGTCAGGTAGCTGTCGTACTTGATGGGTTCGTCCGACCCCGAAAGCTGGGCGCCGCCGGCGATCACCGGGAAAAGGTTGACGTAAAACATCAGATCGGGAGCCGCCTGCTTGAAGATCTTTTCGCCGAACGCGATCGCGTCGAATTTCGAAGCGTCCGGTTCGTCCTGAATCATGAAGCCGTAGAGCGCGTCCGCATATTCGCTGGTCGTGTACGGCTCGATGATGTCCTTCACGCCCTGAACGAGCTCTTCCTCCGTTTTGGCGCCCGAATCGTACAGCGTCTTCGCCTGCATCACGTACGAGCGCAGCGTGCCGTCTCCCAAAATGTGCCGGATGCCGACTTCGTGCGCGGCTCTGAGCGCCTTCATGTTATAGCTGGCGGAGCCGTCGTTCATGACGTCGTATCCGGGAAACGCGACGGTAAAGCCCGCGTCCGCGATTTCCTGATATTTTTCCAAAAATTCGTCGTCCGTAAGCGGGCGGGAAGAGACCTTCTGCCCGTTCTCGTCGTAAATGACGAGGTTATCCGAAATGCCCACCCACATGCCGATTTCGAACTTTTCGTCCGAAGCGTAAGAGGGGGGCGTTACCGTTTCGTTACAGCCGACCATGCCGAATGCCAGTACCATTGCCATACACATAGCGAAAAAACGTTTCATTTTCTCCTCTTCTACTTTAAATTTATATTTTCTTTTGCGCGTAACCGCGCAAAAGAGCATATATGCTCTTGTAGCAGATTCACCCGGTTGTCAATCTTAACCAAAGTTGAAATTAACCCGCTTTTTACCTTATTTTTTTCTATCATATCACACAATTATGCTCCTGTCAATACCAAAATCAAAAAAAGTTTAATAAATTTTAAAAATTTTTTCACTTTTTTGGAAAATCAAAACCTTTTTCCGCCTTTTATTTGCAACATTGTTTTATATACCGCCTGATCATTTCGTCAAAATCGGTTTCAAATCGCTAAATTTTCCGAAGGCGCGCGTTGTTTCCCCTTTTGCCGGCAAATAAAATCTTCTCCGAATGAGAAGAAACTTTCAATTTTCCCCTTGACATCGAAGACTTACGCCCTTATAATATGTAATAACCCGAAAAATATCGGAAGGAGGCGAAAAAAATGGGAAAGCGATGGGCGAAAGCCGTGGGAACGGTACTGGCCGCGGCGCTGTGCGCACCCCTCGGTGCGGGCTGCGCGGCAGAAAAAAGCGAATTTACGGTCACGATTTTTTCAGACGTGCATCACGGCGACTATAATTACAACGATTTTGCCTGTACGGACGGGCTGAAAAAGCTGGAAAAGATCCTGATTGAAACGCCGGAAAGCGAATTCTACGTCAACCTCGGCGACATGGCGGACTATCTCAAGGACGGCAAAACGGATTTTTACGACGAGGTCGCGGCGGTTCTCCGCGGACACAACCTCAATCTCTATCACCCGGAGGAGAAGAATTACGCTGCGGGAGGGCGCACGATCTACAATCTCATGGGCAACCACGAGGCGGCGTTTATCCGGAAAGCGGAGCTGAGCGATTATATCCCCTACGTCGAGGGCGTGGGAAGCGTATACAGCTTCCGGCACGGCGGCATTCTCTTTCTCGCGATCGACGCGAACTTCGACCGCGAAACGGGCAGCGACGAGCCCTCCGTTCTGCGGACTTCCACAAAATTCATCCTTCCCGAAGCGGTGCTGAACTGGGCGGCCGCGGAGACCGCCGCCAAAATGGACGACGGCGTAAAGGGAATCGTTTGGCTGAGCCACATCGCTTTTAAAGATATCGAAAACGAATCCCGCTTCCGCCTGGTGTTCGAGCTGAACAAATACGGCGTTCCCCTCACCGTCTTTGAAGGGCACACGCACGCCGAGGCCTTCGACGAGTGGTACGACGACGACAATCCCGACAGAACGCTCGTCACCATCTATACCCTCCCCGCCGTCACCAGCGGCGCGACTTACAAATATTACAACGTGACGTTTTCGGAGGGAAAGGTCAAACAGATCGACAAGCATCTCAGCGCGACGATCGACGCATCCTGAGAAAGCATTTTACCGGGCGCCCCTGCGGCGCCCTTTTTCACGCGAAAAACCGCAGAGGCGTTGGCAGTACCGTTACGGGAAAACCGTAATTTCGGATTTTGCGGACCGCGCCCGCCCCCGCCGGCGCGCGGCGATTAGACAATTTCGGCCGTTTTGTCTAATCCGGGCGTTTTTTCTTCGTCTGCTATTGCAATTTGCAGGGATTTCCTGTATAATAATATGACAAAAAGCGAGGTGTGTCATGGGCAGTTTTTTAACCGTAAATAACGTAATCAAAACTTACCGCGCGGGCGAGACCGCGGTCAACGCGGTCAACGGCATGACCTTTTCCGCCGAACAGGGCGAATTCGTCGTGATCGTCGGCCCCAGCGGCGCGGGCAAAACCACGGTTCTCAATCTCCTCGGCGGCATGGACGCGGTGACGAGCGGCGAGATCGTCGTGGACGGCACGAAGGTCAGCGACATGAACAGCAAACAGCTCACGCTGTACCGCCGCAACGACGTCGGCTTCGTGTTCCAGTTTTACAACCTGATGCCCAACCTCACGGCGCGGGAAAACGTGGAGCTGGCGACCGAACTCTGCAAAAATGCGCTCTCCCCCGACAAGGCGCTCGAGCTGGTAGGGCTTTCCGCCCGCGCGGGGAATTTCCCCGCACAGCTGTCCGGCGGGGAGCAGCAGCGGGTCTCCATCGCGCGCGCCGTGGCGAAAAATCCGAAGATTCTGCTCTGCGACGAACCGACGGGCGCGCTGGACTACAATACCGGAAAAATGGTGCTCAAGCTCCTGTTCGACATGTGCAGGGAAAATAAAAAGACGGTCATCGTCGTCACGCACAACAGCGCGCTGAAGGATATCGCCGACCGCGTGATCTACATCAAAAACGGCGTCGCCGAACGGGTGGAACAGAACGATTCCCCCAAAAAGCCCGAGGAGATCGAGTGGTGATGAAAGCGTATACAAAATCGTTATGGCGCACGGTGAGCAGCCACATCGGCAGATTCATCGCGATCACAGCCATCATCGCGCTCGGCATCGGCTTTACGGCGGGGCTGAGCGACGTTCACCCGAAGCTGATCGACTCGCTGGACGCCTATTATAAGGAATACGGCGTCCCCGATCTCGTTCTCAAAAGCACTTCCCCTGCGGGCTTTACCGCCGAACAGCAGGAAACGCTTAAAAACGCGGCGTGCGTGGAGCGCGCGGCGACGGCGACCGTAATGGAACTGACCGACGGCGACGACTGCACCCGCATCACCTTTATGGATTTCGATGAGGAGGTCAACCGCCTGGAACTTCTGGAGGGCGATTTCCCGAAAGACGGAACGGAAGCGCTCGCCGAACGCGGAACCAACGGTTTTCAGGCCTATAAGGTCGGCGAGAAGGTGGAGATCATGGGGAAGACCGTCACCGTTTCCGGCATCGTCGTCAACCCCATGCTCTTCGTCAGGGAGCCGGAACCCGCCCTGACGGCGGAGGAGGGCGAAGAAAAATACGTCACGTCCGCGTTCTATCTGGACAATGCCTTTCAGCCCGCCCTGCCCGTTACCGACGTGCGGATCGTGCTCAAAGAGTGCGTCGGACGGGAAGTGTTTTCCTTCCGTTACGAGGACGCCGTAGAGGAGGCGGAAGAAGCGCTGAAAACGGCGCTGGGGGACGGCGCGGAGAACGTGGCGTTTCTCACGCTGAACGAAAATTACAGCTCCGCATCCTATAACGAATACGGCAAAAAGGTGGGCAACATCAGCGCCATCTTCTCCATCTTTTTCATCGCCGTGGTGGCGTTGGTCGTGCTGACGACCATGTCCCGCCTGATCGACGAAGAGCGGCCGATGATCGCCTGTTTCAAGACGCTGGGCTACGGGGACGGGAAAATCATGCTCAAATACATTCTCTTCTCCCTCGTCTGCTGCGCCCTGGGCGGCGCGCTGGGCGCGCTGGGGCTTTCCCATCTGCTGACTTTTCTGATCTACCAGTCCTTTGAAATTATGTTTACCATGCCGGCTGCGGTGCTCTCGTTCAACCCCGTCTTCGGATTTCTCATGACGGGCGCCATGGCGGCGGCCGTCGTCGCGGTGACCGCCTGGGTGACGGCCGCGTCTCTCAAAGAGCGCCCCGCCGCGCTCCTGCAGCCGAAAGCGCCGAAAGCGGGAAAAAAGATCTTTCTGGAGCGCATTCCCTTCCTGTGGAAGCGCCTCCCCTTCCGCTTCAAGTCCACCTGCCGCAACCTCTTCCGCTATCTCGGCAGATTTTTCATGACCGTTCTCTCCGTCTCCGGCGCAACCGCGCTGGTGTTCGCCGGGTTCGGGCTGTACGATTCCAGCGGAGAAATGGGCGTATCTTCCGGCTCTATTTCCGGGATTTCCGCAATTCTCATCATCTGCGCCATGCTCCTCTGTATTCTGGTCGTCTACAATCTCACGAATATCAACGTCGAGGAACGCAGGAGAGAAATTGCTACGCTGAAAGTGCTGGGTTATAAAAACGGCGAAGTCGCCATGTATATCTACCGGGAAGTCTTTATCCTCTCTTTCATCGGCGTGCTGTTGGGTATCCCTCTCGGCGCCGGGTTCGCCACGTTCGTGTTCAACTACGTGGAATTCGGTTCGGTCGCCAACATGAAATGGTATTCCTGGCTGGTTTCCGCCCTGCTCTCCCTGCTGTTCAGCGTGATCGCCGATTTGCTGCTGTACCGCAAAATCGTCAGGACGGATATGAACGCATCTCTGAAAACGCTGGAATAATTTGTTTTTTCTCTGAAAGAGCGGCAGAAAGCCGCTCTTTTTCAATTGCTTTCGCAGCTGCGCCGCCTTCCTCCATAAATCCCTGCCGGGCGGCAAACGCCGTTTAAAAACCGTTCCTTTTTTTCTCTCGTTTCGATTATTACAATTTTATTACAAATTCGTGCGGCGGATTTTACAAATGAGTTTTATCATGATGACAGTAACAGAAAAAAAGGAGAAAAAAATGAAAAAAATCAGAAAAGCATTCGCCGTATTGCTCTGCGGCGTCTTGGCGGCGACGGCGTTTGCCGCCTGCGGCGGAACGGCGGAAAAAGTCACCATCAAAATTTCCGGTTCCTCTTCGATTACCCCGCTCATGAAAGAACTCGCGGCGGAATATGAAAAAGACAACGACGTCACGATCATGATCAGCTCTTCGGACTCTTCCAGCGGCGTCAAAGACGCGATCAGCGGGACCAGCCATATCGGCATGGCGAGCCGCAAGCTGAAGGATACCGAGACCGAGCAGGGCGTCGTCGGAACGAAGATCTGCATCGACGGAATCGCCTGTGTGGTAAACGTCTCAAACTCCGACCTGACCGACGTGACGAGCGTGCAGCTCTATGACCTCTACATGAACGGAACGGCGCTTTCCGCAACGGTCACCAAGGGGATCAAGAGAGAGGGCGGCTCCGGGACGAGAGACGGGTTCGATTCCCTGGTGAAAAACGCGGAAGGCGTATCCATGAAGGACGCGCAGGAAGACGGCCAGGAACTCAACTCTTCCGTCATCTCCGAAGCGAACAGCACCTCTGCCGTGACAACCGCCATCAAATCGGATCCTTCCAAATTCGGTTATATCTCTTACGGCAGCGTGACCAGCGACGTCAAAGTGCTCACTTACGAGGGCGTTGCGCCTTCCGAACAGGCCATCAAGGACGGAAGCTACAAGATGCAGAGAGACTTCACCGTGGCGGTCAATGAATCCTTAAAGGAAACGGCGGGCGAAGACGTCTACAACGCGGTCAACGCCTTTATCGAGTGGATTCTCGAGAGCGACGCCGCGCACGCGATTATTTCGGCAAAGGGTTGCGTCAATCTCTGACATGCAGAACCAAACGACAGCGGACTCCGTCCGCACACTGAAGACAACGAGCGGCACGGGCAAAGAACGTGCCGCTAAATACGTATTTCTCGTCTCTGCGCTCTTTTCCATTCTGGCGGTCGTGGGAATTTTCCTGTATATTTTGGTCGCGAGCATTCCGGCGCTCAGACAGACGGGATTTTTCAGTTTTCTGTTCGGGACGACCTGGCTTCCCTCCAATGAAGACGGAAAGGGGCAGTACGGCATTTTCTACATGATCGTAGCGACGCTTCAGGTCACGGTCGGATCCGTGGCGCTGGGCGGCGCGACGGGCGTACTGACGGCGGTCTTTCTCGCGCGCTTCTGCCCGCAGAAGATCAAAAACGTCGTTTACCAGCTGGTAAAGCTCCTGGCGGGCGTTCCCTCCCTCGTGTTCGGTTTTTTCGGCATGCAGATGATCGTCCCCCTGCTCCGCGCGATTTCTCCCAGCGACATCGGGGAAGGCGCGCTCGCCTCTTCCATTATACTGGGGCTTATGATCGCCCCCACCGTGGTCTCCCTCTCCGTGACCGCGCTGGAATCGGTCGACCGCTCGTATTACGAGGGAGCGGTCGCCCTGGGCGCGACGCACGAACAGGCTGTCTTCCGCGTGGAAGTGCCCGCCGCGAAATCCGGCATCATCGCGGCGATCGTCCTGGGCGCCGGGCGCTCGATCGGAGAGGCGATGGCGGTCGCCCTGATCGCGGGCAACGGCAATCAGCTGAACCTGAGCCTGTTCGGTTACATCCGCACGCTCACGGCGAGCATCGCGCTCGAGATGGGCGACGCGACCGGTGTTCACAGGAGCGCACTGGTGGCGATCGGACTGACATTGCTCCTGCTGATTCTCCTGTTAAACACCGCATTTTATCTCGTGCGCGCGGGCGCGGGAAGAGGGAAAAAGATACGGATGCACGCCGGCGCGCCCGGCTCCCCCGCCGCGTTCCGCAGGACAGGCCGTTTTTACACGGCGCTCAAATACTTCAGCATCGTCTGCGCCGCATATATCGTGGGGCTTCTTCTGTGGATGATCGGGTTTGTCTTTGTCAACGGAATCCCCAATCTGTCCTTTGAATTCCTGTTCGGCGAATCGGGCAACGCGCAGGTCACGCTGGCGCCGGCGCTCATCAACACCGGGATCATCATACTCGTCACGCTCGTGATCGCGATCCCGCTGGGCGTCGCCGCGGCGATCTACCTGGTGGAATACGCGAAACCGGGCAGCAAACTGGTCAAAGTCATCCGGCTGTTCACCGAGTCCCTGTCCGGCATCCCCTCTATCGTGTTCGGCATGTTCGGCATGATCTTCTTCGTGGAACTGCTGGGAATCGGCAGATGCAACCTGAGCGGCGCGCTCACCATGACCCTGATCGTGCTCCCCACCATCATCCGCTCTACGGAAGAGGCGTTGATCGCCGTTCCGGTATCTTACCGGGAGGGAAGCTACGCGCTCGGCGCGGGCAAACTCAGGACGATTTTCCGCGTCATCCTCCCCAATGCGCTGGGAGGCATCTTCGCCTCCGTCGTGCTGACCATCGGGCGCATCGTGGGGGAATCCGCGGCGCTGATCTTCACGGCGGGGAACTTCTCCTATATGATCTTCGGCCTCACCGCGCCCGCCTGCACGCTCTCCACCATGATGTGGGGCTTTCTCACCCAGGAGGGCAACGCGATGCCGCAGGCATACGCCACCGCCGCGGTGATGATGATACTGGTCGTCGCGCTCAATATCATCTCCGCCGTCATCGAAAAAAAGTGCAAAGGAAAGAACGCATGAAAAAACAAACCGAGCAATATCGTTTCGACAGCCCTGACGTCATCGATATCAAAAATATGAACCTCTATTACGGGGATTTCCAGGCGCTGAAAAACATCAACATGGAAATTCCCTCCAGGAAAGTCACCGCCTTCATCGGCCCCTCCGGCTGCGGGAAATCCACGCTCTTAAAGTCCTTGAACCGCATGAATGACCTCGTGCCCGGATGTTCCATCATCGGCGACGTGCTGATCGGCGGCGTGAACATCTACGGCAGCATCAACATCAACGAGCTGCGGAGGCGGGTCGGCATGGTCTTTCAGAAGCCCAATCCTTTCCCCATGTCCATCTACGACAACATCGCCTACGGCCCCCGCACGCACGGAATCAAAAAACACGCCGATCTGGACGAGATCGTGGAGACCAGTCTGAAAAAAGCGGCGATCTGGGACGAGGTGAAGGACCGGCTCGGGAAATCCGCGCTGGGCATCTCTGGAGGGCAGCAGCAGCGCCTGTGCATTGCCCGCGCGCTCGCCGTCAGCCCGGATATTCTCCTCATGGACGAGCCGACTTCCGCGCTCGACCCCATCTCCACCGGAAAGGTGGAGGAGCTCTGCGTGGAACTCAAGAAGAATTACACCGTGGTGATGGTGACGCACAATATGCAGCAGGCGGCGCGGATCGCGGACAAGACGGCTTTCTTTCTCCTGGGCGATCTGGTGGAATACCGGGATACCATGCAGCTCTTCAACGATCCGGAGGATCCCCGCTGCCGCAACTATATCACCGGAAAATTCGGCTGATCGGTTGTATCGGGACTCACTTTGTGTTATACTGTTTCTATGGATAAAATCGTTTATTTGCTGGAAGATGACAAAGATATCAAAGAGCTCGTCTCCTGCGCGCTCGGGATGGGCGGCATTTCGGTCGCCGCGTACGAGACGGTGGCGGCGTTCCGGGAGGCCGTTGCGAAAGCGCGCCCGCAGGTAGCCCTGCTGGACGTAATGCTGCCCGACGGCAACGGTCTGGAAGTGCTGGAATGGCTCAAGGAGACCTACCCTGCCGTCGCCTGCATCGTGCTGAGCGCCCTCGGCTCCGAGCTGGATAAAGTCAAGGGGCTGAATTTGGGCGCGGACGATTACATCGCAAAGCCCTTCGGCGTGCTGGAGCTGACGGCGCGCGTCAACGTGGCGCTCCGCAAACACAGGGCGCCGCGCCCCAGAACCGGACTGATTCTGGACGACGAGCGGCACGCGGCGACGCTGAACGGAACCCCGCTCGAACTCAACAATAAAGAATATCAACTGTTAAAATACCTCGCCGAAAACGAAGGGCGCGTTCTCTCGCGGGACGCTATCTTAAACGCGGTATGGGGATACGATACGGGCGAAACGCGCACGCTGGACAATCACATCGCGCGGCTCAGAAAGCTCGGCATCCCCTATATCGAAACGGTCTTCGGCGTGGGCTACGTCTTTAAAACCGAATGAGGATATTATGAGAAAACGAATCCTTTGGATTTCCCTCCTGATCACCATGCTGGGGATGCTGCTGTTCTCCGTCATGGCGACGCAGGTCTACTACAACCATTCCGTCTCCAGTGTGGAAGACACGATACGCGTCTATATGAACTTCTATGACGGGAGCAAGGAAATGAACGAACCTTACGCGAAAGAGCTCTCCGAAAAGATGGGCGGCGCGCGGGTCACTTTCATCGCGGCGGACGGAACGGTGCGCGCGGACAGCACGGGGGAAAATCTCTCCGAAAACCACATCGGCCGTCCGGAGGTACAGGAAGCCACCGCAAAAGGCGAGGGATTTTCCGTCCGCCCCTCCGCTTCGATCGGGACGGATATGATCTATTACTGCAAAAAAACGGACGACGGATACGTGAGGATCGCGGTGGATACCTCTTCGCAGTGGAGTATTTTCGTCGAGGCGATTCCCACCATCGTATGGTTCTTTCTCCTGGATATTCTGATGTGCTTTATCTTTACTTACCTCTTGACGGACTTCATGCTCAAACCCGTCGAACGGCTGGCGGAAGAGGCGAGCCGCAACGGCGATCTGGATACCAAATACAGCGAACTGAAGCCCATCGCGCTCATCTTAAACGACCGCAACCGCCAGATTGAGCAGAATATGAAGGAGATCCGCGCGGAGAAGGAGGCGGTCGAACGCGCGAAACAGTCCAAGGACGAACTGGTGGCTAACATCACGCACGAGATGAATACGCCGCTTACCTCCATCAAGGGGTTTTCCGAACTGCTTTTAAGGGAAGGGTTGTCTGCCGAACAGAAAGAACAGGCGCTTCTCACCATCAACCGGCAGAGCGAAAGGCTCTCCGATCTGGTGGCGTCCATCATCCATTACAGCGAGATCGACAACGACGAGCTGCCGTCTTACGAAGTCAGCCTGTCCGCGCTGGCGGAAGAGACGATCGAGGAATTTCTCCCCCGTATCCGGGAAAAGAACCTGACGCTGACCGCCGATATCGCCCCCGGCGTGACGCTGAATTCCCGCCAGGAACGCATCACTGCGATTTTGGAAAACCTCATCGGAAACGCCATCCGCTACAATAAAGAGGGCGGCGCGCTCCGCATCTCAGTCTCCGGCGCCCGCTCCCCCGTCCTCGTCGTGGAGGATACGGGGATCGGGATTGCGGAAGAGAACCTGGATAAGATTTTTTCCCGTTTTTTCACGGTGGATAAATCGCACAGCGGCAAGGGCGGCGGCTTCGGGCTGGGGCTTGCGGTCGTCAAAAAGCTCTGTACGCGCTTTGACTGGCGCATTACGGTGGAGAGCAAGGAAGGAGAAGGCACAAAATTCACGGTTTATTTCTGATATAACGAAACAAAAACCGCCGAGGGGTAATTCCCCCCGGCGGTAAAATTTCAGCTGCGTTATGAAGCTGCGCTTATCGTAACAGTCACGTCATGCGACGGCATAACGAAGATATAAATCGTGTGCGTTTTATTATCAGAACCGACTGCCTCCGCCGTCGTATATTGCCCGGCAGAAAGCGAGCTCCACTCCGCGTCCGCAACGGATTCGAGGCCTGTAAAGGCGACATCAAATCCGTCGCAGTAAAACGCCACCCGCGTGCCGACATAGCATGATTCCTCGCCCTTTGTGTATGACTCGTCTGAATACTCATAATTCGGAGCTTGTCCGTATTGTACCCCGTCCATGGAGCCCGAATCAGCATATTCAAGAGAAAAATTTCCGTCAGATGGCAAGGTCCAGCTGATTTTATGAGGTTCTTCCATAACCAACGTAATGTGTTCCCGTAACCCTTGATACTCCTTATTGCCCGGATTATACTTAGTATATGTGCCCAATGAAGTCGTTGTCCCGTCGGGCGCCTGATATGCGGCAGTCTGACTCTGAGGAGCTGCACCAATCGTAATCCCCATCTTATTGCTGTTCAATATGCCAAAGGAATATGCATCGGCGGCGTCAGTCGTCGTGACCGTAAACGTAATCATCCCGGTTCCTTCGTCTGCATCCGTCCAGAACGTTACGACGCTTCCGTTTTCATATTGCTCCGAAGTGTGAGCGACGGCACGGTATGTATATCTCGGATCGGAGCTCGATCCGTTATCCGTCCTGTCCTCATAAAACCGGACGACGTATTTGCTGTTGTCGACGGTATAGGTGACCGAATATTTCCCCGCGGGGCGCACGAGGCTGAACCACGCGCAATCCCCGTCCTTCGTCTCTTCGACCGTCACGCCTTCAAATTGCCCGGCGTACTCTTCGGGATAAATCACCTGATTTTCGCCGTCTGCGATGACCACGCGGTTGAGCTTTTTATTCCAGTAAAAGGAGGTATCCGCCGTAAGCGGCTGATAATTCTCTCCGTTCAGCCCCGCTTTCTCCAAAACCGCCAAAGCGGCGGCGATGTCTCCGGGTGCTCCAAAAGCCTCCTCCGCCACAAGCGCGACGTTCATCTGGTGCACAGCCTGTTGATCTGCCGACTGATTGGCTTTTTTCAGAAGGCTTGAAAAAGTCGGAATCAGAACGGCGGCCAAAATTGCAATGACCGCGATC
>UQTB01000007.1 GCA_900543915.1 uncultured Eubacteriales bacterium | reverse complement strand
GGAACGCGGGAATCCCTCCCGCTATTTCTGCTGATAAGAGAGATAGACGCCGTTTACGCCGAAGGGTACGGTGCGGTAGGCGGGATCGAACAGCGGGCTTGCGCCCTTCTCCCACGTGCCGCGCATCGTAAAGTGCACGGGTCCCACTCCGCCCTCCTCGCTGCCGTTAAAGTGCAGCGGGCCGAAGAAGTTGCGCAGGCCGGATTCCAGCGTGACCGTGAGCTCGGTCTCCTTTCCGGGCACGAGATTTTTCAGCACGGCGGTATCCGAGAGCGCGGCGGAGGGCTGCGCCTTTCCGTCCGTCCTGACCGCAGCCGCGGCAAACGCACCGGCAAAGCGCAGTTTCGCGACGGGCGCTTCCGGCACGATCTTGCAGGAGAAGGTCATCTTCCCCTTGAAATGCGGGAATCCCTGCTTCTGCGTATCCGTCATCGCGGGCGCCGCGGGAGCCACGACCGCGCGGTTTTCGTTCACCGAAAAATCGCCCATGAGATAGACGCTCTCGATCTCGGTGTCGTACGTCAGGCAGTTGCGGAGCGACTCGGTCGCTTCGGGGTCGAACAGCGCGTACTTGACCACCGGGCGCTGATAGTAGTGAATTTCATAGGTAAATTCGTTGACGCCCCTGCGCACGAGGTCGGTGATATCCGCCTCGATAAAGTTGACGTCGAAATCGCTCTTTCTGAATGTGACCGGCCTGCCGTTGACGCAGCGGTTTCTGCCGCGGTCGCGCTCCTTGAGGAGAACGAGCTTGCAGGGAGTTTCGACGGTAAAGGCGTACTTGACGAAGAGTTTTCCCTTATATTCGGACTTGATCAGATCGTCGCCGAGAGCCGCATAATAGACGGGGTCCGCGTATTTCACGCCGTCCTTGCTGACGGAGACGTAATCCAAAATCAGGCTGTTCGCATCTGCGGAAACGAACCGGAACTGCGGCAGAATATCCCTTTCCGGGCCGAACGCGGGAGCGGCAGCGCCCGCCTTTCCCTTGATCAGCACGGCGGAGGACTGCGCGGGCACGGCGACCGTGCGGCCGGCGCGGCTGCATCTGAGCGAAAGGAGATCGAGCGCGCGGTAGCCGGCCGGCACCGTGACCTGCGCGTCGGCAGCCCCTTCGTTCACCACGTATAACAGCTCGTAATCGTCCCCTTTGCGGTGGGTGTACTCGACGGGATGATCGGACTCGATCATCCCCTTTTTGACCGAGCGGACGGAGGAAAGGAAGCCGTAATCGTCCCGCACGCCGTCCGTATATTCGGGCGCGCCGCGGAACAGAAATACCTTTCCGCCGTTTTGCACATACGCCTCCAGCAGTTTTTTCGTGGAAGCCGCCATGGAGCGCATATAAGGAATCACGACGGTGCGGTATGTGCAGGCGCCAACCTTCAGCGCGTCGCCTTCCACGCTGCCGTGGCGGCGCAAAATGGTTTCATCCGCGATGTGATAGAGCACATGGCGGTCGCCGAGATACGCCTGCAGCTCCGCAAACGCCCGGTCGACCTCCATGCACTGCTCCTCGTCGTTCCGGTAATAATCCAAAAAGAGGCTCTGCATGGGATTGATCACCGCCACGTCCGCCAGTTCCCTGGAATTCGCAAGGAGATACCCGAGGCGGGTAAAATAGTCGTTGAACGCTCTGAACTCCTTTGTCCAGGGCATATGGGCGGAAAAGCAGGGGGGATGATCCACCTTCCCCTGCCCCGCGAGGCTGTACGGATAGAGATGCTGGCACATAAAGTTCACGCCGTGCACGTATTGTTTTTCGGCGATCGCCCGCAGCTTGCGCACGGAAACATCGTACCCCGAACAGCCGAACGTCTCCGTCAGCACGTGCTTTTTCCCCAGCTGCTGCGCCGCCGACCCTATCTGGCGGGCGGAAAGAACGGCTGTGCCGTTCTGCCCGAGATTGTCGATCCCCGGAATGTGCTCGAACTCATACGAGGGCGTGCAGCCCGCGCATCCCCACATCTGCGTGAAAAGCGCGGTTTCCTCGATGCTGTGCCCGGTGAGCATGCAGTGATGCTCCTCGCACCAGCGGTAGATGCGCTCGTAAAAATTGTGCGTGTAGAGTTCATTCATGGTCCCGTAATACCAGACGCGGTATTCGTAATCCTGCCGCTCGTTGAAAAACAGGTGCAGGAGCCCGTCCGTCAGCCAGTCGCCGTACGCGAACATCGCGCGCGAAATGGGCGTGGCGTAGCGGAAGTACTGCGGCTCATCCGTGAAAAAGCCCTTCAGCGTTTTTCCGAAATAGGACTTGAACCGCTCGTAATAGCGGTCGTACGTCATCGAAAGGAAAGCCGTCACCACATCCGGATTCAGGATATCCGTATTTGCGGGAGAGGTGCGCAGATAGACGGAATGGTATTTTCCGTCGTACGCTTTCTGCCCGTCGATCAGCCGGCGGGTGGAGAATTCGGTGCGCTCGTACACCGCGAGGGCGGTCTCGTCAAAGTTATTTTTCACTTCGTATACGAGATAGGGCGCGAGAAATTCGGGATTTTTGAGGAGCTCTCCCCCCACGAATCCGCTCGGCCAGCCGTTTTCGTCGTACAGCCAGGCGTTCATGCCCAGCCGCTCGGCTTCCTGCAGACAGACCTCGACGCAGTGAAACCATTCTTCCGAGAGATACTCGGTGATCAGCCCCGTGCGCGCGTGCATGATAAAGCCGCCGCAGCCGGCATCCTTCATCCTGCGGATCTGCCTGACCAGTTCTTTGGGATTGAGTTCGTTGTTCCAGCTCCAAAAGGGGATGGACGCGTAATCGGTGAGATTTTCCGTTTTCAGTCTCTGTATGATATCTTTCATCCTTGTTTTGCGAAGCGAACGCCGCCCCGCTCCTCTTACCTATTTGCGCGGCATTCCCCCGCGCATTCCGCAGATATTTTATCACGAAGCGCGGATTCCGTCAAGCGATTGGGCAACTTTAAAGCGCCGCTGCCCGGCGTACGCGGCTCCCGCGGCGAGAGAAAATCGCAGCGCCGAGATGCTCTCATGTACGCCGCATGCCGTACAGCGCCCGTCCGCGAAAGTATGCGCGCCGCGCTCCGTCTTATCGCACACGGAACAAATTCTCCAATGTTCTCCCTTATCGCAGGTCCATTCGCCGTATACGTGCGCATGCGTCAGCCAGAGAACTTCCGCCTGCGCGGCGCCCAGCCAGTCGCGCTCCCAGCCGTCCGGCCGCGTAAAAAGATCGCACACGACGGTTTTCAGCGCCGCGCAGTCTCTGAAAACATCGCTTCCCATGTGCTCGATCGTCGCGGGGAGGAATACGTTTGTAAGCCCCGCGCCGTCAAATGCCGCCGCTCCGATGCTCCGAAGCCCTTCGGGCAGCAGAATTTCCCGCAATGCGCCGTTCTCGTAACCGGAAAAAGCCCTTGCCGCGATGACCTTGGTATCCTCGTGAATTTGAACGAAATCCGTATCGGTATCGTATACTTTGAGCAGCACAAAGAAGGGATTGTCTTCCGCGCCGAAATAAACGGCATTCCCGAAGACCTGCGGCTTTAAGCCGGGGCAATTGGAAAAAGAACCGGAATCGATCTCTTTCAGGCGGCTGTCGGCTGCAAAAAGGATTCCTTCCAGCGCGGGACAGCGGGCGACGGCGCCGGATTCTATTCTCTCCACGGACGCGGGAATCGACAGATCGGTCAGATCAGCGCAGGCTGAAACGGTCTCTCTCCCTAAAACTTTCACCCCGTCCGGAATGGAGCCCTGTCGGTTCCCGATGATCATGCGCATTTCTCCGCGTTCGATCAGGCAGTTGTCCTCTGCAAAATAGGCGGGATTGCCTTCGGCAACGGTGATTTTTCGCAATTTTTCCATGACGCCAAACGCCCTGTTTCCGATCCGCGTCAGGCTAGCGGGAAGGTGCAGCTCTTCCACCGCGTTGCAGCCGGCAAACGCGCTGGTTCCCACCGTTTTCAGCCCCTCCGGAAGAAAAATTCTGCGCAGATTTTTACAGCCGCCAAACGCCGCAGGCGCGATTTCCCTCAAGTTTTCCCCGATTACAATCTCCGTCAGCCCGGATCCGATAAAAGCCGCTTCATTTAACGAGCGGAGCGAACGGGGCAGTTCTATCCGCGTCAGCGCTTCGCACCGCTCAAAGGCCTGCCGGCCGATGGAAACAACCGTATCCGGCAGATTGATTTCGCCTAGTTTCACATTCCCGGAAAAAGCTCTTTCCCCGATCGAAACGAGCCCATCCTGTAAGGATACGGATTCCAGGGCATCGCAATCGCCGAATGCAAACCGGCCGATCTCCCTGCAACCGCCGGGCAAGGCCGCGTCTGTCAGCCCGCTGCCGCAGAATAAATAATCCGGCAGCGCAGTCAATCCTGCGGACAGCCCGACCTGCACCAGCCCCTTACAGTAGGCGAAGGCGGAACTCCCTGCCTCCGTTATGCTGTCCGGAAGCGTTACGGAGCGAAGAGCCGAACCATAAAAGGCGGACGGACCGACGGAACGCACGCTGTCCGGAATTTCGATTGATTGAATCTCCGAGCGGTAGAACGCATCTTTTCCAATGCGCGTGACGGGATACCCGTGGAAAACCGCGGGAATGACTACCTTCAAGTCTTCTCCCCGATAGCCGGTCACCTCGTATTCTTTTTTCCCCTCGATCAGCGAAAACAGGAGCGGCGAAGGATCTCTGTACGAACAAAGGGTGCAGATATTATTGCGCATTGCGTGCGGCTCAAGGCCGAGATCCTGCCGGCAGACCGAACAGAATTTACGGTGTCCGTCTTCTGTGCTCCGAGTATATTCCGGCGTATGGACACCGGTCGGCGGCGTTTCGTCTTCGCGGCAGGAATCCCCGCAATAACGGCAGATGCAGACGGTCCCGCCCGGCTCCGTACAGGTCGGCGCCACGACATAGCGCTCATAAACGTGCGGTCGCGGCGGCAGTTCCCTCATTTTCCGCGCACCGCAATGCACGCAGAAACACTGTTCCCAAAAGCCCTCCGTACAGGGCTTGCCCTGCACAGGCTCCCATTCGCCGTATTCGTGCGAAGCAAGTGCGGAATAATCATGTTCGACCGCGCCGCAGCCCGCGCATACGCGCTCCAATACGCCCATTTTATCGCACCGCGCCTCCGAAACCGTTGTCCACTCGCTCCAACGATGTACGTGCAGACATCCTCCCGCCGCAACGGCAAAAACAATCGTCAGAAAGAATAACAAACCGAATAATAAGCCCTTCTTCATCGTTTCCTCCTTTTCTCTTTAAAATCTCATTTCAGTGTGGCAAGAGGGCAATTTTCTATTGCCCGATTTTCTGCGCGGCACTCGAACGGAGGGAATGCCGATAACGACTTTTCCTCTTTGAAAACAAAGAGGAAAAAAAGGACTAGTCCTTTTTTATATTCTATCATCATATCTCCCCGAATGCAAGGCTTTTCGATCTATTTTAGCTGAAATTGCGTGTTTCCCCCGATATAAAAGCAAAAACACCTCCGTTAAGTTTTGTTGCCTGCGTCGCCGCAACGCCCCTCATATGCGATAAGAAAAGGGATATGCACATTGCATATCCCTTTTTATTCAGGCAAACAGCGCCTTGATCTCGTTCAATACGGGTTCCGGCTCCTCGGTTCCCTCCGCCAGGAGAAAATAGTTGCAGTTTTCATAGCTGAACCAGGCTCTGACCGAATTGAGCTCCTTCGACCAGTGAACCGCCCTCCCCCCGATCTCTGTTGTCGCTTGGCAGGTTTCCTCAAAAACAGCGAGAAAATCGATTTTTTCCCGCGGGGGGACGAAATATAATGTATAGTAGGTGTCAGTCTCCAGGTGATAGATCTCTTCTTTAAAACAGATCATCTCCCCCGTATCCCTCCGGCGGCAGACAGAATCCACATAAAACTCCTCTCTATCCGTTTCCGCATACCAATTAAAAAACAATACCCTGTAAGGTGCCGTCTTTGCAAAGTCTGAAAGGTAATCATCCGTAAAGTACCAGGCGTAATCGCGCTGCGTGCTGTAACGGGAATCCGAATTTAAAAGAGGAGGAAGAAGAAACGCGAGCCCCACTGCCAGCAGCATAATTGCCGCGGCGGCGACCGCAGCGATCCGCCGCGGCGAAATTTTCCTATCGGAAACGGAGGGAGCGGCCGAAGCCAGCTCCCCGTTGACGCGCTCCCAGATGCGGGGCTTGCTCTCACTGCAATCCCGCTCGATGATATCGTGAAATTTTCGCTCCTTTCCCATAAACCAACCCTTTCCGTCAGGCAATATCCACCATACACCCTTCGTTCAGCCAGAAGCAGTTGTCGATTTTGACATAGCCCGTCGAATAACCGTTCAGACCGGTCACGACCTGGAAATAGTGATCCGTACGGAAATTGTCGCTTCCGTTGTAATATTTGATCTCACAGTATGCGTAAGCGACCAGAATATGATCTTCCACCGAAAGGGACAACGAGATGCTGTCCTTGTTATCGCTGCTGCCGATTATATAGACATTGGCCTGCTTGCACAACAGCACGGCGACTTCGCCCGCCTGGAACCCGGACTTGATCGCGCTCTCATTGACGCCGATCAGCTTTTTGAAGCTCGTATAGGTGATATTCCTGCCATGCACCTCGACATATTCGGCCAGCCCGTTTTTGAATTCCGTTTCGCTGACGCCTACGTCCACCACGTTGGTGTCCATACGGTCGTACAGATCGCGGATCAGCTGCGGTATGTAGACGCGGTCCATTTTTTTATACGTCCCGGTGGAATAGCACGTCGAGTAATTCGGAACCAGCTCTTCGAAAAATCTGTCGTAATATCCCACGACGATCGAGCCGGCAATCGGCCCGCAGCAGTTCGGCAGATTTTCCATGTTGTGATAATCCGGCGCGCCCTTTTCCGCCCCCGTGGCCGTCACTTCTCTCCTCGTGTAGGAAACGGTCTCGCTGTCGGACGAGACGGCCATGACGCCGGGCAGAATTTCCCCGGCATACCGCTGCTCTGACGGGACGTCCGCCCGCACGGGAACGACCGAAAAGAAAAACGAGCAGATCAACAATGCAACAACCGATACTTTTGTTCTCTTAAGCATATTAAGAGCCCTCCTTGTATTTTTACAAGTATACCGGTTGAATCAATCGTTTTTCCACTCTTTTTCAATAATTTTAAAAAATTCTTTTAAGATTATTTTGAGCCTTTTTGCGACGAGCGATTTTGACTTCCCCACGCGGGCGGAAATTTCACGGGAGGAAAGATGTTCCCAAAAGCGCAGATAAATCAAGTGCTGGTCATTCAGCGAGAATCTCCCCAGCACTTCCACGAAATCCGTCTCCAATTCAACTTTCTCCATAATATGATCCAACGCTCCGTCGCGGTTTTCCATCAGGGCAACTCCCGTTTTGGCCTTATACTGTTCGTTATGATCAAACGCCAGATGCTGTGCGATCTTGCACAGCCAGTTATAGCCTTCCTGCGATTCGTCGTATGCGTGAATATAGCGGAACGCCCGCACGAACGTTTCCGCTACCACGTCTTCCGCATCTTCGGCATGATACAGGTACCGCCGCGCTACGCCGAGCAGATGGCCGGCGGTAATTTTGAAAAGCTCTTCGCGTTTCGTCAGGTCGCCGTCTTTGATCTTTTTTAAAAGCCTATTTACTTCGCTCCCCATCACAGACATTATTTCCCTCGATACGCGCTCAAAATTACTATGTATGACCACTTGTTTATACTTAAAAAGTATATCAAACTTTTGCGCACATGTCAATTTGTTTTATCCAAAAGAAAAGCGCCTATTTTTATGGCGCTTTTTTCGCGAACCGAAATCAGTCTTCTGCGGAGCGGATGAGCGCCTCCTCCAGCGCGGCTGCGACAGAACGGTCTGTTTCGTCCGCCGTCGGCACGAACGAGGGGAATTCCGGCGACTCCGCATAGTTCCCATAGGACTCGAACGTGCTGTTCAGAGAAAAGACGCCGCAGTCCTTGACCCCGCCGATGCGGTTTCCAGAGAGAATGCAGCCGCAGCAGTGCTCCATGCGTATGCCGCACCCCGACCGATGCTCCGCATAAAACAGCGTACCGCGGAGATTGTTGTTTGAGATCACGGTATCGGACGAATCGTTGACGATCAGCCGGTAATTTCTCCCGGTCGAAAGCACCGCATTGCCGTTTATCACGGACCAGTTCCCCGAATTGACGATTGTCTTTCCGTTGATCGTGTGCGTGGAAAGGATCTTGTTCCCGGAAACAGCCGCAAACGAACCGGTATTCAGCAGGCCGATACAGGCGCCGCCCCACTCCCCCACGCACTGATTGGCGTTCATCACCAGATATTCCCCCTCGTTGTGCACGCCGACGACGTGCGGCTGATCCATCCGCTTTCCGGCCGGGTGCTGCCCGTTCGCCTTGATGTTGTTGTTCACGATGCGCGCGAATCTTCCCGCGTTGAACACGCCCACCGCGCGGTGCTCCGCCCCACGCCCCCTCGTCGCGGCGAAAATGAAGTTGTCTTCTGCGGCAAAGCTGTTCGCCCAGCGGTTGACGACGCCGTAAACGGCGCTCGGGCGGGTATCGTCTTCCGCAAAACAGCGCACGTCTATCCGGCTGCGGGAAAGGCGGCAGCAATCCGCGTTGGTTTCCAGCGGCGTATCCCGGCAGGCTTTGAGCATGAGGCCGATGAGATTCACGCGGCTCTCTGCGTTCATCGAGACGCGGCAGTCTTCAAAAGAAACGCCGTAAGCGCGGCAGTCGACGGCGCGCACGGCAAAGGAGCGCGGTTCCTGCTTGTACGTAAAGCGGATATCCAGATGCAGCAGCGACGCAAACTTCGCCTGCGGCGTCAGAAAAATCAGGGATACGTCCTCCGAAAGCGGCGCATCCGCCTCCGCATACAATACGGCCTCTCTTCCGTCGACGACCAGGCCCGGTCTGGACAGCGCAAGCAGGCACCCGAACCGCTCTTCTCCGCAGACGACGGTTTTCGCCGCCGCCAGATCCAGCCGATAGGTTCCTTTCAGGCGGCAGACCGTCCCCGATGACGCGATTTCTCCGGCCAGGGTTTCCAGCGTCTTTTCTTCCATTTGATTTCCTCCTGATTTGTTCTATGTTCCCAACGTCATGCCGATGACGTGCAGCAGTTCGTTGGCGGGGAGCGTCGCGCCGACGGGGCGCTCCCCCTCCCCGAAAAAAATGCGGTGCGCGCGCAGCATACCCGTCCTGCAGGCCCCGTCCTGCTGAAAATGGAAGGATAAAAGCGGCATTCCTCCGTCGTAATAGCGCGCGCCGTCTGCGGTCAGATACAGCGGGGAAAAACAATGCACGACGTCTTTAAAATAGCGTTTTTCTTCCCGCACAGCCCCGTCCGCAAACAGAATCCGGAACGGCTCCCGAAAGCTGCCGTAAACGGGAAACGCGGCCAGATCGAGGTAACGCGCGGCGCAGCACGGAAGGGGGATAAACTGCCCTGCACAGGAAACGCAGTCGCTTCCCTCTGCCGGAGGCAGAAAGGAAAAGCCCGCCCCTTCGAGCTTTCCGCCGCGCAGATAAGCGCCGTCCAGATAGACACCCTCTACCCCGCCGATTCTCTCCTTTCCCCGCTTGATCCACCGCACGTTGCAGTAAGGAGCGAGGTCGACGTATGTCAGCATCTCCTGATCCATCCGTTCATTTCCTCCAACGACGCGTCGATTTCCCGCGCTTTTGCGCGCATGCGCGGGGAAACAATGGACTCCGGCTCCTCTTTGCAGCGCGCTTTGATCACGATGCTGCGCATGAAGCATGCGTCCTGCCAGACGGTCTCCGCCAGCTCCGCAAGCGGCGTACCCGCGCCGATCACGCGGCACTGATGGACCAACGCGGGGAAAAAAGAGGCGGAACGGATGGCCGCATCCTGAAGGGCGGCGAGCTCATATCCGCAGTTCCCCTCTTCCGCCAGGCGGCGGTAAAACGCGCCGTATTGGGTGAAGTCACGCCCGGTCAGCGCGCCGCGCAGCCGCGCTTTCAGCCCTTCCCGCCTCCTTTCCGGCACGGAAGGATCTTTCCGCAGCCGCACGACGCCCCACTGAAACTGCGGCTGATGTGCGCGGAATCCCTCGTAACTTTCCTGCAGGACAGCAAACGGAATTGCCCGCTCCTGAAAGTCGTAACTGGTCGTATATTCATGTTCGCCCGCGATCAGCGCGCCCAGATCCGGATCGTAACCGTATACCAGGACAAAATGCAGATAATGGGATTTCCGGTAGTAATCCGCGCGATACGGCAGATAAAAGTTATCCAGCGCCACGATGAGAGGCATGCCGCGGTCTACGCATTCCACCGCGGCGCGGACGACATCCCGCGGACGGCGCCGTTCCAACGACACGCCGACCAGAGCGGAAAAATCCCGCTCATTCAGGATATCCCGCTCGACAAAGCGGAAATCCGTCAGGCGGTCGGCGGGGACGACTTCCATCGCATAGTTGCAGATGACCGCTTGGGCAGGAATCCCGTAATAGCTCAGCCCGGCGATCAACTGATGATAATAGCAGGAACGGAACCAACCCTCGTTGTAATGGCGGATCCCGGGCAGTACTTTTCTGCGCATTTTTTCCTCCTTCTCAGCTTCTGCCCGCATTATAGCGCTTCCGGCAGCTCCTTTCCGCTCTACTTTTTTGCCGCTTGAAATTTGGCGCGAAAAATCCCGGCGAACCGCTGCCGGCCCGCCGGGATTCCGTATCTTCCGTTTCATAGCCTCCCCGCAGAGAGACGATTGCTGTAATGTGTATAAAAAACTTCTGCCTTTTGTCCCGCTCTTTTCCTCTTAAATACAGGGAACCGGCAAGAAACTTCGGCATTATTTCTTCGCTCCGCAGTAAAAGGAAGCAAACAAATTAACGCAACAATAGAATAAGAGTTGCCAAAAGGTAAAACCGATAACAATTTGCGTCTTTTTGTCCAAGAGAAAATGCACTTCCCCGCTTTTTAAAAACCGGGCGGAACCTCGGTTTAATCCGATCTTTGCAGCAACGCAAGCGCTTCTTCACGCCTGGGAACGGACTGTTGCGCGCCGCGGCGGGTGCAGGCCAGCGACGCACAAGCGGCGGCAAATGTCAGCGCCGTCCGGATTTTCTCTCCCCTGCTCAGTTCGGCCGCCAGCGCGCCGCAGAAAGTATCCCCCGCAGCCGTCGTGTCGATCGCCTTCACTGCGGGGCAACCGCCGTAAAACGAACCGCTTTTCCCCACGTAATAATAGCCCTTTTTGCCGCGCGTCACCACTACTTCGGGAACGGCGAGTTTTGCCGCGCCCCGTGCGCAGTCGCTTTCTCCCGTCAGCAGAGCCAGTTCGCTCTCATTCGGCGTAATCAGATCGACATAGGGAAAATACCGCACGATTCTTCCGTCGGCGGGAGCCGGATTCAGAACGGTATAAAGCCCGCTTTCCTTTGCCCGACGCAGTGCGTACCCCACCACGGAAAGATCGATCTCCAGCTGTGTGAGAAAAATATCTCCCGCCGCGGCCCGCCCGATCAGCGCGTCCGCATCCGCGCAGGTGACGGCGGCATTTGCGCCGCGATCCAGAATAATGCGGTTATCCCCGCCGCAGACCGCTATCACCGCGCAGCCCGTCGGGCAGTTTTCAACGGTGCGCACGCCGGAGATATCCAGCCCGCAGCGTTGAAAATTTTCCATCGACTCCCTTCCGAACGCATCGTCACCCACGCAGCCGGAAAAACAGACTGTGCCGCCCAGCCGTCGCGCGGCAACCGCCTGATTAGCGCCTTTGCCTCCCGGATTCACGAGAAAATTGCGCCCCGTGACCGTCTCGCCCGCGGCGGGAATGTAAGGCGTTTCGATTGTCAGGTCGATGTTGATGCTCCCCAGAATTAAAATTTTTTTCACGTTTCCTCCCGCGGCTTTTCTTCCCGCTTTTTTCGCCCTATATACATGATCACATATATTGAATGAAAGAGAAAGGAAAGAGCCTGCCCGATGATGCCGATATAAGAAAGATAAAAGCAGTTATACACCACCCACATCGCCGCGACGGGAATACACATCCCCTTGATGACGATTTCCCTGTCCATCCACATCGCCGCCGTCAGGATCAGATTGATCACAATCGGCAGCAACGAAGACGTACCTTCCCAAGTCAGCGCGCCGAATAGGATAAATACGGCGGCGAATATCAGAGGAATATGGATTCCCGACAGGAACCGGCAGCTGTTTTTGAAAAAATAAACGGTGACCATCAGCGTAAAAAGCAAGCTGCAGGCGCACCCCGTATACGCTCCGAGCAACAGATAATGCACCGCCCAAAGCAGATTGATGACGATGTTGCAGAACAGAATCGTCCTGCTCGTCACTTTTACGATCGAATAAGCCAGGAGAACGGCGATCGCGAATCCCCCGGCAATCTGTGCGGCGACGAACATTTTATTTGACAGGCCGTACGACCTTTTCGCCCACGGAAACAGTACCGTCTTCGTTCCAGAAAAAATCCATCAGCTCCAGATACTGCTCGTTGCCCGGCAGGCGCGTTGCAAAGGAAATATACCACCTGCCGCAAAAACAAAACACTTCACTGCACGACGGCACGTGCGCCAGGTCGCCCGTATGTTGAGGATCGCCGATCAGAAGCCCCCGTTCCTCCCACGGCCCGAGAGGGTTGTCTGCAACCGCGTAACAGGTCCCCTGCCCGCAGTTGGTGTAGAAGAGGTAAAATCGCGCGCCGCGCCGGATTACAAAGGGAGATTCCGGCATGTGGGCGCACCCTTTTGGCAGAAAGCGGCATTCGTCCTGCCAATGAATCAGGTCGGCCGAAGAAGCGATCCCCACCGCGTTGCGCGTATGCTCTCCGTCGGTATATGCCGTCGTGCAGAAATACTGATAATAACGGGAACCCTCTTTGAGAATGAAGCAGTCGCGGCAGTCCGACCAGCGGTCCTCCCCCCAGGGCGCCCAGTCTCCCGGACGATAGACTGGGTTCTCTTTCACTTTGTTCCACCTGATCAGATCATCGGAAACGGCAAGGCAGGTCGCCTGGGCAATATTGCGGTTGACGCCCGTATAAAACATGTAATACTGCCCGTCTTTTTCCAGCACGCAGGGCGACCAGACGGAGAACGAATCGTGCTGGCCAGCCGTCACGCTGACCGCGGGAGGAAGGATTTTCCAATCCGTCAAATTTTCAGTGACCGCATGGCCGATCAGTTCTACTGAGCGCTCCGGCCAGTCGTAACCGACGAATCCGCGGTTGTAAAACAGATGGAGCAAGCCGTCTTTTTCAAAAAAGGAGTGATCGGCAAGAGAAATTCCCGGTTCGGTGAATTTTCCGAGCAGAGGAAACTCCCCGCGTTCCAGCGCTTCGAGATGCGCCAGCGCGCGCGAAAAGAGATTGTTTTCGTCGATCCCGACGGGATTATCCAAGATCTTTCCGCCGGGGATGTTGCCGTAATGAATGACGTCCGCCCGATCCGCCAGCGCGTCGATTGCAGCGACCGTCTTGACCGTCTCGTAATCCGTTCTCAGTCTGAACGGTGCAAGCCGCGCCTTTAAATTGTGATATCGGTCAAAAAAATCCATAACCGCACCTCACGCCAGCCGATACGCGTAATTGAGTCTGCCGGCCGGCGCGCACTCTCCGCTGATGTAAAAATTCATGATATCTCCCTCCGCCACGTTGTCCGTCGCCTTGATTTCAATCGTATCCCCGCTCTTCCCGCCGAAAAAGGAAAGCGGAACCGCGAAAAAGATGCGGTTTCCCTCAACATGATACCGCGCTTTCCCGACCGTTTCCCGCCTTTCTCCGCAAAACCGCTCGACAGACGTGGTTCCATCAGCGGCAGGCAGGGCGTTCACGATGTAATCGTAATTTTCCCAGCCGCCCGTACCGCCGGCGGCGAGATAGAGGTTCATCCAGCTTTTGTCTCCTTCCCGATGCGCTGTGACGTCCTTTTTTGTCTCTGCCATGACATAGAGCTGTTCGCCGTCGTTCGCGATTTTCAGGCGGACGATATCGTTGCGGGCGGAATCATCCTGATAGACGATCTGCGGATCTACGCTCTTGTAGTTGCGCGGGACCGTCTCGCCGTCGAGATCCAGATAGTTGCCGGGCACGTCTTTCCACGGCGCGAAGCCCTCATAGATATCGATCGTCTTACGTCCGTGCGCGGCGGCGCCGTCCGCGGATTTCCCTTTAAATCGGCGGATATTTTCCACCAGCTGCATGTAATAATTGTCTTTCAGGCGGCCGGCGACCGGCTCGATGTCCCGCGAGAACGGCTCGTTGAACGTATCCACGAAGACAGCGCGCTTGGCGGTGTGATAGGGTTTCACGAGATCGGACTGCTTCTGCGCAGCCCATTCGTTCCAGGTCTGAACCTGCAGAAATTTTACGCCGGAATCCGAAAATACGGTATCCCACTGCATCTGAAAACAGGCTCCTGCCGCTACTTTATCCGGATCGGTTCCATTGTCTGTATCCCCCGGCGTCCAGCCTCTGCCGCGGATCAGATCCCTTTCCGGATACAGGTAAGGATCCGTACACCAGGAAATCTCGGTGACATCATGCGCGGGACTGTAGACTTCAGTGGTAACGCTCATATAGCCGTTGTGATTTTCCTGGTAGACCTGTTCGGACATCGCGGGATAATTATTCTCGTCGTATGCGACGCCGTGCCATTGCAGATTCTTCATCCAGATTCCCTCTAAGAGATCCGGTGAAACGGCATCCATTTTGCCGACGACGAGGGGATTCCCGGAAGGATTGATATCCGTTCCCCCTGTAAACAGACAATTCCTGTATTTTTCTTCGGAGAGGTAATTTTCATGAATGCGTCTGAGCGAGGAATTGACGTGTTCGCCGTTGACGGCGGATACCATGAACGCCACCCGCGGCGTATCCAGTCCGGCGGACTGCAGTTCGGAAATTGCGTCCAAAACCGCTTTGGTTGCCTTTTCATAGACCACGTTGTTGGTATAATCGAGCATCAGGCAGTCCACCTGCGCATACGTGAGAATTTCCAGTTGGCGGCGGATTACCCAGGGATCGGAAGAATCGTAATAGCCGTACAGCGGCTGTCCCCAGTAGTGAAATTCCCCGTTCGGGCTGATTTCCGCATTGTAATATTCCCCCTCCGTCGCCCAAAGCGGGCTTTTCAGATTTCCCCGCACGCCGTCTTCGTATTCTTCCAGCAATTCCCCGATGTCGTAGATCCGCTGAGAGTGGGTGCCGAACCACACGAAGAAGTAGACCGCGACGTATTTTCCCCCGATGTTTCCGCCGGTGGGTTCCACGCGCCTGCCGAGCGCATCCGTGCCCGCAAGCTGAGAAAGCGTAAATTCCTGATCAGAGAGCGCATATACGCCCTGTTTGTTTTCTTTCATATTCCCTCCGCAACCGAATAAGCCTGCGCTCTGCAAAAGCATACACGCGGCGACGGCAACCGCAGCGATCTTTCCTTTTCCCATATTATCCTCACGCCACGCGGTAGGCATAATTGAGCCTGCCGATAGGGGCGCTGTCGCCGCTGACGTAGAAATCCATCGCGTCGCCGAACGCCTGTATGTGATCGGTCGCCTTGATGCCGATTTCTTCCTCCGCGCCGACGCTCAAACCGGAAAGAGGCAGGGAAAGGAACAGGCGGTTCCCCTCGCAGCGCCAGGCAACCGCGCCTTTTACCGTCTTTGTCCCGTCCGCCGCGACTGCGTATAACTTCATTTCATCCCCGTCCCGCTGTACGACAAAGTCGTATCCGTTCATACCTTCGCCGCCGCATTCCAGATAGAGATTCATCCACGATGCGTCTCCCGCCTCGTAGGGTGTAATTTCACGGGCAGTTTCGATCATCGCGTAGAAGGTATGTTCGTCATTGGCAAATTTCAGCCGCACGATATCGTTGCGCGCGGTGTCGTCGCGGTACGTGACGGCGGGATCCGTCCCCGGATAATCGCGGATGACCGCGTCTCCTTCCGGATCCAGATAATTTCCGGGAATCTCTTCCCATGCTTCCATGCCGGCCGAAAGGTCGACGGTATACCTGCCGTGCTCAGCAGCAGAGGTCTCCTCCCCCTTGAATTTGCGCACCAGGCTCACGAGCTGCATATAGTAATTGTCCCCCAGCGGACCCTTGGCAGGTTCGATATCCTTGGAAAACGCCTCGCTGAACGTATCTACAAATACCGCTTTGCGGGAAGTCTGATAGTCGTTTGTGAGCGAGGACTGTTTCTGCGCTGCCCACTCATTCCAGCAGGAAATAAAGATGAGATCGACGTCCTGACTGACTGCATAGTCGAACTGATACTGAAAGAGCGTGCCCGCGGCGACGTTTTCTGTGCCGGTTCCCTGTGCCCAGGGATCGTCCGGCGTCCAGCCCCTTCCGTAGACGCTTGTCGCGTCCGGATAGAGATAGCAGTCCGAAAACCAGCTCGTGTTGATGCCGACGTTGACCGCCATCATCCCGTTGAAGTTTCCCTGACGGATGCGGATATCCCCGGCCGGGAAATAATCTTTATTCTCCGTGCTGTACGCCCAGAACATTCCCTTCGCCCAGATATTTGCGAGTATGGTCTGATCGGTAACGCGGGAGAAATCTCCCGTGACGAGGGGATTTCCGGAGGGGTTCATCTCTTCGTCCGCCGCGAAGAAACAATCCGCATACTCGCCCTTGCACAGCACTTTTTCCCACAATTCGTCTAACGTATCCGGCGATTTTTCATTGTTGGGGAGCATAAAGGCCATGCGCGGGACGGAGATCCCCTGCGAAAGCATCTCCCTGATCGCGTCCAGCAGCGCTATGGTCGTTTCGCTGTAAATAACGCCGTTCGTAAAATCCATCATGATGAAATCCACTTGCGCGTACGACAGCAATTCGAGATGCCGCCGCACGATCCACGGATCGGATGAACGGTAGTAGCCGAAGAGCGGCTCCTGCCAGTAGTGGAAGGCACCGACGGGGCTCACAGACGGATCGTAATACGCCCCGTCGAGCGCCCAGAGCGGATTGGTTGGATCGCCTACGCTTTTCTCGTATTTTGCCATGATTTCGGAAATATCGTACACATTGTCGTAGTGAATGCGGTCAAACCAGGGGAAATAATAGACTCCGACGTATTTTTTCTCCGCGCTCGCCCCGGCGGGGGAAATTTCCCGCCCGAGCGCGTCCTTCCCGGACAGCTGCGAGAGCGTAAACGCGTGATCGTTCAGATCGTATACGCCCGACTCTTTGCCGCCGCACGCAGATGCCGAAATCAGCATTACCGCGGCGAGCAACAGAAAAAAGCCTCTCACGTAAAGTTTTCTCATCCTTTGATTCCTCCTATCTTGACACCCTCGATCATATCCTTCTGGAAAAAGGCGAAGAGAATGAGAGAGGGCAAAGTCATGAAGACGCTCATCGCCATCTTTTCATTGATGAGCATAGCGCCCGTTCCCGTAAACGAATATTCGACGTAAAACGCAACTGCGAGCGTGAATTTTTCGCTGTCCCAAATGTAGATCAGCGGCCCCATATAATCGTTCCAGCGGCCGATAATGGTCGTGACGGCATAAAATACGAGAATGTTTTTACATTGCGGCAGGACAATTTTGGAAAAGACGACGAATTTGTTTGCGCCGTCGATATATGCGGCTTCGTCCAGGGACTTCGGCACGGCGCGCATATACTGGATAACCAGAAAAATCTGCATCGCACCGCCCCCGAAGAACGCGCCGATCCACTGCGACGCCAGCTTGTTTAAAAGTCCCAGCTTTGCGTACAGAATATAGATGGGAATGGACGTTACCACCCACGGCAGCATCACCGTGGACATTAGAAGGGAAAACATCACCTTTTTCCCCGCAAATTGATAACGCGCGAAGGGAAATGCGATCACCGCGCCCGATATCGGCAGAAAGACCGCGTTGATCACCACTACGATCAGCGTATTTTTCAGATAGAGAAAGTAGTTTCCGATGACGGCGTAATTTTCCCAGACCGGTTTTGCAGGAAACCACACGAGCGAAGGGCTGTTCACCTCGCTGATGGTCATCAGACTGCGGGTGATCACGAAGAAAAACGGAAACAGAAAGTAAAATGACAGCAAAATCAATGCTATATATAAAACCGCCGTCAGCGCGCGCTTTTTCCGTTTGCTCTTCCGATTGACTGCATAGACGGTATTTTTCATATCAGCTCTCCTCATCCAGGTACACCACCCATTTCTGCGTCTTGAACATGACGAGCGTGAGCAGCGCGATCACGACGAACAGCATCCATGCCACCGCGCAGGCAAACCCCATCTGATAGGATTCAAAGCCCACCCGGTAAATGAGGATGACGATAAAGTACATGCTCTCCTCCGGGCCCACGCCGAGGCTTGCATACGTATCGAAGATCTGCAGCGATGTGATCACGGAGTTGATGAGATTATAAAAAATAATGGGCGTGCACATCGGAATGATGACCGAGAACAGTACCCTGATTCCCCGCGCTCCGTCGATTTTTGCCGCTTCGATCAGCTGTTTCGGAACGTTGGCGAGCGCCGCCAGCCACATGATCATATTGCCGCCCAATCCGAAAAAGCCAGCCACCATATACCACGGCATGATGATGCCGGGATCTTCAAAAAAGGGAACGGCTTTCCCGCCCAGCGAAACGACGATCTGATTGATGATCCCGCCCGGATAGTCGAACATATCCGCATAGATGATAGACATCGCCAGCCCCGGAATCAGTACCGGCAGATAATAGAGGATCCGGAAAACCTTGATTCCCTTCACCGCGCTGTTTAAGAGGAGCGCGAGGAAAAAGGACAGCGTAAGGCCGATCGGAATACACATGAGGGCATACCGGAAGGTCAGCCAGAAGCTGTTGCTGATCGTCGCCCATCCGTTCAGAAGATCGTCGCTGAAGATCTGCCGGTAATTGAACAGCCCGATTTCAGTGAATCTCGCCCCGTTGGAATCCGTAAAACTTAAAAATAAAGAATATACCACCGGATAGACCGAAAACACGAAGAAACCGATAAAGGCGGGAATCAGAAAGAGATAACATCCGCCGTTCTTCTTCCAGAATTTTCTCATTTTATCCTGTAAACCGAGCTTGTTCATTCTTTCCTCCCGGCTTTATTTCAGTCCGCTCTCGATGCTCTGCCGGATGCGGTTGGCATAAGACGTGAGATATTCCTGCGCCCCCTCCCGCGTCGAGCAGTTATCTGTGACCAGACAGTACAGCGTGGACATATCCTGATAGACGGAATCCTGCGCGGCGATGCCGATTTTGCTTAAAAACTCGTTGACGTGCGAATACGCCTCGCTCTTTTTGTAGATAAAGGGCTCCGTGTATCCTTCCCCGATCTTTTCGTTCGTGTACTTGATCCAATTCGCGTTAGGGTCGTCGAGAAGAAGCTGATTTACGGGCGTCGCATAGCCGGTCTGACTGAGCGCCTCCTGCGTCTGTTCGGAGACGATGGACCGCAGGAACAGCCACGCCGGCACGACGTTCTTTGAATATTTATAGAGAGAATATCCCGTGCAGCCGCTGCCCACATAATAGGAATCCTGATCTCCCAGATCGGGGAAGGGCGCGATGCCGATGTTTTTCAGCCCTTTATACTGCCCGTTCGGCGTGATGAGGTCGTTCATGTTGCAGCGCATGTGCGAATACATGGGAGAGCGTTCCAACTTGAAATCGATTCCGTCGACATGCGTCGCCTGCTCCGCCTCGATATATTTCTTCTGCGTCATTTCCATCACCCAGTCCAACGCGTTTAATGACGCCTCCGAATCGAACAGCGCGCTCCCATCGGCGTTCTGATAGGTGCCGTCTTCGCGGATGATCTCCGCCCCATAGCTCTTAAAGAGCGGCCAGATGATGGAATCCCAGGTCATCGTAGCATCCCACGCGCTGACGACGCAGTCCTTGTAGACCTCCCCGTAGGAATTTTTCCGGTCAGATTTTTTCAGCCCCGCCTGCAAGTCAGCCATAAGCGTCTCAAATTCCGCTCGGCTCATCGCTTCGGTAGCGGAAGGATATTCGCAGCCTGCGGCGTCGAACATGTCTTTATTATAGTAGAGCACAACCTGGTTGAAGTCGCGCGGCATGATCCACGTCTCGCCGTTCTGGCGGCAGCAGGCGAGACTTTCCTCTACCAGATTATCGAACGAGAAGCTCTCATCCGACTCTTCCAGTGCGTTCAGCGGCATCAGAATGTCGAGGTCATTGTATTTTCCGATAAACTGCGGCGAAACCCAGAAAACATCCGGCATCGCCGAACTCAGGCTGGAAGCTTTCTGCAGCATATTCCGGTACTGCGCAGGCGTGATCTCCTCCACATTCACCTGAATATTTTTGTACCGCCGGTTAAAATTTTCCTTAAAAACATCCATCATCTTTCTCTCGTAGTCGTACGACTGAATCCAGACGGTAATCTCCCCCGCGTAGTCCAACGGGACATCGAAATCGTAATCGCCCCCGACGGGGGGGTTTCCGTCGCCGCAGGCGGCGAATCCGAGGGAAAGAATCAGAGCCAGCAACAAACAAAGTATTTTTTTCATTTTCACTCCTTCCCGTTCAGTATGTAAGAACGGAATAATTCATTGAACCGCCCGACATCCACGCCGACGGCGAAATTCACCTCTGTCCCCGCCGCGTCCTCGTAAAAAACGCCGCGCATTTTTCCGGTAAGTCCGACTGAGATTTTGCACCGCCGCCAGGAGAGAATGCCCTCATCCTCCAGCGAAGCGACGGTCAGCGGATCGTACATCACCGGTTCCGTTCCGGCGGGAACGCTTTCTTTCCATTTCTTCAACAATCCGTCCAGCGTGCGCTGGTTCGCGCCGCCGAGTCCGCGCACGGTCTCCGGCTGTAATCTGCACGAAAGCGCTACGTCCAGCCCGACGAAATTCAGGTTCAACCCGCTCGTCAGCAAAATGCGCATCGCCTCGGGATCCGCAAAGACGTTCCACTCCGGCACGTACTGCGCGCCCGATTTTCCGTCCAAAACGAGCTTGTTCAGACACCCCGCCATCAACGTGCATCGGCGGTTGACCGCGATATCGGGCGCAAGGCGGACGGCGACGGCGAGATTGGTCGCGGGGCCGATGGTCACGATCTCTGCAGACGGCTGTCTGCGCAGCGTATGCACGAGAAACGAAACCGCGTTACCGTCTCCGTAAGAGACATCTTTACAGCGTTCGTCACACTGAACGGGCACGTATTTCCCGTCCTCCCCGTAGCGCTGCGGCGCCCAGGAAGGCTCCGCCTCCTCGGGAATCTGAATCAGCGGAGCGTCGATTCCCGCTGAAACGGGGACGTCCTTCCTCCCGCACTCGTCCAACAGCAGCCGCGCCAGGCGCGCACGCAGGTCCGCATTGCGGTAAAGGGTCGTCACACCGAGCAGCTTGATCTGTTTGCACCGCGCCGCCAGAACCAGAGCGAACGCATCGTCGATATCCGACCCGATATCGGTATCCAGTATAATTTCTCTCATTTATAAATGTTTTGTGCGTTTTTTACCGCCGCGCAGTCCGGTTACCCTCTCTTCTTCCTGAAGATCCAGCCCGCGGCAAGAAGCGCGCCCAGGCCGAGTATCCCCATCGAAGCGGCGTTCATACTGCCGCAGCCCTTCTGTTCGGTCAGCTTTGCATAGAGAATGAGGTCGCCCGTCGAACCGGCGGTGATTTCCCCGATCGCCTCGCCTTCGCACTGCGGGTTATCGTACCACCCTTCAAACACATAGCCCTCTTTCTCAAAGCGCTCCAGTTCAAAGGCGTCTTCGACGGTGTAGGTATTGTGTTCGAGATCTCTGATCTTATTGACGTCGTCATAATAGGTGATATAATAAGTGATGGGCGTCCATTTTGCGTAAAGCGTGCAGGACGCTTCCACGCCGGCGGAGAAATCCATCGGCTGCGTCAGGGCAGCATTCCGAAACCAGGAAACCGTATACCCGGCTTTCGTACTGACCGGCTCGGACAATATTCCGCCCGCCGCCATCGCGATTTCCTCCACGGCGCTGCCGCCGTTCGTCTCAAAGGATACGCGGATCACCTCGCCGCTCTCCACCTTCAGCACATTGGAACCGAAGGGAACGCGGAACGTATAATATCCGTCCTCTCCCTTTTCAACCGGTTTTCCGCCCACCGTAATCTTCTTTGCGGTATAGCCCTCGTCAAATTCGATCTGCAGTTTTACCTCGTCATAGGCAAGCAGACGGCTCAAATCGGTGTCTCCCACGACGGTGACCGCCGCGTGCTCGTCCACGCCGGACTGGATATCCAGCTCCGCGCTCTGGTAGAGTTTCATCCGGAGATTGGCGGACATAAAGGAAGAAACATGCATGTAGGCGACGCCGTTTGCAAAATCCGACTGCACCGCGTTCGGCGTTCCCACTCTTGTTCCGTTCATTTTGACGTATCCCTCTTCCTGCGTCTCTCCGAAATAGATTTCAAACTGCGTCAGCGTTCCAGCTCCATAATTCTTCTTTTCGGAATCGAAATCGTAATTTTCCCCGAAATAGTTCGGCATCTGAGCTACGGTCTCGTTGTCGTACACGTCGTCCGAAAAGGAAGATAAGCCGACGTTGATGTTATTCAGGTCGTACCAGGTGAGTGAAAATTTCTTTCTCGCGTTGGAAGCGTTGTTGTATTCCTCGTAAGGCGACGTACCGTAGACTTCCGCGTTCAGCTTGACGCCTACTTCAAAATCATCCCACAGCGAACACATGATCCACCATGTCTGGTCGGTTACTCCGTTATATTTTCCCACGATGTCGAAATAGATGGGCTTCGTCACGTCCAGCGCGCTCGTGCTGCTGATGGAGGAAGCGTTATCCAAAACGACGAACGTACTGCCGTCCCCCACGTCGAAGATCTGCTGAACGCCCTCCGACCACATTGCGCCGTACTTTCCGTCGTTATTGGTATCCCAGCCGTTGACAGAATTTTCTGTCATCGCGTCCGTCGGCGCCGTAACCGGCTTTAAACGCCCCTCCGCGACGATGCGTACGGGAGTCCCCTTCGGGAGATCTTCCGGGATCGTCAGAACATAGGTATTGTCCTCCGCGATTTCATAGAGGACTTCCGGCGCGTCGCCGAACTGATAGGCGACCTTCGCAACCTCATGCGTGAAGCTGAACGGCGTCACGGAAAACGTCATCGATTCTCCGTTCTTGAGCGTGACGACGTCTCCTTCCACCTTTAAATAAACCTCTTTGACCGCGCGTTCGACGACGAACAGATCGGTATCCATTTCAAAAATAAAGCCGATCGTCGCATCCGGCATCGTCCAGGAATAGACGCCGCCCTCGCAGGGAACTTCCGCATAAGTGCCGGGGTTGGAAGGATCGAACGAAAGCTCTGCGCCTGTATAGCCGGAAACATAAACTTTGCTGATCGCATACTTACCGGCTGTCACCGTGAATCTGATCTCATCTCCGGGAACCGCCCTTCCGAATTCATGCGTTGCGTCGACATAATTGACGTTGACCGCGCCGGCTTCCAGCGGCTGGCGCGCACCGCCCAGATACTGGTATCGATACACATTGTACGATCCGACGATATTCTTCGCCGTTTCGGGCTGCGTGATCTTGATGATCCACTCCATCGGACTCCACCCGTTCACAAAGAAATATCCCGTCTTTTGGGGAAAGTCAGCCTGCACGGCGGCGGGCCGGCCTACATAGATGCCGTCTATGAGCATATATCCCTTTTCCTGCGTCTCCCCGAAATAGATCTCTATTTTATATTCGTGCGCTTCGCCGTTGACGACCGGCTGCGCCCTGAAATCATATACGCCCGGCCCCTGTCGGTCGATGATGGGAGCGGAAGTCATCGCACCCTCCGTCTGATGCCAAATTCCGATCCCGGCGGACGTGTCGAACATGTGCACGAAGGGATAATCCGCCAAGGAAGCCGTATAAATTTCGTTGTCCACCGCTTTCGCTTTTTCCAGCGTAGGCGCGACGCCGAAAAAAGTCCAGTTATTTTCCGAACGGTTTTTCACGCTGAAATTGAGCGAGATCGGCTTGGTCAGATCCAGCGGCGTCGCATTCGCGGCGGAATTGGCGTGAAGTCCGCTGATCGAGGTATATCCCTCTCCATAGCCTTCTACCTCTTTCAGATCGTTAATCGCCTCGATGTTTTTTCCCTCCGGGGCAGTGCCCCAGCCGTTGTTTACGGAACTTTCCGCCGCAAACGCCGAAACCGATGCGCAGACGACGGAAATAATCAGCGTCAGCGCTAAGGTCACTAAGAGATACAACTTGCCTTTTTTCATTTTTCTTCCCCTTTTTCTCCCGGTTTTCACCCGGAAATTTTATTTATAACGATTTCCGTTCCCGGCAAATCGTTATGTTCCGCTTTCACTTCCCCTTTCTCCCGCCATACGCGCACGTTCAAGACGCCCTGTGGCGTTGGAACGCTTCCTTCCGCCCACGTGAGATCGCCGAGATCCGGGCGGATTTCCACCTTCCTGCATCCCGCCGCGGCAAACCGCACACCCAGCACATATTCGCTCAGGAAGGGAACCACGCCGGCCGACCAGCCGTGACACAGGCTGTGCCGGTATCCGCGGTAACAGTGTCCGCCGGTGTCGCCGTGCACATCGTATTCCCCCGGCGCGAGTAAACTGTCCAGAGGTTTGGCCCCTTTGGTCCATTCAAGGTCGAAATCCTCAAAAAAAGTGGTCGCCCCGAGATCCAGCATGCCTCCGTAATACCGACGGATGAGATTAAGCGTGCCCCGCATATCGTTTGCTTCCGCACGCGCCCGCATTACGTAATAGCAGAGAAACGTGGAAAGCCCTTTCAGCGGAGCCACCGCCAGGAGTTCCTCATTCATGCGCGCGGCATCTTTTTCACCTGCGAAAACCAGCAAGGCACCCATCTGTTTATTGCCGTTCGGATTGGGTTCAAAACGCCGCAGAACGCGCAATTTTTCCAGGCAGTAGGTCTCGCAGGCCTTCTCATTGAAAAGCGCAAACAGCGCTGCCGCGCTGGAGAGCGCAACTGACATCATCGCAAAAATCCCGCAGTCCATCGCCGTAGAGTCGTTTCCGGACGGCCAGTCAATGAACTTGAACCCGATATCGCAGGATCCGTCTTCGCGGATTGTATTTCCGAGCGTCTGAACGCACGCTTTCAGATAGGGCATCTGCTCAGACAAATACGCTTTGTCCCCGGAATAACAGTACAGATCGTGCTGAATTTTGATCCACCACATGGTGTAGGAGGCGATCCCGTTCATCCATTCGTCAGGCGGCGTAATGCGCTTGATGTAGTCCAGGCTGTTGTTGACGGATCTGTCATAGCCGAACAGACGGAGAATGGAGCTGGATTCGGGGTGCATATCGCCGATCCAGACCAGGCGGTCGCGCTTTATCCCGTCCGTAATGAGGTCATTGTTGTTGAGGTATACCGTCCGCACGCCGACGTCCCAGATGCGGTTCAGCCGCTCGTCGCTGCTGTGAAATGTTCCGAGAATATCCTTTCCGCTGTGCTCATAAACGCCGTAAATCTGCATGAACGATACGGTGACCTCGTCGCAATTATCGATCCGGATAAATCGGTAACCGGTATGCCCGTATTCCAAAATGCCCACCCATGGAGCAAGGAGCACCTGATCACGCACCGAATGGTCGTTGGTCGCGCCCTTATATCCGATATCTGACATGCATTCCATCGCGGATTCGCCGAAACGAATTCTGAGCCGGGCGTTTTTCTTCCCCATCATATCCTGACAGATGATCTGCACGCCCCCGTTGTATTCCAAGCCGAAATCCAATAAAATCCACCCGCCTGGCTGTATTTTACAGGGACAGCCGCACGCGAACGCCGCCATCTGCGTTTTGGACGAGAGCAGATGTTCCTCCCCCTCTGTCCGCTCGCAGTGCAGCATTTTCTTCGGCAATATATAATCTTTTCGAAACATTTTCCTTCTCCTGTGTCAGCCAAGATAAAACGCTTTATCAAATGGCTAAAAAAATTTATCTGGTGATGGCCTCTCTGAGAAATGCGTCAATCGCCCCCGCTATCAAGCGGTGTCCTTCCGCATTCGGATGAATCCCGTCCGTATAGTAATTCAAAAAGCGCTCGGAGACAACATTCATTTCCTCTATTGCATAGAGATCCAGCAAGTTCACGCCGAAGTGCCGCGCGCGATCGCGGATGGCATCGCAGTAATCCTCCAAACGGCAGCCAAATTCATTTTCCAAAGAAGCCGGCCAATGCACAAACGCACTGTTATCCCTCTGAACGGGGGTGCAGAGTACAAGTTCCGCATCCGGATAATCCGCCGCGATCCCGGCAACCAATTGGTTGAGCGCTCCGTAAAACGTAACGTTTTCGGTATCCTCCGACGATCCTAACGGCACGTTGTTTGTCGGCGTATTGCCGTAATCGTTGGTTCCGCCCAAAACAAAGATGAAATCAGCATCCCTCCGGACGGTGCGGTAACGCTCCGATATGGGATTTGTCCCCTCAAAATAGACGTCCGCGCTGGGCGGATGCCCGATCGTGGAACAGGATATTCCCAGATTCTGCACATGCCCGGCATAGTCCTGCCGCGCAATCAAATCCGCAAAACAGAGCTCCCCCTCCGATAGCGTTGCGCCGTATGTGATGGAATCTCCCAAAAAGGAAATATTGTATTGCATCTTCTTCTCCTGCGGCGCACAAGCCGCCCCGAGCGAAATAAAAATTGCGGCAATGAGCCAAAATACTTTTTTCATACTTTCCCTTTGCAAAATGATAAAACGTTTTATCAAATTACAAAAAGATTGTATCACAGAAAAACCGACTTGTCAATACCCTTTTTAAAAAAAATTAAAAAAATTTTTGACAAAAGAAAAAAACGGGAATTTTCATCCCCGTCAGCGCCTTTTTTCCAATCGGGCGACGCTGTCTCTTTCTACGAGATGCGGGCGGGTATAATGGATCTCTCTGCCGAGCGGCTGATTTTTCACCATCGAGAGCAGCAGGCTGACTGCATTCTCGGCAACATCCTGTACGTTCTGATTGATGGTGGTCAGGGGCACGTCCAGCATGGATGTGTACAGAATATCGTCGAACCCGACAATGGAAATATCCTTGCCGATGCGCTTCCCTGCCTTTGTCATGGCGCGGTACAGCCCTAACGCCATCATGTCGTTCTCAGCAAAGACGGCTGTAATTTCTTTCCGTTTCAAGATCTCTGCCCCCAGTAATTCCCCTGAAGCGAATTTAAAATCCCCTTTAAAAACGTAATCTTTGTTGAACGGAATCCCTGCATCTTCGAGCGCGCGGCAGTATCCGGCAAAGCGCTTGGCGCTGCTGAACGCATAATCCGGCCCCGTGATACAGGCAATGTGCGTGTGATTGTTCTCAATCAAATGCCGGGTGGCGAGATACCCGCCCAGTTCGTCATCCACCCCGACGCCTTTGACATCCAGCGATTCTTCAAACTGATCCATAATGACGATCGGGATATTCGCCCGCTTCAGTTTTTCCAGTTCTCCCACATATTTATCCGCATTGGTGTCGCTGAAGATGACAAGCATGCCGTCTACCGACTTCATGCGCAGAAGTTCCATCTGGTTGATTTCTTCATCCACAAAGTGATTGCTGTTGCAGAGCAGCAGATAGTAGTTCTGCGCCTTGAGTTTTTCTCCGACGAATTTGACGAATTCGGAGAAAAAGAGGTTGCAGATATCGGGAATGATCAGCCCGATGGTCATCGTCTTTTTCGTGACCAGACTTTGCGCCGCCTGATTCGGCTTATAATCCATTTCGCTCGCTGTTTTCAATATCAGCCTGCGCTTTTTTTCACTCACGCGCACGGGTTTTCCATTCAGAACGAGAGAAACCGTGGTGATGGACATATTCACTTTTTCAGCGACATCTTTCAGCAATACAGACATAATTCTCTCCGGCCGTTAAAACTTGCCGGCAAAACAGTTTGCCGGCTTCACGCTTTGGCAGTAAAGCGTTTTATCGAGTTAAGAATACCATATAAAGCCGCGCTTGTCAATCTGTTTTTTGTATAATTTAAAATGGGCGAAAAAAAAAGCTGCACGAAAAGAACGGGCAGCTTCCGCGTTTTTAAAGCGATTTTACGTCGGGTTGACGGTGTAGAGCGCGTTGTAATAATTGTAGGCGATGCCTTCCGGCTTTTCTAGGCCGAACGGATTGAGGATCTCCTCCTCCAGTTCGGGAATGCTTTCCGATTCGCCCCGCACATAAGCGAGCAGCCGGTCGCGGCAGTGTTTTACCCTGCGGATCAGGCCGCCGAGGCGCGCGTCCTGTACGTCGAACCCGTGCGGCTTTTTTTCGGTCATCCAGAACTTTTCGTAGGCTTCATAGAATTTTTCCAGCCGCGCGAGGAGCAGCGTATAGTCTTTTTCGGCGAGCGAGGCGAGCGCTGCTTTCTCCCCCGCGCGGTAATATCGACGCGTCAGTACGCCCAGCTCAAATTTGACCGCGAGCACCTCGGACAGCGCCCGGACGGAGCGGAACAGATACCCCCAGGTTTCGCTCTTCTCCCCCTCTTTCAGGCGTTCCGCCACCTCCTCGTAGTACTTGCGCGCGGTATTCTCCCGGACGCACTTGTCGTAAATGCCCATAAAGGGATCCGTAAAAAGCATGACTTTGGAGGGATCGAAACAGTCCGGCTGATCGCCCGAATATATTTTATCCGGCAGCTCAAGCGCGCAGAAAAGGTCGAAATCCACGCCGATGACCGCGCGGAATTTTTCCTTTATGGAATCCATGTCGAAATTTCCGCGCGCGAACTCTGCGGCGCAGACCAGCGTCGGCAGCACGCCGAAGGGCGAACATTCGCCGCCGTTGTCCCCCCACATGGTGAAATAGACGTCTTCGATCTGTTTTTCCCTGCAGGCGCGCACGGCGGCCTCCGTCTCGCGAATGCCGTAACTGTTGTTGGGGCAGAATCCCAGCCACGTCCAGGCGCCGCCCGCGAACGTGATCTGATCGGAGAGCTTGCGGTACTTTTCGATTTCGTCCGAGAAAAACGCCTCCTCGGTATGGTAGTAATCCCAGCAGATGAGGCGCACGTTGCCGGGGACCTTCTTTTTCACTTCTTCCGCATGATCATACGTATGCTCGTATACCTCCCCGTAGGCGGCACGCATGAACATATCTCCCCACATCTCGCAGGTAAAGCCGTATTTTGCGGCGATTTCCAACACCCTTTCGAGGTGCCGCTTCATGATGCTCTCGCTTTTCTCCGCGCCGTTGATCGTCTGGTATTTTCCCCTGCCCAGCCAGAATGCCTCGTCCATGCCGATGTTGACCAGGCGGGAAGTAAAATTCTCCGCGAGAGAACGGAACATATTGTCGATCAGCCGGTACGTGCGCTCTTCTCCCACCAGCAAAATATCCTCGATATCGCGGATGGGGGCGTACTCCGCATAGCGGAAAATCGTGCCCAGATGCGCGAGCGTCTGGATACAGGGAATCAGCTCGATGCCGCGTGCGGCGGCGTATGCGTCCATCTCCTTCAGCTCCGCGCCCGAATATCTGCCGCGCAGATAGCCGAAGTACGGCTCGCCCTCCACCTCGTAAGTATCCTCCGTATAAAGCCGGATCGCGTTGTATCCCAGCGCGGATAAGAGATCCGCCATGCGGAAAAACGCGTCGCGATTCATCACGGCGTTTCTCGAACAGTCGATCATCACGCCGAATCTCCGAAACGGTATGTCCATATCAGTCCCCTCGTTTTTTCTTCTATTATAATAGATGCGCCGCCGGATGTCAACCCTTCGTCAGATCCCGTTCAGGAGGGAAAACGCGATGAAGTTTTTATCCGCTTTCCCGTTGTCCGAGAGTTCCAGCACAAAGTCGTATTTCCCCCGCGTGAGCCGGCGGGGCGTCATCTCCAGCTCAAAGGCGTTGTCGTTGTATCCGCCGTGCCAGTGCTCCAGCCCGAGCGAGCGCTCCGTCCCCCCCGGCACGTCCCAGTCCTCCGGCACGCCGTGCAGGCGCACGGTGAGATACTGCGGCATAAAGCGCTGGTTCAGCACGGTGATTTTCAGTTTTTTGGTCCGGTCTTCCTTCACCGCCGCGAGATCTTCTCCGAAGTTGATCAGCACGGTATACTGGCGGAACTTCTTGCGCACGGTGTCGTGCCCGCAGGCGAACACCTCCGCAAAATCCTCCTGAATGTAATCGTCGAACATCTTTCCGGCGTAGGCGAACCGCGCGGTGGGCTGAATTTCGTACGAACCGTCTTCGGTCATCACGCAGCGGCGCTCCAGAAAGACGGGCGTCTGCCGGACGATGCGCGCGCAGAGCTCGTCGATGGTCTTCGGCACGTTTAAAAGCGCGTCCGGGCGAAGCGTGCAGATGGCGATCCGGTCCGAACAGCCGCGGCTCCACTTCTCGGGAATCTTCTCCGCCCCCGCGATGATGCCGAGGATCGCGCCCAGGGTCCCCGCGGTACAGTCGGTATCCTCGCCGCAGTCGGTGGCGAGGCAGACGGATCTGCCGAAATCCCCTTCTCCGTACAGCCAGCCGAGGACGATCGCGCCGATGCTCCAGGGCGCGTCGTAACCGTGCACCGCCTTGGGGATGTTCGGATCCGCCTCCTGCGCGGGGCACTGCCGGCAAGCGGGCACCTCCTGCGTGCCCCGCCAGACGCCGCCCATCTCGCCGAAGCTGGAGGGAACTGCCTGAAAGAGCTTGATGCGGACGGTTTTCCAGTCGTCTCCCTGCCGATAGCACCTGCGGACGAGATCGACCGCCGTACGCACGCCGCATTCCGCCGGGAGATAAGAGAGGCCGATATCCAAAAGCTGATCGACGTCCGACTCGAAGAACGCGGCGCTCTCGACCGCCGCGACGAATACCGCGGCGTTTACGCCCTCTCCGCTGTGATCGACGGACGCGTCGTAATAGGCGTAATTCGCCGCGAGCGCGGGATTGCCCGCGCAGAGGCACGCCCAGATCTCCGTGCGGATCCACGCCCCGTTGCTGTCCCGGTTGACGTTGCGCATGTGCCCGGAAAGCGGCGGCAGAATCCCCATGTTGAAGTTGTTTTTTCCCGTGCCGTACTCGGAGATCACCGAGCTCACAAAGGTGTTCCAGTATTCCGCAAGCACCGTGGCGTCCAGCCGGCGCCCCTCGTGTTCGGCGGCGCTCAGCCACACCAGCTGCAGATCCACGTCGTCGTTGGGGATAGGGTTGGAGACATCCTGCATAAATCCGTCCACGTCGTAGACGCCGCGGTAGCATTCAAAGGGCGCCCCCAGGGTGCCGCCGATGTTCTTTCCCAGATAACACCCCTTTACCTTGCTGTAATAAGTCTGAAAATTCATATTCATGTTTTGCCTCGTTGATTGTTTTGTATCCGCAGGGTCAGATCTCCACGACGGTGAACATCCGGTCGAGGATCTTTCGCAAAAGGAGCGTCGTCGGGACGGAAACCAGCGCGATCAGAATGCTGATTGCGGAAGAATAATAGGGATTGTATTTATCCCGCAGCGTCTGCAATGCGAAGAGCGCGATCGTCGTCGTGTTGTTCTGTCCGTTGAACGAGATCATCATCGGCTGCATGTAGACGGTGAAGGGCACCATCCACGTCAGCACGACGATCATCGAAAAGGTCGGCCAGATCACGGGAACGGTGATTTTGAAAAATTCGGTGACGAGCCCCGCGCCGTCCAGCTCCGCGGACTCCACGATCTCCTGCGGGATGCGCGTCATCGCGCCCCAGAGGAGAATGGCGTTGTAGCCGAAGCCGAACCACACGGTGTAGAGATACAGCATCCAGTTGGAATATCTGGGATCGGTCAGCCAGGAAGGCGCCGTCTGCAGCGTGTAGCCACCCATGAAGTTGAACAGCTTGCTCAGAATCCCGGTGATGGGGTCGAAGAGCTGCCGGTAATATTCCGCCAGAATGGAAGCGGGCAGAATATTGGGCAGAAACAGGATGACGACGATGACCTTGGAAAGCGGTATCTTCTTATAGAGGTAGAAAGAGCAGACCAGCGAGATGGGCAGGGAGAGAAACATGACGACGAAGAGATACCCGAAGGATACGAGGATCATCCTGCCGTACTGCATCAGCGCAAACTCCTCGAAAAACTTTTTGTAATTCGCGATGCCGACGAACACGTCCCGCCCCGTCGAAGGGCTCATCTGATGAAAGGAGAGCACGATTCCGCCCAAATTCGCGTATACCGTAAACACCAGAAAATTCGCGATGGGAATCAGGAGCATGAAGAAAATAAACAGCTTCCGCCTGAAGGGGTTGCCGTATTTGTTCAGCGTGACGATGCCGAATAATTTTTTCTTCCCGTTCTGCATTTTGAAACCTCTCCTTCCGTACCCGTTTTCAGCTCACGCCGAGATAACTGTCTTTCCACTGGTTCTTCGCCGCATCCCACATTTCGGATGCGCGCGCGTAATCGTCCGCCGCCGCGACCGCAGCGACGCTCATCGCCGCCTCGTAGCTCTCCGCGTTGATGAGGTTGCCCAGCGTGTTGCCGTTCTGCGAAATGAGCAGCGCCAGATAGCCGTTCACCGCCATGGGCGCCAGGCTGCACTCGTAAATATATTCTCCCGCCTGTTTCCCGGCGTTGAAATAGTCGTAGCTGGCCTTTGAAAAGGCATCCAGCGCGGAGGAATCGATCTCGACGTTCATCGGGCGGAGCACGCCGTTGTTCTCCTCCACAAAGGACTGGTAGCTTTCCTTCGTGTACATGCTCAGCAGAAAATCCTTCGCGATGGTTTTGTACTGCGAGGAAGCGGGGATCGCCAGGATGTTGCCGTCCAGCGAATAGCGCACCTTGGAAGAATCCTTCCCCGCGTAGTCCTTCTGATCCGCGTTGATGTGCGGGACGGGCATATAGCCGAATTCAAAATCGGGATAGCCTTTCAAGTACGCGGTCATCTCCGTGGGGAACCAGTTGCCGCAGATATCCATCGCGGCGTGCCCCTGGATAAATTCGCGCTGCGCCGCCTGCGCCGTAAAGGACTTGGAGCCCGCGAGCACGATGTCCTTTCCGTGCGCCGTCTTGCCCTGGAAGAGCTGCGCGGCGGTCTCATACACCTTCTGGCGGCCTTCCTGCGTGAAATGATAGATCTCCGGAGAGTCGTATTTCATAAAGGTATTGGCGATATAGTCGTAACCGTAATATTCCACAAACCACTGGTTGAGCGTATTGATGGCGTATCCGCTCTCCTGCCCGCCGCCGAATACGAGGGGCGCGACGCCCGTCTCCGCGATTTCGTCGCAGAGCGCGAAAAATTCATCCATCGTGGCGGGGATCTCCCAGCCGTGCTCTGCAAACATCTTTTTGTTGTAGATAAAGCCGGAAGCGGTGGCGTCCTGCCAGGGAACGCCGTAAATCTTGCCGTTCCGCAGGCGGTAATTGTACTGAATCTCGGGGATCACGTCTTTCAGCGTCGTATCCTCCGTATCGGGAATGACCATATCGTAGAGGTCGGTAAGGTCTTCCAGCTTATTCAGCGCCACCAGCGGCACGTAATTCGCATTGGCGATCAGCACGATATCGCTGTCGCAGGTATCCGTCTCGAGGCGCGTCTTGATGGTGTCGAACATGCGGTTGTTCGCCTCGATCTTAAACGCCACGTCGGGATGATCTTCCGAATAAATGCGGCACGCCTCCTCGATCCAGCCCGTCCCGTATCCGGCGGCGTAAACGCTCACCTTCAGCGTGTGTTCCGCGCCCGGATTTATGGTGTCTTCCGGCTTGCAGGCGGCGAGCGGCAGTATCATGGCGGCGCAGAGGGCCGCGCATATCATCTTTTTCAGCGAATGTTTCATAAATGATCTCCTTTTTCTTTTTACAGCGGCAGGACGAAGCATCCCCCGCCCGATTCCAGTTCGAGCGTAAGTTTGTGGTCGGTGAGCTTCACCGTCTTCATCTCTCCTTTCTGATAGACCTGCGCGGCGGTGACGTCGCCGTCAAAGGTCATCGTAACGGTTGCGCCGTTCAGGTCGAAGGGAGAAGAGGCGTTGGAGACCATAAATCCGGGATACCCTTCCGCATCCAGGAACTGGCCGATCACCACGTCCTGATCGACGGTTACTTCGCGCACGCCCTTCAGCTTTTCCAGCTGATTTTTGCGGATATAGCCGAACATGCTGTTTTCCACGAGGCTCCCCTCGTACAGCCTGAAGCCGTCCCAATCGAAGGACATATAGACCTGCTCGAAGGACTTGATCTCCCTGAACACCTCCTGTACGATGGAATAGGCGGGGAGAATGGTGCCGTCTCTGTCCACGATTCCGTCGCGGACGTTGTTGAGGGACTCCTCTTCTAGAAGCGTCCAGTAGCAGAAGCACTGGATTCCCGTGACGCCGAACGCCATGCTCGTATAGCACTGCCAGGCGAATTCCGCGTAGTTTTCGATGGGTACGTTGTCATAGAATCCCATCGTCTGCAGGTAAATGTAGAAGGGAATGTCTTTCTCCTTCGCCTGTTCGGCGAACAGCCAGAGGTTATAGAGGAAATCGTCCAGCAGATATTTCGCGTCGAACGCGTCCCGCAGGAGCGCGTAGTGGTCGTAGCTGACCAGCATGGGGTTGACTTCTTCCACGAACATGGAGACGTGATCGGCGTATGTGTAGCCCTTGTCGCTGTCCGTGCCGAAGAGCTGTTTGGGCGTCGCGTAGTTGGGGAGCAGGTTGACGTAAAATTCGTATTCGGGATAGTATTTGAGGAACCAGTCCTGCGCGGCGGCGATCGCCGGGAAGAGGGTGGAATCGGGCTCGTCATAGGCGAGCACGCCAGCGAACGAATCGTATTCCTTGAACCTGTCGTAGCGCGCCTTGATCTCCTCCGTCTTTTTGGCAAAGTTGTCCCGCGCCTCCGCGTACGTTCCGCCCAGCGCGATGGTCTGCTGAATGCCGAAGGAAGAATAGTCGCGCACCAGCACCTTCATGCCGACGGCTTCCGCCTTTTCCAGCGTGTTGAAGATATGTTCGTCGGTATAGTCGCTCGTGGGCAGGGCGTATTCAAACCCGCAGTCCCTCATGATCTGGTAGTTTTCCACGGTGGCGTAATCGGGGTTATCCGCAAGAACGCCGTACCCGGTGTTCGCGTTGGGAGGCAAAGACCACGCCGCCGTGCGGAAAGCCTCGTCCGCCCGGTAGACGGGGGGATTTTCCGGATCTCTGCCGATTCCGTCGCCCGTCAGCGCTTCGCCGCAGCCTGCCATCGCAAACATGCTCACCGCCATGACGCCGGCAATCGCCTTCATGACAAAGTTCTTCATTTTCCCTTTCATTTCGTTCTCCTTATTAAAAAATATTAGCCTTTTAATCCGCCGGCCACGGCATTGTTGATGATGGTTTCCCGCATGCTGACGAAGAGAATGAGCAGCGGCAGGACCGCCAGCACCATCGCCGCGTACAGCTCGGTGTAGTTGGAATACGTTGCGGCCTCCTCGGAAAGCTCCTGCAGCCCCAGCGCCAGCGTCTTGACGGACGGCATATACATGTACGGCGTATAGTAGTCGTTCCAGCTGCCGATCGCGGACATCACGCACATCATGCCGATACAGCCCTTGGCCATCGGGATCATGATCGCGAGAAAGATGCGCATTTCGCTCGCCCCGTCGATTTTGGCGGCCTCCGCATAGGTGGAAGAGACCGTGCGGAAGGTACTGTACGTGATGAGGAACATCAGCCCGAACGGCGCCGCGTTCTTGACGAGGATAAACCACGTGTCGATCATCTTCAGGTCGACGAACATCTTGTAGACCGTCGCGGAGCCGCCCAGATCGGGAATGAGCATCACGCCGATCCCGACCGCGACGAGAAAGTTTTTCCCGCGGAAGTCAAACCGCGCCAGCACGTATGCGGTCACCGTGGTGGCCGCCGTCGCGATGACGACGGTGGCGCCCGTCATGATGATCGAATTGAGGTACATATCCAAGATGGAAACCTCCCCCACGCCCAGTTCCAGCGCGAGCGCATAGTTCTCGAAATACAGCGATTTCGGAAGCGCCCACACGTTGTTGAAAAACTCAAAGCTCTCTTTCAGGGAGTTTACCAGCAGAAAATAGACCGGCATGAGCATGGTGAGCGAATAGAGGCACAGAATGACCGAGGCGACGATCAACGCCGTTTTTCTTTTTTTCAGACGCTTTTTCTTCATTTTCATTGCGTTGCATTTTTCTCTTTCTTATGATAAAATAGGATAAAAGTTTTGTCCGTACAACAGCGGCGGGAGGGATCTATGAACAATGCGGAATTGCCGAACAGAAGTTTCTATTCCTTTGAACACGCGCTGGACGCGCGCTTCCGCATCTCCTGCGAGGGCGGCGCCGCGGCGAAAATCCGCTCCGCCGTCTATATCCACGAAAGGGATTTTCCCCTTCTGATGCACTCCCATAATTTCTATGAAATCAACATCGTTACGGAAGGCACGGGGACGCATTTCATCGAATCCAACAGCTTTCCCGCCCAGACGGGAGACGTTTTCGTCATCCCCCCGAACATCTCGCACGGATACAGCGAGGACGCGGACCGCAGCCTGAAGATCCTTCACATTCTGCTTTCGCGCGGCTTTATGCTGGAATACGATCAGATTCTCAAGGGGATCGAAGGGTATTCCCTCCTCTTCAACATCGAGCCGCAGCTGAGAAAGAACAACAATATCAAGATCTTTGCAAACATCAACAACGCGGAGTTTATCTATTACCTGCACGAGATCGGCAAGCTCGTCTCCTTCTGCGAAGGGGATATGACGGACGGCGTCAACGAGACCAACAAGAACGTGAAGATATTAAATCTGATCTCCGATCTGGCGATCGCGCTCACTTTGAACAACGAGATCTCCGCCAAAAATTCCCCCGTCAATCTGCCCGATCTTCTGCAAGTGCTCTCCTATATCGAAGATAATTTTGCGGAAACCGTGACGCTCTCCGATCTCTGCCGCGTCTCCAATATGTCCCGCTCTTCCCTGTTAAAGCAGTTCCATCGGCTGTGCAGGTGCTCTCCCTCCGACTATCTCCTCAACACCCGCGTGGAGAACGCCTGCAAGATGCTCGAACATTCCGACCATTCCATCGCGCAGATCGCGCAGGACTGCGGCTTTTACGACAGCTCGCACTTTTCCAAGATGTTCTGCAAGGTCAAAAAAATGCTGCCGAAAGACTATCGGTCGTCCGTAAAGTCGCTTTGATTCCCTGCCGGGCAAAAGCCCGGCAGGGTTTTTCTTTTACTCAGCTGAGGGATAGACGCCGACCAGATGATCCAGCCACAGCGTGAATCCCGCGGAGCCGTTGCCGATCTGCCAGAACGACCAGCCGTCCGCGCGGTACGCAGCCGCGCTTGCGTCCATCTGCGCGAGGAAATCTTCGCTGCTGATGCGGATCACGTTTTCGCCCTCTTTCAGCTCCGCCAGGGACTGATTGAGAAAATACAGCGTTGCGCCCGCCTTGTCGGCATAAATTGTGATTTCAAAGTAATCGTACGCGGCGATCTCTTCGCGCGTCAACACCTTTCCGTCCTTTTTGATGGAGATCATCAAGGCCTGCCAGTCTTTGGAGGTCGTGACCTTGACCGCATTCCCCTCTACCGCGTGCTCGGAAACCACTTCCACCGTGCCCTCGAAGGAGACGGAGGATTCCGCTCCCGTCTCAAACGCCTGCAGTTCGTCGTAGCCCTTCGGCGCTTCGGGATCGTCCTCTTCCGGATAAACGCCGACCAGCTGATCCAGCCACAGCGTATAGGCGCCGGCGCCGTTGCCGATCTGCCAGAACGACCAGCCGTCCGGACGGTAAGCGGTGGAATTCTCAAGATCCATCTGCGCGAGAAACTCTTCGCTCGTGATGCGAACGGTGTTTTCACCCGCCGCCAGCGGCGTCAGGCTCATGTTATAGAAATACAGCGTGGCGCCCGCCTTGTCGGCGTAAATTGTGATTTCGAAGTAATCGTACGCGGCAATCTCCTCGCGCGTGAGCACTTTACCGCCCTTCTTGACGGAAATGAAGAACCCCTGCCAATCCTTGGACGTGGTGACCTTGACGGCGTTCCCCTCCACCGCGTGCTCGGAAACCACTTCCACCGCGCCCTCGAAAGAGACGGAGGATTCCGCGCCCGTTTCAAAATCCTGCAACACGTCGTAGCCCTTCGGCGTTTCGGGGCCGACCGGCGTTTCGGGGTCGTACCCTTCCGGATAGACGCCGATGAACTGATCGAGATACAGCTTGAATTCCACGCTCGCGGAAACAGGGCTGGTCTGGCACCACAGCCAGCCGTTTGCGTCATAAGACACATCGTTTAGCTGCGCCGTAAACACCGCTTTCGGGATCTTGACTACGTTGAGGCCTTTTTTCAGAATATACTGCTGATTGTAAAACCAGAACTGCGTTCCCTCGACGGTACAGACGATGGAGATCTGCAGATATTCGTAAGCGGCAAAATCTTCTTTTGTCAGCCGTTCTCCGTTCTTAAGCAGGCGTATTTTGACCGCCGCGAAACTCTTAGCGGAGGGACCGATCATCATTGCCTTGCCTGCACGGGCATAGGTTTCGGTCAGAGCCTTCTCCGCGTCCGGAACCATATTTGCGGGGGAAACTGCGACGGACGAATCCAGCCCGGTCTCGAAGTCCTGCAGCATATCGTATTCTCTGCCGGCAGGCAGATCGTCGCCCGGCGCGATCTCCATGATCTCCTCTGCGCGCACGTTGATCGTGAGATCGCGCGTGGAAGTCAGGTTGTTGACGTCTTTCGCCGTATACGTCACGGTGTAAACTTCTCCCAGCTCGGCTCTGTACGTTCCCGCTCTGACCTGACTCGTGATATCCGTTCCGTCCGCCTTTTTCACGGCGTAATCGACGGTCACTTCTTCCAGCGTATTGTCGTAACAGAAGACTTCCGGCACGACGACCGCACTGCCTTCGTCTACGTTGACGATGCCGCTCGCGCGGTCCCTGCCGAAATCAATGGTCGGGGCGGCGGTATCCGTCTCGAAGTCGTCAAACACGCCGACGAGGTTGTCGATATACCACGTCACGTTGTCGCCGCAAAGCTGGAAGTACAGGTAATTCATCGCGTTGTACTGGGGAAGAGAAGAGGGCACGATGCCGCCCGGATATTGCGAATTGAGCGTTTCGCGGTCGATCACGAGGACGTTGTCCCCCTCCTGCAGGCGGAATACTTGATTCAAAAGGTAGAATCCCTCGTTGCCCGAGGTGAGATCGCGGCTCACCCAGATATTGATTGCGAGCCTGTCAAAGCCGCTCAGATTATAGTAAGAGGGATAGACGGCGAGCATCTCGTAGTGCGCGTTTCCGTACGTAGTCACCGTTATGGCGTTTCCGCTGTATGAGTGCTCGGTCGTGAATTTCATGCCGCTCACCCAAACGTTTCTGTCATTTTCAAAATCGCAGAGCGTAGCCATTCTCGCGCAGTCCACCGTCACAGGGACGACCGTTTCGTTTCCGCTGCCGTCCTTCGCGGAATATTCGATGGTGTACTTGCCGTACCGATCGGCGACAAAGGAGCCGATCGCCCCGTTTTCCCCCGGCGTATAGTCGACGGTCTGATCGCCGAACATTACCTTCACAGCCGAAGACTCCACGACGCCGCTCTTATCGGTGATCGCCGGAACGGGAATTTCCACGACGGAATCGATATAGACGACCATCGAATAAGCGGAAGCGGGCAGGGCGATTTCCGGCCCCACGGTATCGCTCACGTCAATCTTCGAGGACGCCACGCGATGGCTCTCCTCCAAATGCTCGATATAATAGCGGACGGTATAGCCGTTTACGTCCTCCACAAAGATGCGCGTCCCCCGCGAGATGATCTCCACCTCGTTGTCCGCGCTGTCCACGACGTCGAACGTAACTTCCTTCTCCCACCCGGCGTATTTGACCGAGGGAACGGGAATCTCATAACGGCTGCCCAGTTCGGCGGTCAGCGTTTCCGCCGCTCCGCTGACCGCCACCTTTGACGCGTCAAAGGGCCCGTTGTCGGGTTCGGGCGTTTTCTCCGTCGGTTGGCACCCGGCGATCGCCGCCAGCGCCAACGCAAGGAGCATCAGCAAACATATCAGCTTTCTCTTCATTTTAACCTCCTGTTATCATCTGAATCAGCTATAGTATAACGCGGAACCCGGACGAATGATAGTATAAAAGTACAAAATAATTGTAAAATCGTTTCTTTTTTATCGGTAATTTTTGGAAAATTGCCGCAGAAAGCCAAATTACACCCCATTTTTGAAGATATTTTTCCTTTCTTATTTCTTTTTCGGAAAATTTCGGATATGATGTTACGATCTCATTGAAACAGGGAAAAACGGCCTTTCAGGAAAAGCGATTCAAAGGCGGGGCGCTTTTATGCGGCGGATGCGCCTGCCCCGTTTTTCTCTGTTTTGCGCTTTTTCAGGCCGCCTTTTCACACGCATGCGCATGCGTGCTGCCGTCTGTTGACATAAAAAAGCCGAGCAAGGACAAATCTTTGCTCGGCTTTCAATTCATTTATGTGGGTGTATGAAAGAAGGCATGGCGCGGCGGCATAAGTGGCAGCCGCCAAAAGAATGACGGTTGCCGAGTACAGAGATAAAATTTTATTTCCACACGGGAAAGAATGGATTAAGGCGAGATTTCAAAAATTCCTTTCGCTCCATCCCGACGCCGAGGGTAACCCCAAACCGCCAAGCAAAAACAATATTTTCAAGGCAAGTAGAGTAATTTCATGGCAAAAAAGTAGCAAAAAACAAGATTGTAAAAAAATGCACGAGCAGCTTGAATCACCTACACTGTGGCGGAATGAGCGGCGGAAAACAGCCGCTCATTTCATATTTGTACTGTCCTAACGGCTCAAAATTTACATGGGAGCGCATCCAATGGGTATGTTACGCATCATTTGCTCGATTTTATCTTTGCCAAACATCTGAGAATATTCAAAACGCGTATCCATTCTTATAGCATACGGAAGTTCCTTTTTTACTCCGTCGATATAGAAATATCTTCTTTCATTCGGAATATCGAATTCTTCAGAAAAAATTTTGTTCTCTTCTATATAATGTCTCAAATATTTCAAGTACTTATACAAATTGTCGTTGTTGTAAAACGCACTTGTTTGAGCATTATCGTAATAAGCATACAACTCCCAAAAAGCGGTAGGTTCGACTTCGACAGATGGAATATGCGGTTTTTCTGTGACGTAAATTTCCAGGTAAACGGTGTAATCCCTGTCTTCTCTTTTATCAACTGTAATTTTCCGTTGCATAAAGAAAAAGGTTAAACGAAAGGAATTTTTGTTACCTGTAATTTGAATATCTTTGTCCGTAAGTCCGTATATTTCGTCAATCGCCCTTAATGCAAACCGTAAATCTTTTACCGAAATAGTTTCCATAAATTACCTCCTATATGTTTCCACGTACCACCTGTAAGCTCTTCAATCCATTGTATCTCTTTCGCAAATATGCACGCCACTCCGCTGTAACCGATAATTTTAACGAAGCGGGAACATACATTTTTTCAATACTGCCGTTTAAGTGACCGAATGCGCATTCATATATCGTTTCAACCGTATCGGGCGAATGATACTGCCGACAAACACACCCCTCAAATACCGCACCCTATTTTTCAGGCGTCGGAATCTCTATCGGTCCGCTCTCCACCGTAAAGATGCTTTCAGGAGACTGTAAAAATACCCACCGTTCAGCCAATAATCCAGCGCGTATTCGTGCGGAGCAAAGACCGCCGTAAAGGAACGATTTGAATTTATTTTGCACGGAAACGTTATCTCTTCGCCGTTTTCATCCGTCCAACCGTTTTCTGAAGTGTTTCATTTGTTCGTGTTTCCTTACTGCTTTCTGTAAATAACAGTTTAACACAAATCAAACGTTTTGGCAAGAATAGATTTTAATTTTACCATCCAAGCTGCTTGGGGACGCAAACATTTTCCACTGCCTGCTGAGCGATTTTGCCTTTTCTACGCGTTGCTTCCGCATTTTTTATATCATTATTTTCCAAATTAAATAATTTTTCCTATAAATTTTTTGCAGAAGGTTCAACAAAAACTGTCCATAAAAATAAGTGACAGTATCAACATAATATCCCCTACACCAAAAACTTCTGCTTCCGTATTTATATTTTAAGTTAGCGTGCCTATCGAATATCATTAGGGTACTTTTTCCCTTGAGATATCCCATGAACTGTGCTATACTTAATTACGGTGGCACGCTAACTAATATATGGATATGGTTTGGACACGCCTCTGCTTCTAATATTTCCGCTTTCTTTTCGTTGCAGAGTTTTCTTATTATCTCGCCTATATCCGCTTTTAGTTTCCCATATATTTCGGCGCAAAGACTATATGATATTCACATCTATATGTTGAGTGTGCCGTATGCTTTATTTCATTTTTCATTGTTAAAAACCTCCTGATACTTTTTATAGTAATGCGGTCGCCAAACCTTCACTATTGTATCACGAGGTTTTTATTTACTGAAGTGTTTTTCCCCCAGTATAACTGGGGGTTTATTCATGCTCAAAGCGTTAAAAAACGCCGGCTCTTAGAAAAGAGCCGGCGCCTCTGCCGCTATTCCGTCTATCCCAAAGCGACGTCCAGCGTCATCATGATCACAAACCCGATCATCACGCCCCAGGTTCCCAGATGAGGATGAGACCCCAATTTTGCATCCGGAATGAGATCCTCCGCCACGACGAAGATCATCGCGCCCGCGGCGAACGACAGCAACCACGGCTGCGCAGCCGTCAGATACGCCGCGAGGAAATATCCGGCGACCGCCGCGATCGGCTCCACGACGCCGCTCCCCATTCCGTACAGAAATGCTTTGCCGCGGCTTCCCGTCACCTGTTTGAGCGGCAGCGCCACCGCGGCGCCTTCCGGAAAATTCTGAATGGCAATCCCGAGCGCCAGCCCGAACGCCGTCAGAAAGGCCGCATCCGTGCCGGCGACGGCGGCCGCGCCGAAGGCAAATCCCACCGCCAGCCCCTCCGGGATATTGTGTATGGTGACCGCGAGAAACATCTTTACGGCCTTGTTGAGGGAAGTACGCGGCCCCTCTTCCTCGTTGGTCCCGCTGTGAAAATGCGGAACGACTTTGTCCAACAGGACGAGAAAGAGACCTCCCGCGAGAAATCCCACGACAGCGGGAACAAAGCTCCACGTTCCCCAATCGGCAGCGCCCTCAATGGAGGGGATGAGCAGCGACCAGATGGAAGCTGCAATCATGATGCCGGCGGCGAATCCCAAAAAAAGCGTATTTACTTTCTCCGATATCTCTTTCCGAAAGAAAAATACCAAAGATGCGCCCAGCGTCGTGGCGGCAAAAATCAATAAAAAACCGATAACGGTCATCCAAACCGGATCCATTGTAAACTCCTTTTATACGCCCGGCAATCTTTGCGCGGGCACCGCTCGACCATGAAGGGAAAAGCGCCCGCGGACAGAATATGCCCAAAATGTGAAAATGCTCTGCGTTTGCCTCGTTCTTTCGATTTTTGAGGTCATTCCTCCAGACAGCGCATCACGCTGCCCTGTACGACCTCAAATCCGACACTGCGGTAAAACGAGATCAGCTTTTCACAGCGCTCAGCATATTCTGCGGAGCCGAAACCGTATTGACGCGCCTCTTCAAACGCGCTTGCGCAGAGAAAAATCGCCGCATCGTAACCGAACTGGCTGTACAGCATCTGCCGCAGATGTCTCATGACGGCAGAGCCGATCCCGCGATTGCGGAAGGCAGGGGCGATTTCGATGCGATCCAGAATATAAATGCTGACGCACCCGCGCAGATCTCCTAGATGCTTCGCCAGTACGCGCCCGTTTTTTCCGCAAATCGCCTCCGCGACCGTCTCGCAGTCGCCGGACAATTCGTCGCACTTCTGATAAAAAAGTTCGTCATTGTATAATTCATACAATATGATCTGACCGATCTCTTCTCCATCCGCCGTAATTTGCCCGAGTACGGGTACGGCTTCTTCCGCCGCGGCGTCGACCGCTTCCATCTCTCCGTCCGAAAACTGAAAATACAGTTCGGCGTCCTTCTCAAACTTCACTTCAAATTCCAAGAATCTTTCCTCCTTTGTCATCTTCCGTGCGAATCGCAATTTTCATGACGCCGCCGCGCTTTTCCTCAAAGACTTCATACGCTCGATCGATCTCCCTGAGGGGGAACACGTGCGTAATGAGCGGCATAGTATCCAGCTCTCCCGCCTCGATCCGCTTTAAAATTTCCTCGCAGTTGCAGCCGTCCACGCCGCCCGTCTTGAACGTGAGATTTTTGCCGTACATCTCCGGAAGCGGCAGTTCCTGCGCTTCGCTGTAGAGCGCCACGATCGTCACGATCGCATTCGGCCGCGCGCATTCCCACGCAAGGCGGAAGGTATCCCTTGCCCCGGCGGCCTCGATCACGACGTCCGCGCCGCCGTGTAAGCTGTTTTGAAGAAGAAACGCCCGCGCTTCTTCCGGAGAAATCACCGCAACTTCGGGGTAATGCCGCCGGACGAATGCGCGCCGCTCCGCGTCCTTCTCGCACATGACGATCTGTTTCGGCCGTTTCAGCCGCGCGCACAGCATGGTACAGATCCCCGTCGGCCCCGCGCCGATGATGAGAACGGTGTCTTCCCTCCCGATCTCCGAAATCCTCGCCGCCCAATCGCCCGTCGCCAGAATATCGCCGACAAACAGCGCCTGTTCGTCCGTCACCGTATCGGGAATGCGGTTTAATCCCGTGTCGGCAAAGGGAACGCGCACGTATTCCGCCTGCCCGCCGTCAATCCGGCAGCCCAGCGCCCAGCCGCCGTCCGGATGCGTGCAGTTGTTGACGAAGCCGCGGCGGCAGAAATAACAGGAACTGCAGAACGTTTCCACGTTTACGGTCACGCGGTCTCCCGGCTTTACGTTTTTTACCCGCGCGCCGACAGACTCCACAATTCCCACCATTTCGTGCCCCACCGTCACGCCGGGAACGGCGCGCGGCACGCTGCCGTGTCTGATATGGAGGTCGCTCGTGCAGATGCTCGCCAGCGTCACTTTTACGATCGCGTCGCGTTCCTGCAACAGAACGGGTTTTTCTTTTTGCGTCAATCTGAATTTTCCCTTCTCCGCATATGTATAGGCGAGCATGATCCGTCCTCCCCGCGCCGCGGCGGCGCCGTTTTTTTCAGTATATCATTTCGGCTCTTCCTTGTCAATTGCGTTTGCGATGCGGCATCATAAAAAATCTCAAAAAAAATGCCTTCAAATACTTGAAAAAAAATGATTTATCTGCTATACTATATCAGATGTTTCCGAACGTCGCTGAAAGGGGTATCGCCAAGCGGTAAGGCTCCGGACTCTGACTCCGTCATCGTTGGTTCGAATCCAGCTACCCCTGCCATTTGTGCAATTTGATCGTCAGGTTTTTCCTGGCGATTTTTGCTTTTAGGGGTAGCTGGTTGTAAAAGCCTTTTGTGCAAGTTGACAACCTTTATATTTTTACAGTTTTAACGATTCTTTTTGTTCAAATTCGCTTGATATATGCGTATATATCTTTTCTGTGGCCTTTCAATTTTTGGTCTACCGACTTTTGCATGCCCATTATGTTTATGCACATCTCTTCCTTCAGATCAGCTGAAACAGAAGAAAGAGCAACGGGATTGTCAGCACGGAAAGAATCGTCGTCAGCAGGACCGTGGCGGAGGCGAGATGAGAATCTCCCCCGAACTGCTCCGAAAACAGGACGGCGCTCGTTGCCGTCGGCATGGAGAGGCCGAAAAACAGCGCGGAGGCGACCAGCGGCTCCAGCGACAGCGGCAGAAGCATGAGGGTCACCAGAAGCGGCATCAGTATGAGCTTGAATGCCGCCGCGAGATAGACGGGCGCGCTGGCAAAAATTTCTTTCAGCTTCATTTCCGACAGGCGGATCCCCAGAACGATCATTGCGAGCGGCGTGACCGTATTCCCGAGCAGATCGAAGGAAAACAGCAGTTTGTCCGTAAACGCCTGCGCATACGTGCCCGCTTCAAAGAGCTCCGCAAGGGGGCGTTTCAGCAGCAGAAAGAGGGGCAGGCTGATGAAAAGCGCGACGGAAGTCGGGTTGAAAAGCGCCCGCGTGATCTTCATGTGCTTTTTTTCGCCCGTCAGAAGAGCGACGCCCACCGTCCAATTCAAAAAATTAAACACCGCCACGATGACCGCCCCGTAAATGAGCGTTTCGGGCGCATCCGGAAAGAGCGCCTGCAGAAAGGGCAGCCCCATGAAGCCGCAGTTGCCGAACACTGCGGAAAACTGCACGACGCGGTAACGCGCGTCCGTCTTTCTGCGGAAAATCAGAAAGACGACCGCAATCATGACGAGGTGCGCCGCCAGCGCGACGCCCGCGACGATCAGCATGTTGACCGCGATCTCGGAAGAATACGCCGTCTTCTGAAAGCTCATAAACGTCAGCATCGGCTGGCAGACATAGAGCAGCAGCGTGGAAAGCCCCTTCGCCAGCGATTCCGGAATCATCCGAAACCGCGCGAGCAAATACCCCGGGACGATCAGAATCACGAGCGTAAATACGCTTGTAAAGACCGAAAAAAAGTTCATTGTTTCTCCCTCCCCCTTTGCCAGATCAAAGCGTCCCGCTCCAGCGCGCGGACAAAAGCGTCCTTCCCGTCGCAGTAAGCCCCGATATCCTCCGGATAACGCGCCGTATTCCCGCGCGCGCTGCGGGTGGGCGCGCAGGTAGTCGCGCACCGCCAGATGCCGCGCGACGTTTCTTCCGTCCGCTTCCGCAAATACGTGTATCTGATGCGTCCGGTTCTCTCCGCCCTTGCGGAAATACCGCCGGCCGGGAATGCCGAATTCCCCCATACATTCATACCCCAAACGCATGAATGCCGCCTGCCTCTCATCGACGGCAGCCAGCGATTTCACGACCGGCATGATATCGATCACGGGCTTTGCTTGCAGCCCAGGAACGGCGGTACTGCCGATATGATGGACGGCGACGCAGTTTTCTCCGAGGATCTCCCGGATCGCCTGCGCCTCTGTGCGATACATATCTGCCCATTCGAGGCAGGAATCGACGACGATCACCTTCATCTGTCTCCTATGCTCCTGTGTATCGGTCGAACAGCTCCCCGATTTCGGCGAACCGCCTGCGTGCGGCGTTCATGGCCAGATAAAGCGCCGCCGTGTCGTAACGCGCGTCGTGCGCGGCGGCGTAAGCGCCGAACCGCTCCGCCGACGCGCGCGTGATATCGTACGGATACAAATCCAGAAATTCGCACAGTTCTCCCAGCTTGGGAAACTTCGGCCGAATCCCGTCCGACCGTTTCAGGCCGCAGAGCGGCGTAAAAGCGCGCATGGAACAGAACGGCTCGCCGTGCGCGAACGCGCGGTGCTCCGCCGCAAATTCCGCCTGCAAAAAAGAGAGGTCGAAGGCGATGTTGTGCGCCACGATGAGATCCGCCGCGGCAAAATCCGCCTCGATCTCGTCGATTTTATCGTCAAACCGGGCGCCGCCCGAGAGCGTGAGGAGGCGCTCCGGCGTAAAGCCGTGCACGGCGACCGCGCCCGGATCGACATACGGCACCGCAAAAAAGAAGTTTTTTGCCGCGACCGCCTCTGCACTCTGCATCAGATAGCTCAGCTGACAGATTTTCCCCGGGGCAAGCCCCGTGGTTTCGGTATCAAAATATAAGATCATGATAAAAATAAAAGGCAAAACGCCCGGTTTTGCCTTTTCCTTCAAAGTCAGGGTCAGTCTCCGACCAAGTCGGAAAATCTGCCTTTATAAACGGTGACGCCCTTCTCCGCCACGTACTCGCCGTCCTCGTCCTGGAAGGACTGAATGATCGCCTCGCGCGCTTCGTTCAGCTGATTGGTGACGATGGTGGAGACGTATGCCTGCTGTAGCGTGTAGAGATAGGATTCTTTATCCGCATAGTCGTCGATATTCGCCAGCATATCCGCGTAATACGCTTCCAGGCTGTCGAACCCGTCCGCCTCTCCCATCGCAACGAGGTACTCCCAAAGCGTGGGATAACCGGAATTCACGGTGACGGTATCCGAATAAAACATGATGTGATAGCCGAATTCCGTGCCGACGATCTTATAATCTCCCAGCTTGCCGTTGGCGACGAGCTCGATCGCCGCTTCCGTAAATTCCGCGACGTATTTATCCGTCTCATTGTAGCGCGCTTTCGGATAGATCACGTAGCCCTGATAGGTGTTCAGAGAGCCCGGATCTCCGGAGAACGCGAACAGCAGATCCTGCACGCGGTTGCGGAATTCCTTGGAGTTCTCTTCTGCAACCGGATTGACCACTTCGCGGTAATATTTTTCCGTCTTATTTCCCGTTACCGGACCGTCGTACAGATATTCGTCCATGAACGCGATGAACTCGTCCAGGCCGAAGCGCCTGACGGAGTTGATCTCGTATTTCGCGGTATAATCTTCGTCATCCTTGTCGTCCGCAGGTTTATCCGCCTCGTTCAGCCAGGTGACGCTGCCCTGGAAGGGAAGCGCTTTCTCCGCTTTCGCGTAATCGCCCGTGAAGGAAAGCGTCTCGTAATCGAAATCGTATCCCGCCGTGATCCAGGTGGAACGGAGATCGGTCACCGTCGTCTTGGAGAGGATCGCGTTCCGCTCCCTGAGAATCTCCGCCTTATCGGTGGAATCGATCGCCTCGATCTCCGCCGTCTGATAGTCGTCGATGGAAAGGAGCAGGTTATATACGTAGCCGTATCCGCTGTAGGGATTGTATACGACGGGGTTCGTGAGCGAGGCTTCGCTGAGGCTGGTCTCGTAATCGGACTGCGAAACCGTGCCGTTTTTCTGCGCCTCGTACATTTCCGCGTAATTGTCCGCGAGCGTCTGAGCGCTCAGCTTGCTCATCACGTCGTCCCGGATGGAATTTTCGTAATTGTCGACGAGGAAGCTCTCGTAGTTGGATTTCAGCGTGCTCTGATAGAACTCGCTCTCGGTGATGTCGCCCTTGGTAAGATCGAACCCTTCCCCTAACAGGCTCTCGCCCTGGAGGAATTTAAGCGTCTTGTTGTAGGCGTTCTTTCTGGTGACGGAGGGATTCCCGTCCTCATCCTCGTCCGTGCGGATGCCCTTCGCGATGTATTCGTTCCAGTCCTCCAGCCCGAGTTCCTTCTCGTAGTTCTTCGCGTCCGTGGGAGCGGTTCTCGTCTCTTCCGTGGTCTCTTCCGCGGGTTCTTCCTCTTCTTCCTCGACGTTCTCGAAGCCGTCGATCAAACTGTTGATGGAGTAGATCGTGTTGTAAAGCGCTTCTGCCTTCTCCTCTTCGTCGAGGTAATTCTCCGCATTGTAGAGTTCGGCGCCGGTCAGGTTCTTGTTTTCCTTCTCGTTGAACACGCGGCACGCTTCCTGCACGAGAATTCTGGACTCCACGAGGTTGTCGAAAATCAACTGGAACGTTGCCGCTTGGGTATAGCCGTAGTTCTGCACGTAGACGTATCCGTAGCTGATGTACGCCCATACCATATCCTTTTTATAGATTTTCTCCTCCGGCGCGTCCTGATCGGTCTTGACGGTCGCGACCACCTGATTCATATCCCGCGTGTTGTTCACGGTGATCAGATCGCACCCCGCAAAGACGGACATGGCCAAAATAAATGCCATGATCGTGGTCACGACGGATATCATCTTTTTCTTCATTGATTCGCTCCTTCGATGAGTAGATATTTAGATACCTAGATATTATAGCTTATTTGCAGACAAATTGCAATTCAATTCGTCACTTTTTTTCGGATTTTTTTGCAAACGAGGACGGAATCGCCAAAAAATCCTTCAAAAGCGCCAGCATTTCGCCCGCGTCTTTTTCCGGCGCGGAAAATTCCAGCGTCGGGCGGACAGCCGCCGTCGCCTTGACGTACCCGCGGTAGCGGTCCATCGCGTCGTGCAGAAGGAGATTTCCGAACCGCTCGATGGAATCGAACACGAGCGAAGCGGCGCCCTTGTCCGAGAGGACTTCTTCCGCGCCGATCTCCTCCGCCATCGCCTTGACGGAAGCGATCTCCACGAGGTTTTCCACTTCCAGCGGGAGTTCTCCGTACAGGTCTTCCAGCGCGCCGACGACGCGGTTCCGGTCGGCAAGCGTGCGGATTTCCGCGATCTCCTTGTAAGCGTCCATCCGCCCCGCCGAATTTTCGATATAGCCCTCCGGGATATAGGCGGAAACGCGGATATCCAGCTGCACGTTCTTGGCGGGCTTTTCGCCCAGCTCCTCTTTGAGCAGCTTGGAATAGAGCTCATACCCCACTTTGTCCATGTGGCCGTGCTGTTCTTTGCCCAGAACGTTCCCCGCCCCCCGGATCTCGAGGTCGCGCATGGCGATCCTGAAACCGCTCCCCATCTCGGTGAATTCCATGATCGCGGTCAGGCGCTTGTACGCCGCTTCGTTCAGGACTTTGTCCCGCTTGAAGGTGAAATACGCGTGCGCCATGCGGTTGCTCCGCCCCACCCGGCCTTTCAGCTGATAGAGGGTGGAGAGCCCCAGCCGGTCCGCGTCGATGACGACGAGCGTATTGGCGCGGGGCAGGTCCACGCCGTTCTCGATGATGGTGGTGGAGATGAGAACGTCCGTTTTCCCCGCGTAAAACTCCTCGATGTGGCGTTCCAGCTTTTTCTCCTCCATCTGCCCGTGTACGACGGTGATGCCTGCCTCGGGCACGATGTCCTTCACTTTTTTAGCGAACGAATAGATGGATTCCACCCGGTTGTAGAGGATAAACGCCTGTCCGCCGCGGGAGAGTTCCCGGATCAATGCGTCGCGGATCAGCCCCTCCGTCTCCTCGGTCACGTACGTCTGTACGGGAATGCGCTCGCGCGGCGGCGTGTTGATGGTGCTGATATCGCGGATGCCGGCAAGGGACATGTGCAGGGTGCGGGGAATGGGCGTCGCCGTCATCGTGAGGGTATCGACGTTGTTTTTCAGGAGCTTGATCTTCTCTTTATGCTCCACGCCGAACCGCTGTTCCTCGTCCAGAATCAGCAGGCCGAGGTCGCGGAACCCCACGTCCGCGGACAAGAGCCGGTGCGTCCCCACGATCAGGTCGATCTTTCCCTCTTTCAGCCGCGCCAGAATCTCCGCCTGCTGCGCGTCCGTTTTGAAGCGGTTGACGACGGCGATCTCCACGCCGAAATCCGCAAAGCGCCGGACCGCCGTGTTGTAATGCTGCTGCGACAGAATGGTAGTGGGCGCGAGCAGCGCGACTTGCTTGTGATTGACGATCGCGCGGAACGCCGCGCGGAAGGCGACCTCCGTCTTGCCGAACCCCACGTCCCCGCAGAGCAGCCGGTCCATGACCTTTTCGCTGCACATATCCGAGCGGATCTCGTCGGCCGAGCGCAGCTGGTCGTCCGTGGGGTCAAATTCAAAGGCGTCCTCAAACGCCGCCTGTAAAGAGGCGTCCTCCTCAAAGCAAAACCCCTTCCGCTCCGCGCGGAGGCGGTACAGTTCCTTGAGGTCGAAGGACATCTTCCGGATGCTCTCCTTCGCCTTCTGCTTTGCGCGCTCGAAATCCTTGCCGCCGATCCGCGAAAGGGCGGGCTTCTTATCCCCGCCGAGATAGCGGGAGAGCACGTCCATCTGTTCGACGGGGACATAGAGAATATCGCCGCCCGCGTACTCCACCGCGATGTAATCCTTTGTGCCGTAAGAAGTGGAAATGCGCTTGGTGCCGCGCACGATCCCGATGCCGTGCACCTCGTGTACGGCGATATCCCCTACCTCGGGCGCGCTGAAGAACTCGCTGCGGCTCTTCCTGATCCGCTTTTTCGCCTCTTTCCGCGCATAGATATCTCCGCTGCCGACGACCACGAGCTTCGCGTCGTGATAGAGGAGCCCGCTGTCCAGCTCTTCCGTCAGGAGCAATACGCCTTTCTTTGTCTCAGGCCTGTCGATGCAGGAGGGGATTCCCTCGTCGGATAGCTCTCCCGACAGCGCCGCCGCGCGCTCGTAATTGCCCGTGCAGACGACGGCGCGGTACCCGTTGAACGTCCAGTTCCCGAGGTCTTCCTTGAGAATATCCAGCTTCATGCGGTAGCGCGGCAGCGCGGATGAGCGCACGGAAAAGGTCTTTAACGGGCTGAAAAAGGGAACCGCCGTCGTCAGCGTCTGCACGGCGAGTGCGCGGCGAGCGGAAAGCGCCCCTAAAACCTCGTTTTTGTCGGCGTACTGGCGGGCGGCGAACGTGAAGGCTTCTCCCCGTTCCGCCATGCCCGCATAGCGCTCGATATGCTCCTTGACGAGCCGGTCGAACGCCTCGGACAGGCGCTTCGGCTCGTCGAACACGACCGCAGTCTCCGCGGGGAGATAGTCGAATATGTCCGCCGTCGTGTTGACCAAAAGGGGCATGAGCGCGCCGAAATCCGCCGCGGCTCCGCTTTCCAGCGCGTCGATCAGCTCCTGCGCGCGCACGCGTACGCGGGCTGCGGCGTCCGCGTTTTTGTGCCGGCGCATCTCCGCTCTCAGCTCTGCGGTCAGGGTGGGGATCTCCTCCTCTCCGATCAGGACATCCGTCGCGGGAAAGACGGTCAGCGCGTCCGCATATCCCAGCCCCTCACGCGTATCCCCGTCGATGCGCTTCAGCGTCTCCACCTCGTCCCCGAAAAAGTCGATGCGCCAGGGATTTTCCTCTCCCACGGGGAACAGATCGAGGATATCGCCGCGCAGGGCGAAGCTCCCCTGCCCCTCCAGAAAATCCCCCCGCTGGTATCCCATCGAGGCGAGGGCGGAAGCGATCTTTTTCAGATCGTAGCTGCCGCCCTTTTTCAGGGTGAGCGTCCTGACGTCCGCGGGAAAAAGCTGCATCAGCGATTCGGGCGTAGCGATCGCAAAATCCGCCCCCGCTTTCAGCTCGCACAGCGCGGCAATGCGCTTAAACAGGCTGAATTTGGAAAATGCGCGCTTATCCAGCAGCACGTCGTCCTTCGGATAGAGCTTGACCGCGCGGCGGCCGGAAAGCCCCCGCACCTCCTCCGCGGCGCGCTCCATGGCGAGCGTATCCGGGACGACGAACAGGACGGGGCGGTCCAGCATGGACGCGACGTGGCACTTTTCGGAAAAAGACAGGTTAAAAACCGCCGAGGGGATTCCCTGGCGGACAGCGTCGGCAATCTCCGTAAACGGACTGCCCAGTGCCTGCGGTTTTAAAAGTTCTCTCAACATATCCTGACGCGCGGAAGGCGGTTATCCCTTCGCGTTGAAGCGGCGCATGACCGCGTCCCAGGGTTCTCCCTGCGCGAACGCAAGCGCCGCTTCCGCCGCCTGCTCCACGGACCGCTCGAACAGCGGACGGTCCTCCGACGGAATGGCGGACAGCACCTGGCTGATCAGAGGGGCGTCGCTTTCCGAGCGGAAGCCGATGCGGATCCGCGCGAATGCAGTGGAATCCAGCTCGTACACGATGTCGCGCATGCCGTTGTGCGTTCCGGCCGAGCCCTCCGTGCGGATGCGGAGCGCCCCCTTCGGCAGGTCGTAATCGTCGTAAATGACGACGAGATCGGCGAGGGGCACGCGAAAGTAATTGACGAGCTCCGATACGCTTTTTCCGGATAAATTCATATAGGTCTGCGGCTTGGCGAGAACGACCTTCTCCCCCCCGACGCGCGCCTCCGCGATCTTTGCCAGGCACTTCTTTTTATCCGCCGACACCCCCAGCTTTGCGGCGAGGCAGTCCACCGCCATAAAGCCGAGATTGTGATACGTATGCGCATATTTCGCGTCCGGATTGCCCAGTCCCACGATCAGTTTCATGCTGTCTCCTCATAAAAATGCCGCGCCCAGCGGCGCGGCACGCAATGTTCAGTCCTCGTAAATGCCCGAAATGGAAGTGTCCGAGTAAATGCTCGTGATCGCCTTCGCAAACAGCTTGGCGACCGACAGCACCTTGAGTTTTGCGCACTTATGCGCGGTCTCGGTCAGATCGATGGTATCCAGAACCGCAATTTCCTTGATGCAGGAATCGGTCAGGCGGTCAAGCGCGGGGCCGGAGAGAACGCCGTGCGTGCAGCAGGCATATACCTCCTTCGCGCCGTTTTTCATGAGCGCCTCGGCGCCCTGGCAGATGGTGCCTGCGGTGTCGATCATATCGTCCACCATCAGGCAGCTCTTGCCCGCAACGTCGCCGATCACGTTCATGACTTCGATCTGATTCGCCTTGGGGCGGCGCTTGTCCACGATCGCCAGCGGGCAGTTGATCTTGGAAGCGAAGTTCCGCGCCCTGCCGACGCTGCCCACGTCCGGCGAGACGACGACCCATTCTTCCGTGATCTTCTTTTTATAATATTTCGCGAGGATGGCGGAACCGAGCAGGTGATCGACGGGGATATCGAAAAATCCCTGAATCTGCGCGGCGTGGAGATCCATGGTCAGCACGCGGTCCGCGCCCGCCGTCGTGAGAATATCCGCGACCAGTTTGGCGGTGATGGGATCTCTGGAACGAGCTTTTCTGTCCTGTCTGGCATACCCGAAATAGGGAATGACGGCGGTGATCCTGCCGGCGGAAGCGCGCCGCGCCGCGTCGATCATGATCAGTAACTCCATCAGATTGTTGTTGACGGGAGCGGATGTGGACTGAATCAGAAACACGTCCTTTCCGCGGACGGTCTCGCACAGGTGAACGGAGATCTCCCCGTCGCTGAACGTACCGACTTCCAGGCCGGAAAGGCCGATTTTCAGCTCCTTTGCGATCGCCTCCGCCAGGGGCTTGTTGGAATTGCCCGAAAACAATTCGATCTCATTGCCGTGTGTAATCATGTTACTCCTATCCTCGCTTTCGTATATTTCAATCCCTTGCAGGCTTGTTCCGGTTTTCTTCCCCTCATTTTGCCGAACGCTATATTATTTTAATCGAAAACAGAAAAATAGTCAATTCTTTTTCCTTTCTTCCCGCTTAATTTTAAAGTAATTTTTCAGCACGGCGGCGCATTCCTCCTCCAGCAGCCCGCCCTCGTGGGGAACGGACCAGTTGAGCCCGCTCTCGGTCAGAAGGGAATGGCGGCTCTCCGCGCTTCCGCTCTTTTTCTCGTACGCGCCGAAATAGAGCTTGCAAAGCCGCGCGTTGGCGATCGCGCCCGCGCACATGGGGCAGGGCTCCAGCGTGACGTACATCTCGCAGCCGTCCAGCCGCCAGTCCCCCGTTTTTCTGCTCGCCTTTTCGATGGCGAGAATCTCCGCGTGCGCCGTGGCGCACTTTTTTTCTTCCTTGCGGTTGTGTGCGCGCGCGATGATTTTCCCGTCCTTCACGATGACGCACCCGATGGGCACCTCGTCCCGCTCGAACGCCTTTTGGCTCTCTCTGATCGCTTCGCGCATGAATTTTTCCTTCATAACTCCTCGGCAAGCGCCCGGAAGGCGCCCTTGATATCGGCGTAAATCTGCTCGCTGTGTTCCCGCCCGATGGGGTGCGCGAGCGCGTCTTTCCCCACCTCTATGGTCAGGGCGGGGATCCTGAGCGCGGAGACGCACCAGTCCTTATAGCCGCCCGCGCTGTTCGGCGTGCGTTTTAAGGGATACCCCGTCTCCCGCGAGACCGCCTCCGCGATCAAAAGATCCCGGAGCAGCCGCTCCCCGCTCTGATCAAAGCACCAGTAGATCTCTTCTCCCTTGGCGTGAAAGGAAAGCGTCGCGTCCGGGCGGACGGCGTAAGTGAAGTCGCGCAGCGCGCGCGTCTCGCTCTCCGAAAAGGGATAGGGTCCCACGTAATTCTCCGCGCCCGGCGTAAAGACGTTGGAGGCGCCCGTCCCCCACTTCGCGTCGAAATTGACGTTCAGGTCCACGCCCCGCGCATTCGCCTTGTAAAGAGGATGCCCGGAAAGGCAGATCTTCACGCCGTCCGGATTCATGAGCGGGAGAAGATACACGCTCCCCTTCACGGGGCTTTTGACCAGATCGCCGAGGTAATGCAGGGCGAGATAGGAAGTGATATACTCGCGCGCGTGCATGGAGAACTGCGCCAGTACGACGGGAGCGCCCCTTCCGATGAGGAAATAAGGAATCCCCGCCCCGTTTTCCGAAAAACCGATGTAGCCCTTTTCGCCCTCGTAGGCGCGGTAGGCTTCCTCCACCGCTTGCAAGACGTTCATAGTCTATGATATGAACGCCGCCGCGGTTCCCGTCCCTATTTATGATAGCCGCTGCCCTCGGCGATGGTAAACGCGCGGTAAAGCTGTTCCGCCAGGAGAACGCGCGTCAGCGTATGCGGAAAGGTCATATCCGAAAGGGACAGGAGGAGATCCGCGCGCCCTTTCACCGCGTCGGAGAGGCCGTACGAGCCGCCGATGACGAACGTCAGCTCGCCCGCGCCGCGCGAAACCGCCTCCGTCAGCCAGGCGGAAAGCCCTTCGCTGGACAGCTTTTTCCCCTCCACTGCGAGCGCCGCCACCCGCCCCCTGAGCTCCGGGAGAATCCGCTCTCCCTCCCGCCGCACGACGGCGGCGCGCTCCGCCGCTCCGTCTTTGCCGAGGAGTTCCTCTTTGATTTCCGTTACGGACAAGCGGCAGAACCGGCCGAGGCGCTTTTCGTATTCGAGAAACGCCTCCCGAAAATACCCCTCCTTTACCTTTCCCACCGCGACCAGCCTGATCCTGATCATACTGCCACCAGCGTCAGCGCCCACATGGCGGCGCAATAGAGAATGCCCAGCGACGCGTACAGGAAAAATACGCCGTAACGGGGGCGTTCTCTTTCCTCCCGCGGGGGTGTTTTGCACAGAAGCAAACACGTGATTCCCCCGACCGCCGCAATCAGCCCCGCGATCAGCAGGATGAGCGAAGCGGTCTCGCCCGGCTCTGCGCCGAGATATTGGTATACGATGATAAAGGCGTTGTTGAGCACGTGCATGAAGACGGCGGGAAGCAGTGAACCGGATTTGATCACGACGAGCGCGAATACGCAGCCGAACAGGAACTGATAGACCGTCTGCGCGGGGTTCTGATGAAAGAGAGAAAACAGCGCGCCGGACAGCAGAACCGCCGCCCAGGGCGGAAAGCGCTTCATGCCGCCGAGCAGCACGCCGCGGAACAGCGCTTCCTCGAGGATCCCGGGGATGATCCCCACGACGACGAGGCTCGCGGCGAAATACCCCGCGGTGTCCACGGGAACGGGCGCGCCGGAGAGCGTGAAGCCGAGCTCCTCCATCCAGGTTTCAAACAGCGAGGCGAGAATGCTCGCGCCGAACAGCATGCCGAAGACCAGCACGAAGCCGATCAGATAGAATTTCACGTGACAGCGGCAAAATCCGAGCGCCTTTGCGGGGCTTTGCCGCGTAAAAGCGCACACGCCCGCAACCACCGCGAGAAAAGCCAGCTGCGAACACAGATAAGCGCCCAGCGTATACCAGCCCTCGTTTTCGTAATCGGGGGAAACCGCCGGGGCGATCAGCGCAAAGATCAGGGAAAAAAACAGCGGCAGGACGGCGGCGGCGGAATAGGCAATCCCCGCCTCCCGTTCGCCGAGCGGCCGCTCAGAAAGTCCGTTCATAATCTTATTTTACAATATTTTGACAAAATAGTAAAATATTATTTCCGCTTTTCTGAAATTATGGTATAATAAAAGCGCTATGAGAACGATATCATCAAACGAAATCGAAAACGCGGTCTACCGCCTCGCCCTGAAAGCAGGCGTAAACCTCACCCCGTCCGCGAAGCGCGCGCTGACCTGCGCGGCGCAGGCGGAGACCGGGGAGCTCGCGCGGTACGCGCTGTCGCTGATGGCGGAGAACGCGGACGTGGCGGTGCGGGAGTCCCTCCCCGTCTGCCAGGATACGGGGCTCTGCGTCGTCATGCTGGAAGTGGGGCAGGACGTGCACATCGCCGGCGCTCCCGTCGCGGAGGCGGCGAATGCCGGCGTGCGGCGCGCATACGCGGACGGCTGTTTCCGCAAGAGCTGCTGCGATCCGCTCACCCGCATCAACACGGGGGACAATACGCCCGCCGTGCTCTATACCGAGATCGTGCCGGGTGACAGGGTCAGAGTGACCGTCCTGCCCAAGGGCTTCGGCAGCGAAAACATGAGCAAGCTCTATATGCTCACCCCCGCCGCGGGCAAAGAGGGCATCGTGAACGCCGTCGTTTCGGCGGTCAGGGATGCGGGCAGCCGCCCCTGTCCCCCCGTCATCGTGGGCGTAGGCGTGGGCGGCACGTTCGACAAGTGCGCATATCTGGCAAAAAAGGCGCTTCTGCGCCCGGTCGGAGCGCCTGCGGAGCGCGCGGACGTCAGGGAACTGGAGGAACGGGCGCTTTCCGCCGTCAACGCGCTGCAGATCGGCGCGCAGGGCTTCGGCGGGGACATCACCGCGCTGAGCGTGGCGATCGAGGTGCTCCCCACCCACATCGCCGGGCTTCCCGTGGCGGTCAACATGCAGTGCCACTGCGCGCGCTGCGAGGAGGAAATTCTGTAATATGGTCAAGAAAATCAGGCTTCCCGAGGATGCGCCGCTGTTCGGCTCGCTGAAAGCGGGAGACAGAGTCCTGCTGTCCGGCGTCGTCTATACCGCGCGCGACGCGGCGCACCGGCGGCTGACGGAGATGATGAAAAAGGGAGAACCGCTGCCCTTCGCGCTCGCGGGGCAGACCATCTACTCCGCGGGCCCCTGCCCCGCGCCGGCGGGAAAAAGCAGCGGCAGCTGCGGCCCCACCACCAGCTACCGCGTGGACGTGTTCACCCCCGCCCTTCTGGACGCCGGGCTGAAGGGCATGATCGGCAAGGGCGAGCGGGGCGAAGCGGTGGTGAAGAGCATCGTCAGGAACAGGGCGGTCTACTTTGCCGCGATCGGTGGGCTGGGCGCGACCTACGGAAACGCCATCCGGAAAAGCGAGTGCATCGCCTTTCCCGACCTTCTCTCGGAGGGAGTGCACCGCCTCGAGATAGAGGACTTCCCCGTCGTCGTCGCCATCGACGCGGACGGCGGCAGCATTTACGGCAAACGGACATGAAAAGAGAAAAAAAAGAGAAGAAAGAGAAAAAAAGAAAAAAAGGAAAAGAATATTCTGCAACGAAAATCAAGCTGTATTCCGTTCTGCGGTCCGGCTTCTTTTACACGCTGATCGCCTTTTTTGCGACGTTTGCGGCAGCCGCCGCGAGCACGGTTGTCAACGCCGTCGAGCTCGCGGGCGCGACGCGCGCGGACGGAATCAAGGAAATCGCCGATCTCCTGCTGTCCGCCGCCACCGCGATCATCACGGGATACGGGGCGGTACGCTCCGGAGCAGCGCTTTACCGCGGATATTTCAACCGCCAGCTGATTCATCAGAACACCTGGAAGCGGGAAGTCGTCGAGAGCGTGATGAAAAAACACACCAAGACGTTTGAGGAAAACGGCTATCGCTGGGAGCAGTGGGAAAACGAGATCTATCTTTCCTCTCCCGCGGCGGACGACGCGCTCCTCGCTTCGGCGCGCGGCATGCGGCTGAAAGTCGTGCCGCATAAGCCCGCCATGAACGAAGAACAGCGGCGCGCGCTCTATCAGATCGTGAGCGAAAAAATTTCCCAGGGGAAAAACATCTTCAACGGCAATCTCGTGCGGCTGAGAACGGACATGCTGTCCGCGGAAAACTGGAAGCGGAAACAGCGGGACGGCGCGCCGCCCTGCGTCTGGGTGCAGAAGACGGATTACTTCTCCAACATGACGTCCAACGACCTCATATTCGATCAGGTGTTCGAGGCGGATTTTTCCTCCGTCTACGACGGCAAAAAGATGACCGTGGACCGCTACGGCATGCTCTATAACCTGACGGACAGCCCTGCCGCCAACATCGTGGGCGCAAGTACGCTCGCGGTCACGTCGGACAGATATCTGATAATCAACCGCCAGCACAACCGGAACGACGTCAACAACGACTGCTACGTGCCGAGCGGCTCCGGCTCCGCCGACTTCGAGGACCTCTTCGAGCAGGACAAAAAGGAGAAAAAACAGCTGCTAGCCGAAAAAAAGCGCGCGTACCGCGCCGCAAAACAGAACTGGAAGAAAGCGAGAAAAGACGCCCTTTCCGCCGTTAACAAAGATCCTAAATACAAAAAAGTCTTTGAAAAGCAGGAAGAAGCGCAGATCGCGCGCAGGGAATACCGCTATTACCGCTCCATGAAAAAGTACGAATGCGACTTCGGCGCCTTTCTCTCCCGCGCCATGGAACGCGAACTGGCGGAGGAGAGCCATCTTCCCCCCTCCTGTTTTAAGGAGACGATTGTCTGCGGCTATATCCGCCTGTTAAACCGCGGCGGCAAGCCGGACTTTTTCGGCATCACGCTGCTGTCCTGCAATAAAAAAGAAGCTGAAAATTTTTTCAAAAACAAAAAGGAAGAGATTGAGAGGCAAGAGCTGGAGGATAACCGCGCCGTCATGGACTTCAACGAGATCTGCAATCAAGAATACATCGGGCTCGACCAGGCGCTCTTGCAGCCCCCCGAAGCGCTGTTCGGCGAAAAGAAGATCTCCGTACAGCTCTACTGCCTTCTGAATTTATTGAAACGCTACGGGGACAGGCTGAATCTCCCCTCAACGAAAGCCTGAACACGCCGGGAAAAGGACACCCCTTCCCGCAGGTTTTATAGGAAATTTTACCAAAGATTATAAAGAGAAATGATCATACGGAGCGGCAATGTATTTTGAAGAGATCCCGTGCTATACGATATTTGACGAAGTGCAGAGATCTGTCGCAAACGCGATTTTGTCCGCAAGCGATACAGCCGAATTCTTGGGGGACGAATCTTACGGACTGGGAGACATTAACGAACTTTACGGTACGCGATACGAGAATATCGTTCCCGCCTTTCTGTCCTGCCGGCAAGGGGAAAGCGACGGAGGAATGCGGGGGAATCACTTCCGCTTTCAACTGACGGCACCGCTTAAAAAGCACATTCTTGACGAGAGTCTTACTTGTATGTTCGGAGACGGACGAACTGTTTTTCTCGAAAATCTCAGTTTGTTCAAAGGCGAAAAATGCCTGTTTTCCTGTGTGTCGCATGAGGCCTTTTCCCTTTATCACATGGCGTACGCGGACGACAGCCTGAAAGACAGCATTTTGTCCGCCGCGGACAGCACAATCAAAGATCTGCCGCTTTACGGGCAAATGCAGAAAATCGCATCGGAATTGAAGGTTAAACCGGAAGTTGAGCTTAAAAAAGAGATGCGAATTTTGCTTGACTTGTGTTGGTACGTGGACGGAGAGAAAAAATACGTCTTCCGCATGGTTCCCGAATATGAATGCGATTTTCAAACGTTCAAAAAGATCGCGAAAACCTGGCTGACCGAAGGTACTTCCTCTGTGCTCTTTCCCCTCGGCAGCTTCGCCGATCTGCAGCCTCTTCCCGTTCCTGAAACGGCGGAAGACATTCTGCGCTGCACAGGGAAAGCGGTTCCGCAATATCAGCAAAGCGAATATTATGTCAGGGTCAGACGAGAAGTAACCATGCTGAAATATCTTTTGGAGAAACAATCGGAACGCGCGGATCCATGATGGATCAATTTCTGTTTATCATGCAATGAAAAGAGCGAAGAATGCGATCATTCTTCGCCTTTTTTCATCTCTATGGAGAGCGTTCTTCAACGCTTCCCTTTTTTGCAGATTCATCTCCCGGCGCCGTCCGCATGAAAGCGCCGGAACGATCCGGATCTCTCTTGCCGGCACGAGCCGTTTCGGCTTGTTTTATTCCCGCAAAACCGCGCTCATTTCAGCGGAACGTTTGCCGCGGCGTTCAGGCTGAGATCGGCAAAGTTCCCCGCGCGGTATTGAAGATACCCTTCCGCCGCGATCATGGAGGCGTTGTCTGTACAGAGTTTTTTGTCGGGAATCACGGCCTTTATGCCCGCCGCCGCGCACCGCTCCGCAAGAAGGCTGCGCAGATAGCCGTTCGCCGCGACGCCGCCGCCCGAGACGACGGTATTCAGCCCGCGTTCCTGCGCCGCTTCGACGGCTTTTTCGACGAGCACGTCCAGCGCGGCATGCTGAAAGGAACACGCGACGTCCGCCCGGCTCCAATCTTCCCCGCGCTGCTCTCTGGTATGGACGTAGTTGATGACGGCGGTCTTCAGCCCGCTGTACGAGACGTCGTATCCCTTCGCCCCTTTCAGCATTTTGGGAAGCGGCACGACGTTTCGTCCCTCCCGCGCGAGGCGCTCCACGGCGGGCCCGCCCGGATAGGAAAGCCCCAGCACGCGCGCAACCTTGTCGAATGCTTCGCCAACGGCGTCATCCAGCGTTCCGCCCAGAACCTCCATTTTTTCATAGTCCGAAACATGGATCAGCGCGGTATGCCCGCCGCTCGTCAGCAGGGACAAAAAGGGAGGCTCCAGCGTTTTGTCTGCCAGGTACGCCGCCGCCATGTGTCCCCTGATGTGGCTGACCGGGATCAACGGCTTGTTCAGCGCAAACGCGAGGCTCTTCGCATACGACACGCCCACCAGCAGCGCGCCCAAGAGTCCCGCCCCGTAGGTGACGGCGACCGCGTCTACCTCCGGCAGGAAAACCCCCGCCGCCTTCAGCGCGCGCGCAGCGGCGACGGAAATCGCCTCCGTGTGCGCGCGGGACGCGATCTCGGGGACGACGCCGCCGAACTTCGCATGTTCCGCCGCGCTCGAGATAATTTCGTCCGCCAGCACCTCTCTCCCGCCCCGCACGAGCGAAACCGCGGTCTCGTCGCAGGAAGTCTCGATTCCCAGAATCAGCGCGTCCTCCCGGACGGGGAGGGCGCGGACGGCGTCGGCGTAACTCATTGCGACTTCTTCAGATAATCGATGATAAACGGGTGGATATCCCCGTCCATCACCGCAGTGACGTTGGAATTCTCAAAGCCCGTGCGATGATCCTTTACGAGCGTATACGGGCAGAACACATAGCTTCTGATCTGGCTGCCCCATTCGATCTTTTTGATCTCGCCCTTCAGAGACTGCTCCTGCTCCAGCCGTTCGGATTCCCGCTTTTCGATGAGCTTGCTCATCAGCATCTTCATCGCCATTTCCCTGTTCTGCACCTGGCTGCGCTCGTTCTGACAGGCCACGACGATCCCCGTCGGCAGGTGCGTAATGCGCACGGCGGAATCCGTCTTGTTGATGTGCTGTCCGCCCGCGCCGCCCGAACGGTAGGTGTCGATCCGCAGATCTTCCGCGTTGATCTTGATCTCCTCGTTGTCCTCGATCTCTGGCATCACCTCGAGGGAGGCAAAGGACGTATGGCGGCGCTTGTTTGCGTCAAAGGGAGAAATGCGGACGAGGCGGTGAACCCCCTTTTCCGCTTTCAGATAGCCGTATGCGTTCTCCCCTTCCACTTTCAGGGTGACGCTCTTGATGCCCGCTTCATCTCCGTCCAGCCGGTCGAGCTCGAACACCTTATATCCCCGGCGCTCCGCATAACGCATGTACATACGATAGAGCAGAGACACCCAATCGCACGCCTCCGTACCGCCCGCGCCCGCATGGAGGGTCAGAATGGCGTTCGCGGAGTCGTATTTTCCCTTTAAGAGCGCCGCGAGGTGCATTTCCTCCACCGTTTCCTCCGCGCGCCTGAGGTCCTCTTCGATTTCAGCCAGCAGTCCCTGGTCGTTTTCCTCTTCCGCGAGCATGAGGATCTCCTCGGTATCGTCTATCGCCTTTTCGGCGCGGTCAAAGACCGTCGTCCTGGCGGTGATGGAAGCGATCTCCCGCGCGAGCTGCTGCGAGCGTTTCAGATCCGACCAGACCTCTTCCCGTTCGGAAAGCGCGGTCTTTTCCGCCAGCTCTTTGCGGAGCGCTTCCAGCTTCATGGAATCGCTCGCTTCCGCAAGCATTTTTCTCAGTTCTTTCAGCCGCTGTTTACATTCGTCCGGCGTCATCATAATTTTTCCTCCAAGGGCGAATATGCCCGTTTTCCGCAAAAAAATCCGCAGATATTATATCATACCCCGCTCTGTCTGTCAAGAAATCGGGGACGGCGGGCAGACGCGCGGACTGCGTTGCCTGCCCCAGGCCGCAATCGCCGTTTTCCCTCCTTTCGGATGAAAAGCGCCCCGGAAGGGGCGCTTTCTTATGCGTTTTTGCCGCAGCAATTCTTGTACTTCTTTCCGCTGCCGCACGGGCAGGGATCGTTTCTGCCGACGGATTTTCCCGCCTTCGCCGGGCGCTTGACCTGTTCGGTGTCGTTCGTGACGTACTCGCGCTTTTCCTCGCGCTTCATCACGGGAACCTTTTCGATCTCCGCTTTCAGGAGGACGCCCACGGTGTCCTCGCGGATGGAGTCGGTCATATCCTCGTACATCTCGAGCCCCTCTTTCTTATATTCCACGACGGGATCCACCTGTCCGTAAGAGCGGAGGCTGATGCCCTTTCTCAGCTGATCCATGGAGTCGATGTGGTCGATCCACTTGGTATCGACGTTCTTGATGAGGACGATTTTTTCCAGCTCGTGATAGTTGATGCCCTGTTCTTTATAGCGTTCGATCTTGTCCTCGTAGACGCGGATGGTCTCGTCCGTCAGCTTCTGAACAAGATAGTCGTAGTCCCAGTTCTCCACCTTATCGCGGGTTACGAAGTTGGAATCCGCCGGAAGCAGTTTCTGCTCGATCGCCTTGTTCAGCGCGTCGATATCCCAGGTATCCGGCTTGTTTTCGTTGTCGATGACCGAGGCGAGGACGGCGCGCACGTGATCGGGGATAAAGTTGAGGATGTCCTCGTGCACGTCCGGCGCCTTGATGACGCGCAGGCGCTCGGCGTACATCACCTCGCGCTGTTTGTTCATGACGTCGTCGTATTCGAGAACGTGTTTGCGGATGCCGAAGTTTCTCCCCTCGATATTCCTCTGCGCGTTCTCGATCTGACGGGAAAGCATCTTCGCGGAAAGCGGCGTATCCTCTTCCACCTTGAAAAATTCATAGACGCGCTGCATCTTATCGCCGCCGAAGCGCTTGGCAAGGTCGTCTTCCAGCGAGATGAAGAACACCGAAGACCCCGGATCCCCCTGACGGCCGCTGCGGCCGCGCAGCTGGTTGTCGATCCGGCGGGATTCGTGGCGCTCGGTTCCCAAGATGTGCAGGCCGCCCGCCGCGATGACTTTTTCGCGCTCGGCGTCCGTCACCTTTTTGAACTCGTCGTATACTTCGCGGTAGTGCGCGCGGATCTCGCGGATGTTTTCGGGCACCTCAGAGATATAGGAAGTCGCCAGATCGAGATCCTCTTCCTCCACGCCCTCTTCGCGCAGCTTTCTCTTCGCCAGAAACTCGGGGTTGCCGCCGAGCAGAATGTCCGTTCCGCGCCCCGCCATGTTCGTCGCGATCGTGACCGCGCCGTACCGCCCCGCCTGCGCGACGATCTCCGCCTCGCGCGCGTGGTTCTTCGCGTTCAATACGTTGTGTTTGATCTTTTCCTTTATGAGAAGTCTGGAAATTTCCTCCGACTTTTCGACGGTGACCGTGCCGACCAGCACCGGCTGCCCCTTCGCATGGCGCTCCTTGATCTCCTCGATGATCGCCTTTTCCTTGGCTTTCACGGTGGAATAGATGACGTCGTTCGCGTCGATGCGCGCGACGGGCTCGTTGGTGGGGATCTCCAGGACGTCCAGCCCGTAAATGGAACGGAACTCCTCTTCCTCCGTCTTCGCCGTACCGGTCATACCGGAAAGTTTCTTATAGAGGCGGAAATAATTCTGGAACGTGATGGTGGCGTACGTCTTGTTTTCGTTGCGGATCTGCACGCCTTCCTTCGCCTCGATCGCCTGATGGAGGCCGTCCGAATAGCGGCGGCCGATCATCAGACGGCCGGTGAACTCGTCAACGATGATGATTTCGCCGTCGTTGACGATGTAATCGTTGTCTCGCTTAAAGATGTAATTCGCCTTCAGCGCCTGCTGAATGTGGTGGTTCAAATCGGCGTTTTCGATATCCGCGAGGTTCTGCAGATTAAAGAAGCGCTCCGCCTTTTCCGCGCCCGACTCTGTGATCTGCACGGATTTTTCCTTGATGTCGATGGTAAAATCTTCGTCTAACGTCAGCGTCTTGACAAAGCGGTTCGCCGTGACGTATTTCTCGGAGGATTCTCCCCCCTTGCCCGAGATGATGAGCGGCGTACGCGCCTCATCGATGAGGATGGAGTCCACTTCGTCCACAATGGCAAAGGAGAGCGGGCGCTGCACCATCTGCTCCAGGCGGCTCTTCAAGTTGTCTCTCAGATAGTCGAACCCGAGCTCGTTGTTGGTGCCGTAGAGGATATCGCACTGATAGGCTTCTTTCTTCTCCTTGTCCTCCATGCCGGGCACGACGCAGCCCACGGTGAGTCCCATGAATTTATAGACCTTGCCCATCCACTCGGCGTCGCGGGAGGCGAGGTAATCGTTGACCGTGACGACGTGAACGCCCTCCCCTGCGAGCGCGTTCAGATAGGCGGGCAGCGTGGCGACGAGCGTCTTGCCTTCGCCCGTCTTCATCTCGGCGACGCGCCCCTGATGCAGGCAGATGCCGCCCATGACCTGCACCTTGTAATGGCGCATATTGAGCACGCGCCACGCGGCTTCCCGGACGGCGGCGAACGCGTCGTACAGAATATCGTCCAGCGTTTCCCCTTTTGCGAGCCGCTCTTTGAGCGCAGGCGTGACGCTCTTCAATTCTTCGTCCGACATCGCGGCGTACTTTCCCTCGAGCGCGAGCACCTTGTCCGCCATCTTGTCCAGGCGCCTCAAATTCTTGCGTCCTTCCCCGCCCAGAATGTACCTGATTAAACCCATATATTACTCCTTTTCTTCCTCCCGCCGCGAACGCACGGACGCGACGGTCAATAAGATCACGCGCTTCGCGCCGGCGCCTTTCAGCGCGCGGGCGATCGCCTCCGCCGTCGCTCCCGTGGTCAGAACGTCGTCCACGAGCAGGATGGTTTTATTTTCTACTTCTTTTCTTTGATGAACGCGGAAGCTGCCGACGAGGTTTTCCCTCCGTTCCGCCGCCGACAGGTCGGCCTGGCGCGGCGTATCCCGGATCTTTACGAGCGCCTCCTCCGCGAGGGGAACGCCGATGCGCGCGGACAGTTCACGCGCCAAAAGAGCGGTCTGATTGTAGCCGCGCTCCCGTTCCCGCCGGCGCGTCATGGGCACGAATACCATGAGATCGCAGACTTCGCACTGCGAAAAATACACCCGCGCCAGCGCGGAAGCGAACGCCTCCGCGAGATAACGCCTGTTGCGGTACTTGAAGGACTGAATGAGCCCGCTCACCGGCGGTTCGTACGAAAAGGCGCTGCGCGCCCGGTCCACCTCGGTCAGCTGGTTTTTGCATTCGTAACAATAGCTCTGCGCGACGGGTACCGCCCTGCCGCAGTGATCGCAGATCACCGTGTGATAGGGCAGCTTCTCTTCACAGCGCGGACAGAAGTATTTTCCCTCGGTGAATATTTCATCCCCGCAGGACAGACACCGCCAGTCCGGGCGGAACAGCGCGCGCAGAAAGCGTTTCATACCAGATAGCGTTTCAGGTCGGCGGCGCGGTCCAGCTTTTCCCACGGGAACTCGCTCCTTCCGAAGTGGCCGTAAGCCGCCGTTCTGGAATAGATGGGACGGCGGAGCCCGAGCGTCTCGATGATCGCGTACGGGCGGAGATCAAACTCCTTTCTGACGATCGCGGCGAGTTCCTCGTCCGACCGTTTGCCAGTCCCGAAGGTATCCACGAAGACGGACAGCGGATTCGCCACGCCGATGGCGTAGGAGATCTCGATCATGCAGCGCTTCGCGAGCCCCGCGGAAACGAGGTTTTTGCAGATATACCGCGCCATGTAGGCGCCGCTCCGGTCCATCTTGGTGGGATCTTTGCCCGAAAACGCGCCGCCGCCGTGGCTGCATCTGCCGCCGTACGTGTCGACGATGATCTTTCTGCCCGTGAGGCCGGAATCCCCCGTGGGGCCGCCGATCTCAAACCGGCCGGTCGGGTTGATGTAATACTTCGTATCCGCGTCCAGATACTCCCTGGGAATGACGCGCTCGATGACGTAAGCCTTCAGATCCTTTCTCAGCTGTTCGGTGGTGATATAGTCCGCGTGCTGGGCGGAAAGCACCACCGCGTCGATGCGGGCGGGCACGCCGTCGCGGTATTCCACCGTGACCTGCCCCTTGCCGTCCGGGCGCAGATAGGGAAGAATCCCCTCTTTTCTCACGTCCGCAAGGCGCTTGCACAGCTTATGGGAAAGGAGAATGGGGAGGGGCATCAGCTCCGCCGTCTCATCCGCGGCGTAGCCGAACATCATGCCCTGATCGCCGGCGCCCAGCTGAAATTCCCCGCCTTCTTTGGTTTCCAGCGCGTTGTCCACCCCGAGGGCGATATCCGCGCTCTGGCGGTTGACGCGCACGTCTATCCTGCAGGAATCCGCCGAAAACCCGAGCGCCTTCTGCGTGTAGCCGATCTCCCTGATCTTATCCCGCGCGATGCGCTCGAAATCCGGCTTCGCCGCCGTCGTGATCTCTCCCATGATCAGGAGATAATCGGTGGAAGCGCAGCATTCGCACGCCACGCGCGCATCCGGATCCTCCTTTATGATCGCATCCAGAACAGCGTCCGAAATCTGATCGCAAACCTTGTCGGGATGCCCTTCCGTGACGCTTTCGCTTGTAAAAAACTGCTTCATTCTATCTACCTCTGTAATTTAACTTATTTATTATAGAGGATTTTCGGATAATTGTCAATCATTCCCTCGCTTACCGTTGACAATTCGGGGAAAAAACGGCTATAATCGAAGCAAAAAGCAAACGAGGAAGAAAAAATGGGAACCGAATGCCGCCTCTGTCCGAACGCCTGCGGAGCGGATAGGGAACTTTCCGACGGCGCATGCCGCGCGGGCAGGGAAATGAGAATCGCCAAATACGGTCTGCACCCCTACGAGGAGCCCGTCATCTCGGGGACGAACGGCGCGGGCAACATCTTCTTTTCGGGCTGTTCCCTGCGGTGCGTTTTCTGCCAGAACTACGAAGTGAGCCGCGCAAAGCTGGGAAGGAGCGTATCCCCGCGGGAGCTCGCCGAAATTTTCCGCGAGCTGGAAGAGGCCGGCGCGCACAACATCAACCTCGTCAACCCGACGCATTACGCCCCGCAGATCTGCGAGGCGATGGCGTATTACCGCCCCAAAACCGTTGTCTGGAATTCGCACGGATACGAGACGGTGGAGACGCTGAAACGCGTCAACGATTTCGTGGACGTGTATCTCCCCGATCTGAAATACTTTTCGCCCGCGGTCTCCGCGCGGTATACCGGAAAACCGGATTACTTCCGGTACGCCTCCGAAGCCATACGCTATATGCTGAACAAGACCGTTCTCATAGAGAACGGTCTCATGAAGAGAGGCGTCGTGGTGCGGCACCTCATTCTGCCCCTCAATACGGATGACAGCGTCAGAATTCTGGAGTGGTTCGCCCCCTTCAAAGACGCGTGCTGTCTCTCTCTGATGGCACAGTATACGCCCTTCGGCGAGATCGGCGCTTTTCCAGAGCTGCAGCGCAGGATCACGCGGCGGGAATACGAAAAGGTGCTCGCCGCCGCCGAACGGCTGCAGATTGCAAACGCGTTTATTCAGGAGCGGTCCTCCGCCTCAGAGGCGTATATCCCCGATTGGGACGGCTAGACGGCGTACTTTGACATGATCTTCAGGAGCTCGGACAAGCCGTCGTTGATGCGCTCCTTGTTCGCCGGCGTGACGCCTTCGCGCTCCGCCTGATTCAGCAGAAGCTCCAGCTCGTCCACCTGCTTTAAGTCGGCGGGAGAGAGATCGTAATAGGAGAGCTTCTCGATGACGCCCGCGGCGTGCTCCAGGCACAGTTTATCCTTGTCCGGCGCTTTGCCCGCGACCGAGCGCTCCATGCGCTGCAGGGGAAAATCCTCGTCGACGTAGCGCACGGGCGGGCGGACGGGAACCGCCGGGATTTCCGCCTTTTCCTCCGGTTTTTTGAGCTCTGTGTCGATGGCCTTTTCCACCTTGCGGTATTCCTTTTTCGCACGGGCGGCGAGGCGCGCCTTGCGCGCCGCCTCGATCGCTAGCTGAAACAGATACCCCGCCGCCGCC